>NZ_JBFAGG010000004.1:0-619037 GCF_040653595.1 Sphaerisporangium sp. NPDC051011 | reverse complement strand
GAGGAGATCAGTCCCATTGAGGACTTCTCCGGAACGATGTCCTTGTCGTTCCGCGACCACCGGTTCGAGCCGCCCAAGTACTCGGTGGACGAGTGCAAAGACAAGGACATGACCTTCTCCGCCCCGATGTTCGTCACGGCGGAGTTCATCAATAACACCACCGGTGAGATCAAGAGCCAGACGGTGTTCATGGGCGACTTCCCGCTCATGACCTCCAAGGGCACCTTCGTCATCAACGGCACCGAGCGAGTCGTGGTCTCGCAGCTGGTCCGTTCGCCCGGCGTCTATTTCGACCGCACCCCGGACAAGACCTCCGACAAGGATCTCTACGGCTGCAAGGTGATCCCGTCGCGGGGCGCGTGGCTGGAGTTCGAGATCGACAAGCGCGACAGCGTCGGTGTCCGCATCGACCGCAAGCGCAAGCAGCCCATCACGGTCCTGCTGAAGGCCCTGGGCTGGACCAGCGATCAGATCCTCGAGCGTTTCGGCCGGTACGAGTCGATGCGCGCCACCCTGGAGAAGGACCACACCTCCGGCCAGGACGACGCGCTGCTGGACATCTACCGCAAGCTGCGCCCGGGCGAGCCCCCGACGAAGGAGTCGGCCCAGGCGCTGCTGGAGAACCTGTACTTCAACCCCAAGCGTTACGACCTCGCCAAGGTCGGCCGGTACAAGATCAACAAGAAGCTCGGCGTCGACGCCGCCATCGAGCAGGGCACGCTGACCGAAGAGGACATCGTCACCGCGATCGAGTACATCGTCCGGCTGCACGCGGGCGAGAATTCCATGCCGGGCGACGTGATCGTCGAGGTCGACGACATCGACCACTTCGGCAACCGGCGTATGCGCAGCGTGGGCGAGCTGATCCAGAACCAGGTCCGCCTGGGTCTCGCCCGCATGGAGCGCGTGGTCCGCGAGCGGATGACCACGCAGGACGTCGAGGCGATCACGCCGCAGACCCTGATCAACATCCGCCCGGTCGTGGCGTCGATCAAGGAGTTCTTCGGCACCTCCCAGCTGTCGACGTTCATGGACCAGACCAACCCGCTGGCCAGCCTGACGCACAAGCGGCGCATGTCCGCGCTCGGCCCCGGCGGTCTGTCGCGTGAGCGCGCCGGCATGGAGGTGCGCGACGTGCACCCGTCCCACTACGGCCGCATGTGCCCGATCGAGACGCCGGAAGGCCCGAACATCGGCCTCATCGGCTACCTCGCCTGCTACGCGCGGGTGAACTCGTTCGGGTTCGTCCAGACGCCGTACCGCAAGGTCGTCGACGGCCGGGTCACCGAGGAGATCGACTATCTGACCGCCGACGAGGAGGACAGGCACGTCATCGCGCAGGCCAACACGCCGCTGCGCGCCGACGGCACCTTCGCGGAGTCGCGCGTGCTGGTCCGCACCAAGGGCGGCGAGACCGAGCTGGCCCGGGCCGGGGAGGTCGACTACATCGACGTGTCGCCGCGCCAGATGGTGTCGGTGGCCACCGCGATGATCCCGTTCCTGGAGCACGACGACGCCAACCGCGCGCTGATGGGCGCGAACATGCAGCGCCAGTCGGTGCCGCTGATGCGGGCCGAGGCGCCGCTGGTCGGCACGGGCATGGAGTACCGCGCCGCGACGGACGCCGGTGAGGTGATCACCGCCGAGAAGGCGGGCGTCGTCGAGGAGGTCTCGGCCGACTACGTCACCGTGATGAACGACGACGGCACGCGCACGACCTACCGCGTGGCGAAGTACAAGCGCTCCAACCAGGGCACCTGCTTCAACCAGAAGCCCATCGTGGACGAGGGCGACCGGATCGAACACGGCCAGGTCATCGCCGACGGCCCGTCCACCGACAACGGCGAGATGGCGCTGGGCAAGAACCTGCTCGTGGCGTTCATGCCGTGGGAGGGCCACAACTACGAGGACGCGATCATCCTGTCCCAGCGCGTCGTGCAGGAGGACATGCTGTCCTCGATCCACATCGAGGAGCACGAGGTCGACGCGCGCGACACCAAGCTGGGGCCGGAGGAGATCACCCGGGACATCCCGAACGTGTCGGAGGAGGTGCTGGCCGACCTGGACGAGCGGGGCATCATCCGCATCGGGGCCGAGGTCGTGCCGGGCGACATCCTGGTGGGCAAGGTCACGCCCAAGGGTGAGACCGAGCTGACCCCCGAGGAGCGGCTGCTGCGCGCGATCTTCGGTGAGAAGGCGCGTGAGGTGCGTGACACCTCGCTGAAGGTGCCGCACGGTGAGATGGGCAAGGTCATCGGTGTGCGGGTGTTCAGCCGTGAGGACGGCGACGAGCTTCCTCCGGGCGTGAACGAGCTGGTGCGGGTGTACGTGGCCCAGAAGCGTAAGATCACCGATGGTGACAAGCTGGCCGGCCGGCACGGCAACAAGGGCGTCATCTCCAAGATCCTGCCGGTGGAGGACATGCCGTTCCTGGAGGACGGCACGCCGGTGGACATCATCCTCAACCCGCTCGGCGTGCCGGGCCGTATGAACGTCGGCCAGGTGCTGGAGACCCACCTGGGGTGGATCGCCGCCCGCGGGTGGGACATCACCGGCGTCGAGGAGGCCTGGGCCGAGCGGCTGCGCGACAAGGGCTTCGGCCAGGTCGATGCGCGCACCAACGTCGCCACCCCGGTGTTCGACGGCGCCCGCGAGGAGGAGATCATCGGCCTCTTCTCCAACACCGTCCCCAACCGGGACGGCGAGCGGATGGTCCAGCCGAGCGGCAAGGCCAAGCTGTTCGACGGCCGCACCGGCGAGCCGTTCCCGCACCCGATCTCCGTCGGGTACATGTACATCCTGAAGCTCAACCACCTGGTGGACGACAAGGTCCACGCGCGGTCGACCGGTCCCTACTCCATGATCACCCAGCAGCCGCTCGGCGGTAAGGCCCAGTTCGGTGGCCAGCGCTTCGGTGAGATGGAGGTGTGGGCGCTGGAGGCCTACGGAGCGGCGTACGCCCTCCAGGAGCTGCTGACCATCAAGTCCGACGACGTCCTCGGCCGGGTGAAGGTCTACGAGGCGATCGTCAAGGGCGAGAACATCCCCGAGCCGGGTATCCCTGAGTCCTTCAAGGTCCTGATCAAGGAAATGCAGTCGCTGTGCCTCAACGTGGAGGTCCTGTCCAGCGACGGCATGTCCATCGAGATGCGCGACACCGACGAGGACGTCTTCCGCGCGGCGGAGGAGCTCGGCATCGACCTGTCCCGCCGCCCGAACGAGGGCGCGATGACCATCGACGAGGTCTGACCCGCCGTGCCGGAGGCGCGGCCATAGGCCGTTGGGGGCGCGGGGTGGCGTACAGCCGCCCCGCACCTCCTCATATCGCGTGCTCGTTACCGGGTGCCGGTCACGGGAGTTCGAAACGTTCCAGAGCCCCGTTGGAACCGCGCCTACCTATCCTCGGGCCCTGGTCCGCGAGCGCGACCCGAACCTGGCGATCTTCTGCGAAGCCCGGCCGGTTCGTGCACCCGGCGACCGTAAGGCCTCACCGGTGGGACGGCTTAAATATTTGACTCGGAATCGACGGTGGTATAGCCCTCCCGCCACTGGTCCTCGTCTACCTGGTAGTCTGCGTACCAGAAGCAGTCGGGCTCATCCTTGAATCCAGGGAGTAGCCTTGCCGATGCGATCCTTTGCTCAGCCTTCTCAGGAGTTGAATAAACTCCTAGAAGTTTGACATCATCGCCTTCTTCCTCCGAGGCCCAGAATTCGTCGCTCTCGAAGTGTCGAACGTTTCCGCTATCATCCTGGGCCATGTGGTGAACATGCCACAAAATATAAACCTTCATGTGGCGTCCCCTTCAATTTATATGTTCCTTGAGCCGCCTCGACTCACGCGATTTCCAGATCGTGCCCTACGCGTCATGGTCGGCGGTCGGCCTCCAGGAATCCTTCACGATCGCCGAGCTGCGCGGAGCTCCGCACAGCGTGTACGTCGAAAGTGCCCCACGCGGGCTCACGATCGGAGCCCTCCTCGCCATCCGCACGCTGGCTTCCGGCCCCGGATAGGTGAGCGTGCCGGGGCTCGGCCTCCGCCTGTCTGTGACCACCCGGTCCCATATATGGCCATTTTTCACAGTTTGCAAGATCTTGTCAGGATTTCCATGGAGTGTTACCACTGTCGCAGCAGATGGGACGTAGCCAACGGCGGCGTCGTCCCCATTTCAGGAGGCAAGTGTGTCGTCTCTCCCCCCGTTACGCACCATCATCGTCACAGCCGCCGCAGCCTCGCTCGCCCTTTCCCTCGCCGGGGCCGCGCAGGGCGAAGAGCGCAGTGACCAGCGCCATGAACAGCGGAAGGTCTCCGTGGTCCACGGCGATGACCACGGCAAACCGGATAAGGACAACAGGACCGGCCGGGTGGCGCCCCCGCTCTCGGCCAGGAAGTCCACCAAGGCCACCGTCCGGTGGAACAACCTCGGCACCCCCGCTATCGTCACCTCGGCAGAGCCGCTCGCCGAAGGGCTCGCCGCCGATCCCGCCCAGGCCGCCCGCGACTACCTGAAGGCCAACACGGGCCTCTTCGGCCTGGAAGCGGAAGCCGTCGACGCGCTGGAGACGGTCGCGGTCAACCCGATCGGCACGGGGCACGCGGTGCTCCTGCGCCAGACGTTCGGCGGCCTGCCCTCCGGCTACGACGGCCTGGTGTCGATCGGCGTGAGCCAGGGCAAGGTCGTGTACGCCTCCTCGACGCTGTCACGGGCCACGGAGGCACCTCCGGCCGCAGCCATCACCGAGCAGCGGGCGTTGGAGATCGCCGCCCGCGACGGCGAGATCGACCTCGCCGCCGCCTCGACGAAGCGGGTGGAGGAGGTGGCGGTCCCCGCGGCCGACGGCGTGCATCGCGCCTTCCAGGTCACGCTGATCGAGCAGGGGCACGAGGACGAGCCCGCGGCCTACACCACCTACGTCGACGCCGTCAGCGGCGAGGTCCTGGTCCGGGAGAACCTGGTCGACCACTTCGACCCGGACACCCCGGCGTGGTCGGCGTTCCCGGCCAATCCCCCCGCGGACTACTCCTCCAGGGACACCCGCGAGACCTGGTGCGCCACCCCCGGGTGGCGGTGCGATCTCGTCGCCGGCGACGCGGCCACCGGAAGGGCCTGGGACGTCGATCACGACACGAACACGCCGACGAACACCAGCCTCGGCAACGCGGCGCGCACGTTCGAGAACCGCGCCAGCGGTTCCTCCAACTCGGTCGGCACGCGCAGCAACGTGGTCACCCCGAGCCGGAAGTACGACTTCCCGTGGCAGAACCAGTGGTTCAAGGCCAAGTGCGACCCGGCCGCGTTCGACGCGCCCGGCGAGGCCGACCTCGAGGCGGCCATCTCCAACCTGCACGCGATGCACAACCGCATGCACGACTGGTCGTACCGTCTCGGCTTCACCGAGAAGGCCTGGAACATGCAGGTGAGCAACGGTGACCGTGGCGGGCTCGGCGGCGACCCGGAGCGAGGCAACGCCCAGGCGGGCGCCCGGGTCCTGTCGATCCGGAACAATGCCAACCAGATCACCCCGGCGGACGGCATCGCCCCGATCACCAACATGTACCTGTGGCAGCCGCAGGCCGGCGCGTTCTACCCGCCGTGCGTCGACGGTGACTACGACATGTCGGTCATCGGGCACGAGTACACCCACGCCATCTCCAACCGCATGGTCGCCGGGCCGAACGCCGGGCTCAGCGGGGCCCAGGCCGGCGCGATGGGTGAGAGCATCTCCGACCTGTTCTCCATGGAGTACCTGTTCGAGAACGGCTACCGGCCGCGTGGCGACACCCCGTACGTGACCGGCGGCTACGTCACCGGCGACTCCGAGCGGGGCATTCGCAACTACGACATGTCGAAGTCGCCGCTGAACTACAGCGACATCGCCTACGACCTGGTCGGCCAGCAGGTGCACGCCGACGGCGAGATCTGGTCGGCGACCCAGTTCGACGTCCGCGACGCCTTCATCGACAGGTACGGCAAGGGCTCGTCCAAGGACCAGCGGGCCTGCGCGGAGGGCCAGAAGCCGATCGAGAAGTGCCCCGGCAACCGGCGGTGGATCCAGTTGCACTTCGACGCCTTCCTGCTGACGAGCGCCGGCAACCTCAGCATGGTGGACATGAGGGACGCGATGCTCGCGGCGGACCGGATCCGCTTCGGCGGTGCGAACCAGGACATCATGTGGAAGGCGTTCGCCGAGCACGGCCTCGGCGCGGGAGCGTCCAGCAACGCCACCGCCGACCCGGACCCCACGCCCAGCTTCGCCTCCCCGAACGGCGGCAACGCCACGGTGACCCTGCAGCCTCGCGGCGAGGCCGCCGGTGCGCCGGTCCGCCTCTACGTGGGTGACTACGAGGGCCGTGTCGTCCCGGTGGCGGACACCGATCCCGCCACCGAGCTCGGCGCGACCTTCGAGATCGTGCCCGGCGAGTACTCGTTCGTCGCGGTGGCCCCCGGGTTCGGGCACAAGAGGTTCGAGTTCAAGGTGAAGAAGGACCGGCCGACCGACCTCCCCGTGGAGATGTCCCGCAACCACGCCTCCGCGGCGGCGGGCGCGGTCGCGACCGGCGACGGGGTCAACCAGGACAAGCTGATCGACGAGACCGAGTCCACGAACTGGGCGTCCCTCACCGCTCCCGTCGCCGGCCGCTCGGTCATGGTCGACCTGGCGGGCACCGACGCCGTCAAGATCCGCAGGGTTCAGGTCAGCGCCATGCTCCGGCCCGCGATCAACGACGCCGCCGACGCCGGTTCGCAGAACCGGTTCTCCGCGCTCCGTGCCTTCGAGGTTCTGGCGTGTGACGCGACCTCCGGGGCCGACTGCGCGAACCCGGCGAACTACAACAAGATCTACACCAGCCGTAAGGACGCCTTCGCCACCAGCCTCCCGCGCCCGCGCGGCGGCGACCTGATCATCAAGTCGTTCGACGTCCCGAAGACCCTCGCCACCCATCTGATCCTGCGCACGGTGTCCAGCCAGTGCACCGGTAACCCGCTGTACCTGGGCGAGCAGGACGACGACCCCAACTCCAGCACCGACTGCGCCACCGCCAGCCCGTTCGCCGGCCAGATCCGCGCCGCCGAATTCCAGGCCTTCTCCCACTGACCCACCGACCCACTCACGCAAGAAGGGCGGCCCAGCCACCTGGGCCGCCCTACGCGTCCGCGCCACCCGCCGTCATATGTCCTCCTGACACGCCGCCGAGCAGTTACCCTCTCGCACCTGCCGGTAGCTACCGCGCGAGCAGCGGGAGCGCCGGGAAGGTGTGGTCCTGCCACAGCAGCCGCGAGGTCTCTTCCGGGTAGGCGGTGACCATCGACGGCGTGTCGAAGAGCTGTGCGAGGCGGTGGTCGGCGTCGTACGCAGGCCAGCCCGGGTCGCCGTGAGCGGCGAACGCCGTCCACGCCCTGCGGATCTGTGCGGACAGCTCCTCCGCCGCCGGGGAGGGCGGGTCGCCGATCAGCATGGCGGGCTGTCCGCTGCTCAGGTTGCCGAAGACGAGCGGCACGTCCAGGCCGTGGCAGGCGCCGAGGCCACCGCCCAATCCCGGGGCGGACCAGGTCAGTTCGTAGAGGTGGGCCTGGCCGCCGCCGGTGATCTGCGCGTCGGCGAGATGAAGACTCGGCATGCGGAACAGCCAGTCCGCGTTGACCAGTTCGTACAGCTCCTCATCGGCCGCGGCCGGGAATGCCTCCCGGTACCGGCGTGCGCCGTCCGGGCCGGGGGCGAGCAGGCGCAGAGCGGTCTCGGTCTGCTCGTGCGTGACCTGGCCGAGCACGCCGTCGATCAGGCTGAACAACCGGTGCTCGTCACGAGTGTGCCCGACGAGAAGTCCGACGTCCCGGGCGGCGCCGTCAGCCAGCGCCTGCCACGGGGTCACCGGCAGGACGTCACCGTCGACAACCGGTGCGAACGGGATCGGCCGGTGAGTGATCCGCCCCCAGCGCTCCCGCCATTGGACCGTCTTGGCGTAGATCGCGTCGCCCGCGGCGGGCAGCCGGGCCGGGTCCACCGCCGACAGGCCGGACACCGTGGGCCGTACCCCCAGCTCGGCGGCGAAGGCGGCGGCGATGTCGGCGGCCAACTCGATAGAGAAGAACGTCCCCGGCACGCTCTGCGCGACCGCCCGACGGAAGAGCCCGGCGGCGCGCGGCATGGCGAGCAGCGCTGCGACCGATCCGCCGCCCGCCGACTGCCCGAAGACCGTGACCCGGTCCGGGTCGCCGCCGAACACCCGGATGTTGTCCCGCACCCACTGCAAGGCCGCGACCTGGTCGAGCAGTCCCCGGTTGGCCGGGGCTCCGTCGATCTGCGCGAAACCCTCGATACCGAGGCGGTAGTTGAGGGTCACGACCACGGCTCCGCTCCCGGCCAGGTGCCCGGCGTCGTATTCCGGGAGGCTGGAGTTGCCGATGGCGTAAGCGCCGCCAGGGATCCACACCATCACCGGGAGCCCTGCCGCCGGATCCGGTTCCGGTGTCCAGACGTTGATCGTCAACCAGTCGTCGCCGGCGATGTCCTGGGACACCCCGAGCACGCCGGCCTGCGGAGGCGGCGGGCCGTACGCGACGGCCGGGCGCACACCGTCCCAGCTACGCACCGGCTGCGGCGCGGCGAACCGGAGGGCGCCGACCGGCGGCTCGGCGAACGGGATGCCGCGGAAGACTGCCAGGCCCGCCTCCCTGCCGCCGCGCAGGACGCCGGCCGCCGTGCGGACTTCCGGCTCGGACTCGGACGGCTTACTCGACGCGGTGACGGCCACTTCGCGGTCTCCTCTCCGTTCCTGTGCGGCCGAGCATCCCAGCGCGCG
Organism: Sphaerisporangium sp. NPDC051011; assembly: GCF_040653595.1. Lineage (NCBI taxonomy): Bacteria > Bacillati > Actinomycetota > Actinomycetes > Streptosporangiales > Streptosporangiaceae > Sphaerisporangium > Sphaerisporangium sp. NPDC051011. The sequence continues at coordinate 610,237 of NZ_JBFAGG010000004.1, read as the reverse complement.
CCATCGGCGGGCAAACCATTTAGGGCGCAGCCCACATGACCCTGAAACCTCCATCTAGTTGATCTTGGGCGCTTCCCGGAAACGACCCCCCGCGCACCGATGTCCTCCCTCGGGGGACCAGCCGGCCCCCGAAATCCGTCCCGGATTCTCCCGGGGAGCGCGACCTGCCCCGCTCTGCTGGACGCGTTCGCGCCTCACCCCGGCCTGATCACCGGCCCGGCCGATCCTCGCCGAGCCGGGCTACGAGGGCGCAGGTCACCTGCGTTCGTCCGCAGCTTTCACATCACCCTGCATACCGCTCTACGGGACCCCGGTGCGGCACTGCACGCCGGGAAAGGTCTTCGGGAGGAGGTGTACCCGACGCCTGAGCGGCGGGCCAGTCTGCACACCAACATGGCGGTGGCGTGGTGGATGCAAGGCGACCCGAGACAGACCGCCGACGCGTTGCTGTCCGCCTACAGGCAGGCACCCAGCGAGGTACAGGGCCGGCCGACGATGCGGAAGATCGCCGATGACCTCGTGGTTTCCCATCCGCGAGTACCCGCCGTACGAGAACTCGCCAAGGCCCTGCATCGAGCCTCGTAGCGCAGCCCCTTGTCCCCTTCTGGGACGTCGCCATTGCCCGCAGCACGCCCGCCGTCCTGGGCCCCAGAACCGGCTCCGTCCTAGGCGACGGTTGTACTTACTTGAACGCTCCGCGACGGACGGCCTGCTTGATGTCGCCGAACTTCGCGGCCGTCGCCGGAGTCCAGTCCTTCGGCTCTTCGCACGCGCGGAGAGCGTCTTCTATCTCGTCGAGCTTCGCCGCGGACAGGGCACCCGCGCGCTCGATCACGTCGTCCCTGGTCACCATGGTCACCCACGTGCACGGGGTGAAGCCCGGATGTGGGAAGGCCATGCGCAGTACGCCCTCGAACGGCAGCACGACCTCGGCCCCCACCGCCACTTCGATGCCCAGGCCTGTGATGTCGACCCCCGCCGCCGGGACGATCTGCATCGCCCGAAAGCCGCGAACCTCGTCCCCCGACAAAAGCACGACCGGCCGCCGCTCCCCGAAATCCGCCCACCACACATCGCCACGTCGCATATGTCCTCCTGACACACCACCGGGGGTAGATCAGCCAGCCGTCCTGGATTCCGAGCGAACTAATCCCCTCGGACACGCTTTCCGTATGTGAGCCATGGACGGCTGCGTCTCGCCCATGACCCCTTGTCGAGATCGCTGGATGAAATCTGGGTCACGCCACTGCCGAGCGGCGCGTATCGGGTCGAGACTCCACGAGACCTCTCATCAGCCGCCGAATACGAGACGATCAGCGATGCCGTGAATGCCACGGACAACTCTATTCGGTGAAATCCGGGGACAACGAATCGCACCTAGCACATCAGCCGTAGATCGTGATCTTGGCGGGTGGCGACTTTCCGTAATCATCATCGCCGACTACCTGAGAGGTGGGCCAGCAGCATGTCCAGCGGTCGCGGCACGTGGTCGAGATCGAGTGCCGCGACGAGCGGGCCGGCGTAGCGGATCTTGCGGCCACTGCCTGATCCCATGAACCGGCGCAACTGGTCGTGAGGGGTGCCCCCGCGCCATGCGCGTTGCTTCTGCAGCGTGCGAAACGAGCCGAGATCGCCCTCGGCATCGACTACGCGCTCAACCGTGGCGGTGCCGAGGGCGCGGATCAGTTCGTCTTCCAGGTCAGCCACGCACACGAAGAATCCGAGCGCCTCCAGATCGCTCCGGCGGAGTTCGGATCCAAGGCCGGCGCGCTCCAGCCCCCTCCGGAAGGCGCCTTCCTCCCCGGCGTCGCACAGACCGGCCAGTCGGAGATTGCGACCCGAAGGGCCGAACCTGCCGATATACGTCCCGATGTTCGTGGCACCGCCCATCGCCACGAGGCAGATGCCTTCGGCCGCCAGGTTCCGGCCACGGCGCTCGGCCAACGCTTCTATGGCCGACTTGTCGCTTGCTCCCTCGACCAGGACCACGGTCTGCGTCTCGCTCACGAGCCCAGAGTCGCACCGAACCCGGAGAGGTTCATCCCCTTTTACGCGCTGGAAGCTCATCAGCCGCAGATCACGATCTCCGATTGCCGTACCCGTTTGGGGGCGAGGGGGGCGGAGCCCCCTGGGGAATACAGCCCTGAGCGGAGCGAAGACCTTTGAGCGAAGGTCATGCAAGGAGAGTCGATCAGCCGTTGGTCAGGGGGCCCAGGCGGTTGAGGCGGAGGGCCAGCTGGAGTTCGAGGACTCGGTCGGGGGACTGCCAGTCGTCGCCCAGCAGGCGGGCTATGCGGTCCAGGCGTTGGGTGACGGTGTTGACGTGGATGTGGAGGCGTTCGGCGGTGCGGGACAGGCTGGCGCCAGTGCCGAAGTAGGTCTCCAGGGTCTGGATCAGGGACGTGCCGCGGCGCCGGTCGTAGGCGAGGACGGGGCCGAGGACGGACTCCAGGAAGCCGCCGACGTCGCGGTCGCGGCCGATGAGCAGGCCGACGAAGCCGAGTTCCTCGCTGCTCGCCCCGTCCCCGGCGCGGCCGAGGGCCAGCAGGGCGTCGGCGCAGCGCCGCGCCTCGTGGTAGGCGCCGGCGATGGCGGCGGGTCCCTGGACGGGCCCGGCGGCGCCGGCGGTGACGGGCGTCCCGAGGGACGCGCCGAGTTCCTTGGCGACGCGCTGCGCGGCCGGGCCGGGCGCGAGGCCGGGCAGCAGGAACACGGTCTCCTCGCCCCGGGCGGCCACGAGCCCGTGCCGGGAGGCGGCGTCGGAGGACGCCCAGAAGGCGGTGCGGCGGCTGGAGGAGGAGTCCTCGGCCCGGTGCCGGGCGACGACCAGGACGTGCGGCGCGTGCAGGTCCACGCCGAGCAGCCGGGCCCGCTCGTGCAGGGCGTCGGAGTGCACGGCGCGGCCGGTGAGCAGGTCGTCCAGCAGTTCGCCGCGCACCCGGCCCTCGGCCGCGGCGGCGGTGCGGCGGAACAGCAGGAGCAGGGCGGTGACCAGCGCGGCCCGTTCGAGGATGCGCTGGTCCATGGCGGACACCTCTTCGGGGGTGCGCAGGACGAGCGTGCCGAGGATCTCGGCGCCGGAGGCGATGGAGGTGACCCACAGGTCGCCGCTGCGGACGCTCCTGCCGAGGCCGCGCGAGGCGGCGGCGGCGCCGGCGACGCCCGCCTCGTCCAGGTCGCCGACCGTTCCGACGGCGGCCAGGCGGCGCCCGTCGGCGTCCAGGACGATGAGCGCGCCGCCGAGGATGTCGGTGACGACGGCGGCGACGTCCTCAACCCCTCCCCCGCGCACGACCAGGCCGGTCATGCGGTCGTGAGCCTGCGCGGCCCGTTCGACGGCGACGCTGCGCGCCTGGACGAGCTGGTTGGCGGCGCCGAGTTCGGCGAGGGCGGTGCGGGTCTCCTCCAGCAGGCGGGCGTTGTCGAGGGCGATGGCGGCGTGGGCGGCCAGGGAGGCGAGCAGCGTCACCTCCTCCTGGGCGAAGGGGCGGGCGCTGCGGTTGGCGGCGAACAGCACGCCGATGATCTGCGTGCCGAGCCGCATGGGCACGCCGAGGATGGCGACCAGCGCCTCCTCGCGGACGGCGAGGTCGATGTGGTCGCGGTGCCGGAACCGCTCGTCGGCGAAGTAGTCGGGGCTGGCGTACGGGGTGCCGGTCTGGGCGACCAGGCCGCCGAGCCCGGCGCCCATGGGGAGCCGCAGCGCGCGGAACGCGGCCGAGACCGAGCCGTCGGTGACGCGCATGTAGGTGTCGCCGTGGTCGGGGTCGTGCAGGGTCATGTACGAGATGTCGGCCTGGAGCAGCCGCCGGGCGCGCCGGACGATGGCTTCGAGCACGGCGCCGACGTCGCGCAGGCCGGCGAGGTCGCCGGCGGTGTCGAACAGGGCCGACAGCTCGGCCTCGCGGCGGGCTCGGCGTTCCAGCAGGGCGCGGACGCGCAGGGCGGCGAGTTTGGCGCGCTCCAGTTCGGCGAGGACCTCGGGGGCGGCACCGGAGGCGCGCGCCTCGACCAAGGGGGCCTCGAACTCGACGGGAGGGGCCTCCCGGGCGAGGAGTTCGAGAAAGACGGTGCAGCTCATGGGGTTCATTGTCCCCTTGATCGGCATGTGTTCCCCCGATACGCCGGCCACCGGCCTCAGTGTGACGTCCAGCCGCCGTCGATGGCGAAGGAGGCGCCGGTGATCATCGAGGCCTGGGGCGAGCAGAGGTAGGCGACGGTCTCGGCGACCTCGTCCGGCTCGATCAGCCGCCGGATCGCCGCCGGGGCGAGCATGATCCGCTCGACGACCTCGTCCGGGTCCATGTCGTGCACGCGGGCCTGGTCGGCGATCTGCTCCTCGACCAGCGGCGTGCGCACATAGGCGGGGTTCACGCAGTTGGAGGTGACGCCGTGCTCGGCCCCCTCCAGCGCGATCACCTTGGACAGCCCCTCCAGCGCGTGCTTGGCGGTGACGTAGGCGACCTTGTACGGCGAGGCGCGCAGCCCGTGCACCGACGAGATGTTGATCACGCGTCCCCAGCCCCGCTCGTACATGCCGGGCAGTGCCCGCCGTGCCAGCCGGAACGGCGCCTCGACCATGATCTTCATTATCGCGGCGAAGACGTCGGGGGGGAACTCGACGATCGGGGCGACGTGCTGGAACCCGGCGTTGTTGACCAGGATGTCGACGCCGCCGAAGTCGAGCGCCTCGACCGCGTCCATGTCGGTCAGGTCGGCGGCGACGGCCGTCCCGCCGATCTCCCCCGCCGCCTCGCGGGCCGGGCCCTCCCGCACGTCCAGGATCACGACCTGGGCCCCCGCGAGCGCCAGCCGCCGGGCGCAGGCCCGGCCGATGCCGCTCGCGCCGCCCGTCACCAAGGCGCGCCGGCCGGTCAGATCCACCACGGCGGCGTTCCCGGCGGTCACGCTCGTTGAAACCACAGCATTACTCCTAGCAGCACGGACTCACAGACGGAAAGGGCTAGACGGGCGAGCCGACACCCTCGGTCGGGGCGGGCGAACCGTCCGGCGCGCCGCCGGGAGGCCGGTTCCCCGGGGCGGCGCCGCGCCCGCCGGACCGCGTCTCCAGCAGGTGGCGGGCGGTCCCCCAGATGCCCCGGCGGAAGACGAGCACGATGATCACGAAGATGGTGCCGGTGACGATGCCGATGCCCTCGAACCCGGCCGTGACCAGGTAGTCGTTGAGTTCGACGACCAGCGCGGCCCCGAGGACGCCGCCCCACAGCGTGCCGATGCCGCCGAGGACGACCATCATCACGGCCTGCCCGGAGGTCGTCCAGTAGACGCTCTCCAGCGAGGCGAACCCGTGGCCGATGGCGAACAGCCCGCCCGCGAGCCCCGACAGGCACGCCGACAGCACGAACGCCAGCAGCTTGTAGCGGTCGACCGGGTAGCCGAGCGCCTGCGCCCGCGCCGTGTTGTCGCGGATCGACACGAGCACCCGTCCGAACGGCGAGCGGACGATCCGCCACACGGCCACGAACCCGGCGAGCACCAGCGGCAGCGCCACGTAGTAGTAGACGAACGAGTCGGACAGGTCCAGGCCGAACAGCTCGCGCGGGACGCCCTGAAGGCCGTTCTCGCCGCCGGTCAGGTCCCGCCACTGGTTGACGAGGAAGTACACCATCTGCGCGAAGGCCAAGGTGACCATCGCGAAGTAGATGCCGCGCAGCCGCACCGACAGGTAGCCGATGGGCACGGCGAGCACGGCCGCGAACGCCGCGCCGGCGAGCACGGCCACGGGGAAGGGCAGCCCGCTGTGGACGGCGACGAGGCCGGCGACGTACGCGCCGCCGCCCCAGAACGCGGCGTGGCCGAACGACAGCAGCCCGGTGAAGCCGAGCAGCAGGTCGAGCGCGCAGGCGAACAGCGCCCAGCAGGCGATGTCCATGGCGACCGGCGGATAGATCATCCAGGGCAGGACGAGGGCGAGGAGCAGGCCGGCGACCAGCAGGATCGGCCGCTCGGCGAGCCGGGAAAGGATCACGACAGCGACTCCTCGCGTCCGAACAGGCCGGCCGGGCGCCAGAGCAGCACGACGGCCATCAGGATGAACACCAGCGTCTGCGACAGCGCCGGCACATACAGGTTGCCGAGCGCCGAGACGAGCCCGATGGCGAAGCCGGCCGCCACCGAGCCGAAGATCGAGCCGAGCCCGCCGATCACGACGACCGCGAACACCGTGATGATCAGGTCGGCGCCCATCAGCGGGTTGACCGCGCGCATGGGCGCGGCGAGCACGCCCGCGAGCCCGGCGAGCGCGATGCCGAAGCCGAACACCGGGGTGACCCAGCGGCCGACGTCGATGCCGAGTGCCCGGGTCAGCTCGGGCCGCTCGGTGGCCGCCCGGACGATCATGCCGAGGCGGGTGCGGGTGAGCACCAGCCAGACGGCCGCGCAGACGACGACCGACAGCACGAGCACGAATACCTGGTAGGCGGGGTAGCCGAACAGGCCGAGGTCGACGGTGCCGTCGAGCAGCGCGGGGCGCGGGTAGGGCTGGGACTGCACGCCGTACTCGCGTTTGACCAGGTCCTGCAGGATCAGCGCGAGGCCGAAGGTGAACAGGAAGTTGTAGAGCGGGTCCAGCGGGGCGAGCCTGCGGATGAACAGCCGCTCCAGCGCGACGCCCGTGAGGCCCAGCACGACCGGGACCGCGACCAACGCGACCCAGAAGTTCACGCCGAAGGAGTCGAGCAGCACGTAGGAGCCGAACGCGCCGAGCATGTAGAAGGCACCGTGGGCGAAGTTGACGACGCCCAGCATGCCGAAGATGACGGCGAGGCCGAGGGCGAGCAGGGCGTAGAAGGCGCCGCCGACCAGGCCGTTGAACGCCTGCTGCAGCACGGTGACCTCCAAGGGGGACGGACGGGGGGCGCGCCTCCCGTCGGGGAGGCGGGACGGCGTGCGGACGGGACGGAGGGGGACGCGGGACCGAGGTCGCCGACCTCGGTCCCCGGGACCGGCCCGCGCTCGGGACGGTGGTCGTGAGCGCGGGCCAGGAAAGGGGTCAGAGCTTGCAGGCGGGGTCCGGGGTCGGCTGGAAGGCCTCGGCGGCGGGGATGGTCTTGAGGACCTTCTCGTAGTCCCACGGCTCGGTGACCTCGCTCGCGGGCTTCACCTGAGCCAGGTACACGTCGTGAAGCAGCAGGTGGTCCTGCGCGCGGATCGTGGCGTTGTGCGCGAAGGGGTCCTCGAAGCTGTGGCCTTCGAGCTGCTTGATGATGGCGTCCGGGTCGTCGGTGCCCGCCCGCTGCACGGCCTCCAGGTACTGCGTGGCGGCCGAGTAGTTGGCGGCGTTGGGGAAGGACGGCCGCTTGCCGGCCTTGGCCTGGAACTTGTCGGCCCAGGCGCGGTTCTCCGGGGAGGCGTTCCAGTACCAGGCGTCGGTGAACTTGGTGCCGGCCAGCGCGTCTGCGCCGAGCGAGTGGATGTCGGTGATGAACATGAGCCCGACGGCCAGGCCGATGCCCTTGTCGCGAAGCTTGTACTCGTTGTACTGCTTCACCAGGTTGACCAGGTCCCCGCCGGCCTGCATGGTGCCGAGCACCTCGGGCTTGGGGTCGAGGCCCGGGGCCTTGAGCAGGAAGGTCGAGAAGTTGTCGTTGGGGAACGGCGCCGGGTCGCTCTGGATGACCTTGCCGCCCGCGCCGGTCACCGCCGCGGTGAAGTTCTTCTGCATGTCCTGCCCGAACGCGTAGTCCGGGTAGACGATGTACCAGTTCTTCGCGCCGTCCTTGGTCACCGTGTCGCCGGTGCCGTGGGCCAGCATGTACGTGTTGTAGCCGTAGTGGAAGGTGTACTTGTTGCACTGGGCGCCGGTGAGCGCGGTCGTCGCGGCGCCGATGTCCATGAACAGCCGCTTCTTGGCCTTGGCCACGCCCGCGACGGCGAGCGCGGCGGCCGAGGACGGCACGTCGAGGATCAGGTCGGCCTTCTGCCGGTCGTACAGTTCCTGCGCCTTGGAGTTGGCGACCTCGGGCTTGTTCTGGTGGTCGGCGGACAGCACCTCGACGTCCTTAGCGACCGCTTTGTCACCATATTTCGCCTTATAGTCGGCGACGGCCATGTTCACGGCCTCGACGCTGCTCTTGCCCGACAGGTCGGCGTACACGGCCGACTGGTCGTTCAGCACCGCCAGCACGACCTTGCCGTCGCTGACCTTGTCCCCGGCGCCCCCGCCACCGGGTCCTCCCGCGCAGCCGGCGATCGTGGCTCCCGCCGCCACCACGGCGACGGCCGCCCGGCCCAGAGCTTTCATGTCGTATCTCCTTGATGTTGGGGGGAGTCAGATGCCGAGGTAGTCGAGGAGTTCGTGCTCGCGGGCGCGCATCTCGTCGTTGTCCAGCGACTCGACGATCCGGCCCTCCGCCAGCAGGTAGTGCCGGTCCGCGACGGTCGCGGCGAAGTGGACGTTCTGCTCGATCAGCAGCACGGTGGTGCCCTGGCGCTTGACCTCGCGCAGGATCCCGCCGATCTGCTGGACGATCAGCGGCGACAACCCCTCGGTGGGCTCGTCGCACAGCAGCAGCCGCGCGCCCATCCGCAGCACGCGGGCCAGGGCGAGCATCTGCTGCTCGCCGCCGGACAGCTTGGTGCCCGGGAAGCCGCGCCGCTCGGCCAGCCGGGGGAAGGTCTCGTACACCTTGGTCAGCGGCCACGGGTCGGGGCCCGCGACGGGCGGCAGCGTCAGGTTCTCCTCGACGGTGAGCGTGGAGTAGATGCCCCGGTCGTCGGGGACGTACCCGAGGCCCTGGCGGGCGCGGCGATGCGCGGGCAGCCGGGTGATGTCGGCGCCGGACAGGGTGATGGTGCCCTCCTGGCGGGCGTGCAGGCCCATCAGGCAGCGCAGCAGCGTCGTCTTGCCCGCGCCGTTGCGGCCGACGAGCGTGACGATCTCCCCGCGTCCCACCTCCAGGGACACCTCACGCAGCACCCGCGCCTCGCCGTACCAGGCGGACAGGCCCGCGACGCGCAGGATCGGATCCGGTTCAGTGGACGGCATCGGCGTCTCCCAGGTAGGCGGAGATGACCCGGGGGTCGTGGCGGATCTCGGCGTAGGGGCCCTCGGCGAGCACGCGCCCGCTCTGCAGGACGGTGACGCGGTCGGCGAGGCTGGCGACGACGGTCATGTTGTGCTCGACCATCACGACGGTGCGGCCGGCGCGCACCTTCCTGACCAGCTCGACCGTGCGCTCGACGTCCTCGACGCCCATGCCGGCGGTCGGCTCGTCCAGCAGCAGGACGCGCGGGTCGAGGGCGAGGGCGAGCGCCAGTTCCAGGGCCCGTTTGTGGCCGTAGGCGAGGGTGCCGGCCGGGGTCGCGGCGTGCGCGGCCAGGCCGACCTGGTCGAGCAGCTCCATCGCCCGGGCGGCGTGCCGGTCCAGCGTGCGCTGGGAGCGCCAGAACCGCCAGGTCAGGCCGGTGGGGCTCGCCAGGGCCAGCTCGACGTGCTCGCGCGGCGTCATCTGCGGGAACAGGCTGGTGATCTGGAACGATCGGGCGACCCCGAGCCGGGCGACGTGCTCGGGACGCCTGCCGGTCAGGTCGTGCTCGCCGAGCCGGATGCTGCCCGCGCTCGGCTTCAGGAAGCCGGTGAGCAGGTTGAACAGCGTGGTCTTCCCGGCCCCGTTGGGCCCGACCAGCGCGTGAACGCTGCCCTCCGCGACGTCCAGGTCCACGCCGTCGACGGCACGGAAGCCGCGGAACTCCTTGGCCAGTCCCTGGGCTCGCAGGACGGCGCCCTCCATGTGGCCTCCTCGTCGTCTCATCCGTCCCGGTTTCGTCCAAGTCACCGTGGCGTTAACGGACGTTGTGACGCGGAACACTAGGTCAGCCGGGGGGGCCGTTCCATGTGGGCCGATCACACATTCCCCGCGGATCCGATGGATCGCCGCCACATCGGGCGCAGGTCACGGGCGGTCCCACGTCCCCGGCCGGTGGGCATGTGGACGGGCCACGTAAGGAAATCGTGGCGGCGGCGACACCAAGGCGGACGATCCAGGCGCCGGCATGGCGGCCGGTAGGCCCGGCACTCCCCGGCTCATGGTGGCTCCTGACATAACGTGGCCGCCGAATATGGCGCCCGGGGACGTGGCCGGGCTTACACCGGAGGTCCACCATGACCAGGATCCGCTGATCGCGCCCCTGTGAGGAGTTCATGATGCGATCGATACGACGCCGTGCCCGGGGCCGGACCCTCGGCCTGACGGCGGCCGCCTCCACCATGGCGGTCACAGTGGCCGTCACAGTGGCCGCGTCCCTCGCCGGGCCCGTCCCCGCGGCCCTCGCCGCCCCCGCGTCCTGCCCCGGAGCCGGCCGGGTCACGGTCCCCGGCGCCGAGAAGCAGATCTCCGCGTGCCTGGACGACCTGACGACCGCGGCCACGGTCGCCTCCGGGCACTCGATCGCCTCCGAGTGGGCGGGCCTGCACCCTGCGGGAGCGAAGAACCCCAGCGGCGTGCCCGGCATCCAGATCGACGGCTACTTCCCCGACACCTCGACGTCCAACACCGACCACGGCTGGAACCACGACAGCCAGTTCGTGATCCGCCTGCCCGAGCACTGGAACGGCGGCCTGGTGGTCACCGGGACGCCGGGCTCGCGCCGCCAGTACGCCAACGACTTCGCCATCTCCGACTGGGTACTGGCCAAGGGGTACGCGTTCGCGGCCACCGACAAGGGCAACACCGGCGTGGACTTCTACAAGGACGGCGTGAAGCCCGGCGACGCGATCGTGGAGTGGAACGACCGGGTCACGCAGCTCACCCGCGCCGCCAAGGCCGTCGTCGCCCGCCGCTACGGGCGCCCGCCCGCGCGCACGTACGCGGCGGGGATCTCCAACGGCGGCTACCTGGTGCGCTGGCAGCTCGAGAACCACCCCGAGCTGTACACCGGCGGCGTCGACTGGGAGGGCACGCTCTGGCGGGAGAACGGCCCCAACCTGCTGACCTTCCTGCCGGCGACGCTGCGCGAGTACCCGAAGTACAAGGCCACCGGCGACGCAGCCGCGCACGACGCGATCATCGCGGCCGGGTTCGCGCCCGGGTCCGAGCCGCTGTGGGACTACCACTACCAGGTGTACTGGGACTTCACCCAGCGCGTCTACCGCGAGGAGTTCGACCCCGGCTACGACGGCGCGACCGAGGCGGGCACCCCGTTCTGCGCGCCCGGCACCCCGGCCTGCGACGCGGACTACGACTACGCCTCCCGGCCGAAGGCGGTGCGCGAGGCGGTGAAGCGGGTCTCCCTGACCGGCCGCATCGGGCGTCCCCTCATCACGCTGCACGGCACGCTGGACACGCTGCTTCCCATCGGCCAGGACTCCGACGTCTACGACCGGCTGATCCGGTCCAACGGGCGCGACCCGCTGCACCGCTACTACCGGATCGAGGGCGGCACCCACGTGGACAGCCTGTACGACGCCCAGCCGGGCCTGCTGCGGCCGATCCTGCCCTGCTTCCGCGAGGCGTTCACGGCCATGGAGAGCTGGACGACGCGCGGGAAGACCCCGCCCAGGGACGCCACGCTCCCCCGCCCGGCCACCGGCGACCTCGCCAACTCCTGTTCGCTCACCACGCCCTGACGGACCGCCCGTATCACCGCGAAGGCCCCTGAAAGGAAAGCCCCTTTCCTCATCGGTTGGAATGCCAGCTCATCTGGCATGGCGTGCCGAGAGGACCGATGTCCCGTCCATGTCGAGACTTTCCGTGGTCATATCACGACCCTGAGTGTTCGTCTCACACGGAGGACATCTATGACGACCATCGACCGCCGAGGATTCGCCCGGCTGGCCGGGCTCGGCGCCGTCGGCTCGCTCGCCGGCGTGGCGGGCGCGGCCCACGCCGTCCCCGCCTCGGCGGCCCCCCTCGCGGCGCCCTCGCGCGGGGCGGCGGCCCCGAGCTGGGACACCTGCCTGGACGTCGCCCGCGACCTGCTGCTGGTCGACGAGCACGACGCCGACCTCAAGCTGCGCTACCTGCGCGTGCTCATCGACCACGGCCTGCCGAAGGCCCGCTCGCCCAAGAAGGTGCTCGTCATCGGCGCGGGCATCGCCGGCCTGGTGGCCGCCACGCTGCTCAAGCGGGCGGGCCACCAGGTCACGGTGATCGAGGCCAACGGCAACCGCATCGGCGGCCGCATCAAGACCTTCACGTCCGGGTTCGCCGACCACGCGCAGTACGCCGAGGCGGGCGCGATGCGCATCCCCGACTTCCACCCGCTCACGCTGGCGCTGATCGACAAGCTCGGCCTCCCGCGCCGCCCGTTCTACAACGTGGACGTGCGGCCCGGCGCGAGGCCGAGCGGCCCGATCCCGCCCGTCGTCTACACCGCGCGCGACGGGCACGTCTGGCGGTCGGGGCCGGTGAAGGGGCGGTTCGAGGCGCCGGCGCGGCTCAACCACACCTGGATCCGCGTCAACGGCGTCATCCAGCGCCGCGACGAGTACGCCGCCGACCCGCGCAGGATCAACGCCTCGTTCGGCCTGAAGGACCGCAGGACCACCGCGCAGATCCTGGACGAGGCGCTCGACCCGGTCCGCGACCACATCTCGGTGGTCCGCGACGGCAAGCGCGTCGACAAGCCGCTGCCCGAGCTGATCAAGGGCTGGGCGCGCGTCCTGCGCGAGTTCGACGGCTACTCCATGAACCGCTTCCTCACCGAGCACGCGCGGCTGAGCGACGCGGCGATCGACGCCATCGGCACGATCGAGAACCTCACCTCACGGCTCCCGCTGGCGTTCATGCACACCTTCCTCACGCGCAGCCTGGTGAACCCGTCGGCCACCTATTGGGAGATGACGGGCGGCAGCCGCATGCTGCCGTACCGGCTGGAGCCGGGCCTGCGCGGGAACATCCGCATGGACCGGCGGGCCGTGCGCATCACGACCTCCGGCGGGGGCGTGCGCGTGGACACCGTGAGCGAGCGGGGTAGCGACGAGTCGTCCTCGGCGCCGCAGCGGCCCGCCGAGACCTTCCACGGCGACGTCGCGATCGTCACGATCCCGTTCCCGGCGCTGCGGCACGTCGAGATCACCCCGTCCCTGTCGTACGCCAAGCGGCGCGCGATCATCGAGTTGCACTACGACTCGGCGACCAAGGTGCTGCTGGAGTTCCGTCGGCGCTGGTGGGAGTTCGACGAGGCGGACTGGAAGCGGGAGCTCGGCCCGCGCTACCGTCCGGGCCGGGTCACCCACGTGACGGGCGGGGGCTCGGTGGCGGACAACGCCAACCGGTTCACCTACTACCCCTCACACCCGGTGCCGGGCAGCGAGGGCGGCGTCGTGCTGGCCAGCTACGTGTGGGCCGACGACGCCGCGCGCTGGGACTCGATGGACGACCGCGAGCGGTACGGCTACGCGCTGCGCGGCCTGGCGGAGGTGCACGGCGACCGGATCACCGAGTTCTACACCGGCCACGGGCAGACGCAGAGCTGGCTGCGCAACCGCTACGCGTTCGGGGAGGCCGCGGTCTTCACGCCCGGCCAGATGACCGAGATCCACCCCGCCATCGCCGTCCCCGAGGGGCCCCTGCACTTCGCGGGCGAGCACACCTCGCTGAAGCACGCCTGGATCGAGGGATCCCTGGAGTCCGCGGTCCGCGCCGCCCTGGAGGTCAACGGCTGACCCGTTCGGGGCGCCTGAAGGGGCGCCCCGAACCCGCCGAGCCGAGCGAGGCCATAGGCCGTTCGGGGCGCGGCGGTGTTCTGGAGTCCTCGCGGGCAAGGGTGAGGGACGATCCCTTGCCCGCGAGGGCGGAAGAACGCCGCCTAAAAGTGCGCCCCGAACCGCCGTGCCGGAGGCACGGCCATAAACACAGCATTGTCTGGATCGTTACAAGCGGCCGGTCATTTCGCGATTTCCCGGAGCATAATCATCTCTGGGAGGTCCCATGTCCTACTTCGTCCGCCCGGCCGAGTCCCGGGTCCTCGTCGCGCTGCGCGACCACGGCGAGAGCCCGCTCGAGGCGCTGGTGGCCCATACCGGCCTTTCACCGGCCGACGTGCGCGATGCGCTGCCCGGGCTGCAGCGGCGCGGCCTGGTCGTCGAGGTCGTCGAGGTCGACGAGGGACGCTACGCGCTGACCCCCGACGGGGTCAGGGCCGGCGAGATCGCCCGGTCCGGCGGCGCGGGCGAAGGTTCGGCCGGGCTGTTCCTGCTCGACGACGACGTCGAGGAGGCGGCGAGCGTCAGTTCGGAGGAAGACCTCAACAGGGCGCTCGACGAGGCGCTCGGCCCGCGCGAAGACGCACCCGACCACTGAGCGACCCTGGGCGGCCGATGATGGAGCATTCCGCGTGGTTCTCCCTTCTGTCGGCGGCCATCGCCGGCGGTGTCACGCTGTTCGACATGGACCAGACCTTCGTGGCCGGGGACACGACGGGCTATCGGATCCACCGGTCCCCGTGGTGGTGGGGCTTCATCGTGGCCAACTGCGCGATCGCCGCGGTGGTGTTCTTCGGCCTGCGCGACCTGCGGACCTTCGAGGACTGGAACCCCTGGCTCTTCGCCGCCTCGGTGGGCGTCTCCTACCTGGCCATCGTCCGCCTGAAGTTCGCGACGGTCTCCTACCAGAACTCCGACATCCCCGTCGGGCTCGACACCTTCTACGAGTCGGGCCGCCAGTTCGTCTTCAAGCGCATCAACGAGGCGATCAAGACGGACCGGGCGCGACTGGCCCGCAGGCTCATCGCCGAGAACGACCTGAAGTCGCTGGGCAACCAGGTGCGCCTGGACGTCGACCTGGACGCCCTGCTCACCCCGGAGGAGAAGAAGACGCGCCTCGCGTGGCTGCTCAAGGTCCTCCAGGACCCCGGCTTCGACGAGGAGCAGAAGAAGCACACCTTGGCCGTGTACCTCGCCTCCGGCACCCAGGCCTGACCGATCGGCCTTGTAGCAGCGAACCGCGCATAACCCCCAAATCGGGCTGTCCACCCTCTGCTGTCATCATTCAGCAATGAGCATTCGGGTGGTCGTGATCGGGAACGGGATCGTCGGGGCGAGCGCCGCCTACCACCTCAGCCTGCGGGGCGCGGCCGTGACCGTGATCGACCGGCCGCGCGCCGGGCGGGCCACGGACGCCGGGGCCGGCATCATCTGCCCGTGGGTGGACCACGAGGAGGACGACGCCTGGTACAGGCTCGCGCTGGAGGGCGCCCGCTACTACGCGACGCTCGCGGGGCTCCTCGCCGAGGACGGCGAGCCCGACACCGGTTACGCCCCGGTGGGAGCGCTGCTGGTGGACGAGGACCCCGGCGGGCTCGCCCCGGTTGAGGCGTTGCTGCGCCGCAGACACCCGTCCGCGCCCGACATGGGCGACATATCCGTGGAGGACCGGCCCGCCGACCTGTTCCCTCCCCTGGCCCCCGGCCTGACGGCCCTGCGCGTGGACGGGGCGGCCCGGGTGGACGGCCGCGCCCTCCGGGACGCGCTGGAGCGGGCCTCCGTGGGACGCGGCGCCCGGGTGCGCGGGGGCGAGGCCGCCCTGACCTCCTCGGGCGCGCCGCTGCTGGACGGCACGGTGCTGGACGCGGACGCGGTGGTCGTGGCCGCCGGGGCGTGGACGGGCGAGGTGTGCCGGCCGATCGGCCTCGCCGTGCCGGTGGGACCCCGGCGCGGGCAGATCGTCCACACCGAGCTTCCCGGCGCGGACGCCGAGGGCTGGCCGATCGTCCTGCCCCGGCGCGGGCCGTACCTGCTGGGCTTCCCCGGGTCGCGCGTGGTGCTCGGCGCCACCGTCGAGGACGCCGGGTTCGACCCGCGCACGACCGTGGGGGGCGTCGCCGAGGTGCTGTCCGGCGGGGTGCGGATCGCGCCGGGCCTCGCCGGCGCCACTGTCGTCGAGACCCGGTCCGGGCTGCGGCCGGTGACCGCGGACGGACGGCCGCTGCTCGGCCCGGTCGGCGGGCACGGCGGAAACGGCGGGCCGGGCAACGTCGTCGTCGCCACCGGGCTCGGCGCCTACGGCCTCACGGCCGGGCCGTACGCCGGGATGATCGCCGCGTGCCTGGCCCTCGGCGAGCGGCCGCCGCTGGACGTCTCCCCGTACTCGGCCCACCCGGACGAGCGCAGGGCGTGCGGCGTCCCCACCCCGAAGGCCGGGTGAAGTCAGCGTCAACACCGGATCCGCCGCAGGGCATGGGCGTCCCTGGAGCGCGTACGGCGCGGGTGCGACCTCTTTGGGGCCCGGTTCCGGTCCGTGCGATTTGGTAAAGGGTTTTGCCAAGGGACTACAGAACCCCTTGCGAGGCT
The DNA here is from genome assembly GCF_040653595.1 of Sphaerisporangium sp. NPDC051011. Classification (NCBI taxonomy): domain Bacteria; kingdom Bacillati; phylum Actinomycetota; class Actinomycetes; order Streptosporangiales; family Streptosporangiaceae; genus Sphaerisporangium; species Sphaerisporangium sp. NPDC051011. The sequence continues at coordinate 593,985 of NZ_JBFAGG010000004.1, read as the reverse complement.
CACCCAGGGTGATAATTTGAGTGCTTCCAGATAGTTCTGCTCCACGACGGAAACACACCGTTTCCGAGCACGGCCCGCCGGACGCGGACCGCTGCGGTCGCCCCGGGCGGGGGGCGGCCCGAACGCCCGGCCAGGCCCGCTCGGCGCGAGCGACCGGCCGCCTATCGTGATCCAGACCACCGACGCAGACCCATATCCGATTTCGCCGAATGACGGAAAGCGCTATCCCGGCCAGATGGCGTTCACCGCCGCAGCCGTCGTCGCCGGGCCCTGCCCGGGCCTGCCCGCGCGACGCGCCTCGGCCGCCGCGGGCAGCGGAAACGGTTCGAGACGCCTCCCGCGGCCCGCCGCGGCACGCGTCCCGCGCCCCGGGCAACGGGCTCACGTCGGCGATCACCGATTTGGACGATGATGATGCTCGCAGAGGAACGCCTGCCAGACGTGCAGGCATCGGCGTTCCGGCCGCGCGTGACCGTGTTCCCGTCCTCGATCCGGGGCCGGCTCACGCTGCTGGTCGGGTTCCTGGCGATGCTCCTGCTCATACCTACCGGGCTCGTGGCCGGCGCGGTCGCGCACCGATCCATCATGAACACCATCTGGCTGGACGCGCGGCATGAGGCGGGACTGGTCGCCGCGGCCTACCGCTCTGGACATCCGGGCGGCCCTCCGATCAGGTCCGACGTCCCCGGCATCGACCTCGTCCAGGTCGTGGCGCCCGGCCACCACGTGATCGCCGCCTCTCCCGCCGCCCGCGGGCTCGCCCCGATGACCACCGTGTGGCCGGGTCCCCGGGCGCCGGAGGAGGACGTGAGCTCCTGCTCCGGCCACGGCGTGGGCTGCGTCAGGGTGGCGGCGCTGAGAGTGGGCCCCTCGGCGGACTCGCCGGTGGTGTACGCGGGCAGGCGGGCGCCCCTGGAGGCGTCCACCGGGCTCATCGACTCCATCTTCACCGCCCAGATCGCCCTGCTCGTCGCGCTCGCGGTCGCGGCCACGTGGAAGGTCACCGGCCGCACCCTGCGCCCGGTGGAGTCCATCCGCGGCGAGCTGGCCACGATGAACGTCAACGATCTGAGCGGCAGAGTCCCGCAGCCGTCCGGCGACGACGAGATCGCCCGGCTGGCGCGGACCATCAACGGCACGCTGTCGAGGCTGGAAGGAGCCAAGGCCAAGATGGAACGGGCTCTCAACCGGCAGCGGCAGTTCGCCGCCGACGCCTCCCATGAGCTGCGCACCCCCCTCGCGGGGCTGCGCGCGAACCTCGAGGAGGCCCAGCTCCATCCCGATGACACCGACCTCGGCGAACTGCTGCGGCACACGCTGAAGAACGTCGACCGGCTTCAGGCGATCATCTCCGACCTGCTCCTCCTGGAGAGCATCTGCGCCGGCCACGGCAGGCCGCGGGAGAGGGCGGACCTGTCCGCGATCGTCCGCTCGGAGGTGACGCGGCACGCCCGCCGGCTCGACATGCGGCTGACGCTGCCCTCCGAGGTCCATGTGGAGGGGGTCCGCGAGCACATCAGCCGCGTCGTCGCCAACCTGCTGGACAACGCCGAGCGTCACGCCCGGCGGTCCGTGAGCGTCGAAGTGCGCTACGACACCACGCACGCCGAGCTCCTCGTCGACGACGACGGGGGCGGCATCGCCCCGGCCGACCGGGAACGCGTCTTCGAGCGGTTCACCCGGCTCGACACGGCCCGCAGCCGCGACCGGGGCGGCACGGGTCTCGGCCTCGCCATCGCCCGTGACATCGTCCTGGCCCACGACGGCTCCATCGAGGTGGGCGCCTCGCCCGAGGGCGGCGCGCGCTTCCTCGTCCGCCTGCCCCTGGCCGGCGGATCCGGGCCCCCGGCCGAGCGCGACGACGGCGACCCCGGCCCGGACGCCTGGACCTTCCGCGCCGGCCCCTGACCGGCCGGCCCGGCTCCCTGTTCTGGCCGGCGGGAGCCGGGCGCGCGCCGACCGCCCCGGCCGGTGTCCGGTCAGGCTCCGCGCATGGGGCTCTCCCCTCGGGCGATCCCCCGGACACCCTCGTCCAGGGCTTCCGTCCAGGGCTTCGTGAGGTCAGACCTCGCCGTCCGCCGGAACTCATCGGTCCCGGGCGTACGAATCTCTCCGGGTTCAGTCGGCGTCGGGGCCGGCGTCCAGCGCGGCGGGGACGGGGAGGGACAGGTGGCGCAGGAGGGCGGCGAGTTTGTGGTCGAGGTCGGTGCCCACGGCGGTGATGGCGTCGTCGGCGAAGCTGCCGAAGCCGTCGGCGGGGCGGTCGAAGCAGAAGCGGGTGGCCCCGTCCACGCCCTCGGTGATGGTCGTGCGCAGCGGCGCGTACAGCAGGATGCCGGGGTTGTGGCGGAACATGCGCTCGGCGATCGTGTGGTTGCCCATCAGGTACTCCGAGCCGCGGAAATAGTCCCCCGCCAGGGCCATCATCGGGTCGGCGTCGTACTTCCAGTAGATCATGAAGTGGTGCGGCGCGGCCCGTCGCGCCAGGTCGAGCACCTCGTCCCAGCCCGCCCCGCGTTCCACGAGCGCGTCGAACTCCCTGGCCGGGTAGGGAGGGACCGCCGCCTCGTAGCGGTCCCGGAAGTCGTCGAAGGCCGCGTCCACGTCGATCTCGTACCGCGTGACGGGACGGCTGACGGCGATGATCCGCTGACCATCCATGACGACCCCCGTGTCCCCGTGCCGGTCATGTCCCCACCCGTCTACCTGCCCCCGAAAGCACGGCCACATTCGAGAGGCCCCGCCACCGGGCCGTCACGCGCGCGTGGGCGATTCGCGTCAGCCCAGGTCGGGGTGTGGGAGGTAGTGGTCGAGGCGGAGCATGGCGGGGTCGGTGGTCATGAGGGTGTCCATGTCGTCGATCTGCCACCCGGATCGCAGGAGTTCGGGCAGGAGGGGGTGGACGCCGGGGACCGCGACCTGGACCTCGTCGACGTCCGGGTCGGCGGCGGCGACGGCCGCGGAGAGGGCGGCGGCGCAGTCCTGAGGGGTTTCGCCGCCTGCCGGGCCCACTTCGAGGTCCTCTTCCGTCCTGCGGGCGAACGCGTACCCGGCGCCGGTGACGTGCAGCGTCACGCCGGGCAGGCCCGCGTACCAGGACAGGGATCCGGTACGGTCGCCGCCCGCGAGGCGCGCGTCCAGCGCCGCGACCTCCCGCGGCACCGCCTCCGGCACGGCGGGTCCGGCCGCCGGCTTCCGCGCGGCGGGACCGGCCTGCGCCCGCGCGGGCTCCGGCGCCTCGGGCGCTCGCGGGCCGGAGGTCTTGTTCGGGTGGTAGATCAGGTAGAGAAGCGGACATATCGGGCGCATCCCCTGGCGCACGTACAGGCCGAGGGCCCTCGGGTCGTCGGACGCGAACGTGGCCCCTGGCGTGCCGGACGGCAGCACCTCGCTGAGGATCGACCGGCCTATCCCGGACGACTGGTACTCGGGCAGGACGAACAGATCGCCCAGATGGGAGAGCTTCCCCCGGCGGAGCACCCCGCCGAACCCCACGATCCGCCCGCCGGCCTCCCCCACGACCAGTTTGCCGTACGCCCGCTCGGCGTCGAGGAAGTCGGGCATGCCTTCCCAGTCGTCGAGAAGCTCGAAGTGTGAGGCCACCTCACGTACACCGGGCATGTCCGCGTCCCCCGCGACCCGCACCACCGATTCCATCGCCCACACTCCTCACCTGCGCGTTCCCCACCGCTCACCCTAGAGCGCGTCCCCCGGTCCGGTTCCCCGGGGGACGGCGGCGGCGTGTTGGGGCGCGGGTCAGTCGCGGGGGGCGCCGCGTTGGATGCTGTTGCCGGCGTAGGTGTCGGCCGGTTTCACCTCGGAGAGGTCCAGGCGGCCGCTCTGGGCGTAGAAGGCGACCGGGTTGTCCCATAGGACGGTCTCGACGTCGGCGTCGGAGAAACCGCTGGCGAGCATGGCGTCGGCGACGGCGCGGGTCTTCAGCGGGTCGCTGCGGCCCCAGTCGGCGGCCGAGTTGACCACCATGCGGTCCGAGCCGTACTCCTTGAGGATCGCGACCATCCGGTCCTCGTCCATCTTGGTGTCGGGGTAGACCGAGAAGCCCATCCAGCAGCCGCTTTCCCGAACCATGCCGACCGTCATCTCGTTGAGGTGGTCGATCAGCACGCGCTCGGGCGGCAGGCCGGACTCGCGGACGACGTCCAGCGTGCGGCGGGTGCCCGCGGCCTTGTCCCGGTGCGGGGTGTGGACCAGGACGGGCAGGCCGTGCTCGGCGGCGAGTTCGAGCTGGCGGGCCAGGGCCTCGTCCTCGGCCGGGGTGACGTCGTCGTAGCCGACCTCACCGACGGCGACCACGCGGTCCTTGGCGAGGTAGCGGGGCAGTAGGTCCAGGACGGGGCGCAGGCGCGGGTCGTTGGACTCCTTGGGGTTCAGCGCGATCGTGCAGTAGTGGACGATGCCGAACTGCGCGGCGCGGTAGGGTTCCCAGCCGAGCAGGCCGTCGAAGTAGTCGGCGAACGTGCCGGGGGACGTGCGCGGCTGGCCCAGCCAGAAGGCGGGCTCGACGACGGCGCGGACCCCGGCCGCGTACATGCGCTCGTAGTCGTCGGTCGTGCGCGAAGTCATGTGGATGTGGGGGTCGAAGATGCGCATGGGGGGATTCCTCTCGATGGGGCGATCGGGTCAGGCCGGGTCGCGGGGGGCGTCGGACCCGGCCGCGGCGTGCGGATCGCCCTCGGCCAGCAGGGCGCGGACCTTGGTCAGCAGGGAGGGGTACGTCTCGACGACGGGCCAGATGTCCGCGGGGACCTGGCGGCCGGCGCGCAGGCGTTCCTCGGCGAAGTCGGCCATCATGCGTGCCAGTTCCTCGTCCGCGCGCGTGTCGAGGCCGGAGACCTCGCCCAGCGGCACGCCGATGAAGACGCACTTCAGGATGGCCTGCCGGTAGGAGTGGTCCGGCAGGTGGCGCGCCCCGTACGGCCCGAGCGCCGCCCGGACGAGGCGGGCGTCGTTGGTGCGCAGGGCGTCACGGACGACGGGCAGGCCGGCGTCGGCGAGCCGTCCGTCCTCGTCCAGGGCGGGCAGGCCCTTGAGGACGGCGAGGCGCTCGGCGGCGTCCCCGCGGGTGTAGAGGTCGAAGAGGGTCTCGCCGAGGGCGGCGCCGGTCAGGGGCAGGGCCCGCATGAGCTCCACGCGGACCGCCTGGTCGACGGTCCAGCCGGGCATGGCGGCGACCGGGTCGCGTCCGCAGGCGCGCCCGGCGGCGGGGAACAGGCTCGCGAGCGCCTCGGCGTCGGCGCCGATCCGTTCGACGGCGTCCGCCAACCAGCGGGCGGCCTCCTCGCCGAGGCCGAGGGAGAGCGCCGGGCCTGAGTCGTGGGTCGTGCTCATCGTTGGCTCGTCCTTCCGGTACGGATTCGTTCCATCCGGGCGGTCATCGCTGCCTCACGCCCCTGGTGGGGTGGGCGCGGGAGGGGATGGAGGGGGTGGCCGGGGCGGCCTCGCGCAGGAAGCGCAGCGACCGCTCGGCGATCATGGGGGCGGCGTGGGAGTGCCGGGGCAGCTCGACGCTGACCAGGCCGCGGTACCCCGTCTGTTCCAGGGCCTCGAGCACGGGCGGGAAGTCGATCTCGCCCTCGCCGAACTCCAGGTGCTCGTGCACGCCGCGCCGCATGTCCTCGATCTGGATGTTCACCAGGTGCGGGCCGGCGCGGCGGACGCAGTCGGGGACCGGTTCGGGCTCCAGGGCGCGGCAGTGGCCGATGTCGAGGGTCATGCCGAGCCGCGGGGGCGCGCCGGCCAGCGTGTGCAGGCGCTCGAACGCGGCGATCGTGTCCACGAGCATGCCCGGTTCGGGTTCGAAGCCGAGCGTGACCTCGCGTTCCTCGGCCTCCTGCAGGACGGCGGCGACCCCGGCCAGCAGGTTGTCCCAGGCCCGTTCCTCGCCGACCTCGGGCGGAAGGACGCCGCTCCAGAAGGAGACGGCCTCCGCGCCGAGGTCGGCGCCGACGCGCACGGCGTGGCGGAGCAGGTCGATCCGGCGGGCCGCCGCCTCGGGCGGGTGGAGCAGGGTGGGGTGGTGTTTGCGGTACGGGTCCAGGACGTAGCGGCCGCCGGTCTCGATCACCACGGCCAGGCCGAGCTCGCCGAGCCGTTTGGCGACGTGGTCGACGTGGTGGGCGAGCCCGGGGGCGTACGGGTCGAGGTGGCCGGCGTCCAGGGTGAGCGCGACGCCGTCGTAGCCGAGGTCGGCGAGCACGGCGAGCGCCTCGTCCAGGCGGTGGTTCGTGAAACCGTTGGTTCCATAGCCGAACCTCATGACCGCCCACCTTTCCCGCTATAGCGTGATATTTCGGGCTTAACGGTATCGAGCGTGCACCGCAGGCACCATGGGTGACGCGAGACGCTCACGCGAGCGTCCCGGCCCAGGCGCGCAGCAGGTCGTACTGGGCGTGCAGGCGGTGCTCGTCCTGGCCGATCGGGTCCTTGAAGAAGAAGCCCAGCTCAGGGATCGCCCCGGCGTGGCCGCGCTCGTGCGCGCGGGCGATCAGCCGGACGAGGTCGAGCACCAGCGGCGCCGCGAGCGCCGAGTCGCACCCCTGCCAGGTGAACTGCATCGTCATGCGGACGCCGAGGAAGCCCTCGAACGTGATGTGGTCCCAGGCGGTCTTCCAGTCGCCGAGGTGGGAGACATGGTCGATGTGGGTCTGCCCCTCCACCGGGTGGCCGAGGATGCCGGGCAGGGCGCGGTCCTTGGAGATCTTCTTGCTCTCCCCCGCCGCCGGATCGGCCAGTGTGGCGCCGTCTCCTCCGCCGAGCAGGTTCGTCCCCGACCACGAGCGCACGGCCAGCGACCGCGCGGCGAACATCGGCGCGAGCGCGGTCTTGACCAGGGTCTCCCCCGTCTTGGCGTCGCGGCCCGCGTACGGCACGCCCTTCGTCCGGGCCAGCTCGTCCAGGGCGGGCAGCGACACGCCGGTGGACGGGGTGAAGTCGATGTAGGAGCAGCCGGCGCTGAGCGCGGCGTACGCGTACAGCGAGCTCGGGGGCAGGATGTCGCCGGGCCGAGCGAGGGCCTCGTCCAGCGCGGCGAGGTCGCCATGGGCCGGGTGATCGGGCACGGGCGGCTCGGTGGAGGCCACGTGGACGACGACCACGCGGGACAGTCCCCTGCGCTCGCGGAAGCCGGTGATGTCGTCGGCCAGCCTGCGCGCCTGCTCGGCCTGGGTGCCCGCGGGTCCGGGCGTTACGCCGGGCCGGATCTCGGCGTCGGCCTCCTCCAGGTCCTGGCGCACGAGCTCGGGCAGCCGGGCCGGGACGACCCCGGCGTGGGCCAGTTCCTCCGCGCGCTTGGGCAGCGGCGTGCCGGCGATGTCATGGCCGCCGAACACCAGGCCGTGGATCGGCGGCAGGCCCGCCTCGGCGAATCCGGGTTGTTCGGTGACACACCCTATGGGTGCCGCGAGCCCGGCGCGCAGCGCGGCCGCGCCCGTGATCACCGTGGTCGCGACCGATCCTCGTGCTCCTACGAGCCACACCCCGACGTCCATCGGCTACTCCTCACTATCTTGGGCGGGCCCCCGCCGGGTCCGCCTTCTCGCGGTACAGCAGTGGGCTCCGCGCGCCTGCCCGGTGCCCCGGACCCCGTCCGCGGGGGCTTCGGGGGACACGCGCGCGGAGACCCGTACGCCCGGGACATCCCCTGCGGGGACGTCCCGGGCGGTGGATCTCGGTGCCGATCGGTCACCCGATCGGATCATGCACCCTCACGTGGAAACGGTGAAGGTGTCAATGTCGAAAAGGGAACCCGCGCCGCCGCTGAAGGTCAGGAACACCGCGCCGGTGCCCGTCCCGTTGAGCGTGGTGTTCACCGTGGTGAAGGTGTCCCAGTTCCCGGTGTTGGCGACGTTCACCGTGCCGAGGACGGGACCGGTCTGCGAGCCCGAGCGGATCGTGATCGTCCCGCCGGCGCCGCCCGAGGAGACCCGCGCCGAGAACTTGGTGATGCCCGCGGTGCTCACCTGCGAGTACCCGGCCCAGTCGCCGTTGTCGATGAACCCGACCGTCCGCCCGCCGCTGGCGCCGCCGTGGCTCGCCGGCTGGACGCCCGACTGCGAGGTGTAGGCCTCGCCCTCGGTCGTCGTGCTCGTGGGCGGCGGGGTGGTGTTCCGGGTCACCGTGAGGGTGTCGATGTCGAACAGCGCCCCGGCGCCGCCGCCGAAGGTCAGGAACAGCGCCCCGGTGCCCGTGCCGTTGAGCGTGGTGGACACGGTGGTGAAGTTGTCCCAGCCGCCGGTGCCGGCGACGTTCACCGTGCCGAGGACCGGGCCGGTCTGCGAGCCCGAGCGGATCGTGATCGTCCCCCCGGCGCCGCCCGAGGAGACCCGCGCCGAGAACCCGGTCGCCCCGGAGGTGCTGACCTGCGAGTATCCGGCCCAGTCGCCGTTGTCGATGTACCCCATGGTCGTGCCGCCGCTGGCGCCCGCGTGGCCGGCCGGCTGGACGCCGAAGCTGGAGGTGTAGGCCTCGCCCTCGACGGTCTGGGTGTCGCCGGGCGGCGGCGTGGTCGCCGGGCGGCAGTCCGCCTGGACCATGCCGGCCGCGTACCGGATGCCGCCGAGCACGAGCTGACGGTAGTTGGAGTCGGCGTACGACTCGATGGTGTGGCCGAGGCCGGTGTAGAACGACCGGCCGGACGCCTGGGCGTGGCACCAGGTGATCGGGTGGTCGCCGCTCATCTCGCCGCCGGTGTAGCTGCTCTCGTCCAGGCTCTGCAGGACGCGGACGCCGGCGCGCGGGTTGGTGCGGTAGTTGTACCACTCGTCGAACCGCGTCCAGGTCGCGCCCAGGTGGGCGGTCGCCGGGTGGGTGCGGTCCTCGTTCTTGACCACCGCGTTCTGCTGCGCCGGGTGGCTCTTGAACCACGCGCCGACGAGCCGGCCGTAGTACGGCCAGTCGTACTCGGTGTCGGCGGCGGCGTGGATGCCGACGTACCCGCCGCCGCCGTCCACGTAGGACTGGAAGGCGGTCTGCTGGCCGGCGTCGAGCACGTCGCCGGTGGTGCTGAGGAAGACGACCGCCTTGAACTGGGCCAGGTTGGCCGCATTGAAGGCGGTGGCGTCCTCGGTGGCGGTGACGGTGAAGTTGTTGGCGGCGCCGAGATCGCGGATGGCCTGGATCCCGGCGGGGATCGAGTCGTGGCGGAACCCGGCGGTCTTGGAGAAGACCAGCACCTTGTAGGCGGGGTCGGCCGCGTGGGCGGCGGTGGGGGCGAACTGCGTGGCGACCAGCGCTGCGGCGACCAGCGCCAGACCGCCGCGCATCACCTTGGTCAGGGCGAACATGGCTGTCCTTTCGTCTGCGGACCCTCCGGTCCCGCGTGAGGGATGCGTCTCACGCGGGACCGGAGGCCCGTCCGGCGCGGCGTCCCGTCCGGGGAGGGGGCCGCGCAGGACGCGCCGTCAGCGGGTGATGGTGAAGGTGTCGACGTCGAGCAGCGAGCCGGAGCCGCCGCTGAAGGTGAGGAACAACGGGCCGGTCGCCGAACCGGTGAGGTTCGTGGACACGTTGGTGAAGGTGTCCCAGTTCCCGGTGTTGGCGACGTTCACGGTGCCGAGGATCGTCCCGGTCTGCGAGCCGGAGCGGATCGTGATCGTGCCGCCGGGGCCGCCCGAGGAGACCCGGGCCGCGAAGGTCTTGGCGCCCTGGGTGTTCACCTGCGAGTACCCGGCCCAGTCGCCGTTGTCGATGTACCCCATGGTGGTGCCGCCGCTGGCGCCCGCGTGGGCGGCCGGCTGGACGCCGAAGTTGGAGGTGTAGGCCTCGCCCTCGACGGTCTGGGTGTTGCCGCCCGTCGAGGTGTTCAGCGTGAAGGCGTCCAGGTCGAACAGGTTGCCCTGGCCGGTGACGCCCTTGAACACCAGGTACAGCGTGGTCACCCCGGCCGGCTTGTTGGTCAGGTTGGCGGTGACGTCGACGAAGTTCTCCCAGCCGCCGGTATTGGGGACGGTCGCCGAGCCGAGCAGGGTTCCGGTCGCCGAGCCGGCGCGGACCTCCAGCGTGCCGCCGGCGCCGCCCGAGGAGACCCGGGCGGTGATGCTGACGGCGTTGCTCACGTTGTAGGGCGTGAAGGAGATCCAGTCGCCGTTGTCGGTGAAGCCGACGGTCGTCGCGCCCTCGGCCGGGCCGTGCGTGGCGAGCTGGATGCCCTGCATGGCGCCGTAGTGCTCGGCCTGGCGGTGCCGGGGCTGCAGGGTGCGGGTGCTGGTGGAGGTGAGGCCGCCATTGTCGGTGTAGGACGCCTCGAACACCCCGTAGATGTTGGCCGCGGCGTCGTGCTCACCGTCGGTCGGGACGGTGATCGAGCCGGAGCAGCCGGTCCTGGAGGTGATCTGGTGGCGGTGGCTGTCGTGGCCCAGGAAGTAGGTCACGGTCACCTTGGCGCAGTCCAGCGCCCCGTCCTCGGGGTCGCTGCCGGTCACCGTGAACGGCACGGTGTCGCCGTAGGAGAACAGCTGGCCGTCGCCGGGCGTGGTCAGGTTCACGGTCGGCGCGGTGTTGCCGACGGAGACGACCAGGCTGGCGGTGCCGGTGAGGCCCTGCGGGTCCCTGACGGTCAGCGTGGGGGTGTAGGTGCCGTTGGTGGTGTAGGTCTTCGTGGGGTCGGCGGCGGTGGAGGTGGTGCCGTCGCCGAAGTTCCACGAGTAGGTCAGCGCGCCGCCCTCGGGGTCGGAGCTGCCGGCCGAGGAGAAGTTCACCGTCAGGGGCGCCAGGCCGGAGGTCTTGTCGGCGGCCGCCTTGGCGATCGGGTTTCGGTTCGCCGAGCCGATGTACTCGATCCGGTAGAGCGCCTGGTTGTTGGCGCCGGTGCCGTAGTCGAGGACGTACAGCGCGCCGTCGGGGCCGAAGGCCATGTCCATGACCTGGGTGCCGGTCCAGGGGAAGGCGCCGATGTCACCGGGGCTGCCGTCGGCGTTGACCTGGATGGCCTTGATCCACCTGCGGCCGTACTCGCCGGCGAAGTAGCGCCCGTCGAGCGACTGCGGGAACTTGACCGCGGAGTTCAGCGAGGCGTCGTACCGGTAGACCGGGCCGCCCATCGGGGACTCGGAGCCGCCGCCGAACTCGGGCGGGGAGCCGGCGTCGCCGCCGTAGCGGATCCAGGACGGCTTGGCCGCGGGCAGCGTGGTGAGACCGGTGTTGCGGAACGAGTTGTTGGTCGGGCCGCCCGCGCAGTTGTACTTGGCCTGGGACGGGCCGCTCGGGAAGGTGTACTCGTTGTAGGTCTCGTTGGTGGTGTTGGTGCCGGTGCAGTACGGCCAGCCGTAGTTGCCCGCGCCGGTGATCCGGTTGAACTCCACCTGGCCGCCGGGGCCGCGGTTGGGGTCGGTGCCGCCCGCGTCGGGGCCGTAGTCGCCGAGGTAGACGATGCCCGTCGCCTTGTCCACCGACATGCGGAACGGGTTGCGGAAGCCCATCGCGTAGATCTCGGGGCGGGTCTTGGCCGTTCCCGGCGGGAAGAGGTTGCCCGAGGGGATGGTGTAGGTGCCGTCCGGCTGGGGCTTGATGCGCAGGACCTTGCCGCGCAGGTCGTTGGTGTTGCCCGAGGAGCGCTGCGCGTCGAACTGCGGGTTGCGGTCGGTGCGCTCGTCCAGCGGCGAGTATCCGCTCGACTCGAACGGGTTGGTGTCGTCGCCCGTGGTCAGGTAAAGGTTCCCGGCCGCGTCGAAGTCGATGTCACCGCCGACGTGGCAGCACTGGCCGCGGTCGTTGGGCACCCGCAGGACGATCTTCTCGGTGCCCATGTTGACGGTCTCGTCGGCGTTGAGCGTGAAGCGCGAGAGGTACAGCTCGCCCTTCCACTGGTCGAACTGCGCCTGGGTGCCGGTGGTCGGCGCGTCGCCGCCGGGGGTGTTCAGCGTGGGCGAGTAGTACACGTAGATGTACCGGTTGGCGGCGAAGTTCGGGTCGGCGGCGATGCCCTGGAGGCCCTCTTCGTCGTGCGTGTAGACGCTGAGCTTCCCGGCGACCTTGGTGTTGCCCGCCGCGTCGGTGACGCGGATCGTGCCGTCACGCGCGGTGTGGAGCACCGAGCGGTTGGGGAGCACCGCGAGGGACATGGCCTCGCCGAGTTCGGCGCCGCCGACGGCCAGCTGTACCTGCTGGTAGTCGGACGCGGGGATGACCGAGGCGTTGGCCGCCGGTCCTGAGGCCGTCACGGCCGCCATGCCGCCCGAAACTACGAGGGCGAACGTGGCGAGGAGCCGGGTCCACGGCCGAGGACGTGGTGACATGGGGGTCCTTTCCTGACTTGGGGGGTCAGTCAGGCAAGGCGCGCGCCGCCGCGCTTGTTGCCGGGGGGTGGTGCGTGGTGCTGTGGTGCCGGGATGGTGCGGATGGTTCTGCGCTGTGCCGCCGTGCGCCTGGAAGGGTGCCGCCTCCAGGGGTCCGGTGCTCAATCCGGACGGAACATGACTCCGCAAAAAGCGTATCAAGTGTTGAAAGAATGCGTCATCTTCCTGCCAGACTTGTCGTCGAGGCGATCGGGGTCGAACCGATCGTCGTGGGGTCGTTGATGACCTGCTCGACCACCATGCTCGCGGCGCCCCGAGAGGCGGCGCCGAAGCCGAGGCCGGAGGCGAGGAACCTGCAGCGGGCGGCCGGACCGGCGATGACCAGCCGCTCCAGCTCCGCCTGGGCGGGCGGGATCAGCCGCTCCGCGAGCGTGGCGAAGTATCCGCCGAGCACGATGGCGCGCGGGTTGAACAGGTTGACCAGGATCGAGCCGCCGAGCCCGAGCCAGCGCCCGACCTCGGCGACCGCGGCCATCACGCGCGCGTCGCCCAGCGCGAGGCCCCGGGCGATCTCCACCACCCGCTCCTCGGGATCGGGCGCCGGGCCGAGGCCGTAGGCCCGCTCAGGCGTCGCCGAGCCGACCAGCGCGGCGAGGCCGACCTTGGTCTCCCAGCAGCCCACCCGCCCGCAGCCGCAGCGGCTTCCCGTGGGGTCCACGGGCATGTGCCCGACCTCGCCCGAGAAGCCGTCCGCGCCGCGCAGCAGGGCCCCGGCGACGATGATGCCGCCGCCCACGCCGACCTCGCCGGTGAGGTAGACCATGTCCGGCGTCCCGGCGGCGACCCCGCCGGTGTACTCGGCGAGCGCGGCCAGGTTGGCGTCGTTGTCCACCATCACGGGCGCCCCGCCGCCGATCTCCGCCTGGAGGCGGTCGGCCAGCGGCAGGTCGCGCCAGCCGAGGTTCGGCGCGAACGAGACCGCGCCGCGGGCGACGTCCACCAGGCCGGGGACGGCGACGCCGATGCCCGCGGGGACGGCGCCGGCGGCGGTGAGGTCGTCCAGCGCCTCCTTGGCCACGCGGCCGAGCTCCTTCAGCGAGCGGTCCGGGCCCATACCCATGGCGTCGAAGCCGACGCGCCGCTCGACCAGGACGCGTCCGGCCAGGTCGGTGCCGTGGACGGCGACGTAGTCGACGTTGATCTCGGTGCCGAGCACCCCGACGTGCGAGCCGTCCAGGGCGACCGCCCTGCGCGGGCGTCCGACCGCCCCGACGTGCTCGATGCCGACCTCGCGCACCAGCCCCCGGCTGAGCAGCTCGGCCATGAGGTTGGACACGGTGGCCCGGTGCAGGCCCGTGGCGTCGGCGATGTCGGAGCGCGAGCAGGAGCCCTCCTCGCGCAGATGACGCAGGACCAGTGCGAGGTTCGCCCGGCGCAGGGAGGCGTGTCCCACCGCCTGGGCGCCCCCGCCGGCCGGCGCGACCGGCCGTCTCTGCGCCACATCTATCACCCGACCACTTTGTATGTATCGAAGAACAATTAACCGATTTCTAACACGACGAGATCTGGACGTAAACACCCCGTTCAGGTAACGACTTGGCATCCGGAGCCCGGCCGCAGGTCACGGCTCGGCGGCCCCTTGCGTTGCAGAAGCGTTACCGAAGCGAAGTGGTCGGAGGTCTTGGCACAACCCCCGGGGGCGGTCTTTAATTCGACAAGCCCTGTCAAATCCGTTCGTTCAGACCGCAAATCATTCGGCGATCTTTGCAATTTTTCGAGGATCGGATGGATCATCCGCCCTCGCCTGATGCTCCCGTCCGTCCGGGCGACCAGACCCGCGGCGGAGCCGTTCCCGCCGACTTCGGCTGCGCCGCGGTGGTGCCGCTCGAATCGGCCGGACGGACGGGCCCTTCTCCCGGCCGGCCGCAGGAGACCCCGGACCCCTGCGGCCGGCCGGGCCCACGCGGCCGCCGGCATGACAGAGCCCGACCGGCGGACGGCGCGCGACCGCGGCACCGGCGCGCACCCCCCACCGCAGGCGGGGCAACCGCGACCGCCTCGCCGGGGGCCTCCCTTCCCTGCCGGGTCTTTCCGTACGAGGGCCCCAGCTTTTATCCGGTCATGACCTCCTTGAAGCTGTCTTTTGTCAGGTTTGCACCATCTTGGGGTTTCTGCTAAGGTGGGTTTTGCCGTAGTGGTCTGCTCTTGGTACGTGGTAGATCGTGCCTTGTGCCCGCCGCGCCGGCACACCAGACCGGTGGCCTCAGGCCCACCGCGCCTCCCTTTCGCGCCCGCAGGGCGCCCGCGTCCGCGCCGTCTCGCCGGGCGACGACAGGGGGACGGCGAAGATCCTCGCCCGCCGCGGGCCAACGCCCGGCGGGCACCACATCGGCCGGACGCCGTCCGGCTCCCGTGGGGCCCGGAACACCGGATCCCGCATCGCATCCAAGACCGCAAGACCGCGCCACCTGGAGGACCCAGTGCCGCTCGGACCCTCCGCTTCACCACGCCCGCCGCGGCGCGCCTGGAAGCTGTGGCGTCCCCGGTCGATCCGGGGACGGGTCACGGCCCTGGTCGCCGTCCTCGCCATGCTCCTGCTCGTCCCGGCCGGAGTGCTGGCCGGAATGGTCGCGCGCCAGGAACTCGCCAATGCCCGGTGGCTCGACGCGCGGTACGCGGCCGGCGTGGTGGCGGCCGCGGACCGCGCCGGGCGGATCACCAGCCCGGAGATCACCACCGACTTCCCGGGCGCGGACCTGATCCAGGTGGTGGACGCCTCTCAGCGCGTGGTCGCCGCCTCGCCCGACGCCCGCGGGCTGCCGCCGCTGTCCGACGTGCGCCCCGGCCCGCTTCAGCCGCGCCGGGACGTGCAGACGTGCACCAACCAGAACCTGGGCTGCCTGCGCCTGGCGGCGGTGCGCGTCAGCACCGTCCACGACTCCAACGTCGTGTACGCGGCCGGCCCCGACCGCGGGGGCATCTCCGCGGGCGCGTTCGACCTGCTCTTCGCCGTGCAGGTGGCGGCGCTGATCTCCGTCGCCGTCCTCGCCGCCTGGCAGATCACCGGACGGACTCTGCGGCCCGTCGAGGCCATCCGCGCCGAGCTGGACGCCACCAACCTCAGCGACCTCAGCAGCCGCGTGCCCGAGCCCGCCGGGGACGACGAGATCGCCCGGCTCGCCCGGACGGTCAACAGCACGCTGGACCGCCTGGAGAACGCGCGGGGACGGATGGAGGAGGTCCTCGCCCAGCAGCGGCGCTTCGCCTCCGACGCCTCGCACGAGCTGCGCACGCCGGTCGCGGGGCTGCGCGTGCAGCTGGAGGAGGCGCGCCTGTACCCCGAGGAGACCGACCTGCGCGAGCTGGTCGACCACTCGCTGCGGGATGTCGGCCGGCTCCAGGCCATCATCTCCGACCTGCTGCTGCTGGCGCGGGTCGGCGGCGGCGAGCCCGGGGCGAGGGACGACGTCGACCTGGCCGAGTCGGTCCACATGGAGGTCTCCCGGCGCAAGGACCGGCTTCCCACGCAGTTGCGGCTCGCGCCGGGCGTTCTCGTCAAGGCCGTCGACACGCAGATCGCCCGCGTGCTGACCAACCTGCTCGACAACGCCCAGCGGCACGCCAAGCGCCTGGTGCTGGTCGAGGTGCGCAGGAACTCGACCCACGCCGAACTGATCGTCTCCGACGACGGGGACGGCATCGCCGAGGCCGACCGGGAGCGGATCTTCGAGCGCTTCACCCGGCTGGACGCCGCCCGCCGCCGCGACAAGGGCGGAACGGGTCTCGGCCTCGCGATCGTCCGGGACATCGCCCGCGCGCACGACGGGACGATCGAGGCCGGCGCGTCCCATGCCGACGGGGCGCGGTTCGTCCTGCGCCTGCCGCTCTCCGCGTCCACCGCCGGGGACGACGCCCCGGCACACCACACCGGCACCTCGCTCACGCTGGCGGCGTTTCCCAGGCGCTAGCCGTCCATCTGGCCGTTCATCCGGCGCGCGACGGCCTGGCCTCGAGTGAGCCGCTTCCAGGGAAATGGGCACCCGGGACATGAGTTTGCTGATACATGGGATTTGACCTGGGATGTCCAGGAAATTGTTTGGGACAGGCGGATCTCGGGGTGCGCGTTAAGCGATGCTTACGATCGTTGAAGATGCTGTCCTGCTCATCGTTGAGGCCGCGGAACAGTCGAAAGCACCGTCGCTTACCGGAAGGTGTATGGGCGTGGCAAGCGTGGATACCACCAGAAACAATCGCCAGACGGACAAACCCGTAACGGCCACCGACGGCCAGCCGAACGCCGGAAAGGTGGTGAGCGGCACCAGGAAACCGATGGCGGCCTCCGGCGAGTCGATCGAGGAGCGGATGCGCGACATCCTGCGGGGAGGCGGGCTGCGCAGGCGCGGCGTGCGGGCCCCCTCGTACGACGAACTCCGGCCGTTCGGCCATCGGGAGACGGCCGGATTCCCGGTCTACAAGAATCTGGAACGGCGACTCCTGAGCGCCGTCGAGCAGCCGGACCCGGAAATCGCGCACGTGATGGCCACGTGCGCGGCGTACGCGTATTCCGACCCGGAAACGCTCTCGATGATCATGGCCAGAATGGGCCTTGAGGATAATCACTGCGAGATGATCCATTCGTCGGTCGACGCGATGCTCATTTCCTCGACCGCGTTTCTCGTTCTCAGCAGAAGCGGCCGGGTCGGCATCCTGTGTTACCGGGGCACCGAGCCGCTGAACTTCATCAACTGGATGAGCAACCTGGACGTCGAGCCCGAGCGGATGGGGTACCAGATCAGCGACCCCTGCGCCACGGTGCACGCCGGCGTCTACCGCAACGTGCGGGCCACCCGCTACGAGATCATGAACGCGCTGCGCCGCGCGTGCGGCGACCGCAAGGCGACCGGCGGCCTCTCGGCCGACGGCGACCGCTACGGGGCCGACGGCCCGCGGGGCGAGGGCGAGCTGGAGGCGCTCTACATCACCGGGCACAGCCAGGGCGGCGCGATGGCGGCCCTCATGGGCGTCATGATCAGGCACGAGCGTAAGTACCGCGACGTGCTCGGCGACCGGATGCGCGCGGTCTACACGTTCGGCCAGCCCATGATCGGCGACCCGAGCTTCGCCGAGGCCTGCCAGAGCGACGAGTTCCTCCGCCAGAACGTCATCCGGTACGTCTACGACCGCGACGTCGTGCCCCACCTGCCGTCCACCGCCTCGGGCCCGTTCCGGCACTTCGGCCGCGAGATCCACTACCGCGTCCCGCACCTGGCCAACGGCATCCTGTCGGCGATCCCCGGCACGCGCTGCGCCTCGCAGGCCCGCAGGGGCCGGTGGATCGCCAGGCGGCGGCCGACGGGGCAGATGCCGGGCATGCTCGGCATCCCGATGGCGGCGATGTCGTACGTGGCGCGCAGGTTCGAGGCCACCCGCGCGCTACCGGCGATGTACTCCATCGACGACCACCTGCCGCAGCACTACGTCTCGGCGCTGACCCCGGCCGGGGTCCAGAACGAGTTCGGCGACTGACACCCGCTCAAGTCAGGTCCTCCTGCACCAGCCGGCGACTCAGGTCCTCCTGATGACCCGGTGACTCAGGTCCTCCTGACACCAGCCCGAGTCGGATTCTCCACCAGCGCCGGACATGCCACCCGGCCCCGACCTCAGCCCGGCACCAGGCTCCCCGCCCGGTGCCGGGCTCTCCACTTTCGTCATCCGGCCTCGCCTCGCTCGTCGTCGGCGCGGTCGCACATCGAGCTCCTCTTACCGAAGGCCCCGTCATTAATCCCAGCATCGATAATGTTGTCGTTGGTGATAACGGACTGCTACCGTGCTGGTCGTGACATCCGCCGATCTTCTGCTGCACCCGGTCCGGCTGCGGATCGTGCAGGCGTTCCTGGGCGACGTGGCGCTGACGACCAGCGCGCTGGCCGCCCAACTCGCCGACATACCGCCGGCCACCTTGTACCGGCACGTGGCCCGGCTGGTCGACGCCGGGGTCCTCCAGGTGGTCGCGGAGCGGCAGGTCCGCGGCGCGGTGGAGCGCACCTACGTGCTCCGGGCCAGCGCGTCGCTGATCACGCCGGACCAGATCGCGACCATGACCGTCGACGACATGCGCCAGGCGTTCATGGCGTTCGTGGCCGGGCTGCTCGGCGACGTCGACCGGTACCTCGCCCGCGACGAGGTCGACCCGATCCGGGACGGGGCCACCTTCCGGCTGGCCGGGCTGTGGCTCGACGACACCGAGTACGCCGCCCTGCTCGCCGAACTCACGCGGGTGCTGCAGCCCGCCGCCGCCAATCCGCCGCGGCCGGGCCGCAAACGCCGGATCTTGGCCACCGTCCTGCTCCCCGGCGAGCAGGCCGGCGGCGGCCGCCCGGACAACGACCCCACGTCCACGACCGGACGCACCGCCCCTGAACGGGCCACCTCCAAACAAGCCACCCCCAAGCACGCGAATTCGAAGCGGAGGACATCATGATGCCGAACGGAGCCGCCGTCATCGGCGTGACCGTGCTGGACCTGGTCAAGGCCGGCAGGTTCACGGAGATCCGCGACATGTTCGCGCCGAGCCTGCGCGCCATGGTGATCCCAGAGTCGCTGCAGGCCGCCTGGACCGCCGAGCTGGACCGGCACGGCCCGCTCACCTCGGTCGGAGCCCCGGTCAGCGAGCCGGCCGGGCCGGGCGTCACCCTGGTGAGGATCCCGCTGGCGTTCGAGCACGGCGAGGCGGTGGTGCTGGTGACGGTCAGCGACGCGGGTTGGCTGGGCGGCATCCAACTCGCCCCCGCCGACGCCGCGCGGCCCACCCAGCCGTGGCAGCCACCCGACTACGCCGACCCCCGCGCCTTCCATGAGCAGGAGGCGGTGATCGGCACCGGCCGGCTCGCCGTGCCCGGCACCCTGACCATGCCGAACGCCCCGGGGCCGCACCCGGCGGTCGTGCTGCTGGCCGGGTCGGGACCGCATGACCGGGACGAGACGATCGGGCGCAACAAGCCGCTCAAGGACCTGGCCTGGGGGCTGGCCGGCCGGGGCGTCGCGGTGGCGCGGTTCGACAAGGTCACCTACGCCCACGGCGATCAGTTGGCTCTCGACGACTTCACCCTCGACGACGAGTACGTGCACCACGCGGTCGCCGCCGTGCGGCTGCTCCGCGAGCACCAGGCCGTCGACCCGGCGCGGGTGTTCGTGCTCGGCCACAGCCTCGGCGGCACCGTCGCCCCGCGCGTCGCCGCAGCCGAAGATGCCGTGGCCGGGATGGTCATCCTGGCCGGAGGGGCGCAGCCGATGTACTGGTCGGCAGTTCGCCAGATCCAATACCTGGCCTCCCTGGATCCCGATACCGCCGCCGCGTCCCAGCCGGTCATCGACACGATGACCAGGCAGGCCCAGACGGTGGACAGTCCGGACCTGTCCCCGGCGACCCCGGCCGGCGACCTGCCCTTCGGCGTGCCCGCCCGATACTGGCTGGATCTGCGCGGCTACGACCCGGCCGCGGCCGCCGCCAAGCTGGGCAGGCCGATGCTCATCCTGCAGGGCGCCCGGGACTACCAGGTCACCGTCGCCGACGACCTCACCCGATGGCGGGCCGGCCTCGACGGCCGCCCCGATGTGACGATCCGCGTCTACGACGCCGACAATCACTTCTTCTTCCCCGGCACCGGCCCGTCCAAGCCGTCCGAACTCGAGCCGGCCCAGCACATGGACCCGGCGGTCGTCACCGACATCGCCACTTGGCTGACCACCGTCATCTCGCCCACCAGTAGATCCTGATGGCCGGCGTGGTCGACGACACCTTACTGAGGTCGGGAAGCTAGGCCGCGATGTCGGCAATGGCGATATGGCGTGGGATCCTGGAGTTAGAGGGTTATGCGCATAATGCGAAGTTTGTGACACAGGGAGGCGGTGTCACATGGACACGCGTGTGGGGCAGGTCCGGGACCTGCTGCACGAGGCGGCGGAGGTGCATCACCGGGTCTACGAGATCACGGACGGTGTCGATCCCGACTGGGCGTCCTGGTACGCGGACTGGCTGATCAGGCTGTCCGACCTGCCGAGCCTGCTCGGGACGACCCCAGTGCCGAGCGAACTGATCTACGAGTTCGTGGGGCTGGACAAGGCGTACGGCCGGGAGGCGCCGGGAGAGCCCTGGGAGTCGTACTACGCCCGGCGCCTGCTGACCGCCTTCCGCGACGGCACGCCCGCGTCGTGACACCGGCATCAGAGCCGGGCGGCGAGAAACGTGAGGCCGCTTGGTAGCAGGACGCGGTCAGCCGCGCAATCGCACGCGATAAACCCGGTGACGTCGACGATCATCCCCGGGATACTGGTCGCCCATGGACGAGGTCGAAATGGTCGTCGCCCATTCCGAGCGCGCGACCCTGCGCGTGGGCGACGTGTTCCTGAAGGTGGACGCCGATCAGGCGCGCATCGACGTCGAGGTCGAGGCGATGGCCCTGGCGCCGGTCCCGACCCCGAAGGTCCTGTGGCACAAGCCGCCGGTGCTCGCGATCGCCGCAGTCCCGGGGACGGCGCTCGGCCGCCTCGGCGAGCCGTCGACCGCGTCCCCGGCGGCGTGGGCCGCGGCGGGCGCCGCCATCCGGAGGTTGCACGACGCGCCGTTGCCGCCCAGGCCCGGCCAGGCCGGCCGGGGCCTCGACGAGTTGGCGGCGGATCTCGATGGCGAGTGCGAGTGGCTCGTGACGAACGGCGTCCTGCCCGCCGACCTGGTCACCCGCAACCGCCAGGTCGCCGAGGCCGCGCTCCGGCCGTGGACACCGGTCTTCACGCATGGCGACCTGCAGATCGATCACGTGTTCGTCGACGGCGACGGGATCACGGGCATCATCGACTGGTCCGAGGCAGGCCAAGGTGATGCCCTGTACGACCTCGCCACCTTGACGCTCGGACACGAGGAGCACCTCGGCGACGTCGTCGCCGGCTACGGCACCGACGTCGACCTCGACGTGATCCGCGCGTGGTGGTCGTTGCGAAGCCTGCTGAATGTTCGCTGGCTGGTCGAGCACGGCTTCGACCCGTTCGCGCCGGGCTGTGAGATCGACGTGCTGAGATCCCGGCTGTGAGGCCGCGCGGCCCGACTGCCATGAGAAGTCCCACTCACCGGTATTCCTAGATCACTTTGTTAGGGCTTCTTAGCGCTTCAGTTGGCGAGTTGAGTGTTGTGGTCGGCGAGCGAGCTGATCTCGCCCCCTGCGCGCAAGCTCTCGCCGCCCGAATCGACCGAGACACCGCAGTCCAACCCACCCGGGGTCATGGCGCGTGAGCACAAGGCTCACGTGTCGGGGTGTCGTTAAGGGCTCCGCGTCAGGATGGGGCGAGGACGCAGAACTCGTGGCCCTCCGGGTCGGCCAGGCACGTCCACGGGACGTCGCCCTGGCCGAGGTCGAGGTCGGTGGCGCCGATGGCCCGCAGCCGGGCCACCTCCGCTGCTTTGTCGTCACCGGGGTATGGCAGCAGATCAAGATGGACGCGGTCTGGCACGGTCTTCGCGTCGGGCGTGCGGAGGAACTCGAGATACGGGCCGACGCCCTTGGCGGAGCGCAGCACCGCGTGATCGTCGGTCACCTCGTGCAGGGTCCAGTCCATCGCCTCGCCCCAGAACCGGGCCATGGCCCGCGGATCCGCGCAGTCGACCACCACCCGGGCGATCGGCCCGGTGTCCCGGTAGATCGATCGAGGCTCCAGCACGCAGAACTCGTTGCCTTCGGGGTCGGCGAGGACCGTCCACGGCACTTTGCCCTGGCCCACGTGGGCGGGCGTCGCACCGAGAGCCTGGAGGCGCGCGACCAACTCCGTCTGATGGGCCGCAGAGGTGGTGGCGAGATCGAGGTGCACACGGTTCTTTGTTGTTGTCTTAGGTTCCGGGACGGGAACGACGTCGACGCAGACGGCGACCGGGTCGGGCCAAACGAGGCCGCCGACGGGTCCAACGTAGGTGGTCACGCCGGGGCTGTAAGCACTCCAGCCGAGCGCCTCCGCCCAGAACCGGCCGACCGCCGAGTCATCAAGAGCCTTTATGTTCACCTGCACAGGTCGCAGCGCCATGCCGGCGATCCTACGGAACTACAGCAACAACTACGTGGGCTGCACCGGAGGCTTCGCCGTCCAGGGCTACGACGGCTACAAGTACATCCTCACGGCCAGCCACTGTGGCAAGCCCGGTCACTGGTTCGTCGACGGAGTCGAGAACGACTGGGTGGGCCAGGTCCAGTATGAGAACACCGGCCACGACACGATGCTGATCTCCTCCAACGCGCGGGGATGGATCTGGGACGGCCCCGTCGTCACCAACCAGCAGAAGCAGGTCTACGGCTGGGACTGGGTGTACCCCAAGGAGCAGTTCTGCTCGTCGGGCTCCAACACCGGCGTGCGATGCGGCCTGGAGCAGCACGACTTCACCGCCTGGTACTGCGACTGGGACGCCTACGGGCGCTGGGAGTGCTACAACGACCTCATCGAGGCCCACCAGATCAACGGCCTGCGCGCCACCCAGCCCGGCGACAGCGGCGGCCCGGTCTTCACGCTCTCGGGCGCCGGCGTGATCGCCAAGGGCATCATCAGCGGCCACGGCGTGAGCCAGAACATCATGTACTTCCAGGACTTCGCCACCGCCCGCAACGACTTCCCCATCCGCTTCGACCCGCTCTACTACTGATCCCGTACCGCGGGCCCGGCACGACACCACCGGGCCCGCCCGCCGGAGCCGCAGAGGGGAACGTTTCGTTCGTCGTCCTGGAGTGCCCCGGCTATGAAACGTGGCGTGAGCGCCGGCGTTGTCGGCGACGAGCCGCACTCCTGGGCGAAGGCCGGCGCCTCGCCTTCGATCGGACCAATGAACGCCTCTCCCGGTCGAGCACGGCCAACCGTGGCTCGGGGAAGGGCATGTCCCAGCTCTTTTCGTAGACCTGGTCGCCGATCTCGTCGCGCAACCGGCGGAACCCCGCGATGACGGCTCGTATCAGCTCGTCGAGCCCGCACCGGGCGTCGAGTACCGGTCGGCTGCAGGAACCCGGCCACCTTGGGTCACCAGAGAGCCACACGATCCGGACACGAACGTCCGGGCCGTCCCGCGTGAAAAGCCACCGGAAGATTCCGGGCTCCTCATACCAAGCGGTGCTCACCTTCGTCGTGCCGAGGCAGAGGCGTCGCAGTGCTTCGAAGAGGTCGTGAGGCGCGTTCGTGACGAACGATGAGCGAAGCTCGGCTCGGGCCTCTCCTATGGTGAGCACCGAATCGGCCCAGCCTCGTCCGGTAAGCCGATGTTCGAAACGAACCGGATTGTCGCTGTCCATCATTCAACCTCAGCTAGCCAGCCGCCTGACAATGCACTACCAGGCTATGGCATCAAGCGGCTGGGGTCGGATGCTGAACGTGGCGCGCGGTGCCTTCTATTGGCTTCTATTCCTGGCTGAGCCGCGAACCGGCCCGGCGGGCCCGCACTCGGAAAGATGAGCGGACCGTCGAGAAGATCCGACGCCTGCATGTCGCCTTGGATGGAGCAAATGGGGCGGCGGCGAGGACCGGGGGCCTGCCCCTGACCCGGACTCAGGAGCATTCACCTCGCCACCGCCCCGGCCAGTGGGGCGAACGCCTCGTAAAGGGCTTAATAAAGGAACGGATCGACGCCGGGTGAGCCGGATTCCCCGCCGAATCCGTCCCGGTCACGGCTCCAGCGCTCCGCGGAACGCCGGGGATGAGCTCGTTCCGGAATGAGGCTTTCGGTGACCGCCCGGGCTGCCGCGCGCCGGGCGGTCCGGCGTAAGGCGGTCTCGCCGCCGTCCGGGGATTCCCGCTGCCGGGGCAGGATCGGAGCCGGGGGCACCCGCTTGTACTCGTACCCCACCTGGAACCACACGGTCCGACTGGTGAGGTCCTGGCGTACGCCCCAGCCGGAGGCGAGCGTCTGGACGATGAGGAGACCACGCCCGCTCTCACCGGATTCGTCGTCACGCACCCGCGGAGCCTCTTCGCCGCCCGCGTCGACGACGTCGACGTGAACGAAGTCGTGGCAATCGGCGAGCGCCAGAGTGACTTTTCCACCATTCCTGGAATTGGAATGGACCACCGCATTACTTACCACTTCGGACACCAGGAGTGTCACGGTGTCCAGCGCCGGGTGATCGTCGCCCAGCCTCTTCCGTACGAACTCACGGGCCATTCCGGCCGACCTGGGCTCGCCGGCCAACTCGATGACGCCCAGCAATCTTCCCATCCGCATGCGCTCGCCTTTTCGTCCGACGCGAGGAACGCGCTTCTTGGAGACTTCGCCCTATCAGAGTGGCGACGGAGAGCTACGATCGGGAGCGTTTAGCTCGTACATAGGATCACATTTCTGTGAGGAGCCCGTGAGCACATCAATATCGTCGAAATTCAGGTAGAAAGGAGCGATATGCCCCCCATCAAAGACCCACATCCGGGCGAATCCCCGCGCAACCTCTTCGCCGCCGAGCTGCGACGGCACCGGGAGGCGGCCAGGCTCACCCAACGGGCGCTCGCCGCGCGCATGGGCTTCTCGGAGTCGCTGGTCGCCATGGTCGAAACCCTCCGACGTCCCCCGACCGACGACTTCGCCAGGGCGTGCGACAAGGCCCTCGGCCTGGACGGCACCATGATGCGGCTCTACATCGCCGCGACGTGGGACAAGGCCACGGAGCACCTCAAGCCCTGGCTCGAACAGGAGGACGAGGCCGAAACGCTCCGCAGCTGGGAGCCCGTCCTCATCCCCGGTCTCCTTCAGATCGAGTCGTACGCGCGCGCGATGATCTCCGCAGCCCCCGGCATCGCTTCCGAGGAGGTCGAAGACCGGCTCGCCAGCCGCATGCGGCGGCAGGCGATCCTGCACAGGGACAGGGCTCCTGCGGCCACGTTCCTCATGGACGAGGCTGTAATCCGGCGTCGCGTAGGGAACGCGGAGGTCATGCGGGAGCAGCTGGGATTCCTGCTGGAGGTCGCCCGGCGCCCCAACGTGACCATCCAGATCGTGCCCTACGACGCCGGAGAACACTGCGGGCTGGCAGGCGGCTTCATCATCGCCGAACGAAACGGAACCGCCTACGCTGCCTATACAGACGCGCAACCGAGCGGACGGACGATCGAGTACCGGCCGATTATCACGGAACTCGTCGCCAGGTATGACGCGATCCGCGCTGAAGTCCTACCATTCAAACAGTCACTCCACCTCATACAGGAAGCGGTGAGCCAAAGTGGGTGACATCCTGGGCGCACAGTGGCGCAAGAGCACCTACAGCACCGACAACGGCAACTGTGTCGAGGTCGCGTCGAACCTGCCCAGCCTCGTCGCGGTCAGAGACAGCAAAACCCCGACCACCCCGGCCCTGCTCCTCCCCCCGGCCGAGTGGTCCACGTTCCTGACCGGACTCAAGACCGGCACCCTCGACACCTGATCTCCTGAGATCTGGCGCCAGACCGAGAGAGCCCTCCCTCAGCCGAGGAGGGCTCTCTCGCGTTTCCCGCTCCCCCATCGGTCGGTCCGTGCGCGGCCCCGGGTCAGCGCACCCTCTAAGCATGCCGCACGCTGCGGCCGTCAACTGGCCTCGGCGTCCGCCGGGATCGCGGTCCCTTTCACGAGCTTCAGGACGTCGGCGATGACGTCGACGTCGGAGCTCGTACGGAAGACCACATCGGGGTCGCCCAGACGCTTGAAGGGCGGTTCGTACAGGTCGCCGACGTCCAGGTAGCCATTCTTGGTGATCCAATCTTCCGTCGCCACCCAATCTGCCACAGAGCCAAAGAAGACAGGACCGTTGGTTGGACCGGCCCAACGTCGCCGAGGAAAACGTGCTCGCCGCAGTGCTGATGGCGTATGCGATGCTGTCCGTGCACGGCGGCTCCCACCGGGCCAGAGGGCCGAGCCTCGCGCGGAGTTGTGCCTGTCTCGCTGGAACCGAGGCAGTCTCATCGATCATGCGGCATGTTGTAGGTGTGATGGATCCTGGCGATTACACACGCTTCGGCGACCTGGTCCAAGTCGCGCGCGAACGACGCGAGCTGGACATGACTGCGCTGCGAGAGTCGGAGCGACTACTGGGAGAGATGGCCTCCGCGGCCGCGGTCCTCGCCGAACACGTGCAAACCGAGATCTCGGCCTTGCCGAAGCGGCACCTTCTCAGTGACGACTCCGGCGACGATCCGATGGCCCGGATCGCCGAGATCTGGGAGAGATCGAGAAGGATCGCGGGGCTCTTCGGCGAGGTCGGCAGGCATGCTCATCGCTCTCAGGTGGCGCTCGGCCATATCGGCGTACAGCACAGCAAACCGACTCCTGATCAGTGACCCCGCAGGGAGTGTTCGCACTCAAGGAGCTCGTCGATGTACCAGTGGGGGAAGCCTGACGCAGTGGAAACGCGCGAGCGACTTCTGGCAGCTGCAGTGGCACTATGACAAAGGCGACCACGGCCCTGACGAGCTGTGGTCTCCGGTGAGCGGCTGTTGCACTGGTGGACCTCCCGCCGCGACCAGGTCGCGACGGCCTTCACCCCCCGCACGCGACTCGTCCCGGGACGGAGTGAAACACCTATGAAAATCGTCGGCGCGGACGCCGATCGCATCCACAACGACATGTACAGCCAGTGGGCCGAAACCCACCAGGTGGATCCGGCCGAGGATCCCGACTTCCTGCGCGCATACCGCCAAGCGATCGGGCAGGACCCCGAGACCAGGCTATACCTCGACGCCGGAGAGAACACCGATGAACGGCAACGTAACGACAACGCCGAGGACAGCGGTATGCGTGATCGGCTGGTCTGGGGTGAGGGGATGGTCCTGGTTCCGCCGGGGACGCCCCGCCCGCCTCTCCGGCAACTTCCCGACATCCCCGAAGAAGAACCCGCTGACTGACACCGACCGCCCGGGACCGTACTGGAGGAGGTCTGGCCAGGGCGCCAACCGATGCTGAGGCTCCTCTCGCCGCCGGTGGCCCACCACCTGACCTGGAGGAATGACAGTGGAATCCGCGTACCCCGCGCCGAATTCATGCGCGCCGCGACCGAGGAGGCGCGCTGCGCCGGGAAGGTCAGGTCAGGTAGGTGGCGAGGCGCTCGGCGAGTTCCTCGGGCGTGATGGTCTTGATGCCAAGAGTGCGGGCCTTGTCGAGCTTGCTGCCGGCGTTCTCGCCGACGACGACCAGGTGTGTGCGCGCGGAGACGCTGGAGGACGCGCGGCCCCCCGCCTGGGCGATCAGTTCGTTCATCTCGGTGCGGGAGTACTCCGCCAGGGGCCCACTCATCGCTCCGGTCACCACCACCGTCATCCCGGCCAACGGCCGCCTTTCTCCTGCTTCCCCGGACTCCACTCCCCCATCCTGCGCGCCATCAGCGGCAGCGGAGGGGACGCCGGGTTGGGTCATGTTCACCCCCACGGCCACGAGCTTGTCGATCACCGGGGCGATCTCGGCCAGTTCCGCCACGATGACCGAAGCCTTCTCGCTGCCGATTCCGTCGACCTGCTCCAGCGCCGCGGCGTCGGCGTCCCGCACCGCCTGCATCGAGCCGAAGTGCTTGGCGATGCGCAGCGACATGGAGCGTCCGGTGCCCAGTATGCCGAGGGCGCAGAAGACCCGGTTCAACGGTTTGCTCCTGGCGGCGTCGATGGCGGTCAGGAGGTTGTCGGCGCTTTTCGCACCCATGCGATCCAAGGTCAGCAGTTGGTCGCGGGTAAGGGTGAACAGGTCAGCGAAGTCCTCGATCAGGCCCTTGTCGACCAACTGCATGATGATCTTCTCGCCGAGGCCGTCGATGTCCAGGGCATCACGGGCGACCGCGTAGCGGATGGCTTCGATCTGGCCGCAGGCGCGGCCCCGGACGCAGCGCCAGCGTTCCTGGGTGCGGTCGATATCGGCCCCGCAGCGCGGGCAGACCTGGGGGAAAGCGATGGGCTGTTCGTCACCGTTGCGCAGGGTGGTGACGGCGCCTTCGACACGGGGGATGACTTCGCCGGCGCGGCAGACGATGACGTGGTCGCCGAGCAGCAGGCCACGGCGGGTGATGTCGGCGGGGTTGTGCAGCGTGGCGTAGGTGATGGTCGTGCCTGCGACGTCGACCGGGTCGAGGACGGCGCGTGGGGCGATTACGCCGGTGCGGCCCACGCTCCATTCCACCGCACGCAGCACGGTGATCTTCTGGGCGGAGGGGAACTTGAACGCAATGGCCCAGTGCGGGGTGCGTGAACCCGTGCCGGCCTGGACCTGGTCGGTGGGCTCGTCGGCCTTTATGACGGCGCCGTCGATCTCGAAATCCAGAACTGCGCGCAGGGTGCCAATGTCCTGAACCCGGGCCAGGACCTGCTCCAGAGCGGTGTAGGAGCGGGTGGCGACCGGCGTGTCGACCGTGGTACCCAACCCGAGGTCGGCCAGGCGCGCGACGAGCCGGGTGTGGGACAGATTCTCCAGGGCGGGGTCACTGGTGTGCTCGGGGCCGGTCAGGGCGGCGTAGGCCAGGAACGTCTGCCCGATGTGGTAGGCGCGGTCTTTGGCCCGCAGCGACCCGGACGAGGCATTGCGGCGGTTGGCGAACACCGGCGCCCCGTGTGCGGCCCGCAGCTCGTTGGCTGCGGCGAACTGGGCCTGTGTCATCAGGACCTCGCCTCGGACCTCGACCGTGATCGGCTCGGTGAGGGTCGTGGGCAGGCCGATGATGTCCCCGATCGCGTGGGACACGTCCTCACCGGTCGTCCCGTCGCCCCGGGTGACCAGTTGGACTAGTCGGCCTTTGCGGTAACGGGCGGCTAGGGCCACACCATCGAACTTGGGCTCCACCGCCCAGGCGGTCACTGCACGCCCACCCAGTCGGCGCTCCAGCGAGGCGGCCCAGGCCCTCAGTTCCAGGTCCGAGAAGACGTTGCCCAGGCTCAGCATCCGCACCGTGTGCTCGGCCTCACCGGTGGTCACCCCGGCCGCGACCTGCTGGGAAGGGGAATCCCCCGCGACCAGGTCGGGGTGCTCGTCCTCCCAGGCCGTGATCGCGCGCAGCAGCCGGTCGTAGGTCTCATCGTCCATACTGGGCTCGCCGGACCCGTAGTACGCCTCGGCAGCAGTACGCGCCTGCGCGACCGCCTGCAGATAGGCGTCTTCATCAGCCAGGACATTGGCCGGCACCGTGGAGTTCTCCTTCATGCTGCTCATTGTGACGACCGGCACTGACAGAACCGTGGGTCTTTAAGGATCGCCGACAGGCCCAAAAACGGGCCAGGAATGTCTACGCCTGGGCGTTCTCACCACAGGACGCTGCAGTGCGCCCGTACGTGAGTGCATCCCGCCACCTCGAGTCGGTATGCGCGATATAAGGTCCGGACAGGGAGCCATGGCGCGAGGTTCACGCCCAGGTGCGGCGTCATTCGCTGGGAAGTCCTAGCGTGCGGTAGAAGGTGTCGTTCTGAAAGCGTCCGCGGGGGTCGAATCTGCCTATGGCCCGGCGGAACTGCGAGAATCCGTTGGTGCCAGCGTCGCGCACCAGTTGCGGAGTGAAGTATTTGCCCCAGTGCGGTCGGCCGCCCAGGCCGTACAACAGGCGCTGGATGTCGTCGAACAGCGGGCGGGCGGCGGTGATCCGGCCTTCGGCGTTCATGTACGACACGAAGCCGAAGTAGGTGCTGGGGACCGCGCGGGTGGGACTCAGGTGGCCGCGCGCTCGCCCGGTGGTCCGCAGGATGACGGGGTAGTGGAGCTTGTAGGGCGAGGCGCGCAGGAGGTCTTTGAGGGAGGCGTAGGCTTCGGGGAAGGCGTCCAAGGGGACGGCGATCTCCATGTTCAGCTGGGGTGCCGGGATACCATTCTTGAATATCTCGTAGAGCGTCCCCTTCGAGTCGGCCACGCCGAGGAACTTCTCCAGGGTTCGGGTGGCAGGTGTACGGCCCTGGCCGTCACCGATGTCGGCCATGAGATGACGGCGGGTGCGGGCCACGACGTCGCCCAGGTCTGCGGGGTGGGCGGTGTATAAGTCGCGAGGCGGGTTGGCACCGTCGTGTGTGATCCAGGCGTGCGCGACCTGGTGTTCGGTGAACCACCAGCACTTGGCGGCCGCGGATTCGCGGTTCCAGGCCAGGTAGCGCTCGGGCAGGCTGTCTTCGGGGACGGTGACGCGGCTGCAGCACAGCTGGGCCGTAGGGCGACCGCGAAGCTCTAGGCCGACGACCACACCGAGGCACCCGAGGTTGAGGATGGCGGACTCGAAGGCGTCGTCGGCCGGAGTGAGTCGGTGCAGGACGCCGTTGCCATCCATGAGTTCGATGACTGACACGCAGTCGGAGAGCGTGCCGCCAGACAGGCCCTGTGCGTGGGTGCCCGTGGCGAGGGCGCCGGCTACCGTCTGAGCCGTGATCACAGGTGGGCAAGTGTCGAGCTCGAGCCCGTGCCTGTCGAACATCTGCCACACGTCGTCGAGCACGGTATCCCCGGTGACGCACAGGTATTCTCCGCGCAGGTCACACACTCCGCGGCCAGGGAGGTCCAGGACGATGCCGCGGGTGCCGTCCGGGCAGTGGAGCTGCCTGGGATAGGTGAATCTCGACCCAAGGATGCGCACCTTGGCTTCCCCGTGCGCCAGCATCGACTCCAGCTGTTCCAAGGACGTGATTCTCGTCCAGTGGCCCTGGTCGGCGATGGTGACGTTGCGACTCCAGTTTGTGAGAGTCATGCGATACCTCCTCAGCGGTCTGCGCTACTGGCGAGCGCGTCGGTCCGGTTGACCCAGAGCAGCCGCCGGGTCTGACTTACCGTTCCTGCCGCGTGGCCTCATGCGGGCCCGAACATGTGCTGTATCGGCGGGTGCGGGTGGGGACAGGACCCGAACCCGGGGCCGAAGCAGCACGCGTGGGCCTGCGTCCAAGCCACCAGGTCGGTGGTTGGGCGGCCCATGAGCCGCTCGGCAACCCGGGTCGGCGTAGCGTCCCCCTCAGCGCTGATCCGCTTCCACAGACCGAGCACCTGCGCAGCCGCGGGCCGGCGCATCCCGTACTTGCCAAGGCTCGCCAGGAAGTGCTCGTCATCCTGGCGCTTGAACGTGATCGGACGCCCGGTCGCCGCTTGGAGGGCCAAGGCCCACTCGGCGCAGGTCGCCTGCGCATGATGGCTCATCAACGTGCCGCTCAGGTCGATAGACCCAGAGGAGAGGATCTTCCGGCAGAACAGCGCGGCGGCGTCGTCGCAACTGATGTACGAAAACGGACAGTCAGCGTCGGCGGGGAAGGAGAACGACCCGTTCTCGGCGATGGACTGGCACTGATAGAGGATGTTCTCCAGGAACATGGGCAGTGAGACGAGGTCGTACTCGATCCCGGATTCCTGCAGCAGGACTTCGAGCGTTGCCGCTTCCTCGGCCATGGCGCACTGTCCCGGGGTGAACTGGATGCCCAGGCACACAATTTGCTTGACGCCGGCCCTCTGAGCTGCCCGCAGATACATGTCACCGATTTCGACGCGGCGGTCGATGGGGGGCACCATCAGCATGGTGTCGGTGCCGGACAACGCCTCCACCAACGTTTTGGGATCCCCCGGCTCCCAGTCGCGAAGCTGCACATCGATACCGTGTACGGCGCGTCCGGCGATCTGAGCTTCAGGAATTGCCAGACGCAATGTCAACTGCGGTGCGTCAACGGCAAGTCGCCGCAGGGTGTAGTGGCCTACCTTGAAAAAGTTGCGCGTCGCGCCGAGCACGGTGACGATTCGCGTCGAGTCGGTCATTGTGCAGCCCAGCTGTGCGTTGCCGTGGCCTCTTTGTACAAGTCCACCGGGTTGACCTCGTTCGAGTAGTAGCCCAGCAGCAGCCGGTTTTCAGGGGAGAGGTGGTCGGCTGCGGTGGCCGGGTCCCAGTGATGGTCATAGGGACGTAGCCACGCCTGCCCGAAGCGGATGATCGCGCTGCGCCGCTCCTGGGTCAGATTGGGCAGGACGGCATGCCACATGGTGTTGCCGAAGATGACCGCGTCGCCGGGCTCCGCGTGAACGATCAGGGCGCCGTCCGGGACACTTCCCTGAGCGAGAGCGTCGTTCGCCGACTCCCAGTAGTCATCGTCCTTGTGGTCCACGGGCCACCGGTGGGAGCCGGGGATGAGCACGAGATTGCCGCTGTCCTTCGGCCGCGTATCGGTGAAGAACACCTGCGCTTTGAGATGCAGCGGCCCGTTCACCTCGTCGTACGGACGCTCCAGGAAGGCCCCGGAGTCGCGGTGCCATGGCTCGTGGGCCCGCTGGTAGACCTCCCGGCGCAGCACCTCGCTGCCCAGGACCTGGATCGACCCGTTGAGAATCCGGTATGGGACTGACATCAAGTCGCGGCACACGAAAAGCAACTGGTACTCAGCGATGATGTTCGCGGCGTTGCGCACCTGCGTCAGGGCGCGGTTCGTATTGAACGAGCTGTGCGTCAGGTCCGGGGCCCGGTCGTCGGTGAGCTGCAGGACGGCATTGTCCAATGTCTTGACGACGGCATCGGGTACGGCCTGTTTGATGAGCACGAAGCCCTGCTCGGTGAACTGGGCGAGGGCGGCGTCGTGTGAAATTGTCACGGTGCGCTGCTTTCTGCTGGTCCAGTGGGCGGTAACTGGTCAAGGAGCGCTGCGCGCAGGCGCTGTGCTACCTCGTGCTTTCGGGCGGGATCAGCCAGCCGAGGAAAAACAACGATCGAATCGCCGTCGTAGCGCGGCACGACATGCATATGGAAGTGGAACACGGTCTGATGGGCGGCCAGACCGCTGGCATGCACAAGGTTGACGCCGGATGCCGAACACGTCATGCGCAGGGCGTTCGCCACCTGCTTCGCGGTCGCCATGACCGACTGAAAGAAATCGTCCGAGATATCGAATAGGTCCCGGCAATGCTGCTTGGGGATGATCAGTGTGTGTCCGTACGTTGCCGGCAGGTGGTCCAAAAAGCACAAGGTGTCCGCCGTCTCCGCAATAACGTGACTTTCGACCTCCCCGTTGATAATGGCGCAGAACACACAGGGGAACTGAGCGTCCTCGACCAGGCCTTGCGCCGTGTATCGAGACAGCCAGCGAGGGTCGAGGCTCAGTACCATGGCGTAAGGGGCACCCTTCCTTGAATGGGTCAGATAGAACGCGCCACGGACGCTCGGAACGTACCGTTGCGCTGGCGCTCGTCTTCCTTCGGTCGCACTGCTGGCTATGAAAACCCGGAGACCGCGGAGCTGCCAGAGAATGGCTGTAGTCTCTCGCCGACCACGCGTAGTCTCTTGCGTCAAAGCAGCTGGGCGGGGTGGGCCTGGTGCGAGATGGTTGATCCGCCGGCATTCACACCAGGGAGCAGCCTCATGACGGGATCGCTCGGGAAGCATCCTCTGGCGATTCTGCGCGGCGAGCTCGGTCTTTCGATGACCGCCTACGCCCGTGAGCTCGACGCAGTCCATCGGTCGCTCCGTCTGGGGGCGCTGGCGCACCAACGGCAGAAGATCTACCGGTGGGAATCGGGACAGGCGGTACCTGAACCCTCAGCCCAGCAGGCAATGGCCGTGCTCCACGGTGTACCGATTTCCGTCCTGAAGACGATGCCGTGGCCAGAATGGTTGGCCACCGCATGCGACGGCTCGAATGGGGCTCACACCTATGGCGATCAGACAGCTACCGTGGAGGTGCTGACCGATCTCGCAGTGGGAGGCCTGGTGGACCGGCGTAAGTTCCTGACCATGACGTCGGCGGCGTTGGGAGCGTCGGTCAATGGCTGGCAGGATGCCGTAGACGCGATGACCAGGCCGACCTCTACTGGCCGTCGTCAGGTCACTCCGGCGATGGTGGATCACCTGGAACACCGGCTCGACCACCTCCGCCATCTCGATGACGCCTTGGGCAGCTCACAGCTCCGCGACCTGGCGATCGCCGAGTTCAACTTCATCGTCGGACTGCTCAAAGAAGCCCGCTTCGACGAGACAACCGGCCGGGGACTGTACGCCGCCGCCGCGGAAGCAGCTCGCTGCTGCGCATGGGTGCACTTCGACGACGGATTCCACGCACAGGCCGAGCGCTACTTCGACGCATCGCTACGAGCCTCCGCAACGGCCGGCGACGCGCTGACGGGTGCGTACGCTCTGTCGTTCCGGGCCATTCAGCATTACACCGCAGGCGATCCTCGGGATGCGGCCTCGCTCCTAGAGGCCGCGCAGGTTCAGACGAAGAACAAGGCGACGCCGCGCTTCCGCGCGATGCTGACCGCTCGAGCCGCTCGCTCCTACTCGAAGACCGGCGACCGGCAAGCGTGCGCCCGAGCCCTCCACGAAGCTCGCGACCTTCTCGGGATGGATGCTCATCCCGATGACCCGCCCTACCTGTACTGGGTGGATCTGGGCGAGGTCGAAATGATCGCCGGCTCGTCAGCTCTGGAGCTTGGTGACCCCCGCGAGGCCATCGCGCGCTTCAAGGCCGCCATTGATGCGAACTACGCCGGTGACGAGCAGTACCCCCGTACGCACGCCATCTACCTGGCCCGGGCCGCGGACGCGCATCTGGCGCTCCGCGATCTGGATCAGGCAGTCGCAGTCGCTGAGCATGCGGTCCGCTGCCTGGGCGGGGTCGATTCGGCGAGGTCCACGGCAACGCTGGCCGGGCTGCGGGAGAAGCTGGCCGTGCACCGGAAAGTGCCGATCGTCCGGGACTTCCTTGAGCTCACCACGTGAACCAGTCCGCTTTTCAGCAGCTTCTCCAGTGCCTGCTTCTGGATCAAGACCGCATTCGCCAGTCCCCGGGCCAGCACGGACAGGGCAGCGCGAACCGCCCACGGCAGCTTCGACTGGCTGGAGGTCAGGCCGGTTCACCCTTATGGGGTGAACCGGCGTCGTAGCGCTTGCAGAGCCGTGCGGGCCGATCGGGTGGACAGCAGAAGCCCAATGAGGACGACGCAGGCAATCGCCACGGTGGCGTACAACCAGGGATTGTCCGTCTCTATGACCTGCAGAAGCGCCAGGGCGATCCCGGCGGGCACGGTGACGAGGGTGAACACCACGATGGCGCTGTTGACGTAGCGGCTCTCTTCCTCCCGGATGAGGCGGTTGAAGTCACTGATGTCCGAAATGATCTGCTCGTAGCGTCCGGCGAGCATGTGCTGGCGCTGGTAGGCGGACAGCAGCCGGTTGGGCACCCCATGTGGGGTCAGGTGCTGCGCCCACAGGTGCCTGCGGAAAATGTTTACCTGGCGTTCGAGATCGGGCATCGCTGTTTTCAACGGAGAGTCGAGCGCAGCGACCGCGCGCTCTTCCAAGCTGGTGATCACTTGTTGTTGCAGCAGCCCTAGAAGAATGGCGTCGAGGTAGATGGACCGCAGATACACCTCCGCGTAGCCGAAGAACGGGTCCTGCGGCCCGTGATCGGGTCGGATGCCGACAATGGCCATGCCGTCGCGGAGCACGACCGCATGCCAATCGCTGGAAAGCCGGATGACCTCGTCGTCACGCGGTTCGAGGTTTCTGGGGTCGGGTGGATAGTCGGCGAACGTGCTGCGCGAGCCCAGGCTCCACAGCCATTGGTTGGTGGAGGTCCAGCGCCAATAGCGGGGCTGGAGATACAGGCGAGGGAGCCCCTGCCTGGTTGCGGTCACGAATGAGACCGTGAAAGGACGTGCATCCAGCTCGATCACCGCTTGCCCGTCCAGGATCACCTGTGGGTCGAAGCCGATGGGCGGCGCGCCCCTGCGTCCGGCCAATCCTCGTAGGAGCGGGATCAGAGTTCCGGTCCTGGGCCGCAGATGGATGGCAACCAGCCCGCGGGCGTCCGGGAACCTCGCCTGGAGGGCTTCCACACCGGTGACTTCCACATCACCGACGACCCGGCAGGTGGTGTCGTGCCAGCGCTGCGGGTGTTCGGCATCGCCATACAGGATGCGCGCGGCCTTGGCGCTGTAGTACTGGCTGCGTGCCTCGGCCGTGGAGCGGACGTGCCCGTGCTGGAGGATCAACGGCCCGGATTCCCACGTCGGAGTGGCGGGGAAGCGAGCGGGATAAACCGCGATCAGGACTTGCCGTTCCAGACGGCTCACCGGTAGTAGTCCTCCACCTCAGGCATGTCGAGACGAATGATGTAGCGTGCCCGGTCGGGCTCGTCCGGGTCGACCAGGAACCTGACCCGTTCCCCGATGTGGAGGGTGCGGAATCCCTCGGTCACGATGTCGGCGTACATGAAGGTGTGGTCGGTGCCGGATTCGGCGTCATGGACGACGTAGGTGCTCAGCCGCCCGGTATAGCCGCTGCCGTACGGCATGCGTTCGGCGATGTACCCGAACTGCTGACCGCCGGGTGTGGAGTTCGGCTCGCCGTTCATCACGCATCCTCGACACATCGAAAGCCGATCACGTTGCTGCGGCCGTTCCGGCGCGCGAGCCCTTTTGAAGAGGCTTGCACGGCCCGGTACGGGTTGTCGTAGGAACCACCGCAGATGACGACCTCGTCGCGGTGGTCCAGCATCGTTGCCGTGATCTCCCATACGTTGCCGGCCATCTCGCGAAGGCCGTACGGCGAGATGTTGCCAGGGTGAGCGTCGACCGGGCCGGGCATCGCCTCCGCCAGACGGCCGCGGTCGAGTTCCTCCCGCCACGCCTCGTAGGTGATCAATTTCCGGCCGCTCCAGGAGTCTGCGCAGCTGACGATGTTCAGGTCGATGTCGTCGCCCCAGGGGAACAGCCG
This sequence comes from Sphaerisporangium sp. NPDC051011, assembly GCF_040653595.1. Classification (NCBI taxonomy): domain Bacteria; kingdom Bacillati; phylum Actinomycetota; class Actinomycetes; order Streptosporangiales; family Streptosporangiaceae; genus Sphaerisporangium; species Sphaerisporangium sp. NPDC051011. The sequence goes on along the minus strand of NZ_JBFAGG010000004.1, from coordinate 557,075 downwards.
CCCGTCGGTGCCCCGTGCCGCGGCCTCCCATTCCAGAGAGGTGGGCAGGCGCTTGCCCTCGTAGCGGGCGAAGGCATACGCGCTCCAGTAGCCGACACACACCGCCGGATAGTTCTGGTAGGCCGGGTCGGTGAAGTAGTCCGGGATCCGCAGCCGGTCCTGCCACGGCTCGTGGGAGATCTCGGCCGGCTGGTCCGGGTGATCCCACTGGCGTGAGCCGTCCTGGCGGACCGCCTCCAGGAAGCGGTTGTAACGGGCGACCGTGACAGGGAAACGGTCGAAACGGATCGGCCGATCGATGCGGCGCAGCATCAGATGATGACTCGGCCCGACCAGATAGACCCCCGCAGGCAGAACGCACCCCTCACCAGTAGAAGGCGCGGCCTGGCGGGAACGCCGGTGCAGGAATTCCCGCACCTGCTCGGTGAGCCGCGGGAGGGAACCGGACTCCAGCGCGAGTTCGCGATGTGCGGGGTCCCGGAGGTATTCGGCAGCCAGCAGCTCCTGATACGCCGAGTGGACGAAGGCCACCGCGGACGGGCCCGCGGGCCGGAAAAGAGCGCGGAGCCGCAACGCCTCGAAGGTCAGCCGTCCACCCTCGAACAGATCGATCCCCAGGTCGTTGACCAGATCGATGAACGTGAACATCGTCTGGCCGACCAGGAAGGCCGAACCGAAGTACGCGACCAGGGAGGGGAGCATATTCTCCAGCCTCGCGGCCGCTGTGACCTGGGCAGTGTGGGCCCAGGCCAGCTCAGTCAGATGAGAGAACTCGTGGTGGGTATGGCCGACTTCGCCGACCAGGTGCATCTCCAGGGGCGAGGCGGTGGCGACGGCATCGTGCAGACGCAGCGCGGAGAAGCGCGGTACCTGCAGCGGGTTCACGCCCTGAGCGTGGAGCTGCTGGACCAACTTCTCCGACACCAAGGCGGTGCCGTCCAGCAGCCGACGTGCCTGTGGGGAGTCCTCCAGGAAAGACACCCGTGAGGAGGTGATGACCGCCGACTCGGCCGTCAGCACCTGGGCGAGCTCGGCGAACAGATCCAGGAAACCGGCCTGGGTCACCGACGGCACCGCCTCATCGATCGCGTCGAGGGCGCACAGCACCGAGCCGGAGCGCGCGAAGTAGTGGAACACCTCGAAGACGTAGGTGTTCTCCACCTCCATGTACGGCGCGAGCACGCGGGTGACGAACTCACGGAATGTCTCCTCGCGCTGCTTCAGGCTCATATCGAAGTAGAAGCGGTAGCGGCGCCGCCGGGCCATTGCCGACCTCGCGACCAGGTGCTTGAGCAGTGTTGTCTTGCCGCTGCCCGACCGGCCGACGATCAGCACGTTCCCGCCCACCTCGGCAACCTGGTCCAGCAGCTCGTCAGCCGAGCCAACCTGGGAAACTCGCTGTTCACCGGTGTGCTGGTCGGTGGTGAGGAGATCCCCGGACAGCCTCAGCCGGTCGGTGGCGGCCAGGTCCGGATACGCCCCGATGACGTCGACCAGATATCGATCGATATCGATGAACGCGTCCATGAATCGGTCGTAGGTGAGGACTCGATAGTCCTCGCCCAGCGGTCCCGGGGCCTGCTGGGTGCCGTTTTCCTCAAGGATCAGGAATCGGGTGAGTTTCGGGAGCTTGGTCTGGAGCAGTTGCCCGCCGGAGGAGTTGAGCACCTGGACCACGTCGTCAATGTTCTTGCTGAGCAGCAGTTCAACGTACTCGCCGCGCAGGCCACGCTCTCGGAAGAACAGCTGATAGACCGTGTTGCGGGACAGCTCAAACCGCTTCACCGGCCTATAGCCGAGCGTGAGGTACAGCCCGGCAAGGAACTCGGCCTTGGCCGCCACATCAGGGGCGAGCTTGGGCATGTCCCCACTCAGAATGCCGCTGCCGGTGCTGCTGAACCAGGCCAGCACATCCAACAGCCGCCGGACCGCGGTGAGCCCGTCCTCGTCGGCGATCTCGTAACCGTCATGGGTGGACCGGTTGCGTAGCCGCTGAATGTCGCGCAGGGCGTCTAGGACAACCCCGCTGCGTATGTGGGGCTGTGCGCCCTTGATCAGCTCGTTGAGCGATTTCCCGCCCGGATCGCCAGGGACGTTGTGGTGGCGCCACAGTTGCTTGAGGATCCGCTCGGTGATTTTACCGACCAGCGCGATCGCGTTCTCTGGGTAGCCGTCGCCGAGAGACTTGATCGGACGTTCGAAGTCCAGCCCCAGATGGCGGGCGACTCGGGAGTGGTCATCGAGCTCGTTGCGTAACCGTCGTAGGCGAGTGTCGAGCTCGAAGCTCACTCCTTCGCCCCGAGCACGAAGGCGAACCTGTCGGGGAAGCGCAGCTCGGGGCCGGGGTGCCTGCGGCGGATCTCGTCGATCCCGGCTTCGAGTGCGGTGTCGTCGAAGCTCGACAGCAGCGACATGTAGCGGCTGCGGACCATCCGTATATAGCGGTCGGCGGTGAAGGCTAGCGGGAACTCGTCGTAGGTGAGTTCCGCGGCCAAGCCACTGTCGCGCATCGCGGTTGCGATGTCCTCGGGATCGGGTTGCCGCTGGCGGAAGAGTCTCAGGGCCGCGTCGAACAGCGGGTATTCGATCCTCGTCGGCAACATGGCCACGAGGATCCGCCCGCCCGGCAGCAGGAGCCGGATCAGGCCGGCGAGGACCGCCGACGGATCGGCGACATGGTGAACCACCTCTTTGAGCAGGATCGCGTCGTAGCCGTCATGCGGTAGTTGTATGCGCTTCTCGGCGAGGTCTTCGGCGCCCGCATGCAGTGGAATCAGTCGGTCGTCGGCAGGAAGTTGCTCCAGCATGGCCTGGGAGGGATCGACGCAGATCACCGTGCTCGCGTGTTCGGCCAAGCCACGCGCGTACAGGCCCGTTCCGCACCCCACGTCGATCACTCGATCGCCTGGGTCGAGACGCAACCGCTCCTGAATTCCTCCGGTCATCCACCTAATGAACTCTGGGCTGTACGCCCAGTTCTCATCGTACTTGTCAGCCAAACGCTCGTAGTGCACCCGTGTGAAATCGTCACGCACGAGATGTTCCCTCCCCGCCTGATCAGGACAAGCCCAAGCATCTGCCAAGAGCCGGGCCCGGTCAAGAAACCGCCGATTCCAGTAATCGCCTGTCAATAGAGCGCGTGGTCCAGACGTAGTTCAGAATTAATGCCGAATCAATTCGTATTGGTGCTTGGACCGAGTGTCACGGCCGCATGTCGGGCACGCAGTCGATGGGAGCGACGCGCCGTCGAGCACGAGTAGGTGACCCTGATGGCGCGTAAAACGGTCGCTTTCACATCGCCGGCGAACGCGGCCATGTATGCGGATCAGATCGGCCCACGTGGAACCGCTGCCCCTACGAGCCCTGCATGCCGAGGCGCCTGCCTGCTGACTGGCTACACCTGGCCGGGCCTGAGCAGGTGGGCCAGGCGTCCGCAACCGCACTGGCATGGCTGATCGAGCCCATCCCCGCCCTGTGAGGACTTGTGCCCGCATCCCCCCTGATACCCGGTCCACCGCGCTGTCGGCCTGTGCGTTCCAGTACGATAAGCAGGAATTTGCCCTGCCATCGAATTACCTAGCTTGTCTCGACCCTTCAGCTTCCTGAAGACCGTGCCCGCCGAGGAGATCGAAGTCGAGGGCCAGTTGTTCATCGGCTGTTCCCTCCGTGCCAGCGTCCGCCATTTCGGTCTCTACCTGGGGAAGAGCGTAATGGTCGGCGAGGGTCCCCGGCACATCCAGGCAAGCCTGGCGAAGGCCGCAAAGCAAGCGATCTTCACCTGATGAGCCTTTGTCTGACTGTCTGATTTGGGACGTCGATCGCCTGCGACGCTCCGCGAGAGACCTCCAGTGGCGACGATACGTGAATGTTGCGCCTGCGCCAGATCGAAGCTTTGACGTGGACAGGACTGCCGTCAGGTCCGGAAACGCAGCCCGAGCGGAGCGAGGACCATTTCCAGGTCGAGGGGCAGGGCGCTAGTGCGGGGCGCATGTGCGGGGTGGAGGTCAGGCCCGGATGGCGCAGGGGATGCCGTCGCTGAAGGTCTGGGGCGGGTCGGGAAGCATTCTGGCCTCGCCGTGGGCGACCCGGCGGGCGGCGGCCCCGAGGTGGTCCTGCGGTCCTGAGCCCGGACATGGTCCGCCAGGAGGTCTACGCCCTGCTATGCGTCTACCAGGCGATCCGGCACCTGATCGCGACCGCCGCCGAGAACGCCCGGATCGACCCCGACCGGATCTCCTTCACCCGTGCCGTGCAGGCCGTCCGCCGCCACGTCTCCGACGAGGCGGCGCTTTCCCCCCTCCGCGCTGTCTGACCTGGTCAACGACGTCATCTACGAGATCACCGACCCGCGCCACCTGCTCGCTCAGACCCGCCGGGTGCGCTCCTTCAAGCGAGAGCAACGCCAGCCGGGACGCCGCTTCCCCAAACAACGCGACAAGGCCAAAAAGCCCCTCCCACCGCGCATGAAGAACACATTCTGGCTCCTGGACCAGCGAAAAACCGCCGAACCCGCCACCGCGCCAGAGACGACCCCCCCTCGACCTGACCGCAACTGACACCTACCTCTGCGAACTCGATCAAGCCGCCTGACCAGCAGAAATGATCAAAGTTAACGGCATTGCCCATGGCGTTGGTGTGGTCCGTCGTGCGCCAGTGCGGGCAGGTGAGGATGTGCCGGGTGGCAGAAGGTACTTGCGTGGAAACGCGCAATCGCCCGCCGCATCACGTGCAGCTCCCACCGAGAGCTCGGCTCTTTGTGTCAGCTGGTGTCAGCTGTTGAAGCGCGAGATCTGGGCGTTCATGCTCCCCGCAGTCCATGCTTGTCGCGCTGCGTCGGCTTCACGGGCGAAAGCGCTGTGCACTGTTGGGAGGTCGGGGCGCAGCATGGGGAGGTGCAGGTGGGCGGTGTTGCCCTGGGGCGTCCAGCGCTCGATGGCCGCCAGGCACGATTTGATCAGCGAGTCTGGTTCGACGACCTCGTCCAGCAGTCCGATGCGCTGACAGGTGCTCGCGTCGAGTGTGGTGCCGCTGAGGATGATGTCCAGGGCGGTTGCTGCCCCGACGAGTCGCGGGAGCAGGATCGATGAGGCGTTGGAGATGGTGAAGCCCATCGCGCTTTCGGGGAAGCGGTAGGAGGTGTCGGTGGAGCCGACCCTGCGGTCGAAGCAGAGGGTCAGTTCCGCTGCTCCTCCGATGGCCATTCCGTTCACGGCGGCCACGCAGGGCACTGTGGACGTGAGGACGGCTTCGGTGATGTCGTCGAAGAGCGCTGACAGGGCGTCCATGCCGTGGGCGTCGACGAAGGAACGGGTCTCACGCAGGTCTTCACCGGAGGAGAACGCGCGGCCGGTACCGGTGACAACGATGCCCCGGACGCCGGGCTCGATCGGGGTGCGCTTGATCTCGGCGGCCAGTGAGCGCAGCATATGGCTCGAAAGGGCGTTGAGGCGGGCCTCGTGATCGAGCCTCAGTATCTTCACGCCGTTCTCGTACGAGCAGTGGACCTCTCCGGCCGGGCCGGGCTCCGTCGGCTGATTCATGACTTCTTGCTCCCCTGCTGGCCGAGATCGACAGAGGCAAGGAATTCCCGCGCGGGATGCTGCGGGATGCGGTGCTTGGCGATGCGCTCGGAGGGTGTCCGCGGCAGTGACGTCCAGAAGTCGACGTAGCGCGGGATCTTGAAGCGTGCCAGCCTGGCGCCCGCGTGCTCGGCGACCCGGGAGGCGAGTTCGTGCGGGTCACCGGGCTCGGTGATTTCCACGTGCGCCTTCACCTCCTGGCCGAACAGATTGTCGTCGACGCCCACGACGGCGCAGTCCCGCACGAACGGCAGTTCGCGGATGGTTTCCTCGACCTCGACCGCGGCGATGTTTTCCCCGCCCCGGCGGATCGAGTCCTTGATCCTGCCCACCAGGCGGATCCAGCCGTCCTCCCGCATGACCGCAAGGTCGCCGGTGCGGAACCAGCCGTCGCGGAGCGCGGCTTCGGTCGCTTCGGGGCGGCGCCAGTAGCCCCGCATCAGGCTCGGTCCGCTGACCAGCAGCTCGCCGGGGCTGTCGGGCGGGACATCGCGCAGGTTCTCGTCGACCACGCGAACCTTCCAGCCCGGGGTGGGAACCCCCAGCAGACCGAGTCCGACGCTCCGTTCGTCATCGAGGGGCGCGGCGATGTTGAGTCCGGACTCGGTGAGACCGTACGCTTCGCGCCACGGTGCCTGCCAACGCTCCTCAAGCTGCCGGTGAATCGCCGCGGGAATGGCCGAACAGAGCACCAGTCGTACGTCATTGTCCTGGTCCTGGTCTGAGGGGGGCTGCCCGAACAGCAGCTGCGGCATGCTGCCCAGCACGTACAGCACCGTCGTCCCATGGCGTCGAACATCCGCCCAGAAGGTACTGGCCGAGAACCTCGGGAGGATCACCAGCGGCGCGCCGTACTGCAGGCTCATGGTGACGTGCCACATCGGATCCATGTACGAGAACGGCTGGGCCGTCAGTAACCGGTCCCCCTCCGTCAGGCCGACCATCTCCCCCATCGCACGGCCGACCTCGATCCAGTACGAGTGGGTCAGCATGCACGCCTTGGGCAGTCCGGAAGTACCCGAGGTGTACTGGAGGTTCGCAAGGGTCGAGCCATCAATGGCCGGCCGCGGAGGGTTGAAGGCGTCGACGGGCTCGTGCTCCAGGACGTCGTTGATAGGAATGACCTGGATGCTCTGCGTATCGGCGGCCGACCCCTCGAACTTCGGGGCGAACTCGTCAGAGGTGATGACCGCGATGAGGTCCGAGTCCTGCACGACGTGCTCGATGTCACGGGCTTCGTAGGAGCGGTTGATCGGGACAGCGGTCAGACCGGCGCCGAGCACCGACAACCACGCCAGCGGCCAGTCCACCCCGTTGGGCAGACAGATTCCCACGCGAGCGCCGACCGCGATTCCATAGGTCCGCAGGCAGGAAGCGCCGCGCGCGACGATCTCCGCGGCTGCGAGGTAAGTGACCGCTCCTTGCGCATCCTCAAGGAAGGTCCGCTCGCCGAACTCGTCCGCGGCTCGCTGAACCAGGCCGCCGACACTCGGCGCGTGGTCCAGGGCCCGGCTCGCCACGGCGTTCTGTCTGTCGCTCACGGGTTCACTCCCATGCTCGCGCCCTCGGTGCGGGTGACTCGGGTGTCACGGGCGGGGTTTCAAGTCTCTAGGACAATGTACTAGAGGCCGGTTGTGTATGGAACCTTCATGTCGCGCCACAACAGCCAACGCCGTGGAACGGGAACGCGTCAGGGAGCGGGCGGCGGGCAACGGGGATGTTCACCGGCGAACGGCACAGGGCCCCGCGCCGGGAATCGGGCCCTCGCTCAGGCCGACGTCACCGTGAGGGACGAGTTGCTGACGCGTTGGGCCTGCGACCGTTTCGGCAGGTGGCAGGGGTGGGGCATGGTCCCGCCGGCCGCTGGAGCGTCCGCCTGGCCCTGTTGTCGGCCCGGCGCGGACGCTGATCAACCGGCTGCGTAGGCAGGGGACGAGTGGGGCGGGTGAATTGCGCGGACAGGCTTCAACGCGCGTTTGAGGAGCCGGTCTTCCGGAGCATCACGCCCAGTCCGGCGATCATGGTCTCCATGGCGAACTCGAAACTCTCACCCATGGGGGCGGTCCGACCAGAGGCCCACCGAAGCATGAAGCCGCGATTGCTGATCTCAGGAAGCGCGTCATGCAGCGCGGGCATCTCGTCCGCGTCCACGTTGCTCAGAGTGTGCTCGAAAGCGGTGGCCCAGTCGGCGTCGTTTAGCGCGGGTTCGGTGGCGAATTCGGCGGAGATCCACCCGAAGATGCCAGCGAGCACCGTGTTGTAGGCCGGGACGAGGTCCTCGGTACGGAACCCCGCCCGAGTCAGAACGCTCAGGAGGTTGTTGGCCACGCTGAGGCCGGTCGACGAGACATGGATCTCCGAGGCGAAGTCCGCGGCGAGGTTCGGGTGCTCGCTGAACGTGCGGCGTGTCTCGTACGCGAAACGCCTGATCCACTCGTCCCAGGAGAGCTCGCTGACGTCGGGGACCTCGATGCCGGACAAGATGTGGCGGCAGACGTGTGCCACCAACTCGGCACGGTTGCCCGCGTGCCAGTAGATGGTGGCGGGGTAGACGCCGAGCGCGTCGGCGAGTCGACGCATGGTCAGTGCGCCGGTGCCCTGACCATCGATGATCACGAGTGCCGCATCGATGACCTGGGCGCGAGTAAGTCCTCGGTGGCTTCGCGAGTGGTCCTTCTCGCCGTCGAGCGTCATAGCGTCAGCATGCCATGCCTCTCATCGTGACGATGGGGGCATGCCGGTGGCGACCTGATGGTCTAGGGGCAGGCAGGTCTAGGCCGCGACGGCTTGGCTGTCCGGGAACCGACGCGCCCGAGGTGAGGAAACTCGCCCCGGGCGCGTGGTCGATGGGGGGTGGTCCTCGCCGGGTTCGGGGAACTACGGCAGACCGACACGCTCGCCCACCCAGGTCTCCAGCCCGTCCGGTGTGATCGGCAGCGCGGCGGACATCACGGTGTGGCCGGTGGGGGTGACCAGCAGGTCGTCCTCGATGCGTACGCCGATGCCACGCAGTTCCGGTGGGAGCGTCAGGTCGTTCGGGTGGAAGTACAGCCCCGGTTCGACGGTCAGCGTCATCCCGGGTTCGAGTACGCCCTGGTGGTACCGCTCCGGGCCGGCGGCGGCGCAGTCGTGTACGTCGAGGCCCAGCTGATGCCCGATCCCGCAGCAGATGTACCGCCGATGGTGTTGCCCGTCGGCGGCGAGCGCCTCGTCCACCGACACCGGCAGCAGACCCCAGTCGTCCAGTCCGGCGGCGAGCGTGGCCATCGCCGCGTGGTGGAACTCCAGGTAGGCCGCGCCTGGCCGGACCGCCGCCAGGCCGGCCAGATGCGCCTTGAGCACCAGCTCGTAGACCTGTCGCTGGGCCGCGCTGAAGTGGCCTGACACGGGAAAGGTGCGAGTGACGTCGGCCGTGTAGAGGGTGTTCAGCTCCACGCCGGCGTCCAGCAGCAGGACCGCGTCTTCGGGCACCGGACCGTCGCAGCGCACCCAGTGCAGTACGGCGGCGTGCGGCCCCGCGGCGACGATGGAGGTGTACCCGGGGCCGTTGCCCTCGGTCCGCGCCCGCCGGTCGAACGTGCCCTGCAGCCAGCGTTCGCCGCCCCGGTCGATCGCGGTGGGCAGTTCCCTCGCCACGTCGGAGAATCCGAGCACCGTCGCGTCGATCGCGGCCTGCAACTGGCCGATCTCCCAGTCGTCCTTGATCAGCCGCAGATCACCCAGCGCGCGCCGGAGTTCGGCCGACGGCGCGTCCCCGACCAGCGCGTCGAGCAAGCCGTCGACGCCCGTGTTCGCATGCACCAGGGGCAGTCGGCCGCGCAGCGCCCCGGGCAGATCCTCCAGCGGTCGGCACGGCACACCGAGCGCCTGCGACCACTCGGTCAGACCGGGCACCGCCCCGATCCACAGTTCACCGTCCCGCGCGTTGGCGAAGAAGTCCGCGTCGGCTGGGCAGGCCGGTTCGCGCAGGAACAGTTCGGCCTCGTGCCCACCGGGGACCGGATGCATGACCAGGATCGCGCCTTCGGCGGCGCAGCCGGTCAGCCAGGAGAAGTCGCTGTCGGGACGGAAGAGGTAGTCGGTGTCGTTGCTGCGGACCGGCGCGTGCCCGGACGGGACCGCGATCCGTCGGCCGGGCAGCGCGCCGGAGAGTCTGGCGCGGTGCGCCGCTGCGGCCTCGCGGGCACCCGGGGTTACAGCGACCGCGCGGTCGCCGGTGTCCCAGCCGTCGCGGACGAACGCGCGGAAACCGCTCGCTTCGACCAGGTTGATCGGCTTCGGTCGGGCCGCCACGGGTTCGCTGGGGCGTTCGGCCACGCGATCTGCCATACGCTCGTTCATGCGCGGGTTTCCTTTCTGCGCTATGGATCGTCTCTGCGCCTCGGGTCGTCCGGGGGATCGGCTTGTGCGTGGTCGCCACGTCGGCCACGTCGTCGGTAATGATCACCACGGTGGGCAAGGCAGAGCCGAGCAACGGGGTCCGAGGCGGCCGAGCCCCGCTCAGTCGGACTCGGCCGCGCGGATGCGCTGGTCCGCGAGCTGCCGGCTGGCCACCCCGGTGGTGACGCCGCTGTCACGGGCGAAGTCGATCACCCTCTTGGCGGTGTCGAAGACCGCCTCGACGTCCTTGCTGGTCGCGTCGGCGGTCCAGCCGGCCACCTCTCCGGCCGCCTGGATGAGGCCGCCGGCGTTGGCGACGTAGTCCGGGACCCAGAGGACGCCGCGGCCGGCCAGGGTGTTCTCGAGGGCCGGGTCGGCCAACTGGTTGTTGGCACCGCCGCAGACCAGCCGGGCGGTGATGCGCTCGACGGTGGTCGTGTCGATGGTCCCGCCGAGGGCACACGGGGCGTAGATGTCGACCGGGGCGTCGAGGACGCTCTCCGCTATCCGCACCTCGGGGAACTCGGTACGGGTCCGCTCGATCGCCGCGGCGCTGACGTCGGTCGCGACGACCTGTGCCCCTTCGGCGTGCAGGAGTGACACCAGGTTGTATCCGACCTTGCCGAGACCCTCCACGCCGACCGTGCGTCCGGTGAGTTCGGCGGTACCCCATTGGGCTTCCGCGCCGGCGCGCATGGCCTGCAGAACTCCCAGCGCCGTGTTCAGGCCGCTGTCACCGGAGCCGCCGACGGCGGTGCTCCGGAAGGCGACATGCCGGGTCACGCCCCCGATGATGTCCATGTCGTCGCAGACGGTGCCGACGTCGCACGCCGTGATGTAGCGCCCGCCCTGTTCCTCGACGAACCGGCCGAAGGCCTCGAACAGCTCCCGCGACTTGACGTTCGCCGGGTCACCGATGATCACGGCCTTTCCGCCGCCGTGATCGAGTCCGGCGCTGGCGGCCTTGTAGGTCATGCTGCGGGAGAGGCGGAGCGCGTCGGCGAGCGCCGCGTTCTCGTCCGCGTAGGGACGGATCCGGCAGCCGCCGATCGCGGGGCCGAGCGCGAGGGAGTGGATGGCGATGATCGCCCGCAACCCCGTGCGCCGGTCATAGCAGAACGCGACTCGCTGGTGCGGGAAGTCGGCGTGCTCGACGTTGTCGAACACGCCCGGTGTGGCGGTCGGTGGGAGAGCTTCGCTAGTCATCGTGGCTCCTCAGTGGGGCTCTATGCCCATCGCTGCGTTGGGGGACGGGCCCAGGTGCCCGTACGTCGGCTGGATGAGACATCAGCCTGAAGGTGTTGTTTCCTGAAGCCTTGACACTGTACGTCGGACAACACACCCTATACGACGTACTACCAACATTGTCGGCACGTACTACTAACCTTGTCGGTTGGTTAACCTGCTCGGTCTTAAGCGTTCGTGCCGAACCCGTTGTCATGCGGTGGAGTGGAATGGAGCCCCGAGTGATGCGCTCTGTCGGAGACCCTGCTAGATCCCATAGGCTGCTGGCGGCTGCGCTGGCATTGGCCGCAGTCTCAACGGCTGCCGCCTGTTCCTCCAGTTCGACGTCCACGACGTCGGCGAGCGGGACCTTCACGATGGCCGTGCCGTCCGAACCGGGGTCCCTGGACCCTCAGAAGACGATTGACGGCACCGCCCTCACCATGGCTTCCTTCGCCTATGACCCGCTGGTCAACGAGACGCCGGACGGAAGCTTCGTGTCCGGACTGGCCTCGTCGTGGACGCAGAGCGGCGACGACTGGGTGTTCACCATGCGCAAGGGGGTGACCTGCGCGGACGGCTCGGCCTTCACCGCGGCCGATGTCGAGGCGAACTTCGCCTTCCTGGAGAACCCGAAGAGCGGAAGCCCGCTCCTCGGTACGTATCTGCCGCCCGGGATCACGGCGAAGGCCGACTCGGCCGGCACCACCGTGACGCTGAAGCTGAGCCGGCCCGCCCCGTTCTTCCTGAACGGCCTGTCGCTGGTGCCGATGGTCTGCAAGGGCGGCCTGGCCGACCGGTCCAAGCTCAAACAGGGCGCCGACGGCACCGGCCCGTACAAGCTGACCAAGGCCGTCACAGGTGACGAGTACACGTACACAAGGCGCACCGAGTACGCGTGGGGCCCGAATGGGGCCAGGGTCGACGCGGCGGACCAACCGTCGAAGGTCTCGTTCAAGGTCGTCGCCGACCAGGCCACCCAGGCCAACCTGCTGATGGCGGGATCCATCAACGCGGCCTCGGTGAGCTCCTCGGACGTGCAGCGGCTCAGTGCCGCGAAGCTGTTCAGCGCGTCTTACCTCACGCCCATCGGGGAGATGTTCTTCAACCAGGGTGCCGGTCACGTGACCGCCGACGAGAAGGTCCGGCTCGCGCTGACCACCGCGTTGAACCTGTCGGAGATCCAGAGTGTCTACACCGGCGGAACCGGGAGCGGTCCGACGACCTTCACTCCGGGAACGCCGGCCGCGTGTCCGGGTAATTCGGTGGAATCGGCCCTGCCGACCCACAGCGTGCCGGAGGCGCAGAGCATCCTGTCGGCCGCAGGCTGGAAGCCCGGCCCCGACGGGGTCCGTGTCAAGGACGGCAAGCGCCTGAATATCACCTTCCTGTACAACACCGACATCCCCTCTGGCAGTCCGGCTGCGGCCGAGCTGGCCACCGCGGCCTGGAAGAAGATCGGCGTCGATGTGCAGCCCGTCGGCAAGCCGGTCTCCCAGACGAACTCGGTGCTCTTCGGCAGTGGTGCCTGGGAGGTCAACTGGAACGGCCTCGGGGTCTCCACGCCCAACCAGCTTGTGTCGATCCTCTCCGGTGACGCACCGCCGAACGGCAGCAACTTCGCGCACATCGACAACGCGACCTACACCGCCGAGGTCAAGAAGGCCAGCGAGTCCTCCGGCGCGGCCGGCTGCTCCAACTGGCTGGCCGCGGAGACGGCTCTCGTCCGTGACAGTGACGTCGTCCCGTTCGCCAACATGCCCTGGCCGACCTTCGGGAAGAACGCGACATTCAAGTTCTCCGGTTCGTACATCGTGCCGACCAGCATCCGCCTGACCAAATGAGCGTGAGCACATGACGGCTACCACGGCGCCGGCGGCGCCACGCGGACTGACCAGCCGCGGTCCGGTGAATCCATGGGTGCGTTTCCTCGCGCGGCGGCTGTTCAGGTTCGCGGCCTCGCTGCTCGGACTGATGGTGATGGCCTTCGTCCTGATCCAACTGATCCCGGGCGACCCCGCACGGAATTCACTCGGGATCACCGCCTCGGCACAGTCGGTCGCCCAGCGACGGGTCGACCTTGGCCTGGACAAGTCCCTTCTCGACCAGTTCGGGCACTTCGTGGGCGGCGTGTTCACGGGTGACCTGGGCACGTCGTTCAACCTGGGGCTGCCGGTCAGCGAGATCATCGGGCAGCGCTGGGCCGAGACGGCACGCCTCGCAGTCCTGGCGTTCCTGCTGGCGGTCGTGGTAGCCGTGCCGCTGGGTGCCGCCATCGCGGCGGCGACCAGCGGCGGGCGCCGCAGGTTCCTGGACATGGCCTTCACCTCGGTCACCGGGCTGGCCTACTCGATTCCGGGATTCCTCCTCGCGGTGGGACTCTCCTATGTCTTCGCGGTCCGGATGCAGCTGCTGCCGATCGCGGGTACGGACACCGTCTCGGGCTACGTGCTCCCGGTCATCGCGCTGGCGGTGGGACCGACCGCGGCGCTGGCCCGTATCGTCCGCCTGGAAACACTGCGGGTGCTGGGCGAGGACTTCGTCCGCACCGCACGGTCCAAGCGGCTGCCGACCCTGCGCGTGTTCCTGCGTCACGTCATTCCGAACACGCTGACCCCGACCCTGAGCATGGGAGGGCTCATGCTCGGCGGACTGCTCGCCGGCACCATCCTGGTCGAGACGATCTTCGTGCTGCCGGGCCTGGGGTCGACACTCACCCAGTCAGTGACGACCAAGGACTACCCGATGGTGCAGGCCCTGGTCCTGGTGACCGGCGGCGCCGTCCTGCTGATCAACCTGGTTGTCGACATGCTGATCGCCGTGGCCGATCCGCGCTCGACCATTCTGGAGGGCTGACCATGACTCGCAGGCGACTGCCGGCCTTCCTGCGTACCCCGCTCGGCATCTCGGGTGCGGCCGGAGTTGCGGTCCTCGCGGTCATCGCCGTAGTGGCGCCGATCCTGTTCGGGGACCAGGCGGCGACCGGGAAGGTGGCCGATGCGCAACTCCCTCCCTCCGCAGAGTACTGGCTGGGCACCGACTCGCTCGGCCGGGACGTGTTCGCCCGGGTGCTGGTGGCGACGCGGCTTTCTCTGGAGCTGTCGCTGGCGGCGACGGCCCTCTGTGTCGTGGCCGGTGTGGTGATCGGCGTCCTCCCGGTCGTCCTCGGCCGCCGCCTGGGCCGCCTCGTCACCGCCGTCGTCGACTTCGCGGTGGCCTTTCCGGGACTGCTGCTCGCCCTCTTCCTCATTGTGATCTTCGGAGCCGGAAGCAGCGGCGCGGTCCTTGCGGTCGGGTTGTCGGGAGCCCCGTTCTTCGCCCGCCTGACCCACACGCTCGCGTCCGGTATCGCCCAGCGCGACTACATCGCCGCCTCGCGCATGCTGCGGGTCGGGCCGGTCAGACTGCTCGCCCGGCACTTCCTGCCGAACGTCGCCGAACCCATCGTGCTCAACGCCACGATCATCTTCGCCTCCGTCCTCCAGGCGTTCGCCGCCCTGTCGTTCCTCGGCCTCGGCGTACAGCCGCCGTCGTACGACTGGGGCCAGCTGTTCAACGAGGGGCTGGCACGGATCTACGTCAACCCGGGCCAGGCACTCGGCGCCGCCGCGGCGATCGTGTTCGCGGGGCTCAGCTTCTCCGCTCTCGGCGAGGCGCTGTCCCATGCCGCCGGCCGCCGCTCCGGGCAGGGCCGCCGCAAGACCGAGAGCGCGGCGACATCGGTCAGCCCGGCCGCCGAGCGCGACGAATTCGCGGAGACCTCAGCGAGGCTCCGGGTCTCCGGACTGCGGGTGGAGGTGCTCCCCGAAGGCACCGCCGAGTCGTTCGAGGCGGTGCGCGAGGTGTCCTTCGAGATCGAGGCGGGCGAAAGCGTCGGTATCGTGGGCGAGTCCGGCAGCGGAAAGAGCCTGACCGCGTCCGCCATCGCGGGGCTCCTGCCCACCGGCGCGTACGCCACGGCCGGCCGGATCGACTTCGGCGGCCGTGACCTCCGCCCGCTCACCGCGTCCCAGCGTGCCAAGGCCTTGGGAACGTCGATCTCGATGGTGTTCCAGGATCCGATGACCGCCCTGAACCCCTCGATGCGGGTCGGCGCCCAGCTGGCAGAGGTCGTGCAGGTGCACGAGGGGGCCGATCGCAAGTCCGCCATGGCGCGGGCGGTGGGGCGGCTCGGGCAGGTGCGGATCCCCGCCCCGGCCCGCCGGGCCCGCCAGTTCCCGCACGAGATGTCGGGCGGGATGCGCCAGCGGGCCGTCATCGGTATCGGCGTGATGGGCAGCCCCCAGCTGATCATCGCCGACGAACCGACGACGGCCCTGGATGTCACGGTCCAGCGGCAGGTGCTCGATCTGCTCGAACAGGTACGGGCCGACAACGACGCGTCCTTGATGCTCATCAGTCACGATCTGGGCGTGGTCGCGCAGCGCTGCCAACGGGCTCTGGTCATGTACGGCGGAACGATCGTGGAGGAGTTGACCACGGAAATGCTGCGAGAGACTGCGGCGCACCCCTACACACGGGCACTTCTGGACTGCGTTCCCGAGGTGATGTCCGAGCCGGGCGGACATCTGGTGACGATTCCCGGCACGCCGCCGGAGCCGTCGGCGATGTCGGAGGGCTGCCCGTTCGCCGCGCGGTGCGTGAGCGCCGACGACCGATGTCGTAGCGAACGGCCGCGCCTGGAAGCCCAGGGCCGCGCGGGCCACCGGGTGGCCTGCTGGTACCCGCAGGTCATGGTCAAGGCCGACACGCTGGTGGGCCCCGGGGGAGGCAGCGCATGAGCGCCCTCGAACTCAAGGGTCTGACCGTGAGCTACGGCAAGGGCCGTCGCGTCATGACCGCGGTGGACAACGTGGACCTCACCATCCCCTCCGGGGGCTTCCTCGGCCTGGTCGGCGAGTCCGGGTCCGGCAAGTCCAGCCTCGGGCGCGCGGTGGCGGGCCTCGCCCCCGTGACCTCCGGGCTGATCCTCGTCGACGGGGCGCCGCTCGCGCGCCGCTCTCTGTTCGGCCGTACCGCGCAGCCGGTGCAGATGATCTTCCAGGACCCGTCCGGTTCCCTCGACCCGCGCATGACCGTCGGCGCCTCGATCGCCGAAGGCGTGGCCGCCGGCGGCGCGAGGGGCGGGCGCGCCGACCGGTCCGCCGAGGTACGGCGGCTGCTCGAACTGGTCTCGCTCGACCCCCGGCACGCGACGTCCCTGCCGTCGAGGCTGTCGGGCGGCCAGCGCCAGCGCGTGGCGCTGGCCCGCGCGCTGGCCTCCGCCCCGTCCCTGCTGGTCGCCGACGAGATCACCTCCGCGCTCGACGTGTCCGTGCAGGGCTCGGTGCTGAACGTCGTACGTGAGGCCGTCGCGACGCTGAACATCACTACCCTGTTCATCTCGCACAACCTCGCCGTCGTGACCGCCATGTGCGACGAGATCGCGGTGATGTACGCCGGCCGGATCGTCGAGAAGGCGCCCACCGCCGAACTGGTCTCCCGGCCGCGGCACCCCTATACCCGTGCGCTGCTC
This sequence comes from Sphaerisporangium sp. NPDC051011, assembly GCF_040653595.1. Lineage (NCBI taxonomy): Bacteria > Bacillati > Actinomycetota > Actinomycetes > Streptosporangiales > Streptosporangiaceae > Sphaerisporangium > Sphaerisporangium sp. NPDC051011. Next base: position 540,377 of record NZ_JBFAGG010000004.1, on the reverse strand, counting down.
GACGCCGTGCCCTCGCTGCGCCAGCCCGCCCCCCGCGCCGACGCCAAGGTGCTCGACGCCGAGCCGCCGGACCCCTTCCACCTTCCCGCCGGCTGCCCGTTCAACCCGCGCTGCCCCGCCGGGCCGGGCGTCCACGCGGACCGGCAGATCTGTACCGAACGCAGGCCACAGTTCGTCGAACTGAACGCGCGCCATCTCGCGGCCTGCCACTTTCCCGGGGCCGTGACCCACGACACCGTAGAACGGAGCGCCCATGCCAACGCGTCCCTTCCAACTTGATGACCTCTACGCCATCCACATCCCGTCGGATCCGCAGCTGTCCCCCGACGGCCGGTCCGTGGCGTTCGTCGTCTCCGTCGCGGACGCCGAGAAGGACCACACCCGCTCCACGATCTGGCTGGTCACGACCGACGGCGGCGAGCCGAAGCAGCTGACCTCGGGTCCTGCGGACTCCGCGCCGCGCTTCTCGCCGGACGGCCGGCACCTGCTGTACCTGTCCTCGTCGGACGGCGGCCCGGCCCAGCTGTGGTCGCTGCCGCTGGACGGCGGCGAGGCGACCCGGCTGACGGACCTGCCGCTCGGGGCCGGCCTCGGCGTCTGGTCACCAGACGGTACGATGATCGCCTGGACGACGACGGTCGACGGTGCCGAGCCGGTGGAGGACAGCGTGGCGGCCAGGCGGCGCCCGGTGGTCGTCGACGACATCGGATACAAGATCGACGGCCTGGGGCTGCGGAAGGAACTCCGCCAGCAGCTCTTCGTACTGACCGTGGACGGCGGCCAGGCGCGGCAGCTGACCGACGGCGACCACGACCACACCATGCCGGTGTGGGCCCCGGACAGCCGGGGTATCGCGGTGAGCATGCCGGACTACAGCGTGTACGGCACCGTCCTGTGTCCCCAGACCATCGCCGTGGTCGACGTGGAGACCGGACGGCTGACGCCGGTGACCGCGGCGGACGCGATGTTCTGGGCCCTGGACTGGTCCCCGGACGGCGAGACGCTGCTGATGGTCGGTTCGGACCGCGCGGGCCTGGCCGAGCCGCGGCTGTGGACCGTCCCCGCCGAGGGCGGTCAGGCGCCGCGTCAGCTCCTGCCCGACCACCCCGGCAACCACTTGCCCAACTGGGACCTGACCTTCCCCGCCCGCTTCACCGCAGACGGGACCCGGGTCCGCTTCGGCGAGTGGTACCTGGCCCGCACCCGGGTGCTCGAAGCACCGGTTACCGGTGGGGCGCCCAAGGAACTGCTCGGCGGCACCCGCACAGTGCGCACCGCCGCGTACGGCACCGAGGCCATCGCCTTCGTCGCCGGTGACGAGGGGCACATCGCGGAGCTGTACATCTCCGACGGCCAGGGCGAGCGCCGGCTCACCCGCTTCCAGGAGAGCAACCTCGGCGAGGTCGACTTCGTGGCGCCGCAGGTCCGCGTCTTCGAAGCGCCGGACGGCCAGCGCGTCCACGGTTACATCCTGCGCAAGGACGATGTCGAAGGCCCCAGCCCCCTGCTCGTGGACGTCCACGGAGGGCCCTACAACGCGTGGACGCCCGCACTGTCCGAGCACTTCCTGTACCAACAGGCCCTGGCGGGCCAGGGCTGGACCGTGCTGTGCGTGGACTCCCGCGGCAGCGCCAGCTACGGCGACGCGTTCATGCAGGCCACCAACGGGGAATGGCATTACGCCGACGAGGGCGACATCCTCGGCGCGGTCGACGTCGTCGTCGCCGAGGGCCTGGCCGACCCGGCACGGCTGGTGCTGAGCGGCTTCAGCTACGGCGGCACCATGACGGCGTGGCTGACGACCCGCACCGACCGCTTCGCGGCGGCCATCGCCGGCGTCATGATCTCCGACCACGTCTCCTGGCAGGGCACCGACGCCGGCGTCCTGACCAGCGAGTGGATCGCGGGCGGACCCCTGCGGGAGGTGTACGACCGGCTCACCGACCGCTCGCCCATCGCCCACGTCGGCAAGGTGACCACCCCCTTCATGATCCTGCAGAACGAGGAGGACCTGCGCTGCCCGATGCTCCAGGGCGAGCTGTGGTTCCAGGCGCTGCGCGCCCAAGGAGTCCGCGCACGGCTGGTGCGGTACCCGGAGGTCACCCACTTCGCCCTGCTCGGCGGCGGTGCCCCGTCGTACCCCCGGGACGCCTACCAGCGGCTCATGGACTGGGCGCTCGAACACACCGGCGCCGCATCGGACAGCTCGGACACGGAGCGATGACGACAAGGATGCGCGACCTGGGTATCGGCATCGGCCGGTACCCGACCGGTCCACGGAACTCGATCACCGATGTGGCCGGGGTGCGCGTCGGACACTCGACGATCATCCGCGGTGACGCGGGCCCGCTGCGTGTCGGCGAGGGCCCGGTGCGCACCGGGGTGACGGCGGTGATCCCGCACCCGGGCGACACCTGGGAGCGGCCCTGCTTCGCCGGGTTCTTCGCGCTCAACGGGTCCGGGGAATGGACCGGCATGCACTTCGTACGCGAGGCCGGCACCCTCTACGGGCCGATCATGACCACCAACTCGCACAGCGTCGGCACTGTCCGTGACGCGGTGGTCGCCATCGAGTCGCGCCGCAGGGGTGTGCTGGAGCGGCTGCCCGTGGTCGGTGAGACCTGGGACGGGATGCTCAACGACATCGGCGGTCTGCATGTGCGCGAGGAGCATGTCGCGCACGCCCTGGACACCGCGTCGGAGGTTGTCGCCGAGGGCAGTGTGGGCGGCGGGACCGGAATGGTCTGCCACGGGTTCAAGGGCGGCATCGGAACCTCTTCCCGGGTGGTCGAGCAGCCGGCCGGCACGTACACGCTCGGCGTCATGGTGCAGGCCAACCACGGCGGGCGCGAGGAGTTCGAGGTGGCCGGTGTACCGGTCGGCGAGATGATCCCGCTCAGCGAGGTCCCGCTCGGCGTTCCCGGTAGCCAGGACCGGGGACCGCGCGATCCGCACAAGAACAGCATCCTCATCATCGTGGCCACCGACGCGCCCCTGTTGCCCTCACAGTGCGAACGGATCGCGCATCGGGCGACCCTGGGCGTGGCGAGAAACGGCGCCTACGGGCATCACCTCAGCGGCGACCTCGCGTTGGCGTTCTCCACCGCCCAACACCCCCGTGAGGGCTTCGACTTCGGTGCCTCCGAGGTGGAGAGTCTGCGGGTGCTGCCGAATTCCGCGCTCAGTCCGCTGCTGGCCGCCGCGATGGAGTGCACTCAGGAAGCGATCCTCAACGCACTGGTCGCCGCGGAGACGATGGAGGGAGCGGACGGGTTCCGGGCCTTCGGGCTCGACGCGAGCCGACTTCAGGAATGCGTCGGCCGGTATTCCGGACCCCTGTCCCCGCAACCGCCCTCGCCGCCCGGCGACTGACCGGTACACAGGAGGTGACGTCATGCATCCGATCGTCCGTCCGGACCGTCGTCCGGATGGGCCGGCCTGCGGAGGCGCATCCGAAGCCGCCGTGGGCGAGCGCACCGCGGTCGTGGCGACGCCGACGTGGCCTGGCGGCGGTCGTCGCGCATCTCATCTCCTGTGCCACCACGGCGACTTCAGGATCCGCGGGTGTGGCCGGCCGCGGGGCCCGCGGTCCCGGGCCGCCTCATCCGGACACCGGGACCGGTACCCGCGGCGGGACCGACGTACTGTGTCCGCTTCCGGACAAGGCTCTGTCCGCCGTCGAAAACGAAATCGGACGACGGCCGTGGACAATAGGCGGTCGTGGTGGATCAGGTTCCCGGGACGCACACCACAGGGAACGACGAATTTACCTATTCTCAGTACCAATCGGACGATTCAGGAGCACTCATGGCAGCCCCGACCGTACCCAAAGGCTCCCGGAGTGCGCGGCCGCATCCTTCTCGGCCGGCTCTGACCCATCAGGATGTCGTCGACGCAGCGCTGAAGCTCATCGACAGTGATGGACTTGAGAACTTCACCATGCGCGCGCTCGCCAAGACGATGGGTGTCTATCCCACGGCGCTCTACTACCACGTCGGATCGAAGGCGCAGCTTCTCGCCGCGGTCGCGACCAGGGTCTTCGACGAGGTCGTGCTCCCGGACGAACACCGGCTCGGCTGGGAGCGATGGCTGACCGAGGTCGCCGAGCTGTGCCGCAAGGCGATGCACCGGCATCCGGAGATCGCCCAGATCGCCGGAAACCAGATGGTGATCTCCACGACGTGCATGCCCATGGTCGAGCGCATCGTCGGCGTCCTGGAGCGAACGGGCTTCGTCGGCCCCGACCTGGTGCACGCCTACAACGCGCTGCTCGGATTCATCCTGGGCTGGACCGCGCTGGAGCTGTCCGCGGAGCCGAGTGGCGTCGAGTCCGACTGGAAGAGCGAGTTGTCCCAGGAACTGCGCGGTCTCGATCCCAACGCGTACCCGGCGCTGAACCGGAACATGGCCGGGCTGGAGAACAACGCCTTCATGGCCCGCTACGACTCCGGACGCACGCACCCGATGGACGACAGCTTCCAGGCGTCGACGCGCATCCTGCTGGCCGGGCTGCGAGCCCAACTGAGCGAAAGTGGTCACGCCCAGTGACGAGATGACCGAATGAGTGGCGGGCCGACGGTCACGGCCGTTCGCCTGCCGCGTCGAAGCCGACCAACGTATCCAGCTCCGCCTGCCGATGTTCTCCGACCCGGAATCCCGCACTTGGCACACCCTGCTCGGAGCCACGGACCCGGCTGCCTTGAACGTGCTGGAGGGCTGTTTCCGGGCGGCCCATGACTACCGGGTCGACGTCCGAATGGAAGCGCTGCCGGCTCCCGACCGATGGCCGGGCCCTGTTTTCGTTCGGCCTTCGAACGCCCCCGCCCCGAGGGGGCACGAATTGCTCGAACAACTCAGCTCTCCCGTGGCGTCACCCTGCCCTTCGTGACCGTCGGGCCGAACTGGCGGACCTGGGGAAGCGTGGTGACCATGTGGGCCACGACCCGTTCGCTGAGGCAGATGTGCCGGTGCGGGACGTCGCCCGGGAAGCGGACGAAATCGCCCGCGTTGATGTCCACCGGTTCGGCGACCGGGCCGGTGCGCAGCCGCCCGGTGATCACATAGATGTGGTGCAGTGTGCCGGCGGTGAGGGCGTCGATCGGTTCGGGGTCCCGCTCGCCGCGTTCCAGTCGTAGCACGAGGGTGCGCACGTATCCCGATCCATAGGTCTCGTCCAGCAGGCGTTCCGTACCGTTGCCGGTGGTGGACCATTCGCTCTCGCCCTGCCGTTGGACATAGACCGGGGTGCCCCATTCGGTCAGCAGCCGGCGGGTGGGCAGGTCCAGGGCGGCCCCGAGGAGGGCCAGCGTTTCCACGGTGGGGTTGCCCTCGCCGTTCTCGATCTTGGAGAGCGTCTGCTTCGACAGACCGGACCGGCGGGCCAGCTCGCCGAGGGACATCGCCCGCTCCAGGCGGAAGCGCCGGACGTTACGGGCTACAAGATCGTTCTCATGGTGCATGGTGTCACTTTTAATTGCCACACCGTCATTGTTGACGAACGGCGGCCGGGTTCGCATCATTGTCACGTATACGTTGATGGGTGGTCTGCTAAAAGTGACACCGCCCTTCGGAGCTGAGGTGAACGACATGACCGCCACCCTCGCCGGCCCCACACGCGACGACCGGGCCGCTGTCGACAAGGCCATCAGCCTCCTCGTCGCCCTCGGAAACGAGACCGGCGGCAGCGGTGTCAGCGAACTCGCGCGACGGGCCCAGATGAGCAAGTCGACCGCGCACCGGGTCCTCGGCATGCTGGAACGCAACGGCGTCGTGGAGCGCGTGGGCACGGACTACCGGCTGGGCGAGCGTCTGCACCACCTGGGCCGGGCCGTGTACGCGCCCGAGTCCGACCACGTCCGCGACGTACTGCTGCCGCATCTGGCGGACCTGTACGAGTCCAGCCGTGAGACGGTCCACCTGGCCGTCCTCCACGGCACGCACGTGGTGTATCTCGCCAAGCTGTACGGCCACCGCACCGCTCCCGTGCCGACCCGGATTGGCGGACGGCGCCCGGCCCACGCGACGGCGGTGGGAAAGGTCCTGCTGGCCTATGTCGCGAGTGCCGCGGAGCAGGCGCTGTCCGATCCCCTCCCGCGATTCACCGACCGGACCGTCGCCGGCCCGGAGGAACTGCTCGCCGAGCTGGCCACCATCCGCCGTACGGGGGTCGCCTTCGACGACGAGGAGTACCAGCCCGGTCTGTCCTGCGTGGCCGCCCCCGTGCTCGCCCGCGGCGGCCGGGCCGTGGCGGCGCTGTCCGTGGCGGGACGGCGAGGGCAGATCGACACGCGGCGCATGAGCGCGCACGTACGCCGGGTCGCCGCCGCCGCGTCCCAGACATGGTCGGCCTGGGAATGGCGGGCCACACGCGCTTCTCGGTGAGCGGATCGCCTTGACAGTGTCGGCGTGACCGTGTCGGCCCGTCGTCGGCTTCGCGGCAGGACCGATCGGGCGGCGGCCGGTCCCGCCACCCGATCGTTTTCCGTGATCAGGCCGTCGCCGCCCCCGAACCCAGCAGATCCAGCGCGATATCGACGATCATGTCCTCCTGCCCGCCGACCAGTCCCCGGCGGCCCACCTCCAGCAGGATGCCGCGCACGTCGATGCCGTACTGGCGGGACGCAGCCTCGGCGTGCCGCAGGAAGCTGGAGTAGATGCCCGCGTAGCCGAGGGTGAGCGTCTCCCGGTCCACCTGGACCGGGCGGTCCTGGAGCGGTCGTACGAGATCGTCGGCGGCGTCCTGGAGTGCGAACAGGTCGCACGAGGCGCCGCTGCACCTCGTACGCTCCGGCGATGTCCGTCGTGCCCAGCAGATCACGGACCGGGGCACACGGCTTCCGGTCGGCCGCGGCGGTCTCCAGCCGCTCCGCGGCCTGGGCGATCACCTGTTCGCGTTCGATGGTCACCGGTCCACCGTCCTTTCCGGGGAAGTCGGTCGCGTGCTGGTCATCGGACATCCCCCTGTGCCGCCGTCGCCACGGCGAAGCCGGCGATCCACTCAGGGATCGGCGCGTAGAAGCGGGAGGTCATCCGGTAGTCGCCGGTGGCGGCGAGGGACGCGAACGCGGCGATCCAGGTGCGTACCTCGTGGGCCGAGCCACCGCCCTCGGCGCCCATCCACTCCACGGTCCAGGAGTCCACGTCGGCCAGCCGGCCGCTCTCCAGGGTGTCCAGGACCTGGTTGTCCCAGGCGGGGTTGATGGGGATCATCCGCGTCGAACCGGCCGCGTAATCCCGGCCCGCCTGCACGACCCGCTCCTCACCCCGGGCCCGCTGCTCGGCGGTCGGGGGGTGCCCCTCGATCAGCGCGTCGGCGACCCGCGGCGGAGCGCCGTCGAGAACCGGCACGGGCGGGTCGTGAGAGAGGCCGCCCGAGCCGAGGAACAGCACCCGGCGGTCGAGTGCGGCGGCGACCTGCCCGATCGCGGTCCCCAGCGCCCGGATCCGGCTGACCGGACCGAGCGGGGTGGCCACGCCGTTGACGAAGACCGGTACCACCGGCACCTTGTCGATGCCGCCGAACAGCACCTCCAGCGGCTGGACGAACCCGTGGTCGACGGTCATCCGCGCCGACACGGTCAGGTCCACACCGCGTTCCAGCACCCCGCCCGCGATCGAGCGGGCGGCCTCCGCGTCGACGGACAGTGGGCCCGCCGACGATCCGAAGTCACCGACGGCGCTCGCCTCGGTGGCCAGGCAGAAGGGCGGCATCTCCTTGTAGAAGAAGCCGTTGTAGTGGTCGGGGGCGTACAGGACGACCAGTTCGGGGTCGAAGGCGCGGACGAAGGAGCGCGCGCCCTCCACCGCCTCCTCGACGGCGGCGACGACTTCCGGCGCTGGGTCGTTCTTGCCGATGAGCGGAGAGTGGGACAGTCCCACTGCGGCGGCGGTCATCGCAGTGCTCCTTCCTGGGCGGGCTGCTGGACGGCTTCCTGGGCGGGTGGGTGGATGACGAGCTTTCCGGTGAGCCGTCCGTCGATCATGAGCTGGAACCCCTTGTGGATCTCTTCCAGGGGTAGCGTGCGGTCGATAACGGGGCGCAGACCGGTGGCATCCATGAGCCTCAGCAGGCCGACCAGCTCGGCGCGGGTGCAGCCGGTCGAGCCGAGGATGCGCTGCTGGAGGTAGAAGACCCGGCCCAGGTCGGCGGGCGGGTTCATGCCGCTGGTCGCGCCCGCGATCACGATCGTGCCGCCGGGCCGCAGCGCCTTCATCGAGTGCGCCCAGGTGGTCTCGCCGACCGTCTCGACCACGATGTCCACGCGTTCGGGCAGCCGCTCCCCGGTCGGTACGGCGGCACGCGCGCCCCATGACTCGGCCTGTGCCCGTTTGTCCGCGCTGCGGCTGGTGGCGTAGACGACAGCACCGGCGGCGACGGCGAGCTTGATGGCGGCCGAGGCGACTCCGCCTCCGGCGCCCTGGACGAGGACCCGGTCGCCCGCGCGAATCCCGGCCTGGGTGAACAGCATCCGGTAGGCGGTGCCCCAGGCGACGGGCAGACAGGCGGCCTCGTCGAAGGTGAGCCAGTCCGGCTTGGGGACGAGGTTGCGGGTGGGTACGGAGAGGTACTCGGCGAACGCCCCGTTGTGCTGTTCCGACAGCAGGGCGCGGCCCGGGTCGAGGGTCTCGTCGCCGAGGCCGGCGTCCGGGTCGGCGATGACCGGATGGACGAGGACCTCGTTGCCGTCCTCGTCGTATCCGGCGGCGTCGCAGCCGAGGACGATGGGCAGCCGCTCCGGCGGGTGACCGACACCGCGCAGGGTCCACAGGTCGTGCATGTTGAGCGACGAGGACACCACGCGGACGGTCGACCAGCCGGGCCGCGGCTCGGGCTGTGGAACGTCGCCCAGGACGAGCCCCGACAGCGGGTCGGCCATGCTCTGGGAGACGGCGATTGCGGCAAGCATGAGACCACGCTCTCCCGCCGCCGACCGCCGCCGACAGCGCGCGTGCCGTTCTACGGAACGATGCGTGGCACCTCCGCTCGGGGCTGCGGTTGCCTGTACCCATGACCTCGACGATCGAACCCCAGGGTGCGGCCACGCCGACCCCGCGCGGTGCCTTGCGGCGCCCGGCAGACCTGGCGCGGAACATCGACGTCTCCGGGCTCGTCGACACCGCAAGTGGGCTGCTGGATCGCGTCGTCTTCACCGACCAGGAGCTGTACCGGCAGGAGCTGCGCCGGGTCTTCGCTCCGAGCTGGCTGTTCCTCGCGCACACCGACCAGTTCCACAAGCCGGGCGACTTCTTCACGACGTACATGGGCGAGGACCCGGTCATCGTGACCCTGGACCGCGAGCGTCGGATCCGCGCCTACCTCAACTCCTGCCGCCACCGCGGAGCCCGCGTCTGCCGTGCCGACTTCGGCACCACACGCAACTTCACCTGCACCTACCACGGCTGGTCCTACAACCTGGACGGCTCGCTGGTCAGCGTGCCCAACAAGGACGGCTATCCCGAGTCCTTCGAGTCGGGGCAGTGGGGCCTGGTGGAAGTGCCGCACGTGGAGATCTACCGCGGCCTGGTCTTCGGCACCTGGAACCCGGACCCGGTCCCGCTGCGTGAGTCCCTCGGCGACATGGCCTGGTACATGGACGCCATGCTCGACCACGACGAGGAGGGCACGGTCGTCGTCGGCGGCGTCCACAAGTGGGTCCTCGAGGGCAACTGGAAGCTGGCGGCCGAGCAGTTCGCCACCGACTGGTACCACGTCAACATGAGTCACGCCTCGGCGCTGATGCTGCTCTCCCCGAGCGGCAAGAAGCCCAAGGACGAGATCGTGCACCGCACCGGCCGCCAGTACGCCGGTGAGAACGGACACGGCGCGGGCTTCCCGGTCCACCCCAGGAACCGGTTCGACGCGCAGACCGTGCACGCGTGGACGAACTACGACGCGCTGCGCGAACGCCTCGGCGACGCCCGCGTCGAGGGCCCGCTGACCAACGGCCACGCCACCGTCTTCCCCAACTTCTCCTACCTCCCGGTCAACGGCTCCATCCGCGTCTGGCACCCCAAGGGACCGGACCGTATGGAGGTCTGGGCCTGGACCATCGTCGACAAGTCGATGCCCGAGGAGGTGCGGGAGGCGCAGCGCCTGTACAACCTGCGCACCTTCGGTCCCAGCGGAATCTTCGAGCAGGACGACGGCGAGAACTGGAGCGAGGTGCAGGCCGTCGCTCACGGCTTCATCACCAACGGTGTCGCCCTCAACTACCAGATGGGCCTGGGCGGTGAACGCGAGGACGGCCGCCACCCCGGCACCACCAGCGAGCTGTACAGCGACGCCGCGGGCCGGGCCTTCTACGGGCGCTGGCGCGAACTGATGAACACCCCCGCCTGGCACGAGGCGAGCGAGGAGAGCAAGGCATGAGCAGCGGCATCCGCGTCGCGGCCCTGGACGACATCCCCGAGGGTGAGGGCATCGCCGTCGACAAGGCGGTCACCGGCACCGCCGACAACATCGCCCTGTTGCGGGACACCGACGGCGCCGTGTACGCGCTAGACGACACCTGCACCCACGAGACCGCCTCGCTTGCCGAGGGCTGGGTCGAGGACGGATTCGTCGAGTGCCCGCTGCACTCCAGCAAGTTCTGCCTGAAGAACGGCGAGGTCCAGGGCCTGCCCGCCACCAGGAACGCCTGCCCGCACCGCGTCGAGGTGCGCGACGGCGAGGTCTACCTCTTCCCGGGTGAGACGCCGTGAACGACGGTGTCGTGAACAACCATGTCGTGATCGTCGGCGGGGGCGTGGCGGGCGTCAGCACCGCCGGGGCGCTGCGCGCCAGCGGCTTCGACGGGGAGCTCAGCCTGGTCGACGCGGGCGAGTTCCCGTACGACCGTCCGCCGCTGTCCAAGGACTACCTGGCCGGCGCCACCGACCTCAGGCAGATCGCCCTCCAGCCACCCCAGTGGTACGACGACCGGCGGATCCGCCTCGTCAACCGGACCACGGTGACGGCCCTCCGGCCCGGCGAGGGCGCGGTCGAACTGTCGGACGGACGCGTGCTTCCCGCCGACCGCGTCGTGCTCGCGACCGGCGGCGGCGCGGCCCGCCCGCCGATCCCCGGCGCCGACAGCGGCCGTGTCCATGTGCTGCGCACGGTGGACGACGCCGACCGGCTTCGCCCGTGGCTCACCACCGGGGCACGTCTCCTGGTCGTCGGAGCCGGCCTGATCGGTTCGGAGACCGCGTCCACCGCCGTCCGCCTGGGCTGCGAGGTGCTGCTCGTCGACCCGGTCGCCGTGCCGCTGCGGGCCGTGCTCGGACCGGACCTGGCCGGATGGCTGCACGCGCTCCACGACCGGCACCGGGTCATGACCGAACAGGCCACGGTGGAGCGTTTCGTGGACCGGGGCGCGGGCATCGAGGCGTGGTTCGCCGGAGCCGACACCCCGCAGGTCTTCGACACGGTGGTGCTCGGCGTCGGGATGGTGCCGCACACCGAACTCGCGCAGGCGGCCGGCCTGGAGGTCGACCGAGGCATCGTGGTCGATGAGCGGCATGTCACCTCCAACCCGGCGGTGCTCGCCGTCGGCGACCCGGCCCGGGTGCGCCTGGGCGGGGAGCTGCTGCCCCGGACCGAGCACTGGGAAGCGGCCCAGCAGGACGGCGCCCGCGCGGCAGCCGCGATCCTGGGCACCGAGCCGCCGCAGCCGACGGCTCCCTGGTTCTGGACGGACCGGCACGGACGCCACATCGAGGCCGTCGGCCACATGGAGACGGCCGCGCAGACGGTCGTCCGCGGCTCCTTCGACGACGCCTCCTTCGCCGTCTTCGGTCTGCGTGACGGACATGTCGTCGCGGCGGCCTCCGCAGACGACTCCAATGCCGTACGAGCCGCCCGCCGCATGATCGACCGTCGTGTCCCGGTCGGAGCCGACAGACTCGCGGACCCGGCCGTGAACCTGCGCGCGCTCCTGCGCGGCTGACGCTCCGCCCGACGGCACACGCCTTCGAACTCGCCAGCACTCGCCAGCACTTGCCCACACCCCGTACCCACCGGCCCGGAGAAGGGAGCGAACGACACCGTGAGCACAGCCGCCCAGCAGACCCCGTCACGTGCGGGGGCGCGTGCCGACCGTGACACGCACTTCGACGTCGAGCAGTTCTACTACGAGGAAGCCGCCCTCCTCGACGACGGCCGCTACACCGACTGGCTTGACCTGCTCGCCGACGACCTCGACTACTGGATGCCCACCCGCACCAACCGACTCCGCCGCCAGCAGGCGCTGTCGGTGGCCGCACGGGGCGAGGCCGCGTTCTACGACGAGACCAAGGAGAGCCTGGCCTGGCGCATCCGCCGGTTCGACTCGGGCATGGCCTGGGCCGAGGACCCGCCCTCACGCACCCGGCACCTAGTCACCAACGTCATGGTCAGGCACGTTGACCCGGCCGAGCACGACGGGTTCGGCGAGGATGACCTGTCGGTCCGTTCCACCTTCCTGGTCTACCGCAACCGGCTGGAGCGCGAAGAGAACGTCTACGCCGGCAGCCGCACCGACATCCTGCGACGTGCCGGTGACGGCCGTCTCCAGGTTGCCCGGCGGACCATCCTCCTCGACCAGAACATCCTGCTGGCCAAGAACATCTCCACCTTCTTCTGAGCCCCACGGCTCTGCACCGGATTGGGACACCCCATGACCGACCTCGACCTCAAACAGCACCGCGTCGCCACCTCTCTGGGCGAGATCTCCGTGGCGGAGACCGGCGAAGGGCCCGTGCTGGTCATGCTGCACGGCGGCGGCCCCGGCGCCTCGGGCGTCAGCAACTACCGCCAGAACCTGCCCGCACTCGCCCGGCACTTCCGGGTGATCCTCCCGGACCAGCCCGGCTTCGCCGACAGCTACCGCCCCACCGAACAGGACCTGGACGAGCGATCCATCACCGAGATCACGGTGGACGCCCTCTACCAGGCGCTCGACGGCCTCGGCATCGGCACCTTCCACCTGCTCGGCAACAGCCTCGGCGGAGCCGCCGCCATCGCCATGGCCCAGCAACGCCCCGAGCGCGTCACCAAGTTGGTGCTGATGGCCCCGGGCGGCGGCTGGCTGCCCTTCGGTCCCACTCCGACCGAGGGCCAGAAGGAGATGTTCCGCTACTACAACGGGGGCGGCCCCAGCGAGAAGAAGATGGCCGCGTTCATCCGCACCATGGTCTTCGACCACCGGCAGTTTGGTGAGGACGTCGTCCGGGCCCGCTACGAGGCCTCGCTCGACGACAGCCACATCGCCTTCTACCACCTCTACAACGCGGCCTTCGGCAAGCGCGGGGGCATGGATCCCCTCTGGCGCGACCTGCACAAGATCAAGGCGCCCACTCTGCTGCTGTGGGGCCGCGACGACCGCACGATCACCCTCGACGGTGCCCAGCTGATGCTCAAGCAGATCCGCGACGTACAGCTCCATGTGTTCGGCCGCTGCGGTCACTGGGTGCAGCTGGAACGGCAGCGCGAGTTCGACACGCTGGTCACCGACTTCCTCGGAGGCCAGGCATGAGCGGCGGCTGGCTGGAAGGTTACGCGGCCCTGATCACCGGGGGCGGGTCCGGCATCGGCCGCGCCGTCGCCGAGCGCTTCCTCGCAGAGGGCGCCTCGGTCACCATCCTCGGCCGGGACAAAAAGCGTCTCGAAGAGGTGGTCGCCGCCGCGGATGATCCGTCGCGGATCCACGCCGTCGCAGCGGACGTACGGGACTCCGCCGCGCTGCACACCGCGGTCGCCGAGACCGTCGAACGCTTCGGCAAGCTCGACACCCTCGTCACCAACGCCGGGATGTGGGACTACCAGCGCCAGCTCACCCGCCTCAGCCCCAGGGAACTGGACACCACGTTCGACGAGATCTTCTCCGTCAACGTCAAGGGTTACCTGCTCGCCGCCGAAGCGGCCTGGCGCGAACTGGTCAAGACCCGCGGCAGCATCATCATGACCCTGTCCAACGCGTCCTTCTACGTCAACGGCGGCGGCCCCCTCTACACCGCCAGCAAGCACGCCTGCCTTGGCCTGATGCGCGAACTCGCCTACGAACTCGCCCCCAAGGTTCGCGTCAACGGCGTCGCCTGCGGCGGCATGAATACCGACCTGCGCGGCCCCGAGGCCCTGGCGATGTCCGACCGGTCGATCTCGGCGTCGTTCGCGAAGAAGGGCCCGGACACTCCGCCGCCGCCCATCCCGCTGCACGACTCCAGCACCGATCCGCGTGACTTCACCGGGCCGTATGTGCTGCTCGCATCCGGTGCGCAGAGCGGTCCGATCACCGGACACGCGATCAACGTCGACGGCGGTATCGGCGTCCGCGGCTTCGCGACGGCCGCGGGCGGCGACCATCTCTGAAGCCAGGTATTGCGGGGGTCGGCGTCGTCGGGCCCGGTCTCGTGACGCCCGCCCCCCGTGACGCTCTATGAGGAGCCGCTCGTGATCACGCACTCCGCTCCGGCCCCGCAGCCGCTCGGCTCAGGGCCGCGGGTCGATCTCAACCCGGCCGCGGCAGTGGCCCGTAACGCCCGGTACCACGGGCACAGCACCGTCGTCCGGTACCCGGGCGGCGACCTCACCTACGCCCAACTGAACGACAAGGCAGCCCGGTTGGCCGCCGCCCTGGCGGACGGCGGTACCGGCGATGGGGACCGGGTCGGACAAGACCGTCATCCGACACATCGACCAGGAGAACTGACATGCCGGTGACCCCTTCCCTGCCCGCCCTCCGCGTCGAGGGAGGATGGCGGACGACCGAGGAGTCGTGGACCCGCTTCGCGGGCGGCCTGCGCCTGCGGCGGGGAGACGCCGAAGCCACCGTCCGCGTGGAGCGCTGCGCGGCCGGCCGACTGCGCGAGACCTACCCGGTCGGTGCGCATGACGTGGAGATCTGGGTCGGCGACGATGCACCGGCAGACGCCACGCCCGATCTCCTCAGAGCCTTGGTACGCGCCGTTCGATTGGCGGACCCGCGCTGCCGCCGGGTGGTCAACGCCCTCGCGGAGGGCGACCGAATCGCTGCCGAGGCCGCGGAGGCGGCCGGCTTCCGCTACGTCGTCGCGGTCGACCTCCCGGACGACCAGCTGAGCCTGTTCGTGTACGAACCCACCTGGGTCACGGCGACCGACCCGGACCTGGATCACGTACCGGGAACCTGATGGGCGACCCTGCGCCTGCCGAAAGTTCCATCCATGCAGTTAAAGTGTGTAAGTAGTCACTGAAAGTAGAGCGGACCGGTTACCCCAGGGCATCGTGGCGGGCTCGGTGACGAAGCCGGTCAGGTTCTGGTGAATGCGGTCCACGTCGTCGACGAGGAACTCGGTGATCACGCTGTGGTTGTCCGCCGGGCGGGCAGAGCCCGGGGCGAACAGTGGGACGGTGCGGGTGCCAGCGATCGCGAGGGTCCTGGTAACGCCTCACGCCCGCCTCCTGCGAGGTCTGCTGCCGCTGAGGGGCCGAGGAGGGATGGACCCGTCTGGCTCTGCCCCTCATGGAAAGATCGTCCTGCACGGCCGCAGCGAGTTCGACCTGGTCGCGAAAGCCGAGGTGGAGGCTGCGACCCGGAGTCCGTTTTTGGAGCCCCGGGTCGCAGCAGCCCGCTGTTGACCCCAGACCTGCCACGAAGGGCTGCTGCCGTAACCGCTTCCCACCGACCACGAAAGAGCCCGCGGCTTCGTCGTGGCTGGGAAGTCAGCGGGCCCCTCAATTCAGGGGATCGCGGGCGTGTGCTGCGCGTCGCGCATCCAGGCGATGACGTCGTCGGGGTCGCGGGGCAGCATCGCCGACAGGTTCACCGGTTCGCCGTCGGTTACCAGTACGTCGTCCTCGATGCGCACGCCGATACCGCGGAACTCCTGCGGCACCGCGCGATCGTTGGTCTGGAAGTACAGGCCCGGCTCGACGGTCAGCACATGGCCCACGGTGAGCGTGCCGGTGCGGTACTGCTCCATGCGCGCGAGCGCGCAGTCGTGCACGTCGATGCCGAGCATGTGCGAGGTGCCGTGCAGCGTGAAGCGGCGGTGTAGACCGGCGCCGGGCTGTTCTTCGTCGTCGGCGCACGCGACGTCGGCCGTCACGGGCAGGATGCCCCACGAGTGCAGATGGTCGGCGATCACGTACATCGCCGCCTTGTGCGCGGCCACGAAGGCGTTGCCCGCCTTCACTTCGGCGATGCCGGCGGCCTGCGCCTCCTGGACGGCCCGGTAGACCTTGAGCTGCGCAGGCGTCCACGCACCGTCGACCGGCAGGGTTCGCGTGACGTCGGCGGTGTAGAGCTCGTCGGTCTCGACGCCCATGTCGGTCAGCAGCAGCGCACCGCGGTGCACGACACCGTGGTTGCGCCACCAATGCGGCGTTGTCGCATGCGGGCCCGAGGCCACGACCGAGGTGTAGCCGACCTCGTTGCCCTCAAGCCGCGCTCGCCGCCAGAACGTGCCTTCGAGCCACCGTTCGCCGCGCAGGTCGTCACGGCCGACAACGGCGGGCAACTCGCGGACGACATCGGCGAAGCCGCGCGCGGTCGCCTCGCACGCGTGCCGCAGCCGCGCAACCTCCCATTCGTCCTTCACCAGTCGCAGCTCGTCCAGCGCGCGGCCGAGCATCTCGCCGCTGCCCTTCGCGAGCAGTTTGTCGACACGGTTGTCGAACCCGCGCAGCAGGGCACACTGGTCGTCACGGTAGGCGGCCAGGTCGTCGGCAAGAGCGGGCAGCGGGCGCACCTCGATGCCCAGCACGGCGGAGGTGTTGGCGCCGCTGGGCACGTTGCCCACCCACACGGGGCTGTGCTTGTAGTCCATGAAGTACTCGAGTTCGCCGGGCTTGGCGTGCTCGGCGACATACAGCGTGCTGTGGTGGCCGTCGCCGGACGGCGTCATGACCAGTACCGCGTCGGCGATGGTCTCGCCGGTCAGCCAAGTGAATGAGCTCGCGGCGCGGAACGGGTAGTCGGTGTCGTTCGCCCGGGCTTTGCTCGAGCCGGCTGGAACCACGACCAGAGTGCCGGGGAACTGTTCAGATACCGCCGCGCGGCGCCGAGCGGCGTGCGGGGCGAAGTCCGGCCGAGCTGGGTGCGGCATCGGCGGAGCAGGATCCCAGTCGGTTGACAGCGCGGCCTGCAGGTGCTCGGGCATCGAGCTCTTGTGCGAGCTCGGCTCGTCCTCGGTGTTCGGTCCGCTCTCTGGCAGATCCATCATCTTCTCCCTCGTGAGTCGCTCACCGGGCCGTCCTGCTCGAGTCAACAACCGTTCTCGTCCACGCTCAGCACCCGGTAGACGCGAGCCTCCACCTTTCGGCTGCTGTCGATGACTGATCGGCGTCAGCAACTTTGCCCTAGTAGGGTAGGTCAAAGATTTTACTGATACAAGAGGCTGTGAGGTTGACGCGGGAAGGCATGTAGAGCGGACGCACGGGTGGGGCAGAAGCCGGCCGGGCACCGATAGCATCTGGCACGTCGTCGATGGCGAACAGGCGCTCGATGAACCAGACCTCCGCTCCGTCCTGGAGTTGCAACCCTCGGTCGGCCGACGAGGCGGTGAAACGATCTCGGATCGGAAGCGAGCTAAGCCAGGCGTGTGGCCCGATGCTTCGATGATTCGACGGATCGGGCCCGGTGCCGGGTCGTCCGCCATGACCGGATCCCGGCCGCGGTCAGCGCCGCGCCGATCGTCCAGCCGTCCCTGCGTGCCTGTGGAGGCGTTCGAGGATTGACCCTCGGGCATGGCTTCTGCGTGGCCGCCCCCGGGGTGGAGGTCAGGCCCGGATGGCGCAGAGGATGCCGTCGCTGAAGGTCTGGGGCGGGTCGGGGAGCGTTCTGGCCTCGCCGTGGGCGACCCGGCAGGCGGTCCAGGCGGCGATCGCCGCGTCGAGCACGTCGTCCACTCCGGCCTTCGCACCGGCCTCGCCCAGATCGCCGGACAGGACGATTCCCGCGTCGGCGAGCAGGCGCCGACGTTCCTCCGCCCCCGCCCAGGAGGACTTGCGGGTGGTCAGATGCCTTCCGGCCAGGGTGGCGAAACTCACCTCCGGGTGCACTTCCACGACACGCCGGCCGCCATGGCGGACCCACGCGTCGACCTGGAGCAGTTTCGGCCGCAGGGCGAAGGCCTGCCGGGAGATGCCCTCGCCGGCCAGCCACCGGTTCACCTCGGCGGCCCCGCGGTAGTCACCGGCCTCCAGGGCCGCGCGCACCGGCGTGATGAACACCGAAGCCCACCGAGGCCCGGCGACCTCCCGCGCCAGCACGTCCGCCTGCCGGCGACCGGCATCGGGCAGCCCGATCGGGATGTCGACGGCCACGACATCGAGCAGGCCGCCGTCACGCTCGACTCCGACGACGAGATCGGCGATGTCGGCCGCGTAGAAGGCGGACGCGCGGCCGCCCAGCAACGCGACGCCGAACCACCCCGTCCTGCACGCGTCGACTCCCAAGACCCGCGGATCGCTCATCCTCCCAGCATGGCTCCCTCCGCCGATCGAAACCGCCGCCCGCCAGGCGCGGCTACCCGTCGGCCATGGCGCCCACTTGTGGACAGCGTGAGTGACGAGGACCTCCGGAGTGAAGGCGCCATTGAAGCCCCGGAGGTCCTCGTTTCACTTCACGTGTGCAGGACGTTCCGAAGGAACCTAACGGGTGGTGCCACCACCCGCGTTCGCCCCGAGGCCCACGAATCGCGCCCGAAGATCCTTCTTCGAGAACTTCCCGACACTGGTCTTCGGCACCTCGTCGATGAACTCCACCGCGTCGGGCAGCCACCACTTCGCGACGAGAGGTGCGAGGTAGTCGAGAATTTCGTCCTCCGTCGCATGCTCGCCGTCCCTGAGGACGACACATGCCAAGGGCCTTTCATCCCACTTCGGGTGCGGGATGGCGATGACCGCGGCCTCCTTGACCTTGGGATGACCCATGATCGCGTTCTCCAGATCGACCGAACTGATCCATTCGCCGCCCGACTTGATGAGGTCCTTGGTGCGGTCTGCGATTCGGATGGAGCCATGCTCGTCCATCGCTGCCACGTCGCCCGTGCGCATCCATCCGTCGTCGGTCAGGAGGGCTCCCGGGGTGTCCGGCTGATAGTAGTCAGCCGCGCACCACGGCCCACGCACCTGCAACTCGCCGGTCGCCCTGTCATCCCAGGGTTGAGGCTCAAGCGTTACCACATCGACGATGCGTGCCTCGACCCCGAAGATGGGCGTGCCCGCGCGGGACCGCTGCGCCGCCTTCACCTCGTCGGGCGCCGAAGCGTATCGGGCCGGTAGCGCACCACTGGAGGCCAATGGATGGGTCTCCGTCATGCCCCACGCCTGGAAGATGGGGAGTCCCACCTTCTCCCGATATGCCTCAGAAAGTGCCCGGGGAACTGCTGAGCCGCCGCACCCGATCTTGCGCAACTTGTGCGGCCGGCCTGCCAAGTGCGGCAGCACCCCTTGCCAGATAGTCGGAACACCTGCCGTCAGGGTGACGTTTTCTTCAACAAGAAGATCGGCCAGCGTCTGGGGCCTCATCATGGAACCGGGAAACACGAGCGACGCGCCCGCTGCCGGAGCTGCCTGCGCGATGCCCCACGCATTTGCGTGGAACATCGGGACGATGGGAAGCATCACGTCGTCCACCCCGATGCCGAACCCATTCGGAACCTGAGCCGCCAGCGAATGCAGCCACGTTGAGCGGTGTGAGTAGACGACTCCCTTGGGGTTGCCGGTCGTCCCGCTCGTGTAGCACATAGACGCAGCCGAGTACTCGTCAGTGACGTGGAAGTCGACCGGCTCCGCGGCGGCAAGCAGTGCCTCGTAGTCCAGCACTCGGGGGTCCGCCGGAATCTCGTTGTCGCCCCCGTCGTCCATGACCACGACGTGACGCACCGTATTCATGGTGTCGACCAGCGGCCACAGCAACGGCAACACGGTGCGGTCGACGAAGAGAACCTCGTCCTCGGCGTGATTGGCGATGTACGTCAACTGCTCAGGGAACAAGCGGATGTTCAGCGTGTGCAGAACGCGGCCCGTGCACGGCACAGCGAAGTACAGCTCGAGATGCCGTTGGCTGTTCCACGCGAAGCTGCCTACGCGCCCGTCCGCACTGATCTGGAGCGCGTCCAGCACCCCGCCGAGCTTGCGGGTTCGCTCAGCCCACCGTGCATACGTGGACCGTTGGACCCCGTCCGACCCGTTGGTGACGATCTGGGCGTCGCCGTGGTGCCGCTCGACGTGGCGAAAGATCGAGTCGATCGTCAGTGGATAGTCCTGCATCAAGCCGCGCATTGCAGCCTCCTGGGGGGCGAATAGGGTCAAATCCGGTCTGGACAGGACAATGCCGAAACCCTGTTGCGTGCGTCACACACTTGGTGGAGCAGACCTTAACACGACGATTTGTCGTTTTAAAGCGCATGGGTGGATGCATGAGCGGCGAACCGTTCACGCAGAGTGCCCCACCCCCGGCCGGAAGGGAACGTCAGATGAGCAACCCTGCTTCATCCATCGCTGGCGAAATGCTCGGTCTGAGCGAGCCCACTTCAAGGATGGGTGTGGCCCTTGCCTGAGATCCAAGCTCCACTCATCGGTGTCGTGGCCTCACGGAGAGCAACAGGCGTTCTCTCGGTGAGGTGATCAGCGCTCCTTAGTCGGCGACTGCGGGCGGAGCGAGATCAGCGCGTCACCCGCAGTCGTCGCAGCAACCTCAGGGCGCTACCACGTTCATCAGTGGCTCCCTGACACGCCCGCGACGCTGACGCCTCGGCGGCCCGGATCTTGCCGACAGGACGCGTGCACGAGCAGTCGATGACTCCGAAGTCACGCAACCACGTCCTCAGACGTCCCGTCTGCGGGCTCGCGCCATTCAACAGACCGAGTGATCGTCGGCCGTGCTCCGCACCCCAGCCAGGACGATACTGACGATGTCCTCCGCGACCTCCCGCGTGAAGGCGCGGTAACCACGAGAGGCGTACATCTGGACCGGCGCACTCACTAGCTCGGTGAACAGATATGGATCGACGCTGACGAAGGACTCGTTCGCCACCGCAGATTCGAGACGGCGGCGCATCATGGTGACCCTGCTGTCGAGCACACTGCTGACCATCTCACTGTATTCTGGCTCGGTGGCATGGGCGTAAAGGGCCCGGGCAAGAGCCCGGCCCGTCGTGCTCTGGAAGACGTCAGACAGCGCGCACAGAAAGTCCACCAAGTCAGCTCTAAGGTCACCGGTGTCGTGGAGCGGAACCTGCTGTTCGACCGTCATCAGAATCGCTTCTCGAATCAACGACGTCTGTTCCGGCCAGTTGCGATATAAGCTCGACCTGTGCACGCCGGCGAGATCGGCAACGTCGGCATACCTGACATGGGTGACGCCGTTCTCGGCGATGAGTTCAACCGCCGCGTCGAGAACCCGTTGGCGCACGTCGGCAGTACGCCCACCAGGGCGCCGACGTGAAGTGCTGGCGTTCGATGACATGTCCGAAACAACTCCCGGAGAAGGTTCCTCGCAATCGATCAAGGTATCAGACCGGCTACTTTCTTCTCGGGCACTCGCTGGCCGCCGAGCGCTCGGGCGAGCTGGCGGCGTAGCCGGGCGTTCTCGTCGGTAAGCGCGCGATTGCGTTCGAGCGCGGTCTTCAGGCGGGTTCGTAAGGACCCTTCGCTGGCGCGCTGGCCTGCGGGGATCGTGGGGCCGGATGCGTGCCAGGTAGCCCCGCGGAGGCACTGGATCTGGTCGCGGATGTCGGGCTGAGTATAGAGCCAGGACCGGGAGATCCCGGCCGCTGATGCGGGGCGAGCCTGGCGAAGGCCGCAAAGGAAGCAAACTTCACGTGATGAGCCCTTGGCTTGGCTGACTTTCTGATTTTGGACGTCGGCTTGGCGGCGCTCTTGCACGGCGAGCCTCAGCGTGGATTCTCCAGCGCCTGCTTCTGGTCGGCCGGCTTGGCCAGGTGCTGCAGAGCCAATGGCAGCCCTAGCTAGTCCTGGGCGGGGGCGGGGTGGGTGGCGAGGTGGTCTTGGAGTTCGCGGTGGCGGAACTGGTAGGCGATGCCGGCCACGCGCATGAGGCCCGCGTCGGCGTAGCACCAGTGGAGGAAGTCGGGGAGGCGACGGGGAAGGGCGCCGCGGGTCGAGAGGCGGAACAGGGTGTAGCGGAGGGCGGCGCCGCCGAGGTTGGGGGTGCCTCTGGCGGCGACGACGAGTCCGCAGCTGACGGCGAGCAGGAGGCCGCCGACCAGGCCGAACGCGATTCCCGGCGCGAGGCCGAGCACGAGTCCGGAGATGAGGCCGAGGGCCGAACCCAGTGCGCTCCCGTTGGCCACGGCGACGGTGATCGCCGCCCTCCGGTCGTCGCGTACCGGCTCGCGAGGGTCGACTCCGCTCCGCAGCCCCGGGGCGCGCAGGCCGACCGTGAGCGCGGAGACCGGGCCGGCCACGAACCCGGCCATGAGCCCCAGAAGCGGACCGAACTCGGATCCGACCAGCAACGTGGACACCAGCGCGGGCGTGAGCGTGGAGGGAAGGTGCGTGAACACCTCGCGGGTCAGGAACTGGGCCGGCTTCAGGCGTGCCGGCTCGGGCCACGGCTTGATCCGCGGACGGGTCAGCATCCTGGTGGCGAAGCCAGGGTGGTCGAGAGCCAAAGGCCACAGTTCGTGCAGGACGAGGTCGGTGGTGGAAAGGGTCTTGCCGTACAAAGCCTTCCGCCGTCTGTTGGCGTGCAGGTAGCGGGCCAGGACATGGAGCCAGCGGTGGATCTGCTCGGGCCGGTACCCGTGGGGGTTCGCCTCGGCGGCGGTGGCGGCGGCGGTGAGTGAGGGGATGAACAGGCTCAGCAGGTGCTCGCTGATCTGTTCGTCGGTGCTGAGGGAGGCCAGGTAGGCGGGATCACGCGGGTGTTCGCCGGTTTCCGGATCCGGCTGGTACACCGTGGTGGCGAGGGTCAGCCGCCAGGGAGTGCTCAGGGCGGCGGCCAGCGGGTGAACCGGGTCGTCCAGCGCGTCGAGCACCCGGCGCCACCGCGGCATCTGATGGGTTCCGGAGACGGACTCGATGAACGATCTCGCCTGGGCGGGGGTGACGGGAGCCAGCTCGACGCGGGCCGCGTCGTGGGCCCAGGCGCCGCCGCCGGTGAGGGTCTCGTACTGGGCGGTGCGGCAGGTCAGGACGAGGCGGGCCTTGGTGCTCCCGTCCTGGTACTTGTTGAGCGCACGCAGGGCCTTACCGGCCTCGGACTTGACGCCGCGGGCCGGGGACTCGTCCATCTCGTCCAGGCCGTCGATCACCGGCAGGATGCGATGCGCGTCGACCAGGGCGCGCGCCGTCACCTCGCTGAGGCGGAAGGTGCCGACGAGATGGCCGACCAGCCAGCGCTTGACCGGCACCTTGCCCGGGTTCCACCCCGCGGCGGGGATGCGGATCGGGACGGGGCCGCCGCCGGCCGAGCCGTGGATCCGGGGTTCGAGCAGGGTGAGGATCAGTTCGAGGGCCAGGACGGTCTTGCCCGAGCCGCCCGCGCCGGTGATGACCAGGCGCTGGGGCCGCAGATCCCGGAAGTAGGCGGTCACCGCCTTCAGGGTGCCCTCCGGCGCGGCGCCGTCGGCGGGGTGACCGGGTGCGGGAGTGAGGACGAAGCGGACGTCGATGCGGCGGCCCTGCCCGGCGAGCAACTGCGTCAGCTGGGTCGTCTCGGCCTGGTAGACGATGACGGCCAGACGCTGGGCCCAGGCGTCGACGTCCGTGTCGGCCATCCACTGGCTGCGCAGCGTCGGCCGGATCGCCACGACGGCCGCGATGGTCCCGATCACCGCGAGGGCCAGCCCGGCCAGGCCGAGCACGACGCCCGAGGGATCGACGTCGCCCCACGTCGCACCGGGCAGCCCCCGCCACGCGAACACCCCGGCCACCACGAGCAGCGCCACACCCGCGATCCACGCCCATTTCCGCATGCACCGCATCGTCACGCACAGAGATCGCGCATGTACCGAACTCCACCAATCCGTTAGCGACGGCCGCGACGGCACCAGATGGACGGCAAAACCACACGTCGTCCTGGCTAGAAGTAACGAGCAGCCTCAGTGATCGATCTGTCACTCTCGGTTACGATGGGGAGCGGTGAAGATCAACGGCCGAGGAGAATGCCATGCGACGTGCCCTGACCACCCTCACCGTCCTGCTCGCCGCCGCGCCTCTGACCCTCGCGGCCCCGTGGCCGGCCACGGCGTCCGGCGTCGTACCCGGCACCGCGCCCGGCATCGGATCCGTACCCAGGTCCGCGGTCGGCATCGGGTCCGGCACTGTGGCCGGCACCGGGTCCGCGGCCGGACGCGGGGACGACAACACGGCCGGCGAGCTCCTCGTGGAGACCGAGCGCCTGCCCCGCACCAAGCTGGTCCACCCCAAGCCCGGCTGCTACGTCCTGCCCCGGTTCCCGCTGATGAGCCTGGTCACGGTGACCAACGGCACCAACGCCGACGCCATCCTCTACTCCGGCGAGAACTGCAAGCCGGGCTTCCTGCGCGCGGCCTCCCGGGTGCGCGCGGGAACCACCTCCCGGCACACCCTCACCGGGACCTACAGCCTGCTGGTCGACCAGCCCTGACCGGCCCCGGCCGGCGGGGGCCCGGCGGTCAGCTGTCGGCGGCGGGCGGGATGTTGTGGTTGTGGCGCAGGACGTTGCCGGGGTCGTAGGCCTTCTTCACGGCCGCCAGCCGCCGGTGGCGCGCGGTCCCGTACACCTCCAGGACCCTCCCCTCGTTCTCGTCCTGCAGGTGATTCACGTACCCGCCGCGCGAGGCGAACGGCCTCAGCCGGTCCGCCGTCCGGCGCGCCCAGGCGGTGTTCTCGGCGTCGGCCTCCGGGGCGGTCCACTGCGCCGAGACGGTGCACATGTATGCGGCGTCGCGGCGCGGGAACGCGGAATCCTCGTCGGGGACGTCGGTGACGGCGCCCCGCAGATACTCGAAGCCGATCGACGAGAGCGGCGAGGGCATCTCGCGAGCCGCGTCGGTGAACCGGATCGCCGCGCCGGGCGGAAGGGCGTCGAGGTAGGACGACCGGACGAAGTACCGGTGCCCGGAGGGCTCGCCGTGGTCGCCCAGGGCCTGCAGGCCGGCGTGGGACATGACCCGGGCGACCGCCCCCGCGGGCGGCGCGGTGGCGAACAGCGGCGTGGTCGCGGCAGGGCCGTCCGCCGGGTCGCCGAACCAGGCCGCGGTGAGGAACAGCGCGGGGGTCCCGCGCAGCCGGGCCGGGATCCAGTCCTGCCGCCCGGCGTACCGGAACGACCCCGTGGTGCGCAGGTCGCGCGGCCGGCGCGGGGCGAACGCGCGGTAGGCGGCCAGGGCGCTCGCCGCCTCCTTCAGCGGGTACACGGCGACCTGGTGGTGAACCGGGCCGGCGGGGCGCAGGCGCAGGGTGAAGCGGGTGACGACGCCGAAGTTGCCGCCGCCGCCGCGCAGCGCCCACAGCAGGTCCGGGTGGCGGTCCTCGGTGGCCTCGACGATCGACCCGTCGGACAGGACGACCTCCGCCGCCTCGATGTGGTCGCAGGTCAGACCCCACCTGCGGGCCAGCCAGCCGTACCCGCCGCCGAGGGCCAGGCCGCCGAGCCCGGTCCGCGAGTGGGTCCCGAGGGGGCAGGCCAGGCCGTGCGGCACGGTCGCGGCGTCGACGTCGCCCACCAGGCATCCGCCCGCCGCGTGCGCCACCCGGGCCACGGGGTCGACGGTGACTACGCGCATCGGCGACAGGTCGATCATGAGGGTTCCGTCGGCGACGGCCGTCCCGGCGACGCCGTGTCCGCCTCCCCGGACGGTCACCTCCAGCGTCTCGTCGGCGGCGTGCCGCAGGGCCGCGCTGACGTCGGCGGCGGTGTGGCAGCGGGCGACGAACGCGGGGCGGCGGTCGTACATGCCGTTCCACACGGCGCGGGCCGCGTCGTAGCCGGGGTCGCCGGGGCCCAGCCGGCGTCGGCGGTGGTCGGTCGTGTCCATGGCGTTCCCTAGGCTCGTGGTCCCCGGTCGCGACGTCCGGCGAGGCGACCGGGCGCACCCGCGTTCACTCGTGCATGAGCACATAGGCGCGACGGATGATTACTCGGGTCATGACAGCCCATGCGATCCGCGCGGGATCTCCGGCCGTTTACGGGCCGGTACGCGACTGCCGGCTCTCGCGGTCCGCCGGCACCTCATATACGCCGCCTGAATGGTCGCCGATCAGACCGGTGGCCGCCCTCGGCCCCATTCGGCGTGGTCATCCCCGTGATGACATGTGGCCAATCTCTCGGCCCGTTCGGGCCCGTTCCCCGGTTACCGGATCTTTCGGTGGTGGCCACCATAGGACGAGTAAACGGATGTCCGCAAGGCCTTTCTCGCGGCTGGGCGGGGAACCGGCCGGGAGGGTTCTCGCGGCACGGGCACGGCCGTACGCGGCGATCTTTCTGGGTCCCCCTCAATTCCGAACCGAATTCGGATGACGATCCCGCGTCCGCGGACCGGACACCCGGCGCCTTCAGAAAAGCGCCGTGAATATCGGTCGGCTCGTATTTTCGGTTATGAGGATGATTCGCCTGTGGACCGTGACAGCAGCCTTGACAACCCTTTATTCGCCGACCGCCACGGCGGCCCGGTGGTCGCGGGGGCTGATCCCTCGCACCCGTTTGAAGGCGGTGCTCAGCGCGAACGAGCTGCCGTACCCGACCCGCCGGGCCACGGCCTCCACGGTCGCGTCCGTCTCGCGCAGCAGGTCGGCGGCGAGGTCGAGCCGCCATCCGGTCAGGTACGCCATGGGCGGCTCGCCGACGAGCCCCGTGAAGCGGCGGGCCAGCGCCGCGCGCGAGACCCCGGCCCGCGCGGCCAGTTCGGCGACCGTCCAGGGATGCTCGGGCGCGTTGTGCATGAACCGCAGCGCCCTGCCCACCACGGGGTCGCCGTACGCGCGGTACCAGGCGGGGGCGCCGATGCCCGCATGGGCGAACCACGCGCGCAGGACGGCGATCAGCAGCAGGTCGAGCAGCCGGTCCAGGACCGCCTCCTGCCCCGGCTCGTCCTTGACGATCTCGGCGGCGAGCAGCGGGATGAGCGGGCTGTCCCAGGCGTCGCCCGCCAGGACCAGCAGGCCCGGCAGGGCCGCGAGCAGCCGGCCGCTGATCTCGCCCCGCATCTGGTAGGTGCCGGTGAGCATCATGACCGGCCCGTCGGGGCTGTCCCCCCAGGTGCGGACGCCGAGGTCCATGACGCCGGTCAGCGGCTCTCCCTCGGGGGTGGTGCAGCGCTGCCCCGGATGGATGACGGCCCTCGGCGGCGTGGCCGGGTCCCCCGCCATCGTGTACGGCTCGGGCCCGAGGATGACGGCGGCGTCCCCGGGACGCAGCAGGACCGGCGCGCCCGTCCCGGGCACCACCCAGGCGTCGCCCCGCACCATGGCGACCAGGGTCAGCGGCGCGCGGTCCTGGACGCGGAGCGACCACGGCGGGGTCATGATCGAACGCATGAAGAAGGCTCCCCGGGCCCTCGGCCCGTCCAGCAGGCTCGCGAGCGCGTCCATGGCCACATGGTAGACGCTCGAACATGCCGCCGCGCTTCTCGGCCATGGTCCGTCTCCGGGGACGGCCGCTTGAATGGCAGGGCCGGGCGCCGCGCGGGGCGCGCCCGCGCGGTGAGGAGGCGAAAGTGGACGCGCTACGGCAGGCCGTGCTGATCGCGGCGACGATCACCACAGGGCTGGTCGCGGGCCTGTTCTACGCCTACGCGTGCTCGGTGATGCTCGCGCTGAGACAGGTGGACGACCGCACGTACATCCGGGTGATGCAGCGGATCAACGTCGTCATCCTGAACGGCTGGTTCGCCGCCGGGTTCGCCGGCGCTCCCCTGCTCACCGCCGCGGCCATCGTGGTGCACCTGGACGAGCGGCACCGCGACGCGCTGCCGTGGATCGCGGCGGCGCTGGTGGTGTACGGGGCGATGCTGGCGATCACCTTCGCCATCCACATCCCGCTGAACAACGCGCTGAACGCCGCGGGGGATCCGGCGCGGATCGCCGACCCCGGGGCGGTGCGCGGGCGCTTCGAGCCCAGGTGGGTCCGCTGGAACGTCGTGCGCGCGATGGCGTCCACCGCCGCGCTGGGGTGCCTGTCCTGGGCCCTGATCATGTACGGGTGAGGGGCGCGACGCCGTCCTTCGCGGGCGCGTCACGCCGCGCGGGGCACGATCGCCGAATCCGGCGGCGCGTTCACACACTTCGTTCAAGAACACCGGGTTCACCACCACACGAGCGGCCGGATCCAGGCAGAACGAGATATTCGACGACCCGGAAGTGGCCTGGAGGGCCGGATAACGGCGCTTCAATTCGCGAATGGCCTTGATCGTGTCGGGCCGCGTCTCCTCCTGACCGGTGAGCGGGATGGTGAGGCGGTCGATGATGTCCCCGGCCGGCCATTCCCTATCGGCTGTCGGATTCTCGATCAACCGCGTGGCGACGCGCGGTTTCCACTTCCTGCCCATCCTCGCCGATGGCCATGGCCACCACCGCGCCGCCGTTGCTCCTTCACCAGGCGCGTGATCCCGGTGAATCGGGACTCGGGGTCGTCGCCGTCCTCGTGGTTCACCGAATTGACGATCGCGGCGCCGCCGGGCATTTTCAGGCCGGCCTGGAGCACGGCCGGTTCGGTGGAATCCAGGACGATCGGCGGCGCAGTCCGGTCACCGATGGCGAGGTTCGAGGCCGGCGACGAACCCCGCGTGCGCGGCGCCCGGTTCACCCGGAGAGAGCGGATACCGGGCGCCTCGGGAGGTACATCACGACCCGCCGCCTCCACCGCACGACGCGCCGCCGCCTTCACCTGCGACAGGTCCTGACACGTCTGCACGATCGACGCATTGGTGTCCACGCGGCCGACCCGGCGTGGCGCCCATCGCGCCGCCGGCGATCAGGAAACGCCGGGCCATGTGCTCGCGGAAGCCGGTTACGGTGTGCTCCTAGACGGCCTGACGCAGTGCCTCGGCGCGGTCGGTGGACTCCCAGGGGAACTCGTCGCGGCCGAAGTGGCCGTAGGCGGCGGTCTGGGAGTAGATCGGGCGAAGCAGGTCAAGGTCACGGATGATCGCGGCCGGGCGCAGGTCGAACACGCGCAGGATGGCATCCTGGATGCGCGACACCTCGACCGTCTCGGTGCCGAACGTCTCCACGAACACACCCACCGGCTGCGCCTTGCCGATCGCGTAGGCCACCTGGACCTCGGCCCGGTCGGCCAGCCCCGCCGCCACCACGTTCTTGGCCACCCAGCGCATCGCGTACGCCGCCGAGCGGTCCACCTTGGACGGGTCCTTGCCCGAGAACGCCCCGCCCCCGTGACGGGCCATGCCGCCATAGGTGTCCACGATGATCTTCCGCCCGGTCAGGCCCGCGTCACCCATCGGCCCACCGATCTCGAACTTGCCGGTCGGGTTCACCAGCAGCCGGTACCCCTCGGTGTCGATCTCCAGCTCGGCCAGGACGGGGTCGACGACGTGCTCCTTGATGTCCGGCGTGAGGAGGTCGGCGAGGTCGATGCCGGGGGCGTGCTGGGTGGAGACGACCACGGTGTCCAGCCGGACCGGACGGTCGCCGTCGTACTCGATGGTCACCTGGGTCTTGCCGTCGGGACGCAGGTAGGGCACCGTGCCGTTCTTGCGCACCTCCGACAGCCGCCGCGCCATGCGGTGCGCCAGCGTGATCGGCAGCGGCATCAGCTCCGGAGTCTCCCGGCAGGCGTAACCGAACATCAGGCCCTGGTCGCCTGCGCCCTGCCGGTCCAGCTCGTCCGTGCCCTCGCCCTCACGGACCTCGTAGGCGTCGTCCACGCCCTGGGCGATGTCGGGGGACTGCGCCCCGATGGACACCGACACACCGCACGAGGCGCCGTCGAAGCCCTTGTGCGAGGCGTCGTACCCGATCTCCAGGATGGTGTCGCGGATCAGGCCGGGGATGTCGACGTAGGTCTGGGTGGTGACCTCACCGGCGACGTGCACCTGGCCGGTGGTGATCAAGGTCTCGACGGCGACGCGGCTCTTCGGGTCGCCCTTGAGCATGGCGTCGAGAACGGCGTCACTGATCTGGTCGGCGATCTTGTCCGGGTGGCCTTCGGTGACCGACTCGGAGGTGAACAGACGGCGGGGCATCTTCACTCCTCGGGTTTGACGGGTGCGAGCTGTGGTCCTCGCATCGGGGAGGTGCTGCGGGCGAGGCCGTGCCTTCCGGAGACTCGTTCCTCCTGGGCCTCGCTCGAGAATGGATCGTCACCGCCACGAGCGCGGGCGGTGAAATGGCGCTCGGAGCCCGGCCACGTCCGGCCGCGTTGATTTCACGACGCCCGTTTCCGTGATATTCACCGCGCGAGGCCGCCCGATCGGAGAAACGGATTCCCGGCCTGTCGACCGGCCGTTCCGTCTCCGTTTCCTCATTCCGGCGGCCCCGTTCTCGGTGGCGGTGTTCACACGGTCGCGGTTCGCACGTGAAAAGCAAGGCCACCGCGCGAGTGGCGTTCGCACGATGGCCCTTGCCCGCGTGGGGACTTGCCGCGAATAAACCGCCCAGACACACCACCTCATTCGCCCGTATAAAATCCATGCAAGCTCGATCGATTCGATGCTAAGCCGGTGCCGAACCGCCCAGAACCCCAGCGGAACCCCTACCGTTTCCGGCGGTCGAATCGGCGGTCAGGGCCTGGAAAGAGGTGGTGGCCGAGGTTTCCCGCCAGGGCAAAGGCTACATCGGGCGATCACCCGCGGGAGCTCTCCCACGCGCCCGGAGTTCCGTGTGGCCCCCGATTTCCGCGTCGCACTTGACAGACGAGCCGCCATCGCCTCGCGTCCGGAAGCGCGCGAGGAGGCGGATCACGCAGCGTTTCGGAGCCGACGCGAAACGCGACAACTGGAGCATCCTCCGGCTTCCCGGTCGCGAACCCGGCTCTTCGCGCGCACGTTCCCCACGGTTATCCGGAAAGCCGCGCTTTCCCCGGTTTAACAGACCACCCCAGATGGGATATCTGGTGCGTAAATACCCGTCCAGTTGCTGTAACGGCAAACTTGTAGTATACGGGATTAAGCGGTAGTGGTTCGGAAGGAGAGGGATAGGGCTTGATCCCTGCGCGCCTCACCAGGCGGTCCTCTCCACGACCCGGCCCGGCCCGCCCTGAGGTGGCGCACCTGATACTTGCCCCAGTAGGCCTGAGAGCGTGAAGACTTCGGGTGGGTCCGTAGGTTTTCTGGCAAGGAGTAAGCAGGTGGAGTTCCGCATTCTGGGACCACTTGAGGTGTTCGCGGGCACGGAACGGCTCGATATCGGAGGGACGCGGCAGAGGATCACCCTGGCCAACCTCCTGCTGGACGCCAACCGGGTGGTCACCGTCGACCGCCTCGCGGAGGCCATCTACGGTGACGACCTGCCGCCGACGTCACGGGCCCAGGTCCAGATCTGCATCTCGTCCCTGAGGCGGCTGTTCGCCGCCAACGGTGATCCGGACATCATCTCCACCCAGTCGCGCGGCTACACCATCCGCGTGGACGAGGGCCGACTGGACATGCGGCGGTTCGAGGAACTGACCTCCCGCGCCCGCCGCGCCCGGGAGGCCGGCGCCGCGGACGAGGCCGTCAACCACTACCGCGAGGCCCTGGCCCTGTGGCGCGGGGAGGCCCTGGAGGGCATCGACAGCAGGCCGGTGCAGGCGGCGGCGAGCCGGCTGAACGAGGAGCGCATCCTCACCAACGAGGACTGCGTCCAGCTGGAACTCGACCTCGGCCGGCACCAGCAGCTCGTCGGCGAGCTCACCCGGCTCGTGGAGGGGTACCCGCTGCGTGAGCGCCTGCGCGGCCAGCTCATGCTCGCCCTCTACCGCTCCGGCCGCAGGGCCGAGGCGCTCCAGGTGTACCGGCTGGCCCGCGAGACGATGATCGAGGAACTCGGCATCGAGCCCAACGAGCAGCTCCAGCGCCTGGAACAGGCGATCCTCACCGCCGACGACAGCCTGGACGCGCCCGCCGAGGTCACCAGCGTCCCCGCCGAACCGCCCCCCGCACCGTCCTTCCCGGTGCCGGGCCTGCTGCCGAACGCCATCGCCGACTTCACCGGCCGCGCCAAGCAGGTCGACGCCATCCAGCGCGAGCTGGCCCTCGCCTTCGAGGACCCCTCCCGATTCGCCGTCCCGGTCATCGTCATCGCGGGCAAGGCCGGCATCGGCAAGACCACCGTCGCCGTGCACGCCGCGCACGCCGTCGCCGACCGCTTCCCGTTCGGCCAGCTCTTCGCCGACCTGCACGGGGGTGCCTCCCGGCAGGTCAGCCCGATGCACGTGCTGGAGCGGTTCCTGCGCGCGCTCGGCGTCCCTGGCAACTCCATCCCGGACGGGCTGGAGGAGCGCGCCGAGATGTACCGCGCGCTGCTCGCCGACCGCAGGACCCTCATCGTCCTGGACGACGCCGCCGGCGAGAGCCACGTCCTGCCGCTGCTTCCGGGCACCCGCAGTTCCGCGGTCGTCATCACCAGCCGCAGCCGCCTGGCGGGGCTGGCGGGCGCCATCCACATCGACATGGACATCTTCGACACCGACCAGTCGATCGAGCTGCTCGGGCGCATCGCCGGCACCACCCGCGTACGGTCGGAGCCCGAGGCCGCGAGGGCGCTGGCCGAACTGTGCGGGCAGCTGCCGCTCGCGCTGCGCATCGCCGGGGCCCGGCTGTCGGCCCGCCCGCACTGGCGCATCGAGCAACTCGTCAGCCGCCTGGAGGACGAGACCCGGCGGCTCGACGAGCTCAACCACGGCGAGATGGGCATCCGGGCGAGCATCTCGCTGACCTACGAGAGCGTCGGCGAGGAGGCCAGGCGCCTTTTCCGGCGGCTGGCGATCCTCGACACCGGCACGTTCTCGGCGTGGAACGGCGCCGCCCTGCTGGACCGCTCCTACGACCAGACGGCCGACCTGTTCGACGAGCTGTCCGACGCGCAGCTCATCGACACAGCGGGCGGCAACGGCGTGCACGGCATGTACCGCTTCCACGACCTGATCCGGGTGTTCGCCCGCGAGCGCCTGGCGGCCGAGGAGACGCCCGCCGAACGCAAGGCCGCCCTGGAGCGCGTGCTGCGGGCGCTGCTGTTCCTCGCCGAGGCCGCCCACCGCCGCGAGTACGGCGGCGACTACGTGCAGATCCACAGCGACGCCCCGCGCTGGCCGCTGCCCCCGCGCCTGGTCGCCGCGCTGGTCACCGAACCGCTCCCCTGGTACGAGCGGGAGCGCCAGCTGCTGGTGTCCGGGATCCGCCAGGCGGCGCAGGCCGGGTTCGCCGACCTGTGCTGGGATCTGGCGATCAGCGCCGTGACGCTGTTCGAGTCGCGCGCCTACCTCGACGACTGGCGCGAGACCCACGAGACCGCGCTCGCCGCCGCCCGCCACGCGGGCAGCGTCCGGGGGCAGGCCGCGATGCTGTACTCGCGGGGGTCCCTCCACATCACCGAGAAGCGGTTCCCCGAGGCGCGCCGCGACTTCGACGAGGCGATCAGCCTCTTCACCGACATCGGCGACGACCAGGGCACCGCGCTGGTGCTGCGCAACATCGCCTTCCTGGAGAGGATGAGCGGCCACTTCGAGGAGGCGGCGGCCCACTACGAGCGCGCGCTGGCCATGTTCGCCGGCATGGGCGACCAGGTGGCCTCGGCGTACGTGCTGCACAACCTGGCGCAGCTCCGCCTGGAGACCGGCGACCCGGAGGGGGCCAGCAACCTGCTGTCCGAGGCGCTGGCGCTGAGCCGCGAGGGCGGCAGCAGGAGGGTCGAGGCCCAGGTGCTGCACCGGATGGGCGACACCTACCTCGCCTGGCAGGAACCGGCCTTGGCCGCGGAGATCTTCGAGACGGCCCTCACGATGGTGCGGACGATCGGCGACCCCATCGGGGAGGCGTACAGCTTGAACGGGCTCGGCCTGGCCCGGCTGCGGCGGGGCGAGACGGCCCGCGCGGACGAGGCGCTGCGCCATGCGGTGCGGCTGGCCCGGTCCACCGGCGACCGGCTCGCCGAGGCCCGTTCCCTGCTCGGGCTGGGCGAGCTCGCCATGGCCTGCGACGACGCCGAGCACGCCGTCGTCCACCTCGAGCAGGCGCTCACCCTGTTCCGGTCGATGCACGCGCCGGCGTGGGAGGCACGGGCCACGTCCATGCTGGAGAGGGCCGGTGCCGCGCGGTGCGGGGGCGACGAGGGGGAGGCGCCGGCGGGGGACGGCCCGGCCGCCGGGGTGCGCCACGGGGAGCGCATGGGCGAGTCGGGCGAGCTCGTCGGCTGAGGAAGGCAGGGAAGGCGGGGAAGGCGGGGACGCCCGCTGACGAAGACGGGCTCCCCGGCCGAGAAGGGCGGCGGCGCGGCTCCGGTCACCCGTTCGGGTGCGTACGACACGCGGATACCGCTTTTCCAGACAATGCGGACGAGCAGCAGGTCCGCGCGGTAGGATGCGGGCACGCCGCGGCGCAGCCGGGGGGACGCCCGCGGCGATTACCCCGCGCCGCCGTCTAAATCGCGCGGGCGGCACGGTTCCCCGGCCGGCGGGTCCGCCCGGCCGCCATTCGGTCTCGATTTCATTCCGGGCCTTTGTCTCATGGAATACCTGATATACGATGCGCACGCATCTCGCAGAGAGCCCTTTCCGTGGCGGGCCGAATGCCGGACGGCACGCAAAGGCCCGCACATCGGACGAAGGCCCAGGTCACGGCCATTCGCCGAGGGAAACCGAAACGGCGGCGAGCCTCTCGGGAGCGACGGAATTCCCGCCGCCGATCCCCTGCGAGAACCCTTACCCACCGCCCGCGCCGCCCTGGCGGGACGTGATCGCGCACCCCAAGAAACACCGGTATTGATTTCCGCTGGAACTTCCGCGTCGATACGCTGGGAACGTGAACGCTACCCATGTGAGCATTCAAAGGTCCCCGGGGGCCGCCATTCTCCCTTTGCGTGTTTCCCGCGGCCGGGAGACCGCTGAGAGGCCGTCGCTCCGGCCGGGGTTCGGCGGCGTGCGCCAGGGCGATCCGCTCGGGCGGTTCTTCACGGGGTGCGAGATACCATGATCAAGTCTATTCTGCCGGACAGTGTCGTCGCCGTCGACGTGTTCACCGATCCGCCCGATCCGATTCTCTTCCCCGAGGAGGAGATGTCGATCGCGCACGCGGACGAGGTCCGGCGCAAGGAGTTCAGCACCGTACGGGTGTGCGCGCACGACGCGATGCGCAAGCTCGGCATGCGGCCGAGCCCGGTGCTGCCCGGCCTGCGGGGCGAGCCCCAGTGGCCGCCGGGCGTCGTGGGCAGCATGACGCACTGCACCGGCTACCGGGCCGCCGTGGTCGGCGTCTCGGCGAAGGTGACCACCATCGGCATCGACGCCGAGCCCAACGAGCCCCTCGTGGGCGGCGTCCTCGCGGCCATCTCGCTGCCCGAGGAGCGTGAGAGCCTCGCCAAGCTCGCCGCCCGCCATCCCCGCGTCCACTGGGACCGGTTGCTGTTCTGCGCAAAGGAGGCCGTGTACAAGGCCTGGTTCCCGCTGACGAAGCGGTGGCTGGACTTCGAGGACATCATGATCAACATCGACCCGCTGCACGGCAACTTCTCGGCGTGGCTGCGCGTGACCGGCCCCCGGGTGCGCGGCCAGCGGCTGACGGCCTTCTCGGGGCGCTGGTCGGCCGAGGGCGGCCTGATCATGACGGCCATCGTGGTTCCCAGCCCCGGACGCGGCGGGCCCGCGCGGCACGGCGCCGAGCGGCCCGCGGCCCACGCGCGCCACCCGCAGACGACGGGCGTGGGCGGGCGCTGAGCGCGGCCCGCCACGCCCTCGCCCGGCCGCCCGCCACGCGACTGGGGCGTTGATCGAATGTGTGTTTGAATACATACCGTATGCTGGGCTTATGACCGCACCATTCCAGGCCTCGCTGCTGGACATGTGCGACGAGCCCGGCCCCGGCCCCCTCGGGCCGACGGTGAAGCGCACCCTGCTCGACCACGGCGCGTGGGTCGACGTCCGCCCGGGCTGGATCGCCGGCGCCGACGCGTTGTTCGCCCGGCTGGAGCGGGTCGTGCCGTGGCACGCCGAGCGGCGCCACATGTACGACCGCGTGGTCGACGTCCCCCGGCTGCTGAAGTTCTACGACGAGGACGAGCCCCTGCCCGACCCGGTGCTCGACCAGGCCCGTGACGCGCTCAACGCGCACTACGCGCGGGAGCTCGGCGAGCCGTTCCGCACCGCCGGGCTGTGCCTGTACCGCGACGGGCGCGACAGCGTCGCCTGGCACGGCGACCGCATCGGGCGGGGCGCCGATGAGGACACGATGGTAGCGATCATCTCGGTCGGCGCGCCGCGCGCCCTGCTGCTGCGCCCGAACGGCGGCGGCCACGCGCTGCGTCACGACCTCGGCCACGGCGACCTGATCGTCATGGGCGGCAGTTGCCAGCGCACGTGGGAGCACGCCGTGCCCAAGTCCGCCCGGGCCATCGGCCCCCGCATCAGCGTCCAGTTCCGCCCGCGCGGGGTCCGCTGACCTCGGCCTCCTCAGCAGGACGGCTTCCGCGGCGTAGCCGCGCATCACCTCCTCGTAGGCGGCGAACCCCGCCCGGTGGTCTCCCCCGGCGGCGGCGAGCTCGCCCGCCAGGACGTACGCGCCGACCCGATTCCCACCCGCACGGACCCGATTTCGCCTGATATATCCGGACATAGCTGACCGGATGGCGGGTCCGGCGTACCGAACGGACACGCGACTGGACGGGCGTCTTCGTCGGACGTTTCCCCGAGGGTCACCCATGATCGGCAGGTTGGCGGATGCACCGAGATCCCGATCAGAACGGATGCGACTCACGATGATCAGATCCCGTACCCTGGCCACCGCCGCCGTCCTGGCCGGCCTGCTCGTCCCCGCCGCCCAGGGAGCGGCGCTCGCCGACCCCGCCACGCCCCCGACCGGCGTCCCGCAGGACGCCGCGCCCCTCGCCGGCGACCAAGGCGACCAGGGCCGGCAGGGCGAGCAGGGCGACCGGGACGAGCAGGGCGAGCAGGGCCGTCACGGCGGGCGTAAGCGGTTCGACCTCCAGGCGCACCGCGGCGGGCTCGGGCTCGTGGTGGAGAGCACGCTGGACTCCTTCGCCAACGGGCTGCGCGTCGGCGTCAGCACCCTCGAACTGGACATCCAGATCACCGAGGACGGCAGGGCCGTCGTCACCCACGACCGCAAGGTGGACGGCCGCAAGTGCCAGGACACCGGCCCCGTGACCCCGGGCGACCCGGAGTACCCCTACGTCGGCAAGTACATCAACACGCTCACCCTCGCGCAGGTCAGGACGCTGGACTGCGGGTCGAGGACGCTGCCGGACTTCCCCGCGCAGCGGCCCGCCCCCGGCGCGCGGATGCCACTGCTGAGCGAGGTGTTCGACCTGGTCAAGAAGTTCCGCGCGCACGACGTCAAGCTGAACGTCGAGACCAAGGTGGAGGCCGGGGCGCCCGCCGAGACCGCGCCGCGCGAGCAGTTCGTCCAGGTGGCCGTCAAGGAGATCAGGCGGGCCCACATCGAGCGTCAGGTCACCATCCAGAGCTTCGACTGGGGCGCGCTGATGCGGATGCGCCAGGTCGAGCCGCGTCTGCCGCTCGTCGCGCTGACCAACTACGACTTCCTGCAGACCGGGAAGCCGGGGGCCTCGCCGTGGCTCGGCGGCATCGACATCGACGACTTCGGCGGCGACCCGCTGAAGGCGATCAAGTCTTTCGGCGCCTCCGCGTTCTCGCCGGTGCACGGCTTCCCGCAGAACGGCAAGGTCACCGACCCCACGTACGTCCCCTACGTCACCAAGGCCATGGTCGACCAGGCCCACCGGATGGGCATCAAGGTCGTCCCGTGGACGATCGACGACGAGCCTACGATGAACAAGCTCATCGACGACGGCGTGGACGGCATCATCACCGACTACCCCGACCGACTGCGCGGGGTGCTCGCCGCCCGTGGTTACGAGCTGCCCCGGCAGTACCCTGGCCCGCGCCACTGATGACCCCGGAACGGCCGCGCGGCCCTGTCTCGCCGTCGCGGCCGGAAATATCCTCGAACCGACGCGCCCAGGGCGGGCGCGGCGAACGAGGAGCACCGACATGGCACCCCTGGGGCACGACCGGTACTGCGACGAGATCATCGACCAGAGCGGCATGCTCCGGGAACTGGTGAAGGGGTCCGAGCCGTCCGTGCCGGTGCCGACGTGCCTGGGCTGGACGCTCGCCTCGCTCGTCCGGCACATCGGGGGCAACCTGCGCACGGTCGGGACGGCCGTGCGCACCGGCACGCCGGTGAGCGACCCGGCCGCGCAGGTGGCCGGGCTCGCGGGGCCCGGGACCGACGACTGGGCCGAGCTGGACGCCTGGTTCTCCGAGGGCGCCGAGACCTACACCGCCGCCCTGCGCGCGGCGGGCCCGGACGCCGAGGCGACCGTGTGGGGGTTCCAGGGGAACACGACCTTCTGGGTCCGCCGCGCCGTGCACGACATCGTCGTCCACCGCGCCGACGTCGCCCTCGCGGTGGGCGGCGACTACGCCCTAGCGCCCGAGCTGGCCGCCGACGCGATCGACGAGCTGCTGGAGCTGTTCAAGGGCCAGCAGGCGGGCGGGATGCCGGCGCTTGCGGAGCTGCGCGGCTCCGGGGAGACCATCGGGCTGAAGGCCACGGACGCGGACGCCGCCTGGCTGATCGAGCTGGGCGCGGACGGCTTCACCTTCGGCCGCGCCGGCGGCGGGGAGGCCACCGTCACGGTGCTCGGCCCGCTCACCGACGTCCTGCTCACCCTCTACCGCCGTCTGCCCGCCGCCGGCGGCCGGGTGAAGGTCGTCGGTGACTCCGCGCTGCTGGACTTCTGGCTCACCCGCGCGTCCCTGAGCTGACGCCCCCGCCTCCGCGTCCGGTCACACCGCCCCCCGCGTCCGGTCCCGGCCCGCCTCCGCGTCCGGTCATATCGAGCCGGACGGGGATCCAGGGAGGGCGACCGGACCGGGCAGGCCGATGGTGCCCCGCGCTTACGCTTCGCGTCGAGCTGGGCGAGGGCTGACCTGGTGTCCGGGGCTCACAACCGCCGCCCCTTCCGGTTGAGATGAGTGCCGTCAGAGACGAACAGCTCCGGATGGAACCGCCCTCACAGCCCAAGACTGGACGCGCCAGGCGTTACCGGCCGGATCCGCACTGGACGATCACCTCCCGTACGCCTTACGCTGCCGATGACAATCTCCATACGCGTCCTGGCAGGGGGAAGCCGGTCCGAACCCGGCGCTGACCCGCAACCGTAGACGGCCCGAACCAGGGCCGTGAGCCGGAATGCCCTGCCGGGGTGCCGTCGACTCTCACTGTCGTGGTCTACAGGACGGAGTCCGGATCGCCAGGTCCGCACCCCCTGCTCACGCGCCTCCGGCGCGGGTGGGGTTCGGTGTGCCCGGCGGATCCACGGCGGCATTCGCGATCAAGCGAAAGGCCCTTCCATGCGCATCGCCGTCAGGCGCCTGCTCATCCCCCTGGCCGCCGGAGCCGTCGTGCTCACCGGCCTCACCGCCCCCGCCCAGGCCGCGTCGCCCGCGAGCGTCCACGCTGCGGAGTGGCAGGCCTCCCAGCTCGACGCCCAAGGCGGGATCTACAACGACCAGTACGGCTTCACCGACTGGGGCCTCACCGTCGACACGGTGATCGCCCTCAAGGCGACCGGCGCCGAGCCCCAGATCGCCGCGAAGGCGACCGCCTACGTCGCCGCCCACGTCCGCTCCTACAACAGCTACGACGACTGGGGCCAGCCCGGCGTCCGAGTGTCCGGCGCCACCGGCAAACTCCTCTACCTCGCCGTCGCCACCGGCTCCAACCCGCAGAACTTCGGCGGCTACGACCTGCGAGCCGAATCCCTCGCCCTGATGACCACCACGCCCGGCCCCGACCAGGGCCGCTTCCAGGACCAAGGCGACGCCGACTACAGCAACACCTTCGGCCAATCCTTCAACGTCCTCGGCCTGGCCCGCTCCGGCGGCGTCCCCTTAGACGCCGTCAGCTTCCTGATCAAGCAGCAGTGCGCCGTCGGCGGCTTCCGCCTCTATCCGGACGCCACCACCTGCGACCAGGCCACGAACCCGGTCCTCGACCCCGACTCCACCGCCCTGGCCGTCCAGGCTCTCATCGCTGCCGACCGCTCCGGCAACACAGCCGCCGGCAAGGCCGCCCGCAAGGGAGCCCTCTGGCTCAAACAGCAGCAAGACGCCAGCGGCTCCTTCAACGGCTCCGGCCCCACCGCCGCCCCCAACACCAACAGCACCGGCCTCGCCGGCCAGGCCCTCCGCGCCGTCGCCGACTCCGGCCTGGTCGACACCGCCCGCGCCTCCCGCCTCCGCACCGCCGCGACCAAAGCCGCCACCTGGATCCGCACCCTCCAACTGACCAGCACCAACGCCGGAGCCGCCACCAGCGACACCGGCGCCATCGCCTACAACCAGACCGCCCTCACCGACGCCCAGCAGAACGGCGTCACCCCGACCACCCGCGACCAATGGCGCCGAGCCACCCCCCAAGCCCTCCTCCCTCTCGCCCGCATAGGCCTCGCCGACATCGGCTAGAAAGCGAGAATCCGCAGCTCCGGTGGATGCGATCCGTTCACAACTGCCAGATGGCGTACGCCCACCCCTGCGTTGATCATGGTAATCGTTCCGGTGTCGGGTGATCGTTTCCGCCGGGACGGCGGCGTTGGAACCAACGGCGAGCCAACATCGGGAACAAACGACACGAAATGGGACGGTTAATCGAGAAGGAGGGCCGGGTCGCCCGACCCTCCTCTCACACCACCGTTCAAAACAGGGTGTCGCGCACCCGCAGCGGCCGGTGCCCTGTGGGGCCGAGATGTGAACCAGCCGATTGAGGACCGCCACGACGTGGCGGTGATCACGGGCGCGGGCGGCTTGGGAGTGGCGGTCGCCCGCCGCCTCGGCGATGGCCCGCATGTTGGAGTGCGGGACGGGGTCGGGTGGGGCGGTCAGAGGTCGGGGGTGGCGGGGCGGATGAGGCCGCTTTCGTAGGCGAAGACCACCACCTGGGCGCGATCACGCAGCCCGAGCTTGACCAGCACGCGGCTCAGATGCGTCTTGACCGTCGCCTCGGCCAGATGCAACGCCGCGGCCACCTCCGCATTGGACAGCCCGCGCGCCACCTGCACCAGCACCTCGTGCTCGCGCGCGGTCAGCCGCGCCAGCCGTTCGTCCCGCTCGGCGG
Source organism: Sphaerisporangium sp. NPDC051011 (assembly GCF_040653595.1). Lineage (NCBI taxonomy): Bacteria > Bacillati > Actinomycetota > Actinomycetes > Streptosporangiales > Streptosporangiaceae > Sphaerisporangium > Sphaerisporangium sp. NPDC051011. Next base: position 499,178 of record NZ_JBFAGG010000004.1, on the reverse strand, counting down.
GCCCCGGCGTCATCTGCGGCGCGAACCTCTCCAGCACGCGGCGGGTGACGCGCGGCGACAACGCCGCCTCTCCCGCCGCGACGCTGCGGATCGCGCTCAGCAGCTCCTGTGGTCGCGTGTTCTTCGGCAGGAACCCGGCCGCTCCGGCCTTCAGCCCGGCGAAGGCGTACTCGTCCAGATCGAAGGTGGTCAGGATGAGCACCCGCGAGCGCGGGCTGTCGCGGACGATCCGGCGGGTGGCCTCGATGCCGTCCAGGCCGGGCATGCGCACGTCCATCAGCACCACGTCCGGACGCAGGTGCCGCGCCAGCCTGGCCGCCTGCTCACCGTCGTCCGCTTCCCCGGCCACCTCCATGTCCGGCTCTGCCTCGAAGACCATGCGAAAGGCCATCCGCAGCAGCGACTCGTCGTCGGCGATCAGCAGCCGGATCATCGTGGCGCTCCCAGGTCCAGCACGGCCAGCACCCGCCATCCGCCGCCCGTCACCGGCCCGGCGTCCAGGGTCCCGCCGTACGCGGCCACCCGTTCCCGCATGGCCGCGATCCCGCGTCCATCGCCCCGGAGCCCGGAGCGGGGCCCGGACACCTGGGTCTCGGCGTCGAGGGGCCCGGGGGCGCCAAGCACGACCGGGTCGCGAACGTCGGTGACCTCCACCTCGGCACGACCCGACGATACGTCGACCCGCACATCGGCGCGAGCCCCGGGCGCGTGCCGCAGCGTGTTCGTCAGCGCCTCCTGAACCAGCCGGTAGATCGTCAGCTGGGCGGCGGCGGGAACCGCCTCGGTGTCACCGGCCACCCGGACACACGTCGCCAGCCCGGCCGCGCGCATCCGCTCGGCCAGCGGACCGAGCTCGGCGATCCCTGGCGCAGGCTGAAGCATCTCGTCGAGGCGGTCCTGGCCCGAGGTGGCGCGGCCGCCGCCGGTGCTCAGGGAGCGGCGCATGTCCTGCAGGGCTTGGCGTCCCGTCGCGGCGATGTGCTCCATCGCCGCCGCGGCCCGATCCGGCGCGCTGTGGCGGACGTAGGCGGCGCTGTCGGCCAGCGCCACCATCACCGACAGGTTGTGGGTGACGATGTCGTGCATGTCGCGGGTCATCCGCGCGCGTTCCTGGGCGACGGCCAGCCGTGCCCGCTGCTCGCGGTCGCGTTCCAAGAAGGTCACGTAAGCCCGCCGTACCCGCATCCACAGGCCGGTCATGAGGGCGGCGGCCGCCATCGCGCTCAGCGCGCCCGCCGTGAGGGGGAACAGGCCGGGCGGCGCCCAGCGGGCGGCGGCCAGCAGCACCCCGGCCTGCAGCGCGAGCGCCGCCGTCAGGGTGTGGCGCCACGGGCGGCGCGCGGCGACCGTGTACAGGGCCACCAGGAGGGCGGCGTCGGCGGGAAGCTGCACGTCCAGCGCCCATTGGACGGCGGCGGCGAGGCCGATCGCGCCCAGGACCGTCATCGGGGCGCACCGTCTCCAGGCCAGCGGCGCCACCAGCGCCGTCTGCAGCGCGAGCAGCCATGGGGGGCCGGACAGCACCCGGCCGGGTCCGAGCGTGGCCAGGAACAGCGCGGCGGCCGGCAGCGCGTCGGCGGGCACGGTCGACCATCGGCTCATCGCGGTGAGGCGAGCCGCCAGACGGTCGGCTGGTTTCATGCACTTGACCCTAGTTGTGCTGCGGGTTCGCCCCCGCTCCTCCCTGGGGATGACCGTCATCCGAAAGTCGCATGCGCGCGTGCGACCTCCGCCGCTGGCCCGCGGGCGTGCCGGGCTGCCAGCCTCGTCGGACATCCTTTTCCGATTGAGGAGCTTTCGCATGTCCTTTGTCACGAAAAATACGGATCTGACCATTGGGGCCAGGGCCACCGGTTCGTCCGCCGTCTCCAAGAGCCCGGCATCCACCGTCTCGAAAGCCGCGGGCAAGGTCGCGGGGCTGGCCGTACTGGTGCTTGCGGTCTCCCTGCCCGCGGCCCGCGCCGACGCCGGGAGCCCGATCGGAGTGAACCTGCCCGCGCCCGGCGGCCCGTATCCGATCGGGACCGTGGCCATGCGGCTGGTCGACCGCTCGCGGCCCGATCCGCTGGTGGCGGCCAAGCCGTACCGGGAACTGATGATCAGCCTGTGGTACCCGGCAGTGGCGGGCGGCGGGCCGCTCGCGCCGCACATGGCGCCGCTGGCCGCCGCCGACTGGGATCGGCACTCGGCGCCGCCCCTGGGCATCGCCAAGGGCGCCGTCGCCTGGGCCGCCACGCGAACCCATGCCCGCGTGGGCGCGCCGGTCGAGCCGCGTGCGGGCAAGCTGCCGGTGGTGCTGTTCGGTTCGGGGGACGGCGGGCCGCGCACGCTGGGCACCACCCTGGTCGAGGACCTGGCCTCGCGCGGCTACCTGGTCGTCACCGTCGACCACACCTACGAGGCCGAGCAGGTGGAGTTTCCCGGCCGACGCCTGGTGCGCGCCCAGCCGCTGCCCGCGAAGCTGACGCCGAAGGTCATCGCCAAGCTGCTGGCCGAGCACACGCGGGCGCGCCTGGCCGACATGCGCCACGTCCTGGACCAGGTCACCGCCCTGGCCCACGGCCGCCCGATCGGCGGCAAGCTGCCCGAGGGGATGCTCGGCGCGCCCGACGCCTCGCGGGTGGGGGCGCTTGGACAGTCGCTGGGCGGGTCGGTCGCCGCGCAGCTGACCCGCGACGACGCCCGCGTGGACGCGGGCGTCAACCTCGACGGCGCCTATGTCGGCCCGGTGGCCACGCGCGGTGCGGCCAGGCCGTTCCTGCAACTGGCGGCCGAGACCCACACGCGTGACAGCGAGCCGAGCTGGAAGTCGTTCTGGCGGGCCTCGACCGGATGGAAGCGGGAACTGCGCTTCAAGGGCGCGGCCCACGGCTCGTTCACCGACCTGCAGCCGCTGCTGCCGCAGATCGCGGCCAAGCTCCCCACGGTGCCGCTCGCGGACTACGTGGGCACGATCGATCCCGGACGTTCGGTGGCGGCCCAGCGCGCCTACGTCGGGGCCTTCTTCGACCTGCACCTGCGGGGCAAGCCGACCCACCTGTTCGAAGGCCCCGACACGCGCTTCCCGGAGGTCTCCCTCATCCCCTGACCCCGTGGTCCCCGGCTCCCCGCTCACGCGGCCGGCTCCCCGGTCAGGCGCCCGTTCCTGAGGTGGACCTACCGTCCGGGGCGTAGGGACGTGGGGCCGGCGCGCATGATGGCGGCCAGCTCGATCTTCGGCGTCGTTCTTCCATACTGTGCATACCTCGCCTCTCGCGTGTGTCACCGCCGCGCCACGCCGAAAAGGGCATGACGACAGCGGGTCGAGAACGTGATCGGCGTGCGGCCGGTGATGTAACAGGGCCCGTGACCGCTGACGCGGCCGAAAAACATGGGCGGGGGCTGGAAAATCGCCTATCGTGACCATGGGCATCTCCGGCTTCAAGCCGACCTTTCTCGTCGGACTCGAAGCCGTCCGCGAGGGACACGGACCGGGTCTGGCCGCGCTTGGTGGGCGGCGTCTGACTGGGTTCGCGATCGTGCGTTTCGTCGAGAACGGGGAATGGTTCGCTGACTGCCCGGTCGTCTTCGACTTCGACGGCGTCCAAGCAGAGATCTGCCACTGGAAGCTCGATAAGCTTTCGATCAGCTGGAACACCATCGACATGTCGGCTGCGATCAGTGGCTGGGAGTGGTTCGAGCTAACGCCAGCGTGGTCCGGCGCCGACGAGCGGCTTGAGTCGTTCGTCGGCCAGGAACTCCGCGAAGTTGCTCTACTCGCATGGCGTCCATCAAGTCATGACCTGGCAGACGGCACCATCGCTGTGGAGTTCGTCTTCGATGCGGGCCGTTTCCACATCGTCAACGGTCTTGATGAGAACAGCATCGCTATCGGCGATGCCCATCCAGATTTCGTGCGGCACCGACTGGGCTGTTGCGCGCAGCCTGACTAGGTCAAACCGGAGTCTTCAGTCCCGGAGGCAGCCTGCGTAGACAGGGTCACACTAGGGCTTGCTCGTGAGAGCGAGGCGGACGGCCAGACCGATCAGCAAGGTTCCTGACATGTACTCCAGGTAACGGCGCACGACGGGCCGCTTGAAGAATCGCTCGGCCGCGCCGACCAGCCGGACGATCCCCAGATACCAGGCCAGGTCTATGAGGGCCGAGGCCACCGCCAGGAGCAGCAGCATCGGCAGCGCCGGGGCGCCTTCGGGCACGAACTGCGGCAGGAAGGACAGCGCGAACACGCCGGCCTTCGGATTGGCCAGGTTGGTCAGCAGCCCCGACCGGTAGCAGCTCCACAGCGAGGGCCTGCCGGGCGATGATGCGGCCAGGTCTTCGGGCGGATCGCCCTGGGCTTTGCGGCGTGCCTGCCACAACATCTTCGCGCCGAACCAGACGAGCACGATCGCGCCGACGATCCGCATGATGTCGAAGGCGATCTCGGAGGCGAGCAGCAGTGCGGACAGGCCGAAGGCGGCCGTCAGGCACCACACCAGCCAGCCGGTCTCGTTGCCCAGCACGGTCGCCACCCCCGCCGACCGGCCCGCCCGGACGGACTGTCGCAGGATCACCACGGTGGTGGGCCCGGGAATCATGGACACCAGCAGAGAAGCGATCGCAAAGGCGATCAGGCCACTCAGCATCGGTCTTCCCTCCTCAGAACATGCCCAACGACCCGACGTAACCTTAGACCCTCGCGCCCTCGGAATCGCCCGGGCCGATGCGGTGGATCTCGCTCATGGCCTCGGCCAGGGCGGCGCGGTCCACGTCCGCCATGCGCCCGCTCAGGCGGATGACGTGGCCCTCCCCCGCGGCGGCGTACTCGTGGCGGTCGCCACTGACGCGGTACCAGCCGAGCTCGTCGGCGTCGCACCCGACCGGCCCGGCGAGCCACTCGGCGTCGTGGACGGGACGCTCGGGGCACAGGGCGTCGCTGAAGTCGCCGCGCTCGACTCCGAACCAGACCTGCCGGCCGCCGGGCGCGGCGTAGTACGCCTGGAGGCCCTCCTCGCCGTACACGCTCATCGTCCGCTCGGCGAGCCTGTACCCGGGCAGGTTCACCACGAAGAGCAGATCGGGCGCGACGCCCTGCGCCCGCAGGTCGGCGATGCGTTCCGGGCCGACGACCTCCCCGCCGCCGCACCCCGCCGGCACGAGCAGGCCCAGCAGCCCGAGCAGGCCGAGCAGACCAGCCAGCACGACCGAAACCCTGCGTCGGATCACGGCGAAAACCTCCCTCCCGCCGCACCCCCGCCAAACCTCTTCCACCACCGGGCACTCCAGCCTTCTCGTCCCGCGCGCTCCGGGGAACGCACTGGAGGGGTGCGGGCCTGGTGTGGTTACGGTGAGACGTGACGTTCGCCCTCGAATGCGGGGGTCTCCACGCTCAAGGAGCTTCGATGACGTGCCGGGGGCTGTTCGCGGGGTTGTGCACGCTCGACCTGGTCCAGTCTGTGGACCGGATGCCGGCCGCGAACGAGAAGGTCACGGCGCTCGGGCAGACCGTCGCCGCGGGCGGGCCCGCGGCCAACGCGGCGGTCACGTTCGCGCACCTGGGCGGGGCAGCGACGCTGGTCAGCGCCGTGGGCGCCCACCCGCTGGCGCGGGGCGTCCTCGCCGACCTGGACGAGCACGGCGTACGGCTCACCGACCTGACGCCGGACGCCGCCGGGCCTCCCGCCATCTCGACCATCATGGTCACGCGCGGCACCGGCGACCGGGCGGTGGTGTCGGTCAACGGCTCAGGCGTGCGCGTCCAGCCGCCGCCCGGGCTGGCGGACCTGGTGGCGGCGCACCAGGTGGTGCACCTGGACGGCCACTACCCCGGCCTCGCCCTCGCGGCGGCGCGGCTGGCCCGCGAGCGGGGGCGGCTCACCGTCCTGGACGGCGGAAGCTGGAAGCCCGGCACCGCCGAACTGCTGCCGTACATCAACGTCGCGGTGGTCTCGGGCGACTTCCACCCGCCGGGCGCTCGCACGCCGCGCGAGGTCCTCGCCCGTCTCGCCGCCGCGGGCGTGCCCTGGACCGCCGTGACCCACGGGTCCGGCCCGGTCCTGTGGCGGGGCCGGGGCGAGGTGCGGTCGATTCCCGTCCCCCGCGTGGACGTCGTGGACACCCTGGGCGCGGGCGATGTCCTGCACGGCGCGCTGACCTTCGCCCTGTGCCGGGCTCTCGGGGAAGACCCCGGCGTCGGCCCGCTCACCGGTCCCGCCCCTGGTCCCGGCGGCCGTGGCTCCGCCACCGAGACCTTCACCGAGGATGCCTTCGCGGCCGCCCTGAGCTTCGCGATCCCCATCGCCTCGGCGGCCTGCGCGTCCTTCGGTACCCGCGCCTGGATGCGCGTCTGACGCGGGCTCAGCCGGCGTTCTTGGCGTCGTCGTGGGCGGCGCGGGACTTCAGGACCTCGGGCATCTCGCCCTCCAGCCAGTCGATGAGGTCGAGCAGGCGGCGGGCGGCCTCGCGGCCGAGCGGGGTGAGGCTGTACTCGACCTTGGGCGGGATGGTGGGCTGGGCGGCGCGGTGCACCATGCCGTCGCGCTCCAGGGCCTGGAGGGTCTGGGCGAGCATCTTCTCGCTGACGCCGTCCACGCGGCGGCGCAGCGCGTTGAAGCGGTAGGTGCCGTCGGCGAGCGCGGCCAGGGCGAGGATGCCCCAGCGACCGGTGATGTGCTCCATCGTCTCGCGGGAGGGGCACCCGCGGGCGAACACATCGAAGATGATCCGCCCGTGCTCGTCCGGCGCGCCCGCGTCGCCCGGGCCGTCCCCGGCGATCGCGTCCCGCTCGCCCTCGGTGACAGGCTCGCGCGCGTCCGAGGTCACCGTGCCCTGCTCGTTCATACGCCAAGCGTACGTTCTCAGCGCCACTTTCTTGAAGCACGTACCTACGAATCGGGTAGCACTTTCTGAAAGTTAGTACTAACCTACGGGCGAACCCACTTCTGAGGAGAACCGAAATCATGATCGTCGTCACCGCCGCCACCGGACAGCTCGGCCGGCTCGTCGTCGAAGGGCTGCTGGCCGCCGTCCCCGCCGACCAGATCGCGGTCGTCGTACGCGACCCGGGCAAGGCCGCCGACTTCGCGGAACGCGGGGTCCACGTCCGTGAGGCCGACTACGACCGGCCCGCCACGCTGGAGGGCGCCTTCGCCGCCGGGGACCGCGTGCTGCTCATCTCCAGCCCGGATGTGGGCGCGCGGCTGGACCAGCACAAGGCCGTCGTGGACGCCGCCGCCGCGGCCGGCGTCGCGCTGCTCGCCTACACCAGCCTGCTGCACGCCGACACCAGCCCGCTCGCGGTCGCCCCCGAACACCTGGCGACCGAGCTGTACATCCGCGCCTCGGGCGTCCCCTTCAGCTTGCTGCGCAATGGCTGGTACACCGAGAACTACGTGTCCGCGGCGCTGAACGGCGCCGAGCACGGCACGGTCGCGGGCAGCGCGGGCGAGGGCCGCGTCGCCGGGGCGACCCGCGCCGACTACGCCGCCGCCGCGGTGGCCGTGCTCACCGGCGAGGGCCACGAGAACAGCGTGTACGAGCTGTCGGGCGACACCGCGTGGAGCATGCCCGAGTTCGCCGCCGAGGTCTCCGCCCTGGCCGGGCGCCCGGTGACGTACCAGGACCTGCCGCAGGAGGAGTACGCCCGCGTCCTGGCCTCCGCCGGCCTGCCCGAGCCGGTGGCCGCCATGCTCGCCGCGATGGACGCCGACATCACCAAGGGGGTCCTCGCCGACACCCCGGGCACCCTGTCCAAGCTCATCGGCCGTCCCACGACGCCCCTCCACGAGACGCTCGCCCCGCTCTTCCCCGGCGACTGAGCGCGGGGTCCGGCGGGCCGGGCGAGCGCGGGCGGTTCAGTCGAGGGCGCCCAGGGTGATGCCCTCGATGATGTGGCGCTGGGCGGCCACGGCCACGAGCAGGACCGGGACGACGGTGACGAGCGACGCCGCCATGATCAGGTTGTACTGGGTCGTGAACTGGCTCTGGAAGACCGACAGGCCTTGGGACAGGACGGACATGTCCGTCGTGTTCACCACGATCAGAGGGAACAGGAAGTTGTTCCAGTTCTGGAGGAACAGGATGATGGCCAGCGCGGCGATCATCGGACGGGCCAGCGGGGCGTAGACGCTCAGGAACACCCGCGGCTCCGAGGCGCCGTCGAGGCGAGCGGCCTCGCCCAGCTCACGCGGGGTGCCGAGGAAGAACTGGCGGAACAGGAAGGCCCCGAGCGCGGAGGCGATGTTCGGGACGATCAGGCCCTGGTAGGTGTTCAGCCAGCCGAGGTCTCCGAGGAGCTGGGACATCGGGACGATGATCGCGCTGAACGGCACCATCAGGCCGCTCAGCGCGACGAGGAACAGCAGCCGCCTGCCGGGGAACTCCAGCAGGGCGAAGGCGTACCCGGCGAGCAGCCCGGTGGTGAGCTGCCCGGCGGTGGCGGCGACACCGAAGATCGCGGTGTTCAGGTACCAGCGGCCGAACGGCGCCTGGGACAACGCCTGGCCGATGTTGGACCACTGCGGCTCGGCCGGCCACAGCGGCGCGGCCGGGTTGACGATCTCGGCGTCGGTCTTGAGCGCGCTCACGGCCATCCAGAACAGCGGGAACGCCACGATCAGAACGGCGAGACCGAGGAGCAGGTACACCACCGCGCGGCGGGCGAGCAGGCTAGCGGGCACGGTCGGCCCGCCCTGCCAGCCAGAGCTGCGCCATGGTGACGAGCAGGGAGAGCAGGAACAAGGCGACCCCCATGGCGTTGGCCCGGCCGGTGTCGAACTGGACGAACCCCTCGTTGTAGACGTAGTAGAGGGCGGTCGAGGTCGCGCCGTCCGGGCCGCCCTGGGTGAGGACGTAGATCTGGGTGAAGGTCTGCAGGCCGGTGAGCGTGGTCACCACCCAGATCAGCAGGGTCTGGCGGTGCATCATGGGCCACTGGACGTGCCGGAACCGCCGCCAGGCCCCGGCGCCGTCCACGCTGGCCGCGTCGAGGACGTCCTGTGGCACGGACTTCAGCGCGGCGACGTAAAGGATCACGTTCTGCCCGAAGAACTGCCACGCGCCGAAGGTGAGGACGGCCAGCAGCGCGAGGCCCGGCGAGGACAGGAAGTCGGCCTGCGGCAGGTTCAGGGCGCCGAGCAGCCTGTTGACGAGCCCGAACCGCGGCGCGAACATGTTCGCCCAGATCAGCGCGGTGGCCACCACCGGCACGACCAGCGGGATGACGAACGGGGCCCGCAGCCGGGCCACGCCGGGCGCGCGGGAGTTGAGCAGCAGTCCCAGGCCGAGGCCCGCGCCCATCGTGAGCACGATGAACCCGGCCGTGTAGAGGCCGGTGACGCCGAGCGCGCGGCCGCCGCCCTCGGCCAGCATCGCCGTGTAGTTGTCCAGGCCGGCGAAGGTCGGCGCGAAGTCGAACACCCCGCCGCTGTAGAGGCTGCGCCACAGCAGCATCCCGAGCGGGACCAGCGAGAACAACACCGTGAGGACCACGGTCGGCGCCACGAACGCGTACCCGAGGACCCACGCGCCGCGCCGGCTCGGCCGCCGGACGGGGCCCGCGCCCTCCCCCTGAGGGGCGGCGCGGGTCCCGCGCGCGGTGTCGCGTCCGGTGCGCGTCATGTCAGCCGAGCTTCTTCAGGGCCGCGTCCCCTTCTTTGGCGGCCTGCGTCAGGGCCTCGGCCGGGGTCTTCCGTCCCTTGAGGGCGGCGTTGATCTGGGTCCACAGGCTCTGGGAGATCGCGGTGTACGCGGGGGTGATCGGGCGCACCTTGCCGGTCTTCTCGGCCTCGGCGAAGACCGCGTAGGTCGGGTCCTTGGCGATGTGCTCCTTGAGCGCCGGCTCGTCGAGCTGGGCGGGGCCGGAGGGCAGGCCGCCGCTCTTGACGGCGAGGTAGGCGCCCTGCGCCGGGGTGGCGAGGAACTTCAGGAACGCCAGGCCCGCCTTCTCGGCCGCGGGGTCGGTCTTGAGCAGGGCGGCCACGCCGATGCCGAGGCTCGTCGAGGTGCCGGACGCGCCCGCCGGCATGGGGGCCACGCCGAAGTCGACACCGGCCTTCTGGAAGGTGGACACGGCCCACTGCCCGTTGACGATCATGGCGACCGTCCCGCTGGCGAACGCCGGGGCGCCGTCGAAGCTGCCCGCCTGGGCGTAGCCGGTGCTCGGAGCCGCCTTGTTCTTGAGCAGGTCGACCCAGGTGGTGAGCGCCTTGACGCCCTGCGGGCCGTTGAAGGCGGTGGCGGTGCCGTCGGCGTTGAGGAAGGAGCCTCCCTCGGCGTACAGCAGGGGAGCCCAGGCGAAGGAGATCCACTCGGCCTCGCCGAGCGGCACGTAGAAGCCGTACTTGTTCTTGGCCGGGTCCGACAGCTTCTTGGCGTCGGCGGCGAGCTCGTCCCAGGTCTTGGGCGGGCCGTCGATGCCGGCGTCGGCGAAGGCCTTCTTGTTGTAGAAGAGCACGATGTCCCCGACGCCGCCGAGCGCGATGCCGAGCTGGTGTCCCTTGTAGAACAGCGACTCCTTGATGCCCGGGTACAGCGCGCCGGTCTCGGCGGAGAGCTTGCCGTCCAGCGGGATCAGCTTGCCGCTCTGCTGGACGACCGGCAGGTCGGAGGGGTTCTGGGTGAGCAGGACCGTGGGGTGGGTGCCGTTCTTCAGGGCCGCGATGACCTTGGGAAGGTACTGGTCGGAGCTCGCGATGTACTCTCCCTTGGACCGCATGCCGGGGTTGGCCTTGGCGAACGCGGCGTCGACCTCGGCGATCTGGTCCGGCTGCCACTGGCTCGTCCAGTACGTGAACGTGCCCCCGGCCGCGCCCGGCGTGCCCGTGCGGCCGGAGGAGCCGGTCTGCCCCGACCCGCCGCACGCGGCGGCGGTGAGGACCAGGCCGAACGCGACGGCGCCGGCGGCGGCCTTCTTCCTGATCATAAGCATCCCCGTTCCGCCGCTCCCTGACGGCGCGGCGTGCTCGTCGCGGCGGGCCCCGGATGGAGACCTTCGCTCCCGCCTTTGCTCTCGATCTTGACGCCATAATAACCAAGCGACGCGGTAGGTAAATGGTCTTCCGGCGCCTGCCTTCTCTCCAGCGTCCGCCCCGGGTTTCGCCCGGCGAGAGGGGGTACCGAGAAACGGGTACGCAATCGGCGCCCTGCGCGGACGCGGGACGAACGGACGGAGGCCGACCATGGGGAACCGGCAGCGAGTCGTCCGCCGCAACCCGGAACGGCCGCACGGCTCGACGGGCCGACCTCGCCCGCGGCCCGGGGAGTCGCGCCCGCCTCAGACCTCGACCACGCCGCCGGTGCGCCAGTAGACGTTGTTCTCGCGGCCCAGCAGGCCCTCCACGACCAGGTAGCGGCGCAGGGCCGCGTGGTCGTCGTGAAAGGCTCGCAGGGCCACGTTGACGTCCTTCTCCGGGTAGCGTACGCCGGGTTCGAAGACCTGGGCGATGTACCGCAGCACGGCGAGCCGTTTCTCGCGGCGGGTGGGGATCGCCCGCAGGCGGCCCTCGACCAGGAAGGTCTGGACGACGCGGGCGTCGGCGTCCGCGGGTGGCGGGTCCGCGGGCGGGGCGGTGGCGTGCAGCAGCTCGCGGAAGCGCTCGGGCCTCGGACGCCAGGCGTCCTCGTCGCGGACGATCAGGCCGCCGCGTTCCAGCCGGTCCAGCGCGCGGCGCAGCGCGTCCCTGCCGAGCCCGGCCTCCTCGGGCGTGCCGTGCAGGACCAGGGCGGAGAAGACCCGCAGCGTGTCGTCCTGGTAGAGCAGGCCGAGCACGCGCCTGGTCTGTTCCTCGCTCATGATCGTCCAAGCCCTCGCCGGTGTCCTCGATGGCCGTCCGGGGCGGACGGCACCGATCATTCTGGCCCATGTGCCGGGGCGGGGCGCGACCCGTTTTCCGGACGCGGCGGCGCGGGGGCGTCCGCTCGCGGGCGGATGTCCGGGATGTCGGCGTCTTCCTCTTGCTAAGCGGCCAGGTGTGGGCAATTATTTTCATCTGATCACTCGGTGATGAAGGGAATAATTTTGGACATCAGCGCCGCCGCCTATGCCCGGACCGCCGAGAGACTGGTGCACGAGGTCGCCGCGAGCCAGGCGCGGGCCGTCCAGGAAGCCGCCGCCCTGCTCGGCGCCTGCCTGCGCGGCGGCGGGGTGATCCAGGCGTTCGGCTCGGGGCACTCCGAGGCCATCGCGATGGAGATCGCCGGCCGCGCGGGCGGCCTGGTCCCCACCAACCGGCTCGCCCTGCGCGACCTCGTGCTGTACGGCGGGGAGCCCGCGAGCGTGCTCGGCTCGGCCGAGCTGGAACGGGACCCGTTGGTCGCCCGCCGCGTCTACGAACTCGCCCCCGTGCGACCTGAGGACGCCTTCGTCCTCATCTCCAGCTCGGGGGTCAACGGCTCGGTGGTGGAGCTGGCGTCCATCGTCAAGGAGCGCGGCCACGGCCTGGTCGCGCTGACCTCGGTGCGGCACAGCACCGAGATGAAGTCGCGGCACCCCTCGGGCCTCAAGCTGATGGACCTCGCCGACGTCGTGCTCGACAACGGCGCCCCGTACGGCGACGCGGTGGTCCCGATCCCCGGGGGCGGCACGTTCGGCGCGGTCTCCACCATCACCTCGGCCCTGCTCGCGCAGATGGTCGTCGCCGAGATCGTCCGGGGCCTGCTGGAGGCCGGCGAGACGCCGCCGATCTACCGTTCGGCCAACGTCGTCGGCGGCGACGAGCACAACCGCGCCCTGGAAAGCCGGTACGCGGGGCGCATCCGGCGCGGGGGCTGACGCCCGCCTGCCTGCCACGCGTCACCGACCAGGTTCGACCAGAGACCTCCGCGCCCGGGCGGGCACAACTCGCCGGAGGCGCGGCGACGCTCCAGCCCCCCAGGAGGACCAATGGCGGACAATTCCCTATCCCGGCGTGAGTTGCTGCGCAGCGCCGCCGTCACCGGGCTGCTGCTCCCCGGCGCGCTGGCGGCGTGCGCGTCCCCGGGCGGCGGCGGGTCCCGCACGCCCGCCCCCGCGGCCACCGGCGCCACGTCGGCGGCCAACCCGCTCGGCATCGCCGAGACGTCCCCGCTCGAGGTGGTGATCTTCGACGGCGGGTTCGGCGACGCCTACGCCAAGAACATCCACGAGCCGCTGTTCGCGGCCAAGCACCCGAGCGCGCGGATCAGGCACTCGGCCACCAAGGAGATCGCCAAGACGCTCCAGCCCCGGTTCGCCGGCGGGAACCCGCCCGAGTTCGTCAACAACAGCGGCGACAACGCGATGGACTTCGGCGCCCTGGCGCAGGACGGCCAGTTGCAGGACCTCGGCGCGCTGCTGGACGCCCCGAGCTGGGATGACCCCTCCGTGAAGGTGCGCGACACGATCCTGCCCTCGGCCGTCGAGCTCGGCACCTACGACGGCACGTACTGCGTGCTGAACTACGCCAGCACGGTGTGGGGCATCTGGTACTCCACCAAGCTGTTCGGCGACAACGGCTGGCAGGTGCCGAAGACCTGGGACGAGTTCACGGCCCTGTGCGAGACGATCCAGAAGTCGGGAAAGTGCGCGCCGTTCACCTACGCGGGCAAGCACCCGTTCTACATCTACGAGACGATCCTCACCCTGGCCGCCAAGATCGGGGGCGTCCAGGTGCTGAAGAACATCGACAACCTGGCGCCGGACGCCTGGAAGGCCGAGCCGGTCGACAAGGCGGCGGAGGCGTTCGCCGCGCTCGGCGCGAAGTACCTGCTGCGGGGCACCGAGGGGCTGGACCACATCCAGACCCAGACGGCCCACAACAAGTACCAGGTCGCCATGCTGCCGTGCGGGTCGTGGCTGGAGAACGAGCAGAAGGACACCACCCCGGCGGACTTCGGCTACGCCATGTTCCCGCTGCCCTCGTTCTCGCAGTCCGACGCCCTGCCGTACGGCACGCTGCACTCCCGTCCCGGCGAGGAGTTCTTCGTCGCGGCGAAGTCGGCCAACCCGCGGGCCGGCATGGAGTACATGCGGGCGATGCTGTCCAAGGAGGGCGCGGGGAAGTTCAGCGAACTGGTCAGCACGCTCACCGTCGTCAAGGGGGCCGCGGACGGCCGCACTTTGAAGCCGGGGCTGCGGAGCGCGGCGGGACGGCTGCAGGAGGCCGGGGAGAACGTCGCCTACTTCCGGTTCCGCCAGTGGTACAAGGAACTGCACGACGAGGTCGCCGCGGCCACCGGCCAGCTGATGGCGGGCCGCCTCAAGGTCGCGCAGTGGGCCGACCGGGTCCAGCGGAAGGCGGACGAGATCAAGAACGACACCTCGGTGAAGAAGTTCACCCGCACCTGACTCCCGCGCGGACCAGCACATAGGCCGACATATCCAGAACGACCGGAAGGCGGGGAATATGGTGTTGAAAGGCGCGAAACGGCCCTTCTTCGTGAACCGCGCCGCCTTCACCCGGGCGCGGTTCATCATCGGATTCCTCGCCGTCCCGGTGCTGCTCTACCTCGTCTACGTGATCTCGCCCTACGCCCAGGCGTTCTCCATCGCCACGACCGACTGGCGCGGGGTCAACGCCGAGCCGGGCTTCGTCGGCCTGGCGAACTTCCGGCGGCTCCTGGACGACAACGTGTTCTGGACCGCGGTGCGCCACAACGGCCTGCTGCTGATCCTCATGCCGCTGGGCACGCTCGTGATCGCGCTCTTCTTCGCGTTCCTGCTGCACGCCGGGCACACAGGGGGCGCCGGCGGCGTGTCCGGCGTGCGCGGGGCGCGGTTCTACCGCGTGGTGTTCTTCTTCCCTCAGGTGCTCGCCGTCGCGATCGTCGCCGTCCTGTTCCAGCAGGTCTTCCGCCCGGACGAGAGCGGGATGCTGAACGCCCCGCTCATGGCGCTCGGGCTGGAGCCGGTCGGGTTCCTGTCCGACCCGGGCATCGCGTTCTGGTCGATCCTCGGCGTGCTGGTCTGGCAGGCGGTCGGCTTCTACGTCGTGCTGTTCTCGGCGGGCATGGCGTCCATCCCCCGCGACCTGTACGAGGCGGCGCAGATCGACGGCGCGACGCGCGGGCGGCTGTTCTTCCGCGTCACGCTGCCCCTGCTGTGGGACACCGTGCAGGTCGGGTGGATCTACCTCGGCATCGCCGCCCTGGACGTCTTCGCGATCGTGTGGGTGATGACGGCCGAGCACGGCGGCCCCGACCACTCGACGACCGTCATGGCCGCCGAGATCTACCGCAACGCCTTCCAGTACTTCAAGTTCGGCTACGCCTCGGCCATGGGCGTGGTGCTGTTCTTCTTCACGGTCGCCTTCGCGGTGGTGGCGCTTCGCCTGTCCCGCCGCGAGCGGGTCGAGTTCTGAGGGGGCCGGCGATGGTCTCACAGGCGGGGGCACAGGCGGGGGCACAGGCGGGCGACGTCACCGGGCTCGGCCGCCGGCAGCTCCGCGAGCGGCGGCGGCTCCGGCTCGGGCCCCTCTCCGGGCTGTCCCACGTGGCGCTGGTGGTGTGGACGGTGCTGGTCGTGGTGCCGATCGTGTGGACGTTCCTGGCGTCGGTGAAGAGCGAGGACGAGATCTTCGGCAGCGCCTGGTCGCTGCCGGCCACCCCCCGCTGGGACAACTGGGCCCGCGCCTGGGACCAGGCGCACGTCGGCCGGTACATGCTGAACAGCGTCGTGGTGGTGTCCCTGGGCACGGCCGGCACCATGCTGTTCGGCTCGATGGCGGCGTACGTGCTGGCGCGCTACCGGTTCCGCGGGAACCGGGCCATCTACCTGCTGTTCGTGTCCGGGCTGGCCTTCCCGGTCTACCTGGCGCTCACGCCGCTGTTCTTCGTCGTGCGCAACATGGGGGACCTGCCGCTGGTCGGCCCGCTCATCGGCCTGGACACCTACGGCGGGCTCGTGCTGGTCTACATCGCCTACTCGCTGCCGTTCACGGTGTTCTTCCTGTCGGCGTTCTTCCGCACGCTGCCGCAGGCGGTGGCCGAGGCGGCGTTCGTGGACGGGGCCTCGCACAGCAGGGTGTTCTTCCAGATCATGCTGCCCCTGGCCAGGCCGGGCATCGTGAGCATCACGATCTTCAACGTCCTCGGCCAGTGGAACCAGTACCAGATCCCGCTGGTGCTGCTCAGCGGCCAGGCCAAGGACAAGTGGGTGCTCACCCAGGGCATCGCGGACATCTCCACGGCGGCGGGCTACGACGCGGACTGGGCGGCGCTGTTCGCGGCGCTGAGCATGGCGATCCTGCCCATGCTGATCGTCTACACGATCTTCCAGCGGCAGATCCAGGCCGGGCTGACCGCGGGCGCGCTGAAGTGACCCGGCCGCCGGTCTCCGGGCTCAGCCGTGCAGCCGCCGCTTCATCTCGGCCTCGTAGATGTGGCGCCTGCCCTGGGCCAGGTCGTTCCTGACGCGCGCCTCGATGCCGGTGAAGCAGCGGTAGTAGCCGTCGTCGTACTCCTCGACCACCTGGAACGTCCACCGGCCCTCCAGCACGTCACGGCCCAGCAGCTGGGACGTCACCGCGTCGGCGTGGGCGGTGTGGCCGGCCCGGCGCAGCAGGTCCACGGCGTCCTGGAGTTGCAGGTGGGCGTGCCCGGTGAGCTGGTGGAAGCTGTACAGATGGCCCCGGGCGCGCTCGGCCGTCTCCAAAGCCTCCGACAGTTTGCCCAGCGCCTCGACGGTGGTGTCGTCCATGCCGTCGGGCCGCCGGTGCCCGGGATCGCCGAGGTCCTCGCTCATGTCCCCTCCTACCCCGCGCTGACGCGCCGGTCCAGCTCACGCCGGGCGCGCGCCCGGCGCTCGTCGGGGTCGGTGCCACCCCAGATCCCGTGCTCCTGGCCGGTGCGCAAGGCGTAGTCCAGGCACGGCCGGCGGACCGGGCACCGGCGGCACACCGCCTTGGCACGCTCGTGCTGCAGGTGGCCCGGGCCCTTCGCCGAAATCGGGAAGAACAGCTCCGGATCCTCGACTCGGCAGGCGGCGCGGCGCAGCCAGGAGACGGCAGGGAGGATCGTGTTCTGGGTGATCATGGCAGTCCAATGCGAGTGACCGATATCCAATGGCTGCCGGGTCGCGTGCCCGCTGGCGATGCCTTGACACCTGTTTGCGGATAAATCAGCCATCCGATGCCAATATCGGGCACCACCCATTACTTCCGTTTTGACCTGTGCTGCGGCCCGCTACCCGTGGTCTTCCAGGCGAATCGACCGCCCTGCCGCTCCTCACCGGCCGCATTCACTCCGGATCGGGCAGCAGCACGGAGGGGAGCGGGCTGTCGGGGTGCATCCGGAGCAACTGGTAGACCATGCCGCCCACGCCCGACAGCAGACCCGGCGAGAAGGCGTCGCGGGCCAGGCCGCTGATCGGCCCGTACTCCTCGATTCCGCCGATCGCCCGCGCCGTGAGGGACTCCCGGGTCAGACCCTCCGGCCCGAGTCCCGCGGCGATCGCCCGGTCCAGGGTCTCCCAGATGCCGAGGTCCCCGTGGCAGAGCGTGTGATTCCATCCGATGCTGCCGGGGCTCGACGCCGCGGCGCGGCGGAGCACGTCCCGCCAGTGCCGGCCGCCCTGGCGTGCCAGCAGGTCGGCCGCGACGATGCCGATGCCGGCCGCTCCATGGCACCACGCGCTGGAGGTCACGCGAGGCTCGGCCTCGCGCAGGTCGCGCCAGCCGCCCCCGACCGGGTCGTACAGCGACTCCTCGAACAGAAACGCCCTGTCGGCGAGGGCGCCGAACTCGGCGCCCTCGCCCGTGGCGGCGTGGGAGAGCCGGGCCAGCGCCCAGCCGATCCCGGTCGCGCCGTGCGAGACCCCGCCCATCCCCTGCGGGTACAGGGCGCCGGGCCAGCTCGCTCCCCCGTCCTCGTCCCAGGCCAGGGAGACCAGCCGCTCCCCGATCAGGTGGGCCGCCTTGGACCACCGCGGGTCGCCGGTTCGTTCGGCCAGGCGGAGCAGCGGCACCACGGCGCCGGCCATTCCGGTGAGCAGGTCGTAGGTCTCGTCGGCGGCCACCGCCTCGGGCATGGTCTCGGCCGCCGCGCACGCCCGGGCGAGCGCCTCCCCGGAGGAGACGGCCCCGAGCCCGCACAGGAGCAGCCAGCTCCAGATCCGCGAGCCGATGCCGACGTAGCCGCCCGGAGGTTCGGGGCGACGCCGCGTTCCGTCGCGCCGGAGTTCGGCGTCCCGGTCCTCGGCCATCCTGATCGCGCGGAGCAGGGCCGCCAGCAGCGGCTCCAGTCCCGGCACCGCCTCGGCCCTGCCCTGCCCCGCCTCGCTCTCATAGGCGGCCAGCACGATCGCGACCCCGTACGAGCCGCCGTACAGGTCGGGGGACAGCGGCTGCACCGACCAGCCGGTGGCGTTGAGCACCGGCGCGATCCAGGTGACCGTGCCGTCGTCCCCGCGTACCGCCGCCTCCAGCATGTCGCGGGCCAGGCCGGCCGCCACCCGCCGCCGGCGCCCGTCGAGGTCGTGGTGCCGCAGGAGAGACGGGCCCATCGGTTTCGTCTGCGGCGTCCACCCCTCGTTAAGGTAGGCGCTGACCAGCGCGGCGCGGATCACGTCGCGGTCCAGGGCCGGCTCGCGGTCACGCCAGCGCCGCAGCGCGTCCTCGATGAGATCCTGTTCGCCTCCCCATGTGGTACTGCCGGGGCCGGAAAGGCGGCCGTGGCGGGGCGACGTGCTGAAGAAGGGGATGTCGCCGTCCAGCAGCTCGGCCACCTCGGCGTCGATCACGGTGGGGTCCGACGGCGCTCCAGGCAGGTTCTCGGCCTGCTCGGCCAGCAGGTGTGCCGCCTTGCGGGTGGCGGTGGCCTCGTCGTGGAGCGAGGCGGGGTGCCACAGCATGCGGCTGAGCTCGGAGTACGCCTCGGTGGCGCGGAGTACGACCCGGATGGGCAGGTCGGCGAAGTCCGCGAGCAGCGCGGCCAGCTCTCCTCGCCGGTCGAGGGCGTCGAGATGCCCGGTCAGGTCGGTGAATCCCGCCAGCACCAGGTCCCAGTAGCGGACGAGGACGGGATCGGGGCTCGGATGGTTGGCCGCGGTTCTCATCTCGATCGGCTCCATGCCCAGCCTGGCCGTGTCCGTGCCCGCGTCGACGACGACGGGCATCCGTATGTACGGCTGCTGCCCGGGCAGGCCACCGAGGGCGGACATGTCGACGCCGCGCCAGCCGAGAGAGACGCCTCGTCCGGGAAGGATCCCGGTGCGCAGCACCGATCCCTCGAGCAGGTCGATCGCCCGGTCGAAGGCCGCGCCGTAACCCGAGGGCTTGGCTGCGGCGTGCGGGGTGAACAGCGTCTCGCAGTCGACGACGACGGGAACGGGCCCGGCCGCGATGAGGTTCTCCCCGTGCAGGTCGCTGCCGCCGATCAGGCGCATCAGCGCCAGCCAGTGCCCGACCCCCCGGTAGAAGGACCGCAGTTCCGCGTCGCCGTCGCAGTAGCGGTGCCCGATGTGCTCCGCCCAGCCGTACTCCCGGCGGACGAGCACGCCGGGTACGCGGATGCCGATCCCGCCGGGGACTCCGGGCGCAAGGCGGGCGATCAGCCGCGCCAGCTCCCGGTCCACGCCGAGGGAACGCGGCTTGTAGACGACGCGGCCCTCCGCGCCGTGCACGAGCGCGACGGCGCGCCCGCCGCGATGGCTGTCGCCCGCGCCGAACTCGACCCGCGCCAGGTCGCCGCGCGGACCACCCGGCAGCGTGGCCAGTTCCGCCCGGTCGGCGGCGAACCTGCGGGCCAGTTCTCCGGCCGCGGCGCACCTGTTGGCGATGATCGTGCCGAGCCTGGACGCCATCGTGGGGTAGTGCGGGGTCAGAGACGGCCAGAACTCCGGCGACGCGGCCATCGCCTTCCATTCCCGCCATCGGAGCGGCGGCGTCGCCGCGGTCAGCCGGCCGCTGATCCGGGCCGCGTTGAGTTCCAGCAGCAGGACCCGGTTGACCTTGAGGCGGACGGTCTCCTCCAGCGCGTCGGCGGCTCCCCGCCGGATCACCCCGGCCTCCGCCTCCGTGAGGCCGGGGACCGACCTCAGCGTGGCCGACAGCCTGTCCAGCGCGGGTGCGGTCAGGGCTTCCAGCGGCGGGTCGAAGTCCCCGGCCACGCGTCTCTCCCTTTCCCGGTCAGCAGCAGAGTCTGCTGCCGGCGGTGCACGAGCTCGGCCTGCGCGTCTCAATGAGGCTCATCGTGATCTCCTCCTCGGTGTACTCGCCGAGGAGCACCGGTCCGGCCGGGTTCTCCCAGCCCTCGGCGGACGCCGCTCCGCTTCGCCACGCGGCGATGATCTCCTCAGCATGTTCCAGTACGACCGGCATCATTACTCCTTTCTCCGCAGATATCTGAATCCACGTTAACCACCCGTTTCAGAAAAGCAATAGCCGCGACATAGGGTGGTAATTATCCGCATTAATGGCGACACCCGAAATTTCGCCATCTGCGGTGATATGGTGCGCTGAGCGGCGCGGGACGGGCCGGACGCGGCCGCGCGTGGCCTGTCAGGTGGCGGGGTGTCCCAGTCCCTTCCTGTACCACTCGTGCGCCGAGGGCGTCCCCCGTCCCGGGCGGGTTCCTCACGGCTTGTACCAAGGTCGTCCGCCGTCCTCGTGCCACGGCGGACGGGTGCCGCGCCCGCCGCCACGCGGACACGCGGGCTTTCCCGCGGAGCCCGGCCCCAGGCCCACAACCGTTGCGAAATCAGGGCCTCCAGCGCGAAATTTCACTACTTGCGGCGGCTCGGACGGGAGTCTCGGCTCTCAACTCTCGCGCCGCCGCACGGCGGAGGTAGATGATGCGGGAAGGCATCCGTCCTCGCCGACGGCCGACCCCGGGAGCCGCATCCATGGTGGACGCCTTCCACAGCCCGCGCGGGCGGCGGGGCCTGTTCCGCCGCGCGCGTCCGCGGCAGCCGGAGGACGAGACGATCGTCTCCGAGCTGTACCGCATCTACCACCGGCCGCTGCTCGCGTTCACGGTGCGGCTGACCGGCGGCGATCTGCAGTGGGCCGAGGACGTCGTCCAGGAGACCATGATCAGAGCCTGGCGCAGCGCGGCGGAGCTGGAGTCCGGGGCGTCGTCGCTGATGCCGTGGCTGGCGACCGTCGCCCGGCGCATCGTGATCGACGACACGCGCCGCAGGGACGCGCGGCCGCGCGAGGCGGGCGACCTGCCCCTTGACCACGCGCCGGAGCCCGACCGCACCGACGACCTGCTGCGGCAGGTGGTCGTCTCGGAGGCGCTGAAGTCCCTGTCACGCGCCCACCGGGAGATCCTTGACGAGACGATCCTGCGGGACCGGTCGGCGAACGAGGCCGCCGCGGTGCTCGGCATCCCGCTCGGCACGGCGAAGTCGCGGGTGTACTACGCCCTCCGCGCGCTGCGCGCCGCGCTGGAGGAACGAGGCCTGACCGCCTGACACCGGACCCGGCACGGCCCTGCGGGCGCCCACGCGCGGGGACCGCCACGGACGGAACCGCTTCGCTCACGCTGGGTACCTGACCTGGCATTTTAACGGCCGGCTCCGGCGCGGGCCACGTTTCTTACTGTGTACTTTTACCGGTTCACGGATTGAACCTTTCTCCCCCCGCGCGCCGTACTAAGGCCGGAAGGCACGAACGGGCGCCCCGGCGCCCGTAGTCGCCGACCCCGCCCGCCCGGCGCGGCCGCCCGCCGACGACCGCCCGGCGCGAGGCCCGTTGACGGCGCCCGCCGCACCGGCCGTGACCCGGTGCGGCGGGCGCCTTGCCGTTCCCGGGCGACCCGGCACCCGGCAGCCGTCCGCCAACCGGGAGAAACACCCTCACAAACGCGCAAGGTGAGCGGTTAGTGGCGTTCCGGAGTGTTGACCGGGCGGTCAATCAGCGTGACCGTCGAAGAACCACGACACCTCTCTCATCCCGGAGGCAAGGATGGACCTCTCCAAATCGTGGGCCGACGTCGTCGCGTTCCTCGCGGGCGTGGTGACGGTACTCGCGCCGTTCTTCTGGGCGGACGGCTCGAAGGCCGCCGGCCAGCCGCTGCTGCTGCTCGGCGGCCTCCTGCTCGTGTCCGCGCTCTGGGCGCTCCTCGGGGCGGGCGGCGCGAGCTCCTGGGTCACGGCGGCGTTCGGGGCGCTGCTCGTCCTCTCCCCGTGGGCGTTCGGCTTCGACGGCGACGGCGCCGCCGCCTGGACGGCGTGGATCGCCGGCGGCGTGACGGTTATCGTCGGGCTGTGGACGGCCCTTCAGACTCGCGGCCGCGTTCTGACGAACGCGTGATCAAATCGGTCATGTGGTCCCGGGCCGCCCGGCGGCGGTCCGGGATCGGCGAAACATGGCCGGACGCCCGCACCCGCATATTGGACGCCGCCGAGGAGCTGTTCGCCGGCGGAGGCTACGACGCCACCGCGACGGCGGAGATCGCCAAACGCGCCGACGTGCCCAAGGGGCTGGTCTTCCACTACTTCCCGCGCAAGATCGACGTACTGGTCACGCTCGTCGGGGAGCGCACGGGCATCGACGACATGGGCGACGAGCACGTCGAGGAGGTCCCCGCCGACCCGGCGGGCGCGCTGGCCAGGCTCGCGAGGCGCGTTCCCCTGCGCGCCTCGCCGGCCATGCGGCGCATCCTGTTCCGCGAGGCCGACACCCACGGTTCGGTGCGCGAGCGGCTGCGCCACCTCAACGCCGAGATAATCCGCCGCGCCAGCTTCGTCCTGGAGCTCACGCTTCCCGGCGGCCGGGGCGACGCCGCCCGCCTGGAGGCCGCGGCCGCCACCTTCGCCGCCGTCCTGCTCTACCAGGAGAGCCTGTGCCTGCTGACCGGGCACCACATCGACCCCGAGATGGTGGCCGACCTCATCGTCAGGGCCCTGGCCTGAGACTCAGCCGTCCTGACGCGCGGGCGCGACGACCGCGAACGCGTCCACGGCCAGCACACCGTCCGGCCGCCGACACCGCGAACGCCTTCTACTCCTGCGCGACCTGCAGATCAGCTGACCCGTCGCCGCCGGCCGGCCCGCCCGCGCCGGCGGCCCGAGACGTCCGGTCCTGCCACCGCCACGGCAGGACCGGATCGCCGGGCCCGCGGGCGACGCCACGGACGGAAGCCTGTGGAGACTCGGTAAGACCATTTCGGTGGCGCGGGCCGGTGAAGCAGGAAGCCGCATTGGTGCGGCACTGGCTGAATCTTCGGCATTCATGCCGAAGAGCACGTCAAAGGACTCGCCCGACCCCGCACAGGAAGTACGCGGAGACCTTCTCCAGCGCGGGTGCGGTCACGGGGATGTCCGAGCGCCACTGGTGCAGGTTCACCAGGCCCGGCTCGACGAGGTCGAGCCCGTCGTAGAACGGCTCGATCTCGCGAGACCTCCGGGCGACGAACTGCGCGGAGGCGCCGTTGTAGATGCGCTCCACGCCGGCGGCCGACTGCGGGCGCTCGTCGATCGCGACGTGGGATATGGCCATGTAGCTGCCCGGGGGAAGCTCGCCACGGATCTTCGCGATGATGCCGGCCGGGTCGTCGGAGTCCTCGATGAAGTGGACGATGGCCAGCAGGAGCACGGCGATGGGCTGGTCGAAGTCGAGGTGCTCGCGCACCTGGGGGTCGCCCATGATCTCCATCGGGCGGCGCAGGTCGCCCTCGACCACCAGCACCTGGGGGCTGTCCTGCAGCAGGGCGCGGGCGTGGACGAGCACCTGCGGGTCGTTGTCGACGTACACCGTGCGCGCGCCGGGGGCGTACTCGGCGGCGACCTGGTGCACGTTGCGCTGCGTCGGCAGGCCGGCGCCGATGTCGAGGAACTGGCGGACGCCCTGTTCGGCGAGGAAGCGCACGGCCCGGATGAGGAACCCCCGGTTCTCGCGGATGCCGACGGGAATCTCCGGGACGAACTTCAGCACCTTCTCGGCGGCTTCCCGGTCGGCGGGCAAGTTGTCCTTACCACCCAGCCAGTAATCGTACATACGCGCCGCGTTCGGGACATTTGGGTCGAAACCTTTGCCGAACTGCGCCGGGTTCATCACTGGCCTCCACAGGTCCGCTTCGCAGGGGGATCTTAACAAGCCGCCTTGAATGTCCGTGTATGTAGATAAAAGCCACGACACGGTGCCATGATCTTCCCATGGCCGCACCCCCCACGCGCCGTGTGCTGGGCGCACAACTCGCAGACGGCATCACCAAGGGCAACATGTGGGCGCTGCTGTCCATGGCGACGGTGAGCACCGCGGTCATCTCCTTCCTCCCGTCTGCCCAGCCTCACATCCTCACCACGATCCTCGGCGTGCCCGAGTCCTCCCAGGGCACCACCGTGGGGGTGCTCGGCTTCGCCGCGGAACTCGCGATGATCCTCAGCCTGGCCTGGTACGGCGCGCTCGCCGACCGCTTCGGGCGGCGGCTCATCGTGACCGCCGGGATGCTGCTGTGCGCCGCGGGCACGGCCCTGTTCCCGTTCGCGGGGAACACCGCCGTGCTGATCGCGCTGCGCGTGGTGTTCGGCCTCGGCGTGGCGGCGCTCAACGCGATGCTCTCGACCATCGCGATCGACTACGTCCGCACCCGCTCGCGCGGCAAGTCCTACGGGCTCACCGGCGTCTTCAGCGGCGTGGGCGCCGTGATCGCCGTGCTGGTGCTCGTCAAGCTGCCGCGGACTCTGGAGGGAAGCGGCCTGTCCCCGGTCGCGGCGACCCGGCTGGCGTTCCTGCTCGTCGCCGCCGGCATCCTGCTCGTCGCCGGGCTGCTCTGGCTCACGCTCTCCTCCGTGAAGGTGAGCGAGACGGCCGAGCGCACCCCGCTCCCCCGCCTGGTACGCGAGGGCGTCGCGCTCGCGCGCGACCCCGGCGTGGCGCTGTCGTATGCGGCCTCGTTCGTCGCGCGCGCCGACCTCGCCATCGTCGTCAGCTTCATGACGCTGTGGATCTCCGACTACGCGACCTCGGAACGCGGGATGACCAGCGCGGAGGCGCTGGCCAAGGCGGGGGCCGTCGTCGGTGTCTCCCAAACCGTCGCACTGCTCTGCGCCCCGGTGTTCGGCTGGCTGGGCGACCGGATGCCCCGCCAGAACCTCGTCGTCCTCGCCCAGGCCCTCGCGGCGGTGGCGTACCTGTCGACGCTGCTGGTCGAGGACCCGCTCGGCGGCGGCATGATGCTCGTGGCGGTGCTCATCGGCGTCGGCGAGATCGCGGGCATCACCACCGCGGGCCCGCTGCTGGCCCAGCAGGTGCCGGCGGAGGTACGCGGGGCGGCCTTCGGCGTGCACACGCTGTGCGGGGCCGCGGGCATCATGATCATTTCTGCGCTCGGGGGCGTGCTGTACGACACCTGGCGGCCCGCGGGGCCGTTCGTCGTGGCCGGCGTCGCCGGGCTGCTGGTCGCGGCGCTCGGGCTGGTGGTACGGCGGCGGGTCGTGCCCCGGGCGGAGGCCGACCTGGCGCGCGAGGCCATGCCGGCCGGCTGAGCCCCCCGGTTGCTCGGCCCCCCGACTGCTCGGCTGCTCGGCGACCCTGGCCGGCGTGCCGACACCCGCCGCACCAACGGGTACCGGCACGCCGGGGTCGCTAGGCCGCCGCGGTCATGCCACGCATGTCATGGCGGCCCGGGATCGCGTGCATCATGGCCACCAGGCGAGCCCCAGGAGGAACGACCGGCCCGACTCCTGACGCTCCGGCCCGGCGTCCTGCGTCCCGGCGTCGCCGGTACCGTGCCCGATGTGCTCCGGGTCCGCCGTGGCGGGCACGGCTCCCCCGGTGGTCGTCCCCATATCGATCACGTCGTCCATCCCGTCCTCGGTCGTGCCGCCCCCGCGGACCGGGCCGCCCTCGCGGGCGGCCGGGTCCTTGGGTTGGGCACTCGTATCGGCATCAGCGCTCGTCATGTGGATCCCCGTGGCCGAACACGCCGGCGAGCCAGTCCAGCCATGCCCGCTCGTTGTCCGCGGGGTCGATGTCGTCAGAGAAGATGTGGTGACCGATCACGATCGTCGCCTTGGAGCCCTCGATGAACCTGTAGAGCCCGTCACCGGTGCGCACGCCCAGGAAGTGCGGCGCCACGTAGTCGGCGACCCCCTCGATCGCGCCGAACCCCTCCGGGGTGAGCCGCACGCGGTCTCCCCGGACGACCGGGCCGTTCAGCCCGAGGCCGCGCTCCAGCGCCGCCCACAACGGTTCCTCCCCGGGGGAACGCGGGGGCGGGGTGTAGACGACGAGCGCGAACCGGCCGGGGAAGCGGGTGAGGTACTGGTCGAGGGTGTGCAGATACATGTCCCAGCCTCTGCTCACCGCCGTTACCCCCTCCACTCGGCACCGTGCGCGTCGTGCAGGGGCCGTGGCCCTGGCTGAGTCCGGTTGTGTCCGATGAACCACGAATCGACGGTGGTTGTGGTGGCGATCCCCGCCCGCGCCGGAGCGGCCCGCAGCTCGATCTCCCCGCGTGACGCGAATGGGTGGGTCACATCGCACCTCCTTGATCGCGATCTCGGATGTCGCGGTACTCACGCGACAACTGGAGAGGCGGGATCCGCCGAGGTCGGGATCCGCGGGCGAGCGCGGCCCGGCCGGCGGTATCACCAGCGGCGCGGGGCCGATCTCGTCATGCGCGGGTCCCCCTGACGCCGAGGCGATTGGTACTCCCACGAACAACTCTGTGGGAACGCGCCCCCAGGGACCATGCGCACCGATGACAGCAAGTTGCAGCGGCCTGTCCACTACCTGCCACCCGAGGATCGGACGCCCGCGCTTCATCGCCGGACGTGGAGTCGAGACACGTCGCGCCCTCCGGATTCGATCCGAGATACGCCTTACCTTTTTCCTCCCGTCCAAACGACCGATCAGAGGCGCCCGCCCATGCGGGACCGTTTCCGCCACCTTCGCCCACCGCGATATCCGGGCTCAAGGATGGGCGGCGCGATGCCGCATTTAACGTAAAGTCGGCACGCGACCCGCCCGGGACACACCTCCGGGGTCCGGTGCCCGGCGGCGTCGGACGGGGGATAGTGATGCCATGACGACCGAGACCGGCGAGCCGGACGCGATGCTGAGGGTGGCACTGGAGGAGGCCAGGAAGGGGTACGCCGAGGGCGGCATCCCGATCGGCGCCGCGCTGTTCGCCGCCGACGGCCGGCTGCTCGGCCGGGGGCGCAACCGCCGCGTGCAGGACGGCGACCCGTCCGTCCACGGCGAGACGGCGGCCTTCCGCGACGCGGGCCGCCAGCGCACCTACCGGGGCACCACCATGGTCACCACCCTGTCGCCGTGCTGGTACTGCAGCGGGTTGATCCGCCAGTTCGGCATCACCGGGCTGATCGTCGGCGAGAGCCGCACGTTCGCCGGGCAGCACGAGTGGCTCGCCGCGCACGGGGTGGAGGTGCTGGTCCTGGACTCCGAGGAGTGCGCCGCGCTGATGACCGCCTTCATCGCCGCCAACCCCGCCCTGTGGAACGAGGACATCGGCGAGGACGCCTGAAGACGGCCTTCCGCTCACCCGGACGGCGGCCCAGGTGATTGGAATACGGGTGAGCGGAATATCCGCGGCCGATCCGCGTTTGGATGCTTGAAACTTCAATGAAGTCCCCGCCGCCCCAGGACTTTGGAGAGAGATGACCCCGCTGAAGCTCGTGGCCGTGTCCGCCGGCCTGGGCCTGCCCTCGTCGACGCGCCTGCTCGCCGACCGGCTCGCCGAGGCGGCCCGATCCTTCCTCGCCGAGGACCGCGAGGCCGAGGTCGCCGTCGTCGACCTGCGCGACCTCGCCACCGACATCGCGAACGCCATGGTGAACGGGTTCCCCGGCGCCCGGCTGCGCGAGGCGATCCGGACGGTGACGGAGGCGGACGGCCTCATCGCCGTGACGCCCATCTTCAACGCGTCCTACAGCGGCCTGTTCAAGTCGTTCTTCGACGTGATCGACAACACCGCGCTCGCCGGAAAGCCCGTGCTGATCGCCGCGACCGGCGGCTCGGCGCGCCACTCGCTGGCGCTGGAGCACGCGATGCGCCCGATGTTCGCCTATCTGCGGGCGATCGTCGTCCCCACGGCGGTGTACGCGGCGTCCGAGGACTGGGGCGGGAGCGGGGACGGATCCGCCGACGCCCTGGCCGACCGCGTGGACCGTGCCGCGCGGGAGCTGGCCGATCTGGTCGCGGCCCGCCCGGCCTCCGCTCGCGCGGCCGTTGAGGTCCTCGTCCCGTTCGAGCAGCGACTCGCGGCGCTGCGTCCGTGACGCCCCGCGGGGCTCCGGCGCGCGAACGGGGGTGAAAGGGGATACGCCTGTGACAAAAAAGATTTCGGCGTAATAGGAGTCCGCACGCGGAACGGCGGCCATAGCCCATCAGAAGCGCGCGGATAGGGACCGGATAGTGGCAGCGAATACCTTGGCGATGCGAGCAGGAAAACAGCGCCGGACGCGAATCCGCCGCCTCAGACAAGGGGACCGCAGTCATGAAGCCCGACCTCTCGAAGTTCGCCGCCCGCCTCCTCCTCGTCACCGCCGTGACCGCCGGAGGCGTGATGGCGGCCGGCACCATGGCATCGGCCCACAGCACGTCGAAGCACGCGGTGCGCGTCTCGACGACCTCCACCCACACCCACGTCGGCGCGACGACGCACTCGGTGTGGCGCGGCAACACGCCCTGGGGATGATCCCCGGCAGGCGGCGCTGACACGAACGCGGCGGGAGTCAACGGGCTCCTGCCGCGTTCTCCATTTCACGGCGATTTCTTTTCCCGCATGTTCCCGGTTGTTCCCCCGCGTTCCCCTGCGTTTCCCGTGCGCCCCTCGCGTTCACCTGTGTTAGCGCGCGTTCGCGAGTACATTTCCGGGCCTCCCCAACATCGCCCGCAATCGGCGTGAGCCCCGCGATATACCCGGCATCGGCTCCCGGTCGGCCGAGTCCGCCATGACGCCCAGGCCCCCGCGCCTCCCTATTGACAGGCCGCCCCCGCACTCCCCAGACTCTGAGACCTGAACCACCTGTCATGTTCGATGAGGTGGGCGTCCCCGACGAGGAGTTCGCGAGCCCATGAGCACCGCTCACCTGGTCGGCCGCTTCGTCGCCGACCGGGCGCGGGCGGCCTCCTCCGCCGTGGCGATCGACGGCGGCGGAGTGCCCGTCACCTACGGCGAGCTCCATGAACGCTCCGCCGCGCTCGCCGCGCGGCTCAGGGCGGCCGGCTACGGCGTGGGCGACCGCGTCGCGAGCCTCACCCGCAACAGCGCCGACCACGTGGTGGTGTTCTTCGCCTGTGCCCGGGCCGGGCTGCTGCTCGTGCCCTTGTCGTGGCGGCTGGCGACCGCGGAGCTCACCGCGCGGCTGCGGCACGCGGACGTGGCCCTGCTGCTCGCCGAGGACGAGTTCCACGGCGACGCGAACGCGGCCGTGGCGGCGCTCCCGAGCCCGCCGCCGGTGGTCTCCCTGGGTCAGGACGGTGTCGAGCGGGACGTACCCGCCCGCGCCGCCGGCCCCGCGCCGGAGGGCGAGCCGCATGACGAACTCCCCCTGCTCATGCTGTTCACCTCGGGCACCGGCGCCGGGCCGAAGGCCGCTCTGCTGACGCACTCCAACTGCTTCTGGGCCAGTCTCGCCGCCTCGCGGACCCTGCCCATCACGCGCGAGGACGTGGTGCTGTCGGTGATGCCGCAGTTCCACGTCGGCGGCTGGACCATCCAGGCGTTGCTCGCCTGGTGGGTCGGCGCCACCGTCGTGCTGGAACGGTCCTTCTCCCCCGGACGGGTGCTGGAGCTCATCGCGGGCAAGCGCGTCACCACCATGATGGGCGTCCCCTCGCACTACCAGCGCCTCGCCCAGCACCCCGCCTTCGCCGCCGCCGACCTGAGCAGCCTGCGCTACGCGGTGGTCGGCGGAGCCCCGATGCCGCCGGCGGCGCTGCGCGCCTGGCACGACCGCGGCGTGAACCTCGCCCAGGGGTACGGGCTGACCGAGGCGTCCCCCAACGTGCTGTGCCTGGAGCCGGAGGAGGCCCGCGACCGGGCCGGCTGGGCCGGGCGTCCCTACCCTCACGTCGACGTGGCGCTCGCCGACCCGGTCACCGGGGAGCCGCTGCCGGACGGCCCCGGGGTGGGTGAGCTCCTGGTGCGGGGGCCCGGCGTGTTCGCCGGTTACTGGCGCGCCCCGGAGGCCACGGCGTGGGCCCTGCGCGGCGGGTGGCTGCACACGGGCGACCTCGCGCGACGGGACGGCGACGGCTACCACCAGATCATCGACCGCATGGACGACGTGTTCATCTCCGGCGGCGAGAACGTGTCCCCGGCCGAGGTGGAGCACGTCCTGTCCGGCCATCCCGCGGTCGCGGCGGCCGCGGTGGTCGGACGTCCCGACCCCCGCTGGGGCGAGGTGGGCGTGGCCTACGTCGTCACGCGTCCCGGGTGCGACACCGACGCCGGTGAGCTGCTGGGGCTGTGCCACCGCGAGCTGGCGTCGTTCAAGGTGCCCGTCGCGGTCGAGTTCGTCGCCGAGCTCCCCCGCTCCGGCCTGGACAAGGTCCTGCGCCGTGAGCTGCGCCGGCGCGAACGCGACCGGCACCGTCCGCACTGCGAGAATTCAGAGGAAGGGGCACCGTGAGCGCCACCGGGCAGGGCGTGGGCAAGGCGTCCCGCACTCCGCGAGCCGAGCGGACCCGCGCGAGGCTGCTGGAGGCGGCCGAGCAGGTGTTCGCCCGGCTCGGGTACCACGACGCGTCCATCGTCAAGATCACGGAGGCGGCCGGGGTCGGGCAGGGCACCTTCTACCTGTACTTCTCCGGCAAGCTGCAGATCTTCGACGAGCTCGTCGACGACCTCAACCGCAGGGTGCGCCACGCCATGAGCGAGGCGTCCGCCACCGGACGCGACCGCATCGAGGCCGAGCGCCTGGGTTTCGAGGCGTTCTTCCGCTTCACCGCGGAGCATCCGGCGCTCTACCGCATCATCCGCCAGGCGGAGTTCGTGTCCCCGGCCGCGCTGCGCCGCCACTACACCCGGATCGTCGAGGGCTACGCGGAGGGACTGCGGCGCGCCGGCGCCGCCGGGGAGATCGCGGAGGGCATCGACCCCGTGGTGGCGGCGTGGGCGCTGATGGGCGTCGGCGAGCTCGTCGGCATGCGCTGGGTGCTCTGGGACGACACCGCCGCCGTCCCGCCTCCCGTGTTCGACGAGGTCATGCGCTTCGTGCGACGCGCGCTCGGCGCCCTGGACGTACCTCGCGACGGGCAAGGAGAATCGGAATGACGACCACGAGCACGGGCCGGAAGGTGCTGGTCACCGGTGGCGGGGCGGGGATCGGCGCGGGGGTCGCCCGCGCGTTCGCCGCCGGGCGCCGCACCCTGGACGGCGGGTGGATCGCGCGATGAGCTACCGGACCACCGACGTCGAGGTCCGCGGCGGGCGACTCCGCGCCGGAGTCTGGGAGTCCGCCGATCTCCCCCCGGACGCCCCCGCCGAGCACACCGTGTACGCCGTGCACGGGGTCACGTCCTCGCACCTGGCCTGGGCGCTGGTCGCCGAACGGCTGGTGACGACGGCCCCGCGCACCCGGCTCGTGGCGCCCGACCTGCGCGGCCGGGGCCGCAGCGCCGGCCTGCCGGGACCGTGGGGCATGCGGCGGCACGCCGACGACCTGCACGCCCTGGTGGGGACGTTCGGCCGGGCCGACGTCACGGCCGGCCACTCGATGGGCGGCTTCGCCGTCATGGTCGCCGCGCACCGGCACCCGGGCACGCTCGGCGACCTGGTGCTCGTCGACGGAGGGGTGCCGTTGCCCCGCCCCGAGGGCGTGCCCATCGAGACCCTCCTGCGGGCGAGCCTGGGGCCCGCGGCCGAGCGGCTGGCCATGACCTTCGACGGCCACGACGCCTACCGGCGGTTCTGGCGGGCGCACCCCGCCCTCGCGGACGCGTGGTCGCCGGCGGTCGAGGCCTACGTCGACTACGACCTGGTGCCGGGCCTGGACGGGTGGCACAGCTCGTCACGGTCCGACGCCGTGGCCGAGGACTCCGCGCAGCTCGGCGGCGGCGATGTGGAAGCGGCGTGGGACGCCACGACCGTCATGCCCACGTTCCTCCGCTCGCCACTCGGGCTGCTCGCCGAGCCCCCGGGCCTGTACCCGCCCGAGGCCCTGGACGGCTTCGCCGCCGCCCATCCGGGGTTCCGGTGGGACGACGTGGAGGGCACCAACCACTACACGGTGCTCCTCGGGCCGAGGGGCGCCGAGCGCGTGGCCGGCGCCATCGCCGGCCGCTTCGACGGCTCCGCCGTCCGACGCCGGCCCGACCGGCGAGACCCCGAATGATCCCTGTTCCTTGGAGCCCAGCGATGAGTCCCACCATCTCCGCCGAGCGGGTCACCACCTCGCGGTTGACCCTCAACGTCCTGTCGGTGCCCGGGAGCTCGGGCGAACCCGTGCTGTTCGTGCACGGCAACGTCTCGTCGAGCGCGTTCTGGCGGTCGGCGATGGCTGCCACGGCCGGCGGGTTCCGGCCGTTCGCGGTCGACCTGCGCGGCTTCGGCGACTCCGACGCCCTGCCGGTCGACGCCTCCCGCGGCGTACGCGACTACTCCGACGACGTGCTGTCCCTCCTCGACGTGCTGGGCCCCGCCCATCTCGTCGGCTGGAGCCTCGGCGGCGGGGTGGTGCTCCAGGCGCTGCGCGACCGCGCCGCGGCCGTCAGGAGCGTCACGCTGGTCAACCCCGTGTCGCCGTACGGTTTCGGCGGCACGCAGGGGGCCGAGGGGGCGCTCACCCACCCGGACGGCACGGGCTCGGGTGGCGGGGCGGCCAACCCCGAGTTCGTGGCGGCGCTCCGGGCGGGCGACCGGTCCGCGGACTCGCCGGTGTCCCCTCGCACGGTGCTGCGGACGGCGTACGTCGTGCCGGGCACCGACTTCGGCGGCGAGGAGGACGCGTTCGTGGAGTCGATGCTGTCCACCCTCCTCGGCGAGGACAACTATCCCGGCGACTCGGTCACCTCCGGGGCCTGGCCCGGCATCGCGCCGGGCGGGCGGGGAGTGCTCAATTCGCTGGCCCCGACGCACTTCCGCGTCGACGACCTGCACACGATCGACCCCAAGCCGCCGATCCTGTGGATCCGGGGCGCGGACGACATGATCGTCTCCGACACCTCATTCTTCGACCTCGCCCACCTGGGGGCGATCGGCGCGGTACCCGGCTGGGACGGCACGCCGGCCCAGCCCATGGTCACCCAGACCCGGGCTGTCCTGGAGCGCTACGGCCCCTACGAGGAGGTCGTGTTCGAGGGCTGCGGGCACAGCCCGCACATCGAGAAGCCGGCCGAGTTCGGCCGGGCCCTTCTGGCGCACCTCGGGAAGAGCCGCCTCTGAGCGCGCGGGGCCGGCCCGCGGGGCCGCGGGGGCGCGAACGCGGGCCGGTCAGCGCGGCATGCCGGCGGCTCCGGCATGCCGATGAGAATCAGGGCTTTCGGGCGACGCCGCCCCACGCGTCGACATCGACCACCGCGACGGAGGGATCGATCTCCGGCCGCCACTGGGCGATCGGCACCACGCCCGGCTCCAGCAGCTCCAGCCCGTCGAAGAAGCCGGCGAGCTCGGCCGGCGTCCGCAGGTGGTAGGGCACGGCGCCGGTGTCGTTGTACTGCTGGGTCGCCTCCAGGTTGGCCACGCTGGTGTCGGCGCTGTCGTTGAAGGCCAGGTGGCTGCCGGGCGGCAGCCCGTCCATCAGCCGCCGTACGAGGGCGTGCGCCTCGGCGGTGCCGGTGATGTGCCCGGTGATCTGCATCAGGATGAGGCCGACCGGCCGGTCGAGGTCCAGGGTGCGGGAGGCGGCCTTCAGGATCACCTCCGGGTCGTACAGGTCGGCGTCGATGAAGCTGGTGACGCCCTGCGGGGCGCTGGCGAGCAGCGCGTTGGCGTGCACCAGCACCAGCGGGTCGTTGTCGACGTACACCACCCGTGCGTCCGGGGCCACCCGCTGGGCGACCTCGTGGGTGTTGTCCACGGTGGGCAGGCCCGTCCCGACGTCCAGGAACTGGCGGATCCCGGCCTCGCCGGCCAGATACCGCACGGCCCGGCTGAGGAAGTGCCGGGAGGCCTGGGCCAGCTCGGCGATGCCGGGGAAGACCTGCGCGAACTGGTCGCCCGCCTCCCGGTCGACGGGATAGTTGTCCCGGCCGCCCAGCCAGTAGTTCCAGATGCGGGCGGAGTGCGGCACCGAGGTGTCGATCTTCTGATGCTCCGGGGCGGGCATCGCGGCGTCGTCCGTCACGGAAGGTCACTCCTGGTCGGCTCGTCCTGGTTCACAGGCACCAACGTAGATCATGAAGGACCCCGAGTGAGGTCGATCGGTGCGTTTCACCATTTCGGACGCTATTTCCGGATTCCGGCCGCCCGCTCACGACGTCAGGTCACGCCCGTAGGCAAGCAGCCTGAAGCCGGGCAGCGGATCCCAGTCCAGCTCGGGCCGGCGCGTGAAACCCTCGGCGACGTACACCCGCCGCGCGGAGGTCATCGCGGGCTGGGTGGACAGCAACAGCGAGCGGGCGCCCCGGCGCCTGGCGCGGTCGACGACGGCGCGGACGAGCGCGCCGCCCACCCCGCGCCCGCGCGCCTCCGGAGCCACGGCCAGCCCCCTGATCTCGGCCTCCTCGGGACCGCGCGCGACCTCGCTGCCGGCGTGCCAGAGGTCCAGCATGATCGTCCCCAGCAGCCGGTCGTCGTCGACGGCGACCAGCACCTCGCCGTGGCCGCCGGTCCCGAGGGCGCGCAGGCTGACCGCGTAGCCCGGGTTGCGGTCCAGAAGCCGGTCGGCCTGGTAGGCGGCGACGCGGAGCTCGCCGATCGCCTCCAGCTCGCCGGGCAGGGCGTCTCGCACCATCATGGCGGCATTCAACCAGCCCCGATCGGGGAAAGGACCGCGGGGTCCCGCGCCCGGGGACGCCGTCCCGCGCACCGGCCGTACGAGCGGCACCCGGCGGAGGCCGCGGGACGTTCCTCACCAGCGGTGACGACTACCACCACAAGGGTACGGAGCCGGACACAGGCATTGACCATGGAGCAATACCGTCGTAACAATATGGACGTCTCGCGCTCAGCGGTGGTGGCACGTCGATGAGCCGAATGTTCCGCCCCTGACGCGTTCGGCGCGCGCGTCCCCACGAAGGGACCACCAGTGACCGACCGTGAACCCCGGGGCGGGTTACCCGACGCGCGGACCCTGGCCGAGCTGGTACGGGCCCCCGCCGCACTGACCGTCCCCGGCGACGTGCTGGCGGGCGCGGCGGCGTCCGGCTGGCCGTACGGCGGCCGGTCCGCCGGGCTCGTGGCGAGCTCCGTCTGCCTGTACTGGGCAGGGATGGCCCTCAACGACTACGCCGACCGCGAGATCGACAAGGAGGAACGGCCCGGGCGGCCGATCCCCTCCGGGCGGGTGACCCCCGGGTTCGCGCTGGGCACGGCGGCGGGGCTGACCGCCGCGGGCGTCGCCGCCGCGGGCCTCGCGGGCGGACGCTCGGCGCTGAAGGTCGCGATCCCGCTCGCCGGGGCCGTCTGGGCGTACGACATGGCACTGAAGAACACGCCCGCCGGGCCGGTCGCGATGGCCGCCGCGCGCACGCTGAACGTCCTGCTCGGCGCGGGCGGCAGGCGGGCCGCGCTGCCGCAGGCGCTGACCGTCGGCGCGCACACCCTGAGCCTCACCGTGCTGTCGCGCGGCGAGGTGCACGGCACCCGCAAGGAGGTGCCGCTGGCCGGGCTCGCCGGGACGGCCGCCATCGCCGGGGTGGCGGCGCTCGCCGGACGGCGGGGCGTGCCGGCGCCCGCGCGGGCCGCCGCCGCCGCGCTCGCCACCATCTACGGCGCGGCGGTCGGCGGGCCGCAGTCGTCCGCCGTGCAGCAACCGACGCCGGGGCGCGTGCGCAAGGCGGTCGGCGCCGGGATCCTCGGCCTGATCCCCCTGCAGGCGGCGCTCGTGGCCCGCAACGGCTCGATGGCCGCCGCCGCCGGCGTGCTCGCGGCGTTCCCGCTGGCCCGCCGGTTGTCCAGGAAGGTGTCACCGACGTAAGCCGTACCGGCCGCGGGACCCGCTTCCGGGCCCTCGCGGCCGGCGCGCGCCTGGGCAGGCAAGTGAGTCCTCGCGGACGGCTCCGGACCCCGCGGGAAAGGTGAGAGATGCGGTTCCTGCACCGCGACGGCACGGTCGTGCACGTCGCCTACTGCACCAACGTCCATCCGGCCGAGGACCTGGACGGGGTGCTCGCCCAGCTCGCCCGCTTCGGCGAGCCCGTACGGGAACGGCTCGGCGCCGGCCGCCTCGGGCTGGGCTTATGGCTGGCCCGCGACGTCGCCTCCGCGCTCGCCTCCGATCCGGCCGCGGTGGACCGGCTGCGCGCCGAGCTGGACGCGCGCGGCCTGGAGGTGGTCACCCTCAACGCGTTCCCGTACAAGGGTTTCCACGACCCCGTCGTGAAGCGCGCGGTGTACTCCCCCGACTGGAGCGAGCGGCCCCGCCTGCGCTACACGCTGGACGTGGCCTCCGTGCTCGCCCGGCTGATGCCCGGCGACGCCCGGCGCGGCAGCGTCTCGACCCTGCCGCTGGCCTGGCGCGACCCGTGGGACCACGACCGGGCGGAGGCCGCCCGCCGCCACCTCGCCGAGCTGGCGGACGGGCTGGCGAAGCTGTCCGCCGAGACCGGCCGCGTCGTGCGGGTCGCGATGGAACCCGAGCCCGGCTGCGTCGTCGAGACCACCGGCCAGGCCGCCGCGCTGCTCGCCGCCGCCGACCACGAGTGGATCGGCGTCTGCCTGGACGTGTGCCACCTGGCGGTGGCGTTCGAGGACCCGCGCGAGGCCCTGGCCCGGCTCGGCGCGGCCGGCCTGCCGGTGGTGAAGACGCAGGCGTCGGCCGCGCTGCACGTGGACGACCCGGCGGACCCGGCGACCCGCGCGGAGCTGGCCCGCTTCGACGAGCGGCGCTTCCTGCACCAGACCCGCGAGAACGGCCCTGGCGGGGTGCTGGCCACCGACGACCTCGACGAGGCGCTGGCCGGCGGCCTGCCGGAGCACGGCCCGTGGCGGGTGCACTTCCACCTGCCGCTGCACGCCGCGCCGGAGCCCCCGCTGGCGAGCACGTCCGCCGTCCTGGGGGACACGCTGGACGCGCTGCTGGGCGGACCGGCCGCGCTCACCGACCACGTCGAGGTCGAGACCTACACCTGGCAGGTGCTGCCCGAGGGCAGCCGCCCCACGGGCGACGACGGCCTCGTCCAGGGCCTCGCCGCGGAACTTGACTGGACACGGGCCCGCCTGCTGGCGCTCGGACTTGAGGAGATCAACGCATGACCAGGCAACTCGTCGTCCTCGACGTCGTCGGCGTCACGCCGCGGCTGCTGGCGGACATGCCCAACCTGCGGCGGCTGGCCGCCGAGGGATTCCAGGCGAACCTGCGGACGATCCTGCCCGCAGTCACCTGCTCGGTGCAGTCGACGCTGCTGACCGGCCTGATGCCGCGCGACCACGGCGTGGTCGGCAACGGCTGGTACTTCCGCGACCTCGGCGAGGTCTTCCTGTGGCGCCAGCACAACGCGCTGGTCCAGGGCGACAAGCTGTGGGACGCCGCCCGCGCCGCCGCCCCCGGCTGGAACGTCGCCAACGTGTGCTGGTGGTACGCGATGGGCGCGGCGACCGACGTGGTCGTCACGCCGCGGCCCGTCTACCACGCCGACGGGCGCAAGTCCCCCGACTGCTACACCCGCCCGCCGCGGCTGCACGACGAGCTCACCCGCGAGCTCGGGCCGTTCCCGCTGTTCACCTACTGGGGCCCGACGGCCGACATCACCTCCTCGCGGTGGATCGTCAACGCCGCGCGGCGCATCCTCGACCGCGAGAACCCCGACTGCCTGCTGGTCTACGTCCCGCACCTCGACTACGACCTCCAGCGGTTCGGCCCCGACTCGCCGCAGGCCGTCCAGGCCGCGCGGGACGTGGACGCCGAGCTCGGGCCGCTGCTGGACGACGCCCGGGCGCGGGGCGCGGCGGTCGTGGCCCTGTCGGAGTACGGCATCACGACGGCGCGCCGGCCCGTCGACGTCAACCGGGCGCTGCGCCGCGCCGGCCTGCTGGAGGTCTACGTCCAGGACGGGGGCGAGCTGCTCGACCCGTGGACCTCGCGCGCGTTCGCGGTGTCCGACCACCAGATCGCGCACGTCTACGTGCGCGACCCGGCCGACCTCAAGCGTGTCCGCGACATCTGCGCCGAACTGCCGGGCGTGGACGAGGTGCTGACGATGGAGGGGAAGATCCAGCACGGGCTGGACCACGAGCGGTCGGGAGAGCTGGTGCTGGTCGCCGAGCCGGACGCCTGGTTCACCTATTACTACTGGCTGGACGACGACCACGCCCCGGACTTCGCGCGCAACGTCGAGATCCACCGCAAGCCCGGCTACGACCCGGCCGAGCTGTTCATGGACCCGCAGGACCCGCTGGTCAAGGCCAGGGCCGCCACGGCGCTCGTCCGCAAGAAGCTCGGGATGCGCTACTCGATGCAGGTTGTCCCGCTGGACCCGTCCTGCGTGGGCGGCTCGCACGGGCGGCTGCCG
The DNA here is from genome assembly GCF_040653595.1 of Sphaerisporangium sp. NPDC051011. Classification (NCBI taxonomy): domain Bacteria; kingdom Bacillati; phylum Actinomycetota; class Actinomycetes; order Streptosporangiales; family Streptosporangiaceae; genus Sphaerisporangium; species Sphaerisporangium sp. NPDC051011. The sequence continues at coordinate 460,719 of NZ_JBFAGG010000004.1, read as the reverse complement.
GACGACCCGGCGGACGGACCGGTGCTGCTGTGCTCGGACCCCTCGCTCGGGCGCGACGAGATCGCGGCGACGGAGGTGAAGGACCTGCTGCTGCGCCTTGCCGGGCTTCCCGGCGCCTCGGCGTGAGCGGGGGCGGCGGCGCCTGAAAACGCGCCGCCGCCCGTAAGGCCCGGTCGGGTGGCACTCACCGGCTCTCCGTCTCGGCGCGACGGTGGGCCGGCGACCTGGCCGGGGCACTTGCGGGCGGCGGGCTCTCGGCCCCCCTGGGCGGGCCCGGTGATCAGCGGGTGATCACTGGGCGATCAGACGGCGGTCCAGCGGCTTTCCTCGGCGGCGCTGCGCTCGACGGCGGCCAGCACGCGCTGCACGTGCAGGCCGTCCTCGAAGGACGGCGCGGGGTCGGTCCCCTCGCCGATCGCCTCCAGGAAGTCGCGTACCTCGTGGACGAAGGTGTGCTCGTAGCCGAGGCCGTGCCCCGGCGGCCACCAGGCCCCGGCGTAGGGGTGGCCGGCCTCGGTGACGAGGATGCGCCGGAAGCCGGAGTCCTCGGCCGGGATCGTGTGGTCGTGGTACCACAGCTCGTTGAGCGACTCGAAGTCGAAGGCCAGGCTGCCGAGCGAGCCGCTGACCTCGACGCGCAGCGCGTTCTTGCGGCCGGCGGCGAAGCGGGTCGCCTCGAAGGACGCGATGGCGCCGCCGGAGAACCGCCCGAGGAACAGGGCCGCGTCGTCGACCGTGACCGGGCCCTTGCCGTCGGCGAGTCCCTGGCCGGTGAGACCGGCGGAGTCGCCGGCGTACGGGCGTTCCTTGACGAAGGTCTCGGTCAGGCCGGACACGCCGGTGAGCCTGTCGCCGAGGATGAACTCGGCGGTGTCGATGACGTGCGCGCCGATGTCGCCGAGCGCGCCGGACCCGGCCTTGTCCTTCTGGAGCCGCCACACCAGGGGGAACTCGGGGTCGGCGAGCCAGTCCTGGAGGTAGACGCCGCGCACCGAGCGGATCTCGCCGAGCCGCCCCTCGGCGACGTACCGGCGGGCGAGGGCGACGGCGGGCACGCGGCGGTAGTTGAACGCCACCATGCTGCGCACGCCCCTGGCCGCCGCCGCACGCGCCGCCTCGGCCATCGCCTCGGCCTCGGCGACGGTGTTGGCCAGCGGCTTCTCGCACAGAACGTGCTTGCCCGCCTCCAGGGCTGCGAGGGCGATCTCGGCGTGGGAGTCGCCGGGCGTGCAGATGTCGACGATGTGGACGTCCTCGCGGGTGAGGAGGTCCTTCCAGTCGGTCTCGACCGACGCCCATCCGAGGGTGCGCGCGGCCTCGGCCGTGCGCTCCGGGGATCGTCCCGCGAGCGCGGTCATCGCGGGGGCCAGGGGGAGGTCGAAGAACGCGCCGACGCCGCGCCACGCCTGCGAGTGCACGCGTCCCATGAACGCGTACCCGACCATGCCGACGCCGATCGCCCGCTTCACGATCGATCCGATCGGGCCCGGCTCATGTTCTTCATAATCCGGGATGTTATGGACGACTTATGCCGACCGTCAAGCAAAACTCATGGCATATCTAGCATAATGACTGTCGAAAACGTCAGAAGTGAAACGCTTCTGCTGCGAGCAAAGGAGCCGCCGTGAGCAGCGGCATGCCGACCGAGCCGGACGGGCACCTCACAGCGGGCACGGGAGCGGGCACCCTGCTCGCGATCCTGCGGGACGGGCGCGCGCGCACCCGGGCCGAGCTCACCCAGCTCACCGGGCTGGCCAGGTCCACGGTGTCCCAGCGGCTCGACGCGCTGCTCGCGCAGCGGTGGATCGTGCCCGCGGACGACGCCGTGTCCTCCGGCGGGCGCCCGGCCGTGGCGTTCGCATTCAACCACGGCGGGCGCGTCGTGGCCGCGGCCGACCTCGGCGTCACGCACGCGCGGGTCGCCCTCACCGACCTGGCCGGGACCCTCCTCGCCGAACGCACCGCCGACGTGACCATCGCCCGCGGGCCCGAGGCGGCGCTGGGGTGGGTCGTCGAGACCGTGGGAGCGCTCCTGGCCGAGATCGGGACGGAGCGGTCCCGGTTGTGCGGCGTGGGGATCGGCCTGCCCGGTCCCGTCGAGCACGCGACCGGACGCCCGGTGAACCCGCCCATCATGCCCGGGTGGCACGACTTCCCGGTGCCGGAGTGGCTGGAGGCGCGGCTCGCCACGCCCGTCCTGGTGGACAACGACGTGAACATCATGGCCCTCGGCGAGCACCGGGCGGCGCGGCCCGACGCCGAGCACCTCATCTTCGTGAAGATCGGCACCGGCATCGGCTGCGGCATCATCTCCGAGCGCCGCCTGCACCGCGGGGCCCAGGGCGCGGCGGGCGACATCGGCCACATCCGCGTCACCTCGGCGGGCGACGTCATCTGCCGGTGCGGCAACACCGGCTGCCTGGAGGCGGGCGCGGGCGGCGGCACGCTCGCGGCGCGGCTGCGCGAGGCCGGGCTGGAGGCGACCGGCAGCAGGGACGTCGTGCGGCTGGTCCGGGGCGGCAATCTGCTGGCCCTGCAGCTCATCCGGCAGTCCGGGCGGGACGTCGGCGACGTGCTGGCCGCTCTGGTGAACTTCTTCAACCCGGCGGCGATCGTCCTCGGCGGCGACCTGGCCGAGGCGGGCGAGCACGTCCTGGCCGGGGTCCGCGAGGTGGTCTACAGCCGGTCGCTGCCATTGGCCACCCAGCACCTGACGATCAGCATCAGCGACCTCGGCGACCGCGCGGGCGTGCTCGGCGCGGCCCTGATGGTCATCGACCACGTCCTGGCCCCGGCCGCCGTCGACCGCACGGTCACCTGACCCGTCCGACACGCTCGGAAACGCTTGACAAGCCGCGTGCAGGCGCGGTCATCCTGTTCATTAACTTGCTGGACCCCAAGTGATTCACTCGTGCTCATCGGGCTGAGCACCGGACGATCTACCGTCCGGGGTGCCCAACCCCCCTGGTTGTACGAGGAGCACGCACATGTTCCGACGCAAGGCCTTCACGGCGGCGTCAGCGGCACTCGCCGCAGGCGCGGCGCTGATCACCGCCGTGACCGTTTCGGGTGGCGTCGCCAACGCGGCGACCACCACCTTCACCCCTGTGGCCGACACCTACGTGGACAAGAGCGCGACCGGCACCAACTTCGGCACCTCCGCCCAACTCGGCGTGGACAACTCGCCGGTCAAGCGGATGTTCCTGCGCTTCACCGTGTCCGGCGTGTCCGGCACGATCAGCAGTGCCAAGCTGCGCGTCCACACCGACGACGCGGTCGGCGCCGAGAGCCCGAGCGGCGGCACGTTCAAGCGGATGAGCAACAACACCTGGTCCGAGACCGGCACGACGTGGAACGCCCAGCCGTCCATCGACGGCGCCACGCTCGGCACGCTCGGCTCGGTGGCCCGCAACGCCTGGTACGAGATCGACGTGACGTCGTACGTGACCGGCAACGGCACCTACAGCATCGGTGTCACCTCCTCCAACAACGACGGCGCCGACTACGACTCGCGAGAGAGCGGGAGCGCCACGGCGCCGCAGCTCGTGGTGACCACCGACACCGTCCCCAGCCCGTCCCCGTCCCCGACCGTCACCACTCCCCCGCCCTCCGGCGACCCGGTGCTGGTCGGCGCCGGTGACATCGCCGACTCCGGGTCGGGCGACACCGCCACGGCGGCGCTGCTCGACAACATCCCCGGCACGGTGTTCACCCTCGGTGACAACGTCTACACCAACGGCACCGCCTCGGAGTTCAACACCTACTACGACCCGACGTGGGGCCGTCACAAGGCACGGACGCGGCCCGTGGCGGGCAACCACGACTACAACACCTCGGGCGCGAGCGGCTACTTCGGCTACTTCGGCGCAGCCGCCGGCCAGCAGGGCAAGGGCTACTACTCCTACGACGTCGGCTCGAACTGGCACGTCGTCGTGCTGAACTCCAACTGCTCGGCCATCGGCGGCTGCGGCGCCGGGTCCGCGCAGGAGCAGTGGCTGCGCTCGGACCTGGCCGCCAGCGGCCGGCCGTGCACCGTCGCGATGTGGCACCACCCGCGCTTCACCTCAGGCTCCAACCACGCGCCCGACACCTCGGTGGCGCCGCTCGTGCAGGCCCTGTACGACAACAACGCCGACCTGATCCTGACCGGCCACAACCACCAGTACGAGCGGTTCGCGCCGATCAACCCGTCCAACCAGCTCGACAACACCCGCGGCATCCGCCACTTCGTGGTCGGGTCCGGCGGTGCGGGCCACTACAGCTTCGGCACGATCCTGCCCAACAGCGAGGTCCGCAACAGCGACACCTACGGCGTCCTCAAGCTGACGCTGCACGCGAACAGCTACACCTGGCAGTTCGTGCCCGAGTCGGGCAAGACGTTCACCGACAGCGGCACCACCAACTGCCACTGACCGTGTACCTGACCGCTCTGGACAGGAGCGGTGCCGCCGGCGGCCCCATCAGGGCCGTCGGCGGCCGTCTCGCCGTCGCGGCCACCACTGCGGTCGCCGTCCTGCTCATCCGGAGGTCACGATGACCCTCAGCCCGCGCACCCGTATCCTCGTGACCGCGCTGGCCGCGCTGCTGCTCGCCGGGGTCGCCATCGCCTACGCCGCGTCCGCGCGGTCGGCGAAGTCGGCCAGGGACCGGGCCGCGGCCGTGCCCTCCGCCCCGGTGGGGAGCGGGCCGCGCCTGCAGGTGCTGACCAACGGCCGCCTGTCGACCGTGTCCAGCGCCGACCCGGGCGGGCCGCGCGAGGTCACCGCGCTGGAGTGCGACCGCGCCTACGCCGCCGCCGGCACCGTCGCGTGCCTGAAGCCGGCGGGCCCGCTCAGCGCGACCGCGCTGTCGGTCATGGACACGTCCCTGAAGGAGCGCGCGTCCATCCCGCTGCGGGGCTTCCCGAACCGGCTGCGCGTGTCGGCGTCGGGGCGGATGGTGGCCTGGACGCTGTTCATCGACGGCCATTCGTACGCGACGACCGGCTTCTCCACCCAGGCCGGGATCCTCGACACCCGCACGGGACGGCTCGTGAAGTCGCTGGAGGACTTCAGGATCACCCTGGACGGACGCCCGTACCGCAACCCGGACGCCAACTTCTGGGGCGTCACGTTCGCCGCCGACGACAACCGCTTCTACGCGACCCTCTCCACCGGCGGGCGCCGCCACCTCGTCGAGGGCGACTTCACGGCGCGCACCATGCGGACGCTGCGGGACAACGTCGAGTGCCCGTCCCTGTCCCCCGACGGCACCCGCATCGCCTACAAGTCGGCCGTCGGCGGCGACCCGAAGAAGGGCTGGCTCCTGTCCGTCCTCGACCTGGCGTCCGGGCGCGTCACGCCGCTCGCCGAGACCCGCAGCGTGGACGACCAGCCGGCGTGGCTGGACGACCGCACGATCGCCTACGCGCTGCAGACCGGCGACGGCACCAACAACACCTGGTCGGTCCCCTCCGACGGCACGGGCGCCCCGCGCCTGCTGATCCCCGGCGCGAACTCCCCCTCGACCACCGGTGGCCCCGCGAGCTCGCCCTCGCCTTCCACGAGCCCCGCGAGCCGGTAACGCCCGGCGCGGGAGCCGCTCCCCGAGGTCCCTGGATCGATGCCCCACCGGGCTCGTTCGGCAACGTCAACTTAGTGTAGCCTAACCTAAGTTTGAGCCGGGCGGTCGAAGGGGAGACGTGTGGGCACGTCAGGGCGGGTGGTTCTCGGCCGTGCGATCAAAGGACAGTGGCGGGACGTCGCCTTCGGCTCGGCGCTCGGCATGACGCACCAGGCCGGAGAGGCGTTGGTCCCCGTCCTGATCGGCGTCGTGGTCGACCAGGCCATCGCCCGCGGCGACCTCGGCGCGCTGCTGCGCTGGCTCGCCGTCCTCGCCGTCGTCTACCTCGCCCTGTCGTTCGGCTTCCGCTTCGGCGCCCGCGCCGGGGAACGCGCCGCCGAGCGGGCCGCCCACGCGCTGCGCGTCGCGCTCGTCGGCCGCGTGCTCGACCCCGGCGGCGGCGCCGAGGACGGCCGCCCGCCGGGCGCGCTGACCTCCATCGCCACCGAGGACGCCCGCCGCGCCGGCGCCGTCGCCATGGCGCTGATGTTCGCCGTCTCGGCCCTCGCCGGGCTGCTGGTCGGCGCCGTGGCGCTGCTGCGCACCTCGGTGCCGCTCGGCCTGACCGTGCTGGCCGGCACGCCGCTGCTGCTCTGGCTCGGGCACCTGCTCAGCAAGCCGCTGGAGCGGCGCAGCGAGGCCGAGCAGGAGCGCGCCGCGCACGCCTCCGGCGTCGCCGCCGACCTGGTGGCCGGGCTGCGGGTGCTCAAGGGGATCGGCGCCGAGGCCGCCGCGGTCGCCCGCTACCGGCGCACCAGCCGCGACTCGCTGGCGGCCACCCTGCGGGCGACACGCGCCGAGGCCCTCCAGAACGGCGTGGTGCTCGCGCTCACCGGGATCTTCATCGCCGTCGTGGCTCTGGTGGGAGGACGCCTCACCGCGCAGGGCGACATCAGCCTGGGGCAGCTCGTCTCGGCGGTCGGGCTCGCGTTGTTCCTGCTCGGGCCGCTGGAGACGTTCTCCTGGGTGAACGCCGAGTTCGCGCGGGGGCGCGCGTCGGCGGCGCGCGTCGCCGAGGTCCTCGCCGCTCCCCCGGCCGTCGCCCCCGGAGGCCGTCCGCCGGCCGTGCCGGTACGCGGCGCGGTGCGGCTGCGCGGCGTCGCCTTCGGCGGGCTGCGCGACCTCGACCTGGACATCGCCGCCGGGGAGACGCTCGGCGTCGCCGCCACCGACCCGGCCGACGCCGCCGCCCTGCTGGACTGCCTCGGCCGCCGGTCCGACCCCGACGCCGGAACGGTCGAACTGGACGGCGTCCCCCTGCGCGACCTCTCCCCGGCCGGCCTGCGCACGGCGATCCTGGTCGCCGCCCACGACGCCGACCTGTTCGCCGGCACCCTCCGCGCCAACCTCACGGCCGCGCTCCACGCCGGCCCCCTGGACGACGGCGGCGCCCCTGGGACGCGGAACGACGGCCTCGCGCCAGAAGGCGACGGCTCCACACTGCAGGACGAGCCCCGGCCTCCGGAGCACGACACCCCGGCGATGGTGGCGGCCGCGGCCGACGAGGTCGCCCGCGCGCTGCCGGACGGCCTGGACTCGCTGATCAGCGAACATGGGCGGTCACTGTCGGGCGGGCAGCGCCAGCGGGTCGCCCTGGCCCGCGCCCTGGCCGCCGACCGGCCCGTCCTGGTCCTGCACGACCCGACCACGGCGGTCGACGCCGTCACCGAGGCCCGGATCGCGGCCGGGATCCGCGACCTGCGCCGGGGCCGCACGACGATCCTGGTGACCACCAGCCCCGCGCTGCTCGCCGTCGCCGACCGGGTCGTCCTCCTCGACGCCGGGCGCGTCACCGGCCCGTCCTCGCACACCGACCTGCTCCGGGACGACATCACCTACCGCACGGCGGTCCTGGCATGAACGACGGCACCACCCTTGGCACACCGGAGACTCCCGTGGCCCTCGAAGAGACCACCGCACCCGTGGCGCCCGTGAGGGCCGGGTCCAGGTCGGGTCGCGGCGCCGGGCGTGAGCTGTTGCCCACCGCGACACCCCGGCGGACACGGGCCGCCGTGCGCGAGCTGCTGCGTCCCCATCGCGGGCTCGCGGCGGGCGGGTTCGCCGTCATGGTGGCGGCGACCGCGATCGGGCTGATGACGCAGCCGCTGCTCGGACGGGTCGTGGACCTGGTCGCCGACCGTCGCCCCGCCGCGCTGACCGTGCCCGTGGTGCTCCTGGTGGTCGTCGCGGTCACGCAGGGACTGGCCACGGCGCTCGGCCTCTCGCTGGTCTCCCGGCTCGGCGAGACGGTACTGGCCCGGCTGCGCGAACGGTTCGTCGACCGGGCTCTGCACCTCCCCCTGGAGCAGGTGGAACGGGCGGGCTCGGGCGACCTGACCGCGCGCGTCACCGCAGACGTCGCCCGGGTGGCCGAGGCGGTGCGCACCGCGCTGCCCGAACTGGCCCGCTCGCTGCTCGCCATCGTGCTGACCCTCGCCGCGATGGCCGTGCTCGACTGGCGGTTCCTGGTCGCCGCGCTGGTGGCCGTCCCCGTCCAGCTCCACACCGCGCGCTGGTACGTCCGCCGGGCCGTCCCGCTGTACGCCGAACAGCGCGTCGCCGCCGGGGACATGCAGCAGCAACTGCTCGACACCATCGGCGGCGCCGCCACCGTCCGGGCGTTCCGCCTGGAGCGGGACCACGCCGGGAAGACGGCCGAGCGGTCGAGGGCTGCGCTGGATCTCACCATGCGCGGCGTCGGCCTGGTGCTGCGCTTCTACAGCCGCCTGCACATCGCCGAGTACGCGGGCCTGGCCGCGGTGCTGCTCGCCGGGCTCCTGCTCGTGCGCGGCGGGTCGGCCTCCATCGGCACGGCGACGGCCGCCGCCCTCTACTTCCATAGTCTGTTCGGCCCGATCAACTCCGCCCTGGTCCTGATGGACGACGCCCAGGTCGCCGCCGCCGGCCTTGCCCGCCTCGTCGGCGTCACCGACCTGCCCGCCCCCGAGGCTCCGCGCCCCGCCACGCGCGCCGGACACACCACCGCTCCGCGCCCGGGACACACCCCCGCACCCCACGCCCATGGCCCGGGCACGAACGGGTCGCACGCGAACGGAGCCGGCACGAGCGGGTCGCGCTCCGACGGGACGGGCGCGGTCGTGACGGGCGCGGTCGTGATGGGCTCTGACGGGACGGGCGCGGTCGTGACGGTGGCCGGGCTCGGGCACGCGTACGAGCCGGGCAGGCCCGTGCTGCGGGACGTGGACCTCACCCTCGCGGCGGGCGAGCACGTGGCACTGATCGGCGCGAGCGGGGCGGGCAAGACGACCCTCGCCAAGCTCGTCGCCGGCGTCCACACCCCCACCAGCGGAACCGTCCGCGTGACCGTACCCTCCCGCCCCGGGACCGGCGACGGCGGATCCGACCCGAGCAACCTGACGATCCAGACCGACCAGGCCTCCAGGATCGACCCGGATGTCGTGCTGGTCACGCAGGAGACGCACGTCTTCGCCGGGCCACTCGCCGACGACCTGCGGCTCGCCATGCCGGAGGCGACCGACGACGAACTGCGCGCGGCGCTCGACCGCGTCGGAGCGCTCGGCTGGGCCGAGACCCTGCCCGAGGGCCTGCTCACGGTCGTCGGCGAGGGCGGTCACCGCCTCACCGCCGCGCAGGTGCAGCAGCTCGCCCTGGCCCGGATGGTGCTGGCCGATCCCCCGGTCGCGGTGCTCGACGAGGCGACGGCCGAGGCCGGAAGTGCCGGCGCCCGTGTGCTGGAGCGGTCCGCCGAGCGGGCGATCGAGGGCCGTACCGCCTTGATCGTCGCCCATCGCCTCACCCAGGCCGCCACGGCGGACCGCGTCGTCGTCATGGACGGCGGCCGCGTCGTCGAGAGCGGCCGCCACGACGAGCTGCGCGCGGCCGGCGGGCCCTACGCCGTGCTGTGGGAGGCGTGGTCACAGGCCCGCCCCGTCCTTCCCCCCGACCAGGACCCGCACCCGCCGTCCGATCCATCCCTTCGCCGGTAGGCCGCACCCACCGCACAACTTGTCCCTCAACCGATTAGCCGCACCGGCCGCACAACTTATCCCTCGGCCGATGAGCCGCACCGGCCGCGCGACTTGCCGACCAGCCCATGAGCCCGTACCCGCCGCACAGCTTCCCCCAGCCATGACCCGCACCAGCTGATCTGACACGAAGGAACCCCTGATGCTCCGCACCCTGAGAGGCGGCCGGCCGGCCGCGGCTCTCGCGTCCGTCCTGCTCTTCGGCGCCGTCGCCGCCTGCGGCTCGAGCCCGGGTTCCGGCACCGCCGGGTCCACCGGTTCGGCCGCCCCCGCCGCCACCGGCTCCGCGCCGGCGTCCGCCGCCTTCCCGGTGACCATCGAGCACAAATTCGGCAGTACAACCATCTCCGCCGCGCCCAAGCGGGTCGTCACGGTCGGCCTGACCGACCAGGACGCCGTGGTGGCGCTGGGCACGGTCCCGGTCGGCACCACCGAGTGGCTCGGCGGCTATCCGGGCGCGATCGGCCCGTGGGCGAGCGCGAAGCTGAACGGCGCCACCGCCCCGACCGTGCTCAAGGACACCGGCACCGGCCCGCAGGTGGAGAAGATCGCCGCCCTCGCCCCGGACCTGATCCTCGCGGTGTACTCGGGGGTGACGAAGGAGCAGTACGAGACCCTGTCGAAGATCGCCCCGGTGGTGGCCCAGCCGAAGGAGTACAACGACTACGGGGTTCCGTGGCAGCGGCAGACCGAGGTCATCGGCCGGGCGCTCGGGCAGGAGGCCGAGGCCGAGGCCCTGGTCAAGGGGGTCGAGGACCGCTTCACCGCGGCGAAGGCCGAGCACCCGGAGTTCGTGGGAGCGACCGGCGTCATCGCCACCCCCTACGAAGGGGTATTCGTGTTCGGCTCGCAGGACGGCCGCTCGCGCGTCCTCACCTCGCTCGGCTTCACGATCCCGGAGGGCCTGGACAAGGCGGTCGGCGACCAGTTCGGCGCGAACATCAGCAAGGAGCGGACCGACCTGCTCGACACCAAGTCCATCGTGTGGATCGTCGGCGACCCGGCCACGGACCCGGCCAAGCTCCACCAGGACAAGCTGTACGCCGACCTCGACGTGGTCAAGCAGGGCCGCGAGGTGTTCGTGAAGGACAGCGGCGACTACGGCAACGCGCTGTCGTTCGTCTCGGTGCTGAGCCTGCCGTACACCCTGGACCGCCTCGTCCCGCAACTCGCCGCCGCCGTGGACGGCGACCCGGCCACCGAGGTCCCGCGACCGCAGTCCTGATCGACGTCCATGCCGTACGCGCCCGCCCGGCGCGGCCAGGCACGGACGACCGCGGTGGTGGCCGCCGGACCTTTGTCCTGGTCCGGCGGCCACCACCGTGACGCTGTCTGTCTCGGGTGGTGACGAGCGGTTCTGTCAGCTTGCCTCGCGGTCGGCGAGGCTCTTCGGGCGCATGTCGGTCCAGTTGGTCTCGATGTAGTCCAGGCATTCCTGGCGGGGGCCGGGGCCGTGAACGAGCGTCCAGCCCGCCGGGATCTCCCCGAACTCCGGCCACAGGCTGTGCTGGTTCTCACCGTTGACGAGCACCGAGTACACACCGTCGGCGTCCTCGAAGGGGTTGGTCACTTTCGTCTCCTCGTGTTGTGGTGTGCCGGGCTCATACTCGCGTGCCGGACTCGTTCTATGTGGTCTGGTCGGTCAGTGGTCGGGGCGGTCGTGATCTCGTTGTTCGTGGTCTCGCTGTTCGTGGCCTCGCTGTTCGTGGCCTCGCTGTTCGTGGCCTCGCTGTTCGTGACGCGGCCGTTCTGGCCTGGCCGTTCTTGCCCGGTTGTTCATAGTGCGACGGGCTTGTCCGTTCGTGGGGCGGGCGGACTCATTGTCCTGGGGGGACGGATCGGCGTCCGGAGCCGAGGGTCTCGGCGCGGCCGGCCAGGGCCCGGAGCACCCGGAACCAGGTGGCGGCCAGGTCCGCGACCGCGTCCTCGGACAGCAGTTCCCCGGCGAAGGACCACTGGGCCGTGAACACGGGACCGCCGGGGCGGTCCTCGGTCAGGGCGTTGACCGTCAAGGGATGGGACAGCGGCATGCCGGGGTCGGCGTCCAGGTCCCCGGGCTCCTCCTCCGGCGCGTACGCCCAGTCGGCCGCCTCGAAGCCGCCGAAGCGTCCCAGGTAGTTGAACTCGATCGACGCCTCGCCGAGCCCGGCCAGCACGGGCCCGGTTACGGGGTTGAGGTGCCGGAGCAGGCCGTGGCCGATGCCCGCCATCGGCAGGGTGGCGAGCCGGGACTTGATCCGGTCCACGGCCGCGTCGAGGGCGGGCCCGCCGGCGAGCGCGTCGTCCAGGTCGACGGCGCCCGGGTCGAGCAGCACCGGGACGACGCTGGTGAACCAGCCGACCGTCCGTGACAGGTCCGCCTCCCCCGCGAGTCCTTCCTCGCGGCCGTGGCCCTCCAGGTCGACCAGCACGGCGTTCCCGCTCCCGCCGCGTGCCTCGGGCCGCCCGGCGGACGCGTCGTCCCTGGCGCTCGCGGGACCGCCGGGTGTGCGGCGGCGCCAGTCGGCCACGGCCAGGGCGAGCGCGGTGAGGAGCACGTCGTTGACCGTCGCGCCGAAGGCGGCGGGGACCCGGCCGAGCAGAGGCTCCGTGACGTCCTCCGGCAACGCGCGCGACAGGTACTTCGTGGTGGCCACCAGGTCGCGCTCCGGGTCGAGGGGGCGGGCCAGCGGCAGCGGTGCGCCGCCCGCGAGCATGCCCGTCCATGCCGGCAGGCCGGCCTCCAGCGCCGGATCCGCCGCGCGCTCCTGGAGCAGCTCCGACCAGCGGCGGAAGGACGTCTCGACCGGCGGCAGCGCGGGCGTCCTGCCCGCCGCGACGTCCGTCCAGGCGGCGGCGAGGTCGGGCAGCAGGACGCGCCAGGACACCCCGTCGACGACCAGGTGGTTGACCATCAGCAGCAGGCGTCCCGGACGGTCGCGGCCGGCGTCGAACCACACCGCGCGCACCATGACGCCCGCCTCGGGGTCCAGGCACGACCGCGCCCGGAGGGCCCCCTCGACGTAGAGCGCCCGGAGGGTCCGCTCGTCGCCGGACGCCTCGACCCGTTCGATCAGGGTCGCGGCGTCCACGGTCCCGGGCGCGGGCACCCGCAGCGCCCACCCTTCACCGGGCCCGGTCGTCGCCGAACCGCCGGAGTCCCGGACGAGGCGGGCGCGCAGCATGTCGTGCCGGTCGAGGACGGCCCGCAGCACGCGGCGCAGCCCGTCGAGGTCGAGGGAGGCGGGGGTCAGCACGAACGCCGCCTGGTGGAACCCCGCGATCGGCCCGCCGCGATCGAGCGTGGCGCGCATGATGGGGGTCAGGGGAACGGTGCCGGTGCCGTCGTCGTGCGTGCCTCCCGTCGAGCCGGGGCCGGTCATGACGGCGACGGCGGCCAGGGCCGCGACCGTGCGGTGCTGGAAGACCTGCCGGGGGCTGAACCGCACCCCCGCCGCGCGGGCCCGGGCTGCGAGCCGGATCGCCACGATGCTGTCCCCGCCTGAGGCGAAGAAGTCGTCGTCGGCGCCGACGACCGGCACGCCGAGCACCTCGGCGAAGACGGCCGCGAGGGCGCGCTCGGCCTCGCCGGAGGGTTCTCGCCCGCCGCCGGCGCCGAAGTCGGGGGCGGGAAGCGCCCTGCGGTCGAGCTTGCCGTTGGGCAGCAGCGGCAGCGCGGCCAGGGCGACCACCGCCGCCGGGACCATGTAGTCCGGCAGCGCGGCGGCCACGAAGGCGCGCAGGTCCGCCGGGTCGGCGTCCAGGCCGGTGGCGGGGACGACGTAGGCGACGAGGCGGGTGGCGCCGTTGTCCTCGCGCGCGGTGACGACGACGCGGGCGACCGACGGATGCCCGTCCAGCACGGCCTCGATCTCGGCGGGCTCGACGCGGAACCCGCGGATCTTCACCTGGTCGTCGGCGCGCCCGCCGTACTCCAGCCGCCCGTCGCGGGTCCAGCGGGCCAGGTCTCCGGTGCGGTACATGCGCGTGCCGGGCGGGCCGTACGGGTCGGCGGTGAACCTCTCGGCGGTCTGCCTGGGCCGGCCGAGGTACCCGCGGGCCAGGCCCGCGCCCGCCAGGTACAGCTCGCCCATGACGCCGGGGGGTACGGGCCGCAGCCGGGCGTCGAGCACGTAGGCGCGGGCGCCGGCGACCGGGCGTCCGACCAGCGGGCGCTCGCTGTCGCCGACGCGGGCGACCAGGGCGTCGACGGTGGCCTCGGTGGGGCCGTAGAGGTTGAACGCCTCGGTGGAGCGCAGCGCGGCCAGCCGCCTCCATAGGGATTCGGGCACGGCCTCACCGCCGACCCCGACCACCGCAGGCAGGCCTCCGCCGTCCTCGAACAGGCCCGATTCGCACATCTGCGTGAGGAACGACGGGGTGACCTCGATGAAGTCGAGCCCGTCGCGCCGTATGGCCTCGGCGGCGAGTTCGGCGTCGCGGCGCGTCTCGTCGTCCAGGATGTGCAGGGCGTGCCCGTCCAGCAGCCAGAGCTGCGGCTGCCAGGAGGCGTCGAAGGAGAACGACCACGCGTGGCCGACGCGCAGCGCCCGGCGGCCGGTGGCGCGCTTGGCCGGGTCGTACAGCGTCGCGCGGTGGCTGCGGAAGAGGTTGACTAGGCCGCCGTGGCAGACCACGACGCCCTTGGGTCGGCCGGTGGAGCCGGAGGTGTAGATGACGTACGCCGGGTGCAGCGGGTCCGGCCCGGTGCGGAGGTCGCCCGCGGGCAGGGCTGCGAGCAGCGCGGCCGTCTCGCCGTCGTCCAACCTGATCGTGGGCACACCCGCGTACGGCGGCCCGGCGGCGGCCTCCCCGGCGGTGACGGTGAGCACGGGACGGGCGTCGCCGAGCATGGCCAGCACCCGCTCGTCCGGCAGTTCCGTGTCCACGGGCAGGTACGCGGCGCCGGCCTTCATCACCGCGAGGATCGCGAGCACGAAGTCGGCCGAGCGGGGCAGCGCGAGGGCGACGACCCGCTCGGGTCCGGCGCCGTGGGCGACCAGCAGGCGAGCGAGCCGGTTGGCGCGCTCGTTCAGCTCGGCGAACGTCCAGCGGACCGTCCCCGAGACGACGGCGACGGCATCCGGGGTCGCCGCCGCCTGGGCCTCGAACAGGGCGGGCACCGTAGCGGGCCCGCCACCGCAGGCGGCGGTGTCGTCCCAGGTCGTGAGAGCGGTGTCGTTCCAGGTCGTGAGGATGGTGGCGCGCTCGGCGGCGCCGAGGACCTCGACCCGGCCGACGGGGAGCATCGGGTCGGCGGTCACCTGTTCGAGCACGCGGACCAGCCGCTCGGCGAGCCGTCCGGCGGTGTCGCGGTCGAACAGGTCGGTGCTGTACTCGATCCAGATCCGGACGCCCTCGTCGCTCTCGATGAAGTCGAAGCTCAGGTCGAACTTCGCCGACCGATGCCCGAACGGCTCCTCGCCGGCGGGCGCCAGGGGACCGGGCACCGCGGCGGAGGACGAGGGATCAGGGGACGGGGACCTGGACGATGCCATGGACTCCGGGAACTGGGACGGCGGGGACAACGGGGACGTCGGGGACAAGGGAGACACGGTCAGGCCGGGGAAGGCGGGAGGCTCGTCCTGGCCGTTCAGGTAGGCGACCATCACCTGGAACAGGGGGTGCCTGGCCAGCGAGCGTGCGGGGTTCAGCACCTCGACCAGCCGCTCGAACGGCACCTCCTGGTGCTCGTAGGCGGCCAGATCGGTGTCCCGGACCCGGGCCAGCAACTCGGCGAAGGCCGGGTCGCCGGAGACGTCCGTACGCAGCACCAGCGTGTTGAGGAAGAACCCGACCAGGTCTTCGAGGCGCTCGTCGGCGCGGCCGGAGATGGGCGCGCCGAGCGGGATGTCGTCCCCCGCGCCGAGCCGGTGCAGCAGCGTGGCCACGGCCGCGTGGGCGACCATGAACATGCTCACGCCGTGCTCGCGGGCCAGACGGCGCAGCCCGCGATCCAGGTCGGGGGCGAGGGTGAGGCCGACCGCGCCGCCGCGGTGGCTGCTCTCGGCCGGGCGCGGACGGTCGGCGGGGAGCGCCAGTTCCTCGGGCAGCCCGGCCAGGGCCCGCTTCCAGTACGCGACCTCGCGGGCGTGGCGGCTGCCCGGGTCGGCGGGGTCGCCGAGGCGCTCCCGCTGCCAGAGGGTGTAGTCGGCGTACTGGAGCGGCAGCGGCGCCCACTCCGGCGCGCGTCCGTCCAGGCGGGCCCGGTACGCGGCGGCGAGGTCGCGCCACAGGGGCGCGTCGGACCACTCGTCCCCGGCGATGTGGTGGAGGACGAGCATCAGCACATGCTCGTCCGGGCCGAGCCGGAACACCCGGGCGCGCAGCGGCGGCTCCCGATCCAGGTCGAACCGGTACCCGGCGACCTCGGCCAGCCGCCCGGGCAGTTCCTCCTCCGCGACGCTCTCGGGCGCGGCGGTGACGCCGAGACGTCCCTGACCGGCGGCCGGGGACACGGCCGCGCCGATCTGCTCGGGCGTGAGGATGAGCTGGTACGGGTCGCCGTCGCGCTCGGGGAAGACCGTGCGCAGGCACTCGTGCCGGACGGCCAGGTCGAGGACGGCGGCCTCCAGCGCCGCCGTGTCCAGCGGGCCGGTCAGGCGCCAGGCCATGGGGATGTTGTAGGTGTCGCTCGGGCCCTCCAGCCGGTACAGCACCCACAACCGGCGCTGGGCGAACGACAGCGGAACCGGGACGGGCCGTTCCACGACGGCGGGCACGGACACGCCGCCGCCGCGTGCCTCCTCCAGCCTGCGGGCGAGCCGGGCGACGGTGGGCGCCTCGAACACCTCCCGCAGGGTGATCTCGGCGCCGAGTGCCGTGCGGATCCGGCTGACCAGCCGCATCGCCAGCAGCGAGTGCCCGCCGAGCGCGAAGAAGTCGTCCTCGACGCCGACGCGGTCGGTCCCGAGGACGGCCGCGAACAGCTCGGCCAGGATCTCCTCGCGCGCGTCGCGGGGCCGCCGTCCGGAGAGCGGAGCCGGAGAGTCCGCCGGGGCGGGCAGCGCCCGGCGGTCCAGCTTGCCGCCGGCCGACTTCGGCAGCGCGGGCAGCTCCACGTACGCCACCGGAACCATGTGCTCGGGCAGCGCTTCCGCGACGAACGCCCGCAACGCCCGGTGGTCCGGCACGCCCGCACCGGCGTCCCCGTGGACGAAGGCCCCCTCGGCAACGGCTCCGGCGGCGGCCGGACCCCGCGCACCCTCACCGGAGGGAGGGATCGGATCGAGGGCCGGGACCACGTACGCGACGAGGCGGTGGACGCCGAGGGTGTCCTCGCGGAGGCTGACGGCGGCCTGGGCGACGCCGGGGTGGGCGGCGAGGACCGTTTCGATCTCGCCGAGCTCGATGCGGAAGCCGCGCAGCTTGACCTGGTCGTCCGCGCGCCCGAGGAAGGCGAGCGTCCCGTCCGCGCGGCGGCGCGCGAGATCACCGGTGCGGTACATGCGCGTGCCGGGCGGGCCGTACGGGTCGGCGGTGAACCGCTCGGCGGTCAGCCCGGGACGGCCCAGGTACCCCCGGGCCAGCCCCTCCCCTGCCAGGTACACCTCGCCGGGCACACCCGGAGGGACCGGCTGGAGCCGCGCGTCCAGCACGTGGGCGCGAATGTTGGCGACCGGCGCGGCCCACGAACCCCGGCGGCCCGCGTCACCGGACCCGCCGAGCCCTCGCGCCCCGTCGGTCCCCGTGTCGCCCGTTTCATCCGAGGTGCCCGTGTCATCCGGGGTTCCGTTGCCGCCCGCGTGCCGGCCGTAGGCGTCGACCGTGCACTCGGTGGGGCCGTACAGGTCGTGGACGAGGGTGCCGGGGAGTGCGGTCAGCCGGTCCCACAGGGCGGCGGGGGCGGCCTCCCCGCCAACCGTGATGACGCCGGGCACGTGCGTGCCGGGGGCGAGGAACCCGTGGTGGATCAGCTCCTGCACGTAAGTGGGGGTGAGGTCGAGGTAGTCCACCCGCGCGTCCTGCACGTGGCGCAGCAGGGCGGCCGGGTCGATCATCGCGGTCTCGTCGAGAACGTGCAGCTCGTGCCCGGCCAGCAGCCACAGCAGCGGCTCCCACGAGCCGTCGAAGCCGAACGACGCGGCGTGCAGCGCGCGCAGCGCCTCACGCCCGGAAGCGCGCCGCGCGGGTTCGATGACGTCCTCGCGCTGGCCGGCGAACAGGTTGCTCAGGCCGCCGTGGGTCCCCACCACGCCCTTGGGCCTGCCGGTCGAGCCGGAGGTGTAGATGACGTACGCGGCGGCGGCCGCCGGCACCCGCTCACCGGGCAGGGTGGGCCGCTCGACCAAGGCCGGCCCTTCCCGCTCCGTCGCAGCGGAGCCGGCCGCTCCGGAGAGCACGGGCGCACCGTCCAGAATGGGCACACCGGGCAGAGCGGGAGCGCCATCCAGGATGAGCGCGCCGGGTGGAGCGGGGGTGCCGTTCCAGGTGGGCGGGGCGTCGGGGGTGCCGAGGAGGAGGGTCGGTGTCGTGGCGGGCAGGGCCGGGGCGAGGGTGGGGGTGGTGAGGACGACGGCGGGCGCGGCGTCGTCCAGCATGTACGCGAGCCGCTCGGCCGGGTACCCCGGGTCCAGCGGCAGGTAGGCGGCGCCGGTGGCGAGCACGCCGAGGATCGCGGGCACCATCTCGGCCCGGGGAAGGGCCAGGCCGACGACGTCCCCCTCGCGTACCCCGCGCCACAGCAGCAGCCCGGCGATGCCGTTCACCTTGGCGGACAGCTCGGCGAACGTCAGACCGCGTCCCCCGGCGACCAGCGCGACCCGCTCGCCGTGCGTCCGGACGGCGTCGGCGAAGATGGCGGGAACCGTACGCGGCTCGGCCGGGCGGGCCGTGTCGTTCCAGGCGCCGAGGGCGTCCCGGCGTTCGGCCTCGGTGAGGACGGGAACCGCGCCCACGGGCCGGTCCGGCCGCGCGGCGAGCAGGCCGCACACCGCGACGGTCCGCTCCAGCAGGGTGCGCGCCGTCGCCTCGTCCGCGAGATCGGCGGCGTACTCCAGCAGGACGACGACACGGTCCTCGCCGGTGTGGTCGGCGAAGGTGAAGTCCAGGTCGAACTTGGCCGTCCCGATTCGGGCCGGCAGCCACGCGGTGGGCATGCCGAGCACGTCGGGGTCGCCGTCCGGGCGGTGGTGGTAGCCGAGCATGACCTGGAAGAGCGGGTTGCGGCCGGGTACGCGCGGCGGGTTGAGGGCCTCGACGATCCGTTCGAACGGCAGGTCCTGGTGCTCGAAGGCGGCGAGGTCGGCTTCCCGTACCCGGGCGAGCAGCTCGGTGAAGGTCGGGTCGCCGGACAGGTCCGCGCGCAGGACGAGCGTGTTGACGAAGAAGCCGACCAGGTCGTCCAGCGCGCTGTCGGTGCGCCCGGCGATCGGGGAGCCGAGCACGATGTCGGTGCCCGCGCCCATCTGGTGCAGCAGGACGGCGACGGCGGCCTGGAAGACCATGAACATGCTGGTCCCGGTCTCGGCGGACAGGGCGCGCAGCGCGCGGACGGTCTCGGCCGGCAGCTCGGCGCGCACGGTGCCGCCCCGGCCGGTGGGCTCGGCGGGCCGGGGACGGTCGAGCGGCAGCGGCATCTCGTCCGGCAGGCCGTCCAGCGCCGCCGTCCAGAAGGCGAGTTGGTGCGCGACCTCGGCTGCGGGGTCGGCCGGGTCGCCGAGCAGGCGGCGCTGCCAGAGGGTGTAGTCGGCGTACTGGACGGGCAGCGGCGCCCACTGCGGCGCCCGGCCCTCGCGGCGGGCGCGGTAAGCCGCGGCGAGGTCGGCGAGGAAGGGGCGGTCGGACCACTCGTCGGTGGTGATGTGGTGCAGCACGATGGCCACGACGTGGTCGTCCGGCGCGATCCGGAACACCTCGGCGCGTACCGGCAGCCCGGCGGCGAGGTCGAACGGCCGTGCCACGGCGGCGGCGACCCGCTCGTCCAGCTCCTCCTCCGGGCAGTCGCCCACGGCGAACTCCGGCTCGGCCTCCCCGGCGGGGACGACGAGCTGGTACGGCTCGCCTTCGTACACGACCGCCTCGAAGCCCGCCTCCGCCTGCCGAGACGGGAAGGGAGTGAAGGACACCAAGGACACCGAGGGCGTCGCGGAGGGAGCGGTGGCCTGGGGGAAGCGGGTGCGGAGGGATTCGTGGCGGTCTGTCACGTCGCGCAGGGCCTGACGGAGGGCGCCGGTGTCCAGGGCGCCGCGCAGCCGGAAGACCAGCGGGAAGTGGTAGGCGTCGCCGCCGCTCAGCCGATCGGCGAGCCACAGGCGGCGCTGCGCCGGGGACAGGGGGACGCGCTCGGGGCGGTCGGCCACGGGCTCGACGGCGGGACGGGCGGGCCGTCCCGTACCGGCGCGCGCGGCGAGCAGGGCCGGGGTCGGGGCCTCGAACAGGTCGCGGATGGCCAGTTCGGCGCCGAGCTCGGTGCGGGCGCGGCTGACGAGCCGGGTGGCGAGCAGCGAGTGGCCGCCGAGGTCGAAGAAGTCGTCGTCGGCCCCGGCCCGGGGCAGGCCGAGCAGCTCGGCGAACAGGCGGCAGAGCACCTCCTCCTCGGGGGTGCCCGGCGCGCGCCCTCCGGTGGCGGCCACCGGCTCGGCATCGGGCAGGGCGCGCACGTCCAGCTTGCCGTTGTCGTTCATCGGCAGCCGGTCCAGGACGACCAGCGCGGACGGCACCATGTAGTCGGGCAGCCGCCTGCGCAGGTCCTCGCGCACGCGCCGGACGAGGTCGCCGGTACCGCGCGCCGCCGCCGGGGCGTTGGCGTACGGGGGTGTGCCGCCGCCGGGACGGTAGAGGCCGGCCGTCACCCGGAAGCCGCCGCGCAGGAAGACCGCGTCGAAGCGGCCCGGCTCGCCGGACGGCGTGGTGAGCAGCCGGTATCCGTGCGTGGCCGCCAGCGCGTGCAGCGCCTCGGGCTCCACTCCCCCGCTGATCGTCGTGCCCGGCTCGGACGCGGCCCGCGCGTCGGGCACCGCGGTGACCCGCAGCCACTGGGGCCGGTGTTCCCGCAGATGACGATCGAGCTCACGGACACCGGACTCCGCCGCCCCTGGGGCACCTCGCTCCCCAACTCCCGCGACGGCCATCTCGCCCGTGACGCCTGCGTCCGGCTCATGGGCTACGGCGACCGTGGGGGTCTCGGTGCGGGGTTCGGGCCATTCCAGGGCCGGGGCGTCGGCGAGGTGGACGTCCGGGGCGTCCTTGTAGAGGACGACGTCGTAGCGGTGGCGGGTGAGTTCGTCTTGGTGGTGGCCGCGCTTGGTGCGCAGGTCGGCGCCGTAGCCGAGGGTGGTGAAGAAGTCGGGGTGGACCAGGAGTTCCTTCTCCATGGCGAGGCTCCGGTCCACGGCGCGGCGCACGGTCTCGGGATCGGCGCCGTCTCCCGCGCGGGTGAGGTGGACGGCGGTGTGGAAGGCGCGGGCGGTCCTCAGGTCGCGGACGTCGCCGACGAACAGGGCGCCGCCGGGGGCCAGCAGGCGCATGGCCCCGTGGACGACCTCGGCGAGGTGGCCGGCGCTCGGGAAGTACTGGACGACCGAGTTGACGACGATCGTGTCGAAGTACCCCTCGGGGAGCCCCGCGGTGTCGTGGGCGGCCTGGCAGCGCAGCTCGACCTTGGCGGCCAGCTCCGGGTCGCGCGCCAGGTCCCGGCCGAGCTTGCGGATCACGGGGGCGGCGAAGTCGGTCGCCCAGTACGCCTCCGCGCCGGGGGCCAGGCGCGACAGCAGCAGCCCGGAGCCGACGCCGATCTCCAGGACGCGGCGCGGGCGCAGCTCACGGACGCGCTCGACGGTCCGCTCGCGCCACTCGCGCATGTTCTCCAGCGGGATGGGCCGCCCGTCGTAGCTGCTGTCCCAGCCCGCGAAGTCCTCGGTGAAGACGGCGGTGCCGATGCGTGCGTACTCGTCGGAGTAGATGTCCTGCCATTCCCCGATCTGGTCTTGCTCGGCGGATCGCCGCTCCTCGCCGGTCGGCTCGGCGGCGACCACGTAGCCGACGAGGCGGCGCGTCCCGGGGGCCGACGGGTCGTCGCGGGCGATCACGGCGGCGGCCGAGACCTCCGGGTGGCGGAGCAGCGCGGTCTCGACCTCGCCGGGCTCGACCCGGTGCCCGCGGACCTTGACCTGGTCGTCCGTGCGGCCGAGGAAGTCCAGGTTGCCGTCGGCGCGGCGGCGTACCAGGTCGCCCGTACGGTACATGCGCTCGCCGGGCTCGCCGAAGGGGTCGGCGACGAACCGCTCGGCGGTGAGGCCGGGCCGGTCGAGGTAGCCCCGGGCGAGGCCGACGCCCGCGATGTACAGCTCGCCGGGGACGCCGGACGGCACCGGCCGCAGCCACGGGTCCAGGACGCGCGCGCGGGTGGCGCGGATGGGACGGCCGACGGTGGGCGTGGCGCTGTCGCCGGTACCCCCGCCGAGGGTGTTGATCGTGTACTCGGTGGGCCCGTACAGGTTGTAGCCGTAGGTGCCCTCGGTGTCGCGCAGCCGGCTCCACACCGTCTCGGGCACCGCCTCCCCGCCGAGCAGCACGAGCGGCGGGCGGTGCCCGTCGAGCAGGCCCTCCTCGATCAGCAGGTGGGCGTAGGTGGGGGTGACGTTGACGACGTCGACGCGGTGGGCCTCGCAGTAGGCGGCCAGCGCCCGCGCGTCGCGCCGCAGTTCCTCGTCGCAGACGTGCACCTCGTGGCCCTCGACCAGCCAGAGCAGTTCTTCCCAGGACATGTCGAAGGCGAAGGACACCGTGTGCGCGATGCGCAGCCGGCGTCCCCCGCCGGAGGCGACGGCCGGGGCGAAGATCTCCGTGCGGTGGTTGAGCTGCATGTTGGTCAGGCCCCGGTACGGGGTGACGACGCCCTTCGGCCGGCCGGTGGACCCGGAGGTGTAGATGACGTACGCCGGGTGGTCCAGGCTGAAGGCCGGGCGGTCCGCCTCGGTGACCGGCCCGGCGGGCAGCGCGGCGAGCGCGCCGGCCACCGCCGGGTCGTCGAGCACGACGCGCGGGCCGCCGGGGGCATCGCCGCCCAGCCGCGCCGAGACGACCGAGGTGCACAGCGTCAGCGCGGGACGGGCGTCGGCGAGCGTCGCCGCGAGCCGGTCGGCCGGATGGTCGAGTTCCAGGGGCAGGTAGGCGGCGCCGGTCCGCAGGACGGCGAACAGCGCGGCCACCATGTCGATCGAGCGCGGCAGGGCGAGCGCGACGACCTTCTCCGGGGCGGCGCCGCGCGCGAGCAGCAGCCGCGCGAGCCGGTTGACGCGGGCGTCCAGCTCCGCGTAGGTGACGGTCAGGTCGCCGAAGACCAGGGCGGTCGCCTCGGGGGTGCGCGCGGCCTGCGCGGCGAGCAGACCGGCGATGGTCTCGTCGGGGACGGGCACCCGGCTCGCGGCGTCCTCGCGCGCCAGCGCGGCGCGTTCGGCGGGCAGCAGCGGGTCGAGGCGTCCGACGGGCGCGGCGAGGTCGTCCGCGAGCCGTCCGAGCAGCGCCGTGAAGCGGTCCAGCAGGGTGCGCGCCTCGGGGGCCCCGACGACGTCGGGCCGGTGGGCGAGCGTGACCCGCACCCGCCTGCCGGGAGTGACGATGAGGGTGACGGGGTAGTGCGTCGCGTCCACGTTGGCCACGGCGGTGACACCGTGACGGCCGGACAGCTCGGCGAGGCGGTCGTCGGTGTCGCCGTCGCGCAGCACGAACAGGGTGTCGAACAGCCGCCGGTGCCCGCTCTCGGCCTGCAGCACGCCGAGGCCGACGTACTCGTACGGCATCAGGTCCAGGCGCTCGCGCTGGACGCGGCGCAGCAGGGCGAGCACCGGCTCGGCGGGGTCGAAGGCGATGCGGGCGGGGACGGTGTTGAGGAACATGCCGATCACGTTCTCGACGTCCGGCACCTCGCTCGGCCGTCCGGCGACCGTCGTGCCGAAGACGACGTCGGCGCGGCCGGTGGCGGTGGCCAGCGTGAGCCCCCAGGCGGCGGTGAGCAGCGAGTTGAGGGTCAGGCCGTTGCCGCGGGCGATGTCGCGCAGTCGCTCGCCGAGTCCGGCGGGCAGCTCGG
This sequence comes from Sphaerisporangium sp. NPDC051011, assembly GCF_040653595.1. Lineage (NCBI taxonomy): Bacteria > Bacillati > Actinomycetota > Actinomycetes > Streptosporangiales > Streptosporangiaceae > Sphaerisporangium > Sphaerisporangium sp. NPDC051011. The sequence goes on along the minus strand of NZ_JBFAGG010000004.1, from coordinate 437,103 downwards.
CGTCCAGGTTCTCCGGGATGACGGGGTCCAGGTCCTGGGCGACGCTCCCGGCGATCAGCGTGGGCTCGTCCAGGCCCGCGAGCGCGTCACGCCAGGCGCGCGTCGCCGTCCCGGCGTCCTGGGACTCCAGCCAGGTCAGGTAGTCGCGGTACGAACCGGGACGTGGCAGCCCGCGCTCGTCGCCGCCCGACGCGTACAGGGCGAAGAGCTGCCCGAGGAACACCCAGGCGGACCAGCCGTCCCAAAGCAGCAGGTGACGGCCGATGACGAGCCGGTCGCCCCGGCCCTCGCCGAGCCGGATCAGCAGCATCCGGAACAGCGGCGGGCTGGACAGGTCGAACCCGCGGGCCCGCTCCTCGTCCATCAGCGCGCGCAGCCGCGCGTCCCGCTCGCCCTCGGGGAGGACCGACAGGTCGGCGACCTCCAGCGGGACCTCGAGCGCGGCGGCGATGAACTGCACCGGACGGCTCAGGCCCTCGCTGGTGAAGCCCGCGCGCAGGCTCGGGTTGCGGGCCAGCAGCACCCGGGCGGCCGTACGCAGCCGGTCCGCGTCGAGCCCGGCGGCGACGTCGAAGGACTCGTGGACGGTGTAGACGTCCAGGACGCCCTCGTCGTAGGTCGAGTGGAAGAACAGGCCCTCCTGGAGCGGCGCCAGCGGCCAGACGTCCTCCACGTGACCGCCGAGCCGGTGGACGCGGGCGGTCTCCTCCTCGGTCAGCCGCAGGGCCGGCCCCGCGGCGGACGCCGAGGTCCCCGTGGCGGGTGTCCTCGTGCCCGGCCCGGCCGCGGCGGCCAGCGCGGCGGGGGTGCGGTGCTCGAAGACGTCACGCGGGTCCAGGTCCAGGCCCGCGCGGCGGGCGCGGCTGGACACGCCGATCGAGCTGATGCTGTCGCCGCCGAGCATGAAGAAGTCGTCGTCGGGACCGGCGCCGTCCACCCGCAGCACCGCGGCGAAGATCTCGGTGAGGACGCGCTCGCGCTCGTCGCGCGGCGCCCGGGCCTCCGCCCGCACCACCTCGGGCGCGGGCAGCGCGTCCCGGTCCAGCTTGCCGCTCGGCGTCAGCGGCAGCGCGTCCAGCACGACGTACGCCCCGGGCACCATGGCGGCGGGCAGCGCGCCCGCGAGCGCCACCCGCGCGGCGTCCGTGTCGAAGGCCGCCCGGGAGGCGTCCGGGAGGGCGGGGACGATGTAGGCGGCGAGCGTCGTCCCGCGGACGGCGACCGCCGCCTGGGCGACGCCGGGCAGCGCGGTCAGGGCCGCCTCGATCTCGCCGGGCTCGATGCGGTTGCCGCGCAGCTTGACCTGCCGGTCGGTGCGGCCGAGGTATTCGACGGCGCCGTCCTCGCCGAGACGGACCAGGTCGCCGGTTCGGTACATGCGCGCGCCGGGCTCGCCGTACGGGTCGGCCACGAACCGCTCGGCGGTCAGGGCCGGTCGCTCGTGGTAGCCCCGGGCGAGCTGGACGCCGGTCAGGTACAGCTCGCCGGGCACGCCGGGCGGCACGGGACGCAGGGAGGCGTCCAGGATCCGCAGGCCGGTGTTCCAGACCGGGCGGCCGATGGGCACGGTGACGCCGGACGCGGCCGTCCGCGGGCCGGTGTCCCGTACCGGGCGGCCGGAGGGAACGGTCGTGTGGGACGGGCCGCCGCCGGGGCGGGACGCGTCATCACCGGGGTGGGACGCGTCGTCGCAGGGGTGGTAGGTGACGTCGCAGGGGTGGTAGGTGACGTCGCACGGGTGGTAGGTGACGTCGACCGCCGCCTCGGTGGGACCGTACAGGTTGTGCAGGGGCACGCCGGTGAGCCGGCGCCAGCGCGCGGCCGCGGCGGCGGGCAGGGCCTCACCGCTGCTGAAGACGCGGCGCAAGGACACCGCCCACGACGGGTCGGCGGTGATCTCCCCCGCCGCCAGGAAGGCTTCGAGCATCGACGGCACGAAGTGCATGGTCGTGACGCGCTCCCGGCGGATCAGATCGGCCAGGTAGGCGGGGTCCCGGTGCCCGTCCGGGCGCGCGAGCACGACGGCGGCCCCCTCGCACAGCGCCCAGAAGAACTCCCAGACGCTCACGTCGAAGCTGGACGGCGTCTTCTGCAGCACGCGGTCGTCGGCGCGCAGCCCGTACTCGCCCTGCATCCAGGCCAGCCGGTTGACGATGGCCCGGTGGGTGACGACGACACCCTTCGGGCGGCCGGTGGAGCCGGAGGTGTAGATGAGGTACGCGGCGTCGTCCGGGCCGGCGTCCCCGGCCCGCGGTGGCGCCTCCTCGCAAACCTCGGTACGACCGTCGGGGACGACGAGGGTGCGGGCGCCGGTCTCGGGCAGCCGCGGCGCGGCGGCGGCCGTCGTGACGACCGTGCTCGCGCCGGAGTCGGTCAGCATGTAGGCAATGCGGTCGGCGGGGTAGTCCAGGTCAACCGGCAGGTAGGCGGCGCCCGACTTCAGCACGCCGAGCAGGGCGACCATCAGCTCCGCAGAGCGCGGCACGGCGACGGCGACGATCCGCCCGGCGCCGGACGCGCGCAGGCGGGCGGCGAGGATCTCGGCGCGGGCGTCCAGCTCCTGGTAGGTCAGGGTCTCGCCCTCGTAGACGACGGCCGTCGCGTCCGGGGTCCTGGCCGCCTGGGCCTCGAAGGCGGCGGTCAGCGTCGTCCCGGGGACCTCGACGGCCTCCCCGGCCAGGACGGAGGCCGTCACGTCCTCGCCTGACGGCGGGTCGAGGCGCGCGACCGTGCATCCTGGGGTCTCGGCGATGGCCTGGAGGACGCGGGTGAGCCGGTCCGCGATCCCCTGGACCGTCCGCCGGTCGAGCTTCTCGGCGTGGTGCTTGAGGCGCAGGTCCACGCGGCGGCCGGGCTTGACGATCAGGGCGAGCGGATAGTGGACGGCGTCGTTGAACTCGTGGCCGGCGATCCGCACCGTGCCGGTGGCGTCGGTGAGACCGGCGGCGGAGGGGTAGTTCTCCACGACGACGAGGGTGTCGAACAGCTCTCCGCCGCCGGCGAAACCGGCGACGCGCTGGATCTCGGCGAGCCCGAGGTGCTGATGGTCCAGCAGCCGGGTCTGCTCGTCCTGGAAGCGCTCCAGCAGCCCGGCGAGGGTGTCGGCGGGGCGCCACCGCACGCGCGTGGGCAGGGTGTTGATGAACAGGCCGACCATGGACTCGATGCCGTCCACCTCGGCGTCGCGGCCGGAGACCGTGGTGCCGAAGACGACGTCCTCGCGGCCGGTCAGGCGCCCGAGCAGCAGTCCCCACGCGGTCTGGACGACCGCGCCAAGCGTGACTCCGCGCTCACGCGCCACGACGGCCAAGCGCGCGGTGAGGCGCTCGGACAACTCGACCCGCACCTGCGCCGGCCGTATCGGCAGACCCACACCGCTGGCGGCACGACCCGCCGCATCCGCACGACCCGCCACCGCACCGCCGGTCACCGCACGATCCGCTGTCGCTTCCTTGGTCGCCGCAGGACCCGCCGCCGTGCCACCGGTCACGGTGTGACCGGTCGTCGTGGCGACCAGCCGGGAGGGCTCGTCGAGCCCCGCCAGCGCCGCCCGCCACGCAGCGCGGGCGGCGCTCCTGTCCGCTCTCGCCAAGCGGCGCAGGTACTCGCGGTACGGAGCCGGCGCGGCCGGTACGGCGGAGCCACGCCCCGCACGCACGTTTTCGCCCGCACCGCCGGAGGCGCCCTCGACGCCTCCGCTATTCGAAACGTTCGCCCCGGTCGCGAAGTTCGTAATGGTCTTATGCTCTTCGCCGAATTCCGCGCGCTCGTGGTGTGTGAAGGGCCGGTCCGTCCGCTCGTGGTCAGTGGGGCGAGGGTCCGCGTACTCGTGGTCGGCCGGGTCGTAGAAGGCCATCAGCTCACGGTGCAGGATCGGCAGAGACCAGCCGTCCGCGACGATGTGGTGGAACGTGAGCAGCAGGCGGGCGCGGCCAGGGGTGAGTCTGATCAGCGCGCAGCGCAGCAGCGGCGGGTGCGTGAGGTCGAACCGGCGGGCGCGCTCCTCGGCAGCAATGGCCTCAGCCCTGGCATCCCGACCGGCGGCACCCCGGTCGCCCCGATCGACAGCGCCCCGCGTGGACAAGTCCAGGTCCCGGTCGGCGGCGTCCCGTGTGGATACGTCCGCGTCCCGGTCGGCGGCGTCTCGCGTGGACAGATCCACGTCCCGCCACGGTAGGTCCAGGTGCGCGGCGATGAGTTGGACGGGCCGGTCGTCCGGCGTTCTGCGGAAGAAGGCGCGCAGCGGGGCGTGCCGGTCCAGCAGGCGTTGCGCGGCGCGGCGCAGCGCCTCCCCGTCTACCGGGCCCTCCAGGTCGAGGGCCTGCTGGACGACGTACGCGTCTCCGGCCGGGCCGTCCACCAGGGAGTGGAAGAAGAACCCCTCCTGCAGCGGGCCGAGTGGCAGCACCTCCTCTACGGGAATCGGGTCCTCGCCCAGGATTTCCGCCAGTTCGGCCTCGGTGAGCCGCACCAGCGGAGCGTCGGCGTACTCGTCCTCGGCTGGGGCTCCGCCGGGGTTCTGGCCGTCCGGAATGTGCCCATCGCCGACCGTGCGCGTGCCGTCAACGTGGACGAATCGGCCGCGCTCCCGGGCGACCGGGGCGAGGGCGGCGACCGTGCGGTGGCGGAAGACGTCGCGGGCGGTCAGCCGCAGGCCGGACTCGCGGGCGCGGACGAGCAGCCGGATGGCGACGATGCTGTCGCCGCCGAAGGCGAAGAAGTCGTCGTCCACGGTGACGGACGGCACGCCCAGCACCTCGGCGTACAGCGCGCAGAGCAGCTTCTCGCGCGCGTCGCGCGGCGCACGGCCGGAGCTGAGGGCGGCGGGGTCGGGTACGGGCAGCGCGGCGCCGTCCAGCTTGCCGCTCGGGGTCACCGGCAGCCGGTCTAGGGGGACGAACGCGGACGGAACCATGTACTCAGGGAGGTATTCGGCCGCGTACGCGCGCAGCCCCTTCATCAGGACGGCCACGTCGCGGAACGGCGCGGGCCGGTTGGCGTGCGGGAACGCGTCAGCGGTCCGGTAGGTCGCGACGATCTGCGACGCACCACCCCCCGGCGTCCCGACCATGAGCCCATCACACCCCGCCGCCCCGGCAGAGTCGGCATCGCGCCCGCCGTCCCCCGGCGTTCCGGCGAATACCGCGTCGGCCCCGCCGTCCTCAGATGTCCGCGTGAAGACCCCGTCGCGCCCACCGTTCTCGGGTGCGCTCGTGGAGACCGCGTCGCGGCCGCCATTCTGGGACGAGGGGGTGAAGATCGCATCCAGGGCGCCGTCGTCGGCGTGGCCGTTCCAGGTGACGGCCGCGTGGTAGCCGTGCTGGGCGGCCAGCTCGTGCAGGGCCTCGGGGTCCGCGCCCGCGTCCGGGACGGCCGGGCCGCCCTCCTCCTCGACCGCGTAGAGCGAAGCGAGGTCGTCGATGAGCCGGGAGTTCGGGATGCCGGTCACCCGGAGCCCGCCGTGACAGCCCGCCAGCCGCGCGCCCAGCCGCTCTAGCCCGCCGGCCTCGGCCCAGCCGACCTCCTCGAACCGCCCGGCGACGGCCCCGGGCCCGCCGTCCGGTGTGGTGGCGCGCTGGCGGAGGACGACGTCGTAGCGGTAGCGGGTCAGCTCGTTGTGGAAGGCGCCGCGCTTGACGCGGATGTCGGCGTCGAAGCCGGGGAGCGCCGCGAAGTAGTCGGGGTCGAGGAGCAGCTCGCCCTCCCAGGCCACCGACCGGTCGACGGCCGCGCGCAGGGCCTGCTTCTCCTCGGCGGGGGCGCCGCGCCCGATTTCCACGCCGCCGCGCGTAGTCCCGACGGCGCGACGCGGAGCCCCCACGGCGGCTCGCGAAGTTTCGACGGCGGCGCGTAGGCAGCGCAGCAGACGCAGGTTGCGCACGTCGCCGACGAAGATCGTGCCGCCGGGGGCGAGCAGAGCCTCGGCCTGGCGCAGGACGCCGGTCAGGTAGTCGGCTCCCGGGAAGTACTGGGCCACGGAGTTGAGGACGATGGTGTCGAAGTAGCCCACCGGCAGCCCGGTGAGGTCGTGGGCGGGCAGGGCACGCAGCTCGACCCGGCCGGCCGGCTCGGGCACCGCGCGGACCTGGGCGCGCAGCGCGGCGACGGCCTCGTGCGAGAGGTCGGTGCCCCAGTACGCCTCGCAGCCGGGGGCGACACGCGACAGGATGAGCCCGCTGCCGACGCCGATCTCCAGCACCCGGCGCGGCCCGAGCTCCTGGATCGCGGCGACGGTCGCGTCCCGCCACTCGCGCATCTGCTCGACGGGGATGGGCAGCCCGTCGTACATGCTGTTCCAGCCCGCGAAGTTCTCCTGGAAGCCGTCGGAGCCCGCCGCCGCGTACAGCAGCTCGTGCAGGTCCTTCCACTCCTCCACCCGTCCGGCGTCGCCGGGCCCGGCCTCGGGTGACAGGGAGGGGACGACGTACGCGGCGAGCCGCCGGTCGCCGGGCCGGTCCTCGCGGACCACGACCGCGACCTGGTCGACGGCGGGGTGCCCGCGCAGGACGGACTCGATCTCGCCGGGCTCGATGCGGAAGCCGCGGATCTTCACCTGCGCGTCGGCGCGCCCGAGGAAGTCGAGCCGCCCGTCGGGCCTCCACCGGACCAGGTCGCCCGTGCGGTAGAGCCGCTCCCCGGGCGCGCCGAACGGGTCGGCGACGAATCGCTCCGCGGTCAGCCCGGGCCGTCCGAGGTAGCCGCGCGCGAGCCCCGCCCCGCCGAGGTACAGCTCGCCGGTGACGCCGGCGGGGACGGGACGCAGGCGGGCGTCCAGCACGTACGCCCGCGTGCCGGGGTCGGGAACCCCGATGGGGACGTGCGACCCGGGCGGGGTCGCCGGGTCGCACAGGCCGAGGGTGGAGTTGGTGGTCGCCTCCGTCGGCCCGTACGCGTTGAACATCCGCCTGCCGCGCGCGTAGCGGGCGACCAGCTCGGGCGAGACGCGCTCGGTTCCGGCGAGCAGGGTGGCGGGCGGCAGCTCGACGTCCTCGGGCATGGCCGCGAGCAGCGCCGGGGGCAGGATCATGAAGGTGACGCCGTTGGCGTGGGCGTAGTCGGCCAGCGGCGCGCCGGGCACGCGCAGCTCGGACGGGACGACGACGAGGCGTCCGCCGGAGAGCAGGCCGAGGCACAGGTCCCAGAAGGCGACGTCGAAGCTCGGCGAGGCGAACTGCAGGACGCGGCTGTCCGGCCCGACGCCGAAGCGCTCGCGCTGCGTGGCCATGAGCTTGGCGACGCCGGCGTGGGACAGCACAACGCCCTTCGGGCGGCCGGTCGAGCCGGAGGTGTAGATGACGTACGCGGCGTTCAGCGCCGACAGCGGGCCCCGGTCGGCCTCGCCCAGGTCGTGGCAGGGGCGTCCGGCCAGCTCGCGGATGGTGGCGGGCGCGTCCAGGACCACGACCTCCATGCCCTCGGGGAGGTCCTGGAAGTCGGCGACCGACTCGGCGGTGGTGACCAGGCAGGCGGGAGCGGCGTCCTCCAGCATGTACGCGACGCGCTCGGCCGGGTAGTCGGTGTCGATCGGCAGGTAGGCGGCGCCGGACTTCAGGACCGCGACCTCGGCGACGATGAGCTCGGCCGAGCGGGGCAGGGCGAGAGCGACGACGCGCTCGGGCCCGGCGCCGCGCGCGACGAGGGCGTGGGCGAGCCGGTTGGCGCGTTCGTCCAGCTCCGCGTAGGTCAGGCGGGTGTCCTCGAAGACCAGGGCGACGGAGCCGGGGCGCAGGCGCACCTGCTCGGCGAACATCTCCGGCCAGGTCAGCGGCGGGACGTCGTGGGCGGTGTCGTTCCACTCGGCGAGAATGCGGTGGCGCTCGTCCGCGGTGAGCAATTCCAGGTCGCCGACGGGGGTGTCCGGCCGGGCCAGGCCGCCGGCGAGCAGGGCGTCGTAGTGGGCGAGCATCCGGTCGGCGGTCGCGGCCTCGAACAGGTCCGGGCGGTAGCTCAGCCGCGCCTCGCCGCCGGCGACCGCGAACACCGCGTCCAGCCCCGGGACGTTCTCCGAGGCCGACGAGCCGAGCCGGGCGTCGGCCCCACCCTCCCCGGGACCGGTGCCCGCATCGCTCTCGGAACCGCCGTCTCCCCCGGCCTCCGAACGCGAAGAACCCCCCACCCCGGCCTCGGGAGGGAGGGCACCTCCCACGGCGGTCCATGAGCCGGAACGCCTTTCCCCGCCATTGGCGAGACGGGCGCCACCGTCAACCTCGAGGTGGTTCTGACCAGCGCGCTCGTCCAGCGGAGCGGCCGATCCGCGGTCGTGTGATGTGCCGTCCGCGGAGCCGGTGTCGGCGCCGAAGGCGGTGTTGAAGAAGAGGCCGCCGCCGCGCATGGCGTCCGGGCGGAGCGCGGCGGCGAGGGTCGTGAGGGGGACGCGGTGGGCGTGGGCCTCGGCGCGGGCGGCGTCCACGCGGCGCACCAGGTCGGCGAACGTCGCGGCCCCGGTGAGGGTGACGCGCAGGGGCAGCCCGTCGTACCCGACCGTGATGTCGCCGGAGCCTCCGTACCGGTGCAGCAACGCGACGTACGCGGCGAGCGGCGCCAGGTCACCGAACGCGGTCGTGGCGTCCGGCTCAGTGGCAGGGGCGGGGCCAGGGACGGTGGTGGTCGCGGGGGGCGGGGCGGTGAGCGTGCGGGTGCGGGTCACGCGGGGACCGGTGGGCGACGGCGGGTACGGGAAGTCGAGCGGCAGGGCCGTTTCCTGCGGGAGCGGGGACAGTCGCCGGTTCCAGTACGCCGTCGCTTCTTCGATGCCGGACACAGGTGACGAACCCTCCCACAGTTGGACGAAACCGGCCGGAGTCCGACCGTGATCGGCGCCCATACTAAGGTAAGGTTTACCTAAGTCACAGACCCCGAGGCGTGATTTCAGGGCCGAAATAAGGTTCGCCTAACCTAAGGAAGTCGCAGTGGAGACAGTTCGGTGACCCGCGCCGGAGGGCTTCGGCCCGCGCTCCTCCTGGCGTCGCTCGGCGCCGTCCTGCTCGTCCTCTGCCTGCTCTCGGTCGCCCTCGGCGCGCGGAACGTGCCCCTCGACCAGGTGCTGGGCGCCCTGTCCGGGCGCCCAGGGAACCGGCTGGCCGAGAACATCGTCTGGACGGTCCGCGTGCCCCGCACGGCGCTCGGCCTCGCTTCCGGCGCAGCCCTCGGGCTCGCGGGCGCGCTCATGCAGGCGCTGACCCGCAACCCGCTGGCCGACCCCGGCGTGCTCGGCGTCAGCGCCGGAGCCGCCTTCGCCATCGTGTTCGCGGTCGCGGTGCTCGGGCTCGGTTCGCTGTACGGATACGTCTGGTTCGCGTTCGCCGGCGCGCTCGTCGCCGGCGTCCTGGTCTTCACGCTCGGCAGGCTGGGCCGCTCGGGGCTGACACCGGTCAAGCTCGCGCTCGCCGGCATCGCGGTGACCTCGCTGCTCACCTCGCTGACCGGCGCCATCGTCCTGACCGACCCGGACGCGCTCAACCGCTACCGCTTCTGGAACGCCGGATCGCTGGCCGACCAGACCGGTGCCACGGTGCTGCGCGTGCTCCCGTTCCTCGCCGCGGGCGCGCTGCTGGCGCTGGCATGCGCGCCCGCGCTGAACAGCCTCGCCCTCGGCGACGACGTGGCGGCCTCGCTCGGGCGGCGGCTCGGGCTGGTGCGCATGCAGGGCGTCGCCGCGGTCACGCTGCTGACCGGCGCCACGGTCGCGGTCATCGGCCCGGTCGTCTTCCTCGGCCTGGTGATCCCGCACGCCGCGCGGGTGCTCGCCGAGCGGGCGGGCATCGGGCCGGACCACCGCTGGCTGCTGCCGCTGTCGGCGCTGCTCGCGCCGTGCCTGCTGCTCACCGCGGACATCGTGGGACGGGTCGTCGTCCGTCCCGTCGAACTCCAGGCCGGGGTGCTCATCGCGTTCATCGGCGGGCCGTTCTTCATCGCCATGGTGCGCCGTCGCCGGCTCGCGGAGGTGTGAGCCGTGGTCCGCACCTCGGGCGCCGGGAAGCTCCACGCCTCCGGCACCGCCGGGCCCCGTACCGGCGGAAGGCCGCGCACCGGTCAGACCGTTCTCGCGCCGCGCCTCTTCCGGCTCGCCGTCCCGCCCGTCTCCGGCGTCCTGCGTCCCCGCCTGGTCGTGGTGTGCGCGGCGCTGCTGGCCGCCACCTTCCTGGTGTTCTGCTGGGGCGTCTCGATCGGCGAGGTCCCGATCGGCCTGGTGGACGTGATGAAGGCCCTGGCGGGCCAGGGTGACCCCGGGACACTTCTGGTGGTCAGAGAGCTGCGGCTGCCGCGCGCGGCGGTCGGCCTGCTGGCGGGCGCCGCGTTCGCCGTCTCCGGCGCGCTGTTCCAGACGATGACGCGCAACCCGCTGGCCAGCCCCGACATGATCGGCCTCACCGCGGGCGCGGGGACGGCGGTCGTCGCGGGCATCGTGCTGGGCTGGGACGCCGGGCCGGGCGTCCAGGCCCTCGGGCTGCTCGGCGCGCTGGCCACGGCCCTGCTGGTGTACGCGCTGGCGTGGCGGCGCGGCACGACCGGCTACCGCATCGTCCTGGTCGGCATCGGCCTGTCGTGGATCTGCTCGAGCGCGACCGACTTCCTGCTGGCCCGGGGCGGTCGCTTCCAGGCGCAGGCCGCGCTCGGCTGGCTTGTGGGCAACCTCAACGGCCGGTCGGCCGGGGACGCGGTGCCGCTCGCCGTCGCCGTGGCCGTGCTGCTGCCCGTGGCGCTGGTGCTCGGCCGCCTGCTGCGCACGTTGCAGCTCGGGGACGACGTCGCCGCCGCGCTCGGCACCCGCGTGCAACCGGTCCGGCTCGCGCTGACGCTGACCGGCGTCGGGCTGGTGGCGTTCGCCACCGCGGCGGCGGGGCCGATCGCGTTCGTGGCGCTCGCCGCGCCGCAGATCGCCCAGCGGCTGGCCGGGGACGCCCACCCTCCCCTGGTGGCGTCGGCGCTGACCGGGGCCCTGGTGGTCCTGGCCGGCGACCTGGCCGCCCGCACGCTCATCTCCGGCACCGAACTCCCGGTCGGTGTCGTCACGGGCGTCCTCGGGGCGCCCGTTCTGCTCTGGCTGCTCATCCGCGCCAACCGCGCGGGCTCAGGAGGCTGAACGCATGCCGACCCCCCATCCGGACCTCAGGGCGAGCGGCCTGCGCCTGGCGTACGGCGACCGCCCGGTCGTCGAGGACCTGGACGTGACGATCCCGCCGGGGCGTGTCACCGCGATCGTCGGCGCGAACGCCTGCGGCAAGTCGACACTGCTGCGCGCGCTGGCCCGGCTGCTGACGCCCGTCCAGGGGAAGGTGCTGCTGGACGGGCGGGCGCTGCGGTCGATCCCGCCGCGGGAGCTGGCCCGGCGCCTCGGCATCCTGCCGCAGAGCCCGGTCGCCCCGGAGGGCCTGACCGTCGCCGACCTGGTCGGCCGGGGCCGGTCGCCGCACCAGACGTGGTGGCGGCAGTGGTCGGCGGCCGACGAGCGTGCCGTCCGGGACGCGCTGGCCGCGACCGGCATGACGGCGCTGGCGGAGCGGCCGGTGGACGAGTTGTCCGGCGGGCAGCGCCAGCGCGCGTGGATCGCCATGGCCGTCGCCCAGGGCACGGGGGTGCTGCTGCTCGACGAGCCGACGACGTACCTGGACCTCGCCCACCAGATCGACGTGCTGGACCTGATCACCGACCTCAACCGGCGCGAGGGCCGGACGATCGTGATGGTGCTGCACGACCTCAACCAGGCCTGCCGGTACGCCGACCACGTGATCGCGATGAAGTCCGGCCGGATCGTCGCCGAGGGCGCGCCGGCGGACGTCATCACCGAGCAGGCCGTGGAGGACGTCTTCGGGCTGCGCTGCCGGGTCACGACGGACCCGGTCAGCGGCACGCCCATGGTCATCCCGAAGGGCCGTCACCACGACGGCGACGCGGTGACGGCCTGACCGGCGGGCCCCGGACCGCGGGCGGTGGTACAGGCGGGCCCGCGAGCGCGGGCCTCCCTCGGCTCAGGAGACCGGCTCAGGACACCGGCTCAGGACAGCGGCTCAGGACACCGGTTCGGAGACCGCCGGGGCGAGGGCCTGCGGCTGCGCGGTGAGGTAGCCGCCCATGACGCGGAAGTACTCCAGCGCGGGATACTCGGCGCCGTCGTCGGTGCGCACCCGCCGGACGAGCAGCCCCGGCCGCCGTCCCGTGCGCGCGTCGGCCCCGGCCACGATGACCACGCCGTCGTCCTCGCGGATGAACACACGCCCGGGGGTGCCGCCGTAACGGGCCCGGGAGACGGCGGCGGACACGATGCGGATCCGCTCGCCGCCGTAGTAGGTGAACGCGTTGGGATACGGGTCCGACTGGGCGCGCACGAGCCGCTCCAGGTGCTCTGACGGCCAGGTCCAGTCGATGCGGCTGTCCTCGATGGACCGCTTGTGGAAGAAGCTCGCCCGGTCGCGGTCCTGCGGCGTCCACCGCGCCCTGCCGGTGGCGATGAGGTCGAGCGACTCGCGCACGACCGGGCCGATCAGGTCGACCGTCCGGTGGAACAGGTCGGTGGCGGTGTCTCCGGGCCGCACGGGCACGGCGCGCTGGAGCACGATGTCCCCGGCGTCCAGGCCGGCGTCCATGCGGTGCGCGGTGACGCCGACCTCCGTCTCGCCGTTGATGAGCGCCCAGATGATCGGCGAGAAGCCCGCGTACGCGGGCAGCAGCGAGTCGTGGATGTTGAGCGTGCCGTGCGGGGGCAGGTCGAAGATGTCCGGCGGCAGCCAGGTGCGCCAGTTGTTGGCGACGATGATGTCGGGGGCGGCGTCCCTGAGCGCCTGGAGCAGTTCGGCGTCGCCGGGGCGGCGGCGCAGCAGGACGGGGACGTCGTGCTTGGCGGCGAGCTCGGCCACCGAGTCGTCCCAGATCCGCTCGTAGACGTGGTCGCTCTTGGGGTGGGTGACGACGAGGGCGACCTCGTGGCCGGAGTCCAGCAGCGCCTGCAAGGTGCGATGCCCCCAGGTCTGGTAGCCGAACATGACGACCCGCATTGACGATCCCCTCTCACCACATGAACTACTAAGGTTAGCCTTACCTCATGATTGCAAGGTAAGGCTAACCTTATCTACCATGTGGCAGGCGAAAAAGGAGGAGATGCCGCGGTGAACACACTGCACAGTGGGCCGGACATCGTCTATGACATCCTGGGCGTCGGCTTCGGGCCGTCGAACCTGGCGCTGGCCATAGCCGTCGAGGAGCACAACGCCACGGCCGCCGCCACGGACCGTCTGGTGGCCGGGTTCCTGGAGAGGCAGCCGCGCTTCGGCTGGCACCGCGGCATGCTCATCGACGACGCGACGATGCAGGTCTCCTTCCTGAAGGACCTCGTCACCATGCGCGACCCGTCGAGCGACTTCAGCTTCCTGTGCTACCTGCGCGCGTGCGGCAGGCTCGTCGACTTCCTCAACCAGAAGACGTTGTTCCCCCTGCGCGTGGAGTTCCACGACTACTTCGAGTGGGCCGCCGCCCGGGTCGCCCACCTGGTCGACTACGACGCCGAGGTACTCGCCGTCGAACCGGTGACGGCCGAGAACGGCGAGGTGCGCTGGTTCGACGTGCGCAGCGCGGTCCCCGGCGACCCGTCCCGGACGGTCGTGCGCCGCGCCCGCAACGTCTGCCTGGCGGTCGGCATGGAGCCCCACCTGCCGCCCGGCACCGTCCTGTCCGACCGCGTCTTCCACAACAGCGAACTGCTCCCGCGCGTCGCCGAACTGGCCGCCGCGGGCACCCCCGTACGACGCGCGCTGGTGCTCGGCGCCGGGCAGAGCGCCGCCGAGGCCGTCGACTACCTGCACCGCACGTTCACCGGCGCCGAGGTCTGCGCGGTGTTCGCCAAGTACGGCTACACCCCGGCCGACGACAGCCCGTTCGCCAACCGCATCTTCGACCCCGAGGCGGTCGACGTCTACTTCAACTCCCCGCCCTCGGTGAAGCGCTCCCTGTTCGACTACCACCGCGGCACCAACTATTCGGTCGTCGACATGGACCTCATCGAGGCGCTGTACGCCACGAGCTACCGCGAGAAGGTGCGAGGTGAGGAGCGGCTGCGCATGCTGAACGTCTCCCGCATCCGCGACGTGCGCACGCGGGACGACGGCCTGGAGATCGCCGTCGAGTACCTGCCCACCGGCGAGCACGAGGTGGTCACCGCGGACGTGCTCGTCCACGCCACCGGCTACCGCTCCCCCGACATCGCCTCCCTGCTCGGCGAGACGGCCAAGCTGTGCCTGCGCGACGAGGAGGACGGCGTCCGCGTCGGGCGCGACCACCGGGTCGAGCTGTGCCCCCCGGTCACCGCGGGCATCTACCTCCAGGGCGGCACCGAGCACACGCACGGCATCACGTCCACGCTGCTGTCCACCACGGCGATACGCGCGGGCGAGATCCGCGACTCCCTGCTCGCCCGCCGCGCGGCGCCCACCGTCCCCCTCAGCGCCCCCTCCCGCTGACCGTCCCCGTCCCTCCTCCGTCCTCTCACGCCGGGGACGCGACTCCCGCCGGGATACGACCGTCCGCCCGTCCAGGCATCCCGCGCGTCCCCGACACCCGGAAAGGCCGCCCGTGACCGATCTCGCCCGCCCGCCTCGACCCGGCCGCCACGTACCCGAGGGCGAGCGACGCCGGCCGGGGCCGCGCGTCCGCCGTTCCCGAAGGCCACCGGCCTGCTGGAGGTCGTCTCCGCCACGCCGCTCTCCCCGCTCATGCGCCGCCTCGTCCTCCGCCTGGACTGCGACGTCCCCCTGCCCGTCGAGGAGCCCGCCGAGATCATCACCCTGATCTGGCCCGCGTCCGGCGCGGCCGGGGTCGTCCTGCCCGAGCGGGGACGCTGGCGCTTCCCCGAGGGGACGCCCGGGCAGCACTGGGCCAACTACACCGTGCGCCTCTACGACCGGGACGCCGGTCTGGTCACGATCGACTTCTTCGGCCACGGCGACGAGGACCACGGCGCCGTGGCCGAAAGCGACGGGAGCCAGAGCACCGTGGCCGAGGCCGACGGGAGCCAGAGCACCATGGCGGAGGCCGACGAGGGCCGCGGCTCATCGTGGGCGCGCACCGCGGCACCCGGCGACCGCGTCGGGTTCGCGGGCACCCGTGTCCACTGGGTGACCGACCCCACGGCGTCCTGGACGCTGCTCGTGGGCGACGAGACCGCGCTGCCGTCCATCGCCGCCATCGCCGAGACGCTTCCCGCCGGGCGCCGGCACATCGCCGTGGCCGAGGTGCGCGACGCCGCCGAGCGGGCGGCCCTGGACGCGGCGCATCCCGAGGTGCACTGGGTGGACCGCGGCGACCGCGCGCCAGGAGAGAGCCGCGCGCTGACGGACGTCGTACGAGGCCTGGACCTGCCGCCCGGCCGGGGTCAGGTGTGGGCCGGCGGCGAGTCCCTGATGATCCAGCGCCTGCGCCGCCACCTCACCCGCGACCGGGGACTTTCCCGCGACCAGGTGTGCGCCATGGGCTACTGGAGCCACCCAAGGCCCCGGCTCACGACCGCGTGAGCATAGGAGCGGTGACCGGCCCCTCTCGGGCACCAGGCCGCCCTCACCCGTGACCGCCCAGCCGATCCCCGCCGGTCGTCCCAGTCAGTTCTCGTCACTCCCCCTCAGTCCCCCCAGTCCCCCGTCAGTCCTCGTCAGTCCCCGTCCCGGTCCTCGCCCGGGCCGGCGTCCCGGGTCATGAGGCCGGCTTCGAGGAGGCCGGCCTCCAGGGGGCCGCGTCTGGTCGGGGCGAAGCCCAGGAGTTCCTTGGCCAGTTCCTCGTTACCGGAGAAGCCGGCCGCCGAGTCCACCAGCTCGCAGCCGTCCCACAGGACGAGCATCGCCGACACCGTGTGCGACGCCTTGTCGCTGTGCATGTCGTAGTGCGCCGCCGCGGGCACCGTCTCGTACCGCGCCCACAGGTCGTGGCCGGTCATGAAGACGTCCAGGTCGTAGCGGACGGTGAGCCCCAGCAGGTCCGGCTTGTAGACGTCGTCGATGCCGGCGAACGCCTCGTCCAGCGCGATCATGCGGGGACAGCCGCCGGACGCCGACGAGTACAGGGCGTTCGCCGCGGCGAACAGCGGCAGGTGGATCGCGGCCGACTTCTCGCCGCCCGACATCTGGGAGTGGCGCTTCTTGCTCAGCCGCACCTCGTCCTCACCGGGCACCTTGAGCCGCAGCTCGAACGAGCGCCAGGCCCGGTAGTCCAGGACGGCGAACAGGACCTCCTTGTACGTCGCCCGGGGATGGCCCGCCCGGTACTCGCGGATCATCTGCCGGATCAGGCGGCGCAGCTCGGCGAGCCGGTCGGCGCCGGGCCCGTCCTGCTCCAGCAGCGCCGAGACCTCCCGCTGCAGGTCGGTGATCTTGTCGGAGGCCACCCAGCGGATGCCGACCGTCGTACCCGTCGACATCGGCCGGGACCGGGTGTCGGCGTCCATGCCCTTGACCAGTTCCCTGGCCACGGAGACGCGGTCGGAGATCTGCCGGGCCAGCCCGGCGAGCAGCTCGTCCTCCAGGACCGTGCGCTCGCGTTCCTCCAGCAGGACGCCCTGCTCGCGTGCGCGCTCGGCGACGCGGCGCGCGAACTCGGCGACCGCGTGGCGGCCGTCGGCGTCGTGCACCCGCACGACCACCACGGACTCGCCCTGCTCCCAGTCCAGCCGGTAGTCCTCCTCGCAGGCGGTCAGCGCGTCGTCGAACTCCTTCAACGCCTCGGACATGCGGTCGCGCGCGGTCTTGCGCGCGGCCTCCCCCGCCTGGCGGCCCGCGGTGGTGGCCTCGCACAGCGCCAGCAGCTCCACGGCGCCGTCCGGGAGGACCGACCGGACGGCCTCGGCGGGCTCGCGCCCGGAGAGCCGCTCGACGATCTCGGTCACGGCCCGCTCCGGCTCCTCCCAGCGGGACCGGTCCGGCCAGGACGGCCCGGCGTCCACCCCGAGCACCGGCCGCAGGTCCGCCTGGACGAACGGCGCGAACGACGCGAGCTGGTCGAACAGCTCCGCCACCGCGGACACGAGCGCGTCCCTGCCGTGGTCGTAGGCGGCCCTGGCCGTGACGAGCGCGTCGTGCTCGGCGCGGGCGCGTTCCTCCGAGGCACGCACGGCGGCCTTGACCGCGGCGAGCTCGCGCTCCACCTGGTTGATCTGGGCGAGGATCTGCTTGAGCGGCGCGCTCAGCGCGTCCTCCAGCGCGGCCAGGCGCGCGGCGGCGGCGAGGTGCGCCTCCTGTTTCTCGGCGAGGTCCTCGGACGCGGCGCGCGACTCGGCGCCGAGCCGCTCGATCGTGCGGCGGCGGCCGGTGAGGTCCTTCTCCAGCAGGGCGATGCCGTCGCGCTCCCGCAGGAGGCGTTCCGCGGCGGTGGTGTAGTCCGCGACCGCGCGGGCGACCGCTTCGACCTCCTCCTCGCCGGACGGCATGCCCCGCTCGGCGGCGGCCTGCCGGAGCCTGCGCCGCTCGGCGTCCACCTCGGCCGTCGCGGCGTCGAGCGCGGTCGCGGCCTCGGCGTGCTGCGCGCGGGCGGCGGCCAGCAGCGTCGACCGCTCCGCGAGCGCCGCCATGGCGGCGGGGACCTCCTTGCCCAGGCGGCGCAGCTCGGACCTGGCCCGGCCGAGGTCGTCCAGCCGTTCCCGGAGCGTCTCGCGCTCGGCCTCGGCCGCCGCCCGGTCGCGTTCCCCGGACTCCAGCAACCGCCTGTACTCGGCGATCCTCGCCTTCCGCCGGGCCGCGCGGTTGGTCGCGCCGATGTACTCGGCGGCGGGTTTGGGCCCCGCCCCCACCTGGACGCCGAGGCTGTAGTGGCCGCGCGTGCTGATCGCGGGCGCGGGGGTGGTGAGGGTGAGCTCGCCGGTCAGCGCGATCGAGCCGAGCACCGCGGACACGACCGCGACGGGTACGAGGTCCTGCTCCTCGGGCACGAGGACACTCGCCAGCGTCCGCCCGGCGGGTGAGGCGGGGGATCGCGATCCGTTCGCGGAGGCCACGGCCGAGAGCGTCCCCTCCTCGCCCGAGCCGGGATGTGAGAGCAGGTAGGCGTCCGGTTCCACCTGCTCCAGGGCCTGGGCGGTGTGCCGGGGGTCGGGGTGGATCCACGCGGTGAGCAGGCCCGCCGCGTCCAGGGCGCCCTCCACGGCCGCCGCCTCGCCGGCGGAGACGTCGTCGGCGAAGCGGACGAGCCGCCACAGCGGCGCGCCCGGCCGCGCGTCCCGGTCGGCGTGACGGCCGGCGGCGAGCGGCGGGGCGTCGTCGCGCTCGGCCGCGACCTCGTCCCGCAGGGCGGTGAGACGGCGGGTCTCGGCGGCGACGCGCTCCAGCCGGGCCTCCACCGCCGCCACGCCCGCGGCGAGCGTCGTGCGCCGGGCCTCGGTCAGGTCGCCGAAGACCTCGGCGAGGCTCGGGGCTCCCGCCTCGCCCGCGCGGGCCAGCGCGGCGGCGAGGGCCTCGGCGTCGGCGGCGCCGACGGTGCCGGCATCGGGGGCGGCGTGCTCCGCCGACCACCTGGCGGCCCAGGCGCGCAGTTCGTCCTCAGCACGGACGCGCGCCCGTCCGACGCCCTCCTCGGCGTCATCGCAGGCCCGCTCGGCGTCGTCGGTCTTCTGGCGCGAGCGGCGCGCGGCCTCGTCGGCGTGTGCCCGTTCCCGCTCGGCCTCGCGGGCCTTCCCCAGGCGCAGCCGGATGTCCTCGACGTCCTGCAGCCGGGCGGCGGCCTGCGCCCTGACCTCCTGGAGGGCGGCGGCCCCGTCCACGGATCCGCCCGCACCGTCGGCGTCCTCGACGAGCGGGGTGGCGTCCGGGGTGATCCCGGCGAGCTCGGCCGCCTCGGTCTTGGCGGTGGCCAGCCGGAGCGCCGCCGCACGGGTGCTCCCGAGCCGCCGCTCGACGTCCTCCGCCTCGCCGCGGAGCTGGGCGATGTGCTCGGCGGCGCGGGCGTTCGCCTCCCGGGCCCGCGCGATCTCCTGGGCGCCCTGGGCGACGAGGCGGCGCGTGCTCTCCAGCTCGCCCTGCGCGGTGTACGCCTCGTGCCGCTTCAGGCCCTCCAGTGTGCCTTCCAGCGTGTTCCGCTCGGCGGCCGCGGCCCCGGCGGCCTCCTCGGCCTCGCGCTGGGCGGCCTCCGCGCGCCGCGCCTCGGCGCTCGCCTCGCTCACCGCCGCCGCGTGCCGCACGGCCTGGTCGGTGCGGACCCGGACGCGGTCGAGGTGGGCGCGCGCCGCGATCCGCAGGTAACCGCCGTAGCGCTCCAGGAACGCCCGGGCGGCGCCGTCGGCCGCCGCGAGGTCGTCCATCAGGCGCTGCACGGCGGCGAGGTTCTCGAAGTCGCGCGAGGCCTGCTCGACGAGCTCGTCGGAGACGGGGCTCAGCCCGGCGGTGAGGGTGTCGGACACCTTCGCCGGGTCGAGGTCCTTGGCCAGCAGGGGACGGCGCAGCGCGAGCAGCAGGTCGAGGAGCTGGGTGTAGCGTTCCCGGCCGAGGCCGAACAGGGCGGCGTCCACGGCCTCCCGGTAGTCGGTGGGGTTGTTGTGCCAGGCCCCCGGCCCGAGCACGGCCTTGAGCTGGCGCTCGGTCAGCGGGCGGGAGTCGCCGGTCAGCAGCCCGAAGTCGACGCCGAGCCGCTTGTCCGTCACGAAGTAGGCCCGTTTGACCTCGGGGCGGTCCTTGTGGGCGTGCAGGGCGATGACGAGCGTGACGGTCCGCGCGCCGTCGGCGAACTCCATCCACACGAAGCCGTGCTCGGACTCCTGCCCGCGGTACAGCAGGTTGGACTTCATGGTGCGGTTCTCGCCGCTGAACGGGTCCAGACGGCGGGCGTCGACCACGCCGTCCAGGATGAACGGGAACAGCACCTCCAGCGCCTTGGTCTTGCCCGAGCCGTTGTGCCCGCGCAGCACCAGCCGCCCGTCCGCGAACACGAACTCCTCGTCCGTGTAGTCCCAGATGTTGATCAGCCCGGCCCGCGACGGCTTGAACCGCCGGCCCACCTCCACGACCTGACCTGCGGGACCGGGGACGCGGGAGTCGGACCTGAGCTGCACGTCGAACACATTAGCGTCTGGCGACGTCCCGGCGCGCCGAACAAGAACCCGCCGGAACGGCGACCGGCGGGAACCCGGTTCCTGGCGCGTGACGATGCTCTCGAGATCGGAGTCTCGCTTGAACCGGGCCCCCGGACACCGGGAGCCGGCCGATAGCCGCTGGTAGCGGGCGCCGCCATCCACATCGTGAGACGGGATGGCGCGGCAATATCAAGGCCCTTTATATTGGCATTCCCCCTATTGGCTATAGGTTTTACCTGCTTTTGAAAGAAGATCGCTGTGCGCTCCTCCATGTCAGTGACGCCGCGCGTCCGCCGCCGTCTGATCATCGGGCTCGTCTCCTTCGGACTCGCCGGCCTGACCGCCTGCGGGTCAAGTGAGACCTCGGTGAACGCCGGTCAGACCGGTGCCGGAAAGGCGGCCACCCCGTCGAGCCAGACGACGAGCCTGGCCACTCAGGCGCAACTCACCCCCCACTACACACCCGCTGACGACCTGCGCGCCAAGCTGCCGAAGAGCGTGCTCGACTCCGGTGTGGTGCGGACCGCCACTAGTGTCGGCCTCCCTCCGATCAACTTCCCGGGCGAGAACTCCAATGAGGTCAAAGGGCTCAACGCCGACCTCGTCAACGCCGTCGAGCAGCTTCTCGGCGTGAGGTTCGAGTCGCAGAACTATCCGAGCACGGCGGCCCAGTTGCTCGCCCTCGACTCCAAGCGGATCGACCTGACCACCTCGACCAACGGCGACACCAAGGAGCGGCAGACGAAGTACGACTTCATCGACACGCTGCTGTCGCGCAACGTGCTGATGGTCAAGAGGGGCAACCCCGCCGCCATCGCCTCGGCCGCCGACGTGTGCGGCAAGAGGTTCGGCGAGGTCAAGGGCTCGTTCTCGGTGCTGGCGATCCTGCAGGGCGTCTGCCGGAAGGGCGGCAAGGCCGACCCGGTCCTGTCGAGTTTCGAGGACATCCCGTCGATGCAGCTCGCGCTGGTCTCGGGCCGGATCGACACGTACGTGGGCAGCGACTTCAACGTGGTGTGGGACCAGTCGCAGGGCAAGCCCGTCGACGCCGTCCAACTCCCCGAGGCCGGCACGCTCGTCCTCGGCTGGACCGTTCCCAAGGGCGCGGACGGCCTGCGCGACGCGGTCCTCGGCGCCCTGCGCAAGCTGCACGCGGACGGCTACTACGACAAGGCGTTCGCGCACTGGGGCCTGTCGGGCAACGAACTCGAGCCCGGGGTCAACATCGGCCATCTCGGAACGGGGTTCGGGGGTTGAGCGCCCCCTCCGGTCCCCTGTCAGGGTGCGTGATCGTCGACTTCACCCGATTGATCGCCGGCCCGTGCGCGGGCGACCTGCTCGCCGCGATGGGAGCGGACGTGATCAAGGTCGAGGACGCCACGGGCGACCCGATGCGCGGTGCCCGCTCCCGGCGGGTCGCTCCCAGCCTGACCGCGCCCTCCTTCGCCGCGTACAACGTGCACAAACGCTCCGTCGCCCTGGACCTCAAGGATCCTGAAGGCCGGTCGGCGGCCCTGCGCCTGTGCGATCGCGCGGACGCGGTGATCTCCTCCTTCCGCCCGGGCGTCATGGAACGGCTGGGGCTGGGGGCGCGGGAGCTACGCGCCCGCAATCCCCGGCTCGTGGTGGCGCGGCTGTCGGCCTTCGGCGAGTCCGGGCCGGGGCGCGACCGTGGCGGGGTCGACATCGTGCTCCAGGCCGAATCCGGGCTCATGTCCGTCACCGGCGAGCCGGACGGGTCCCCGACCAAGGTCGGGGTGCCCATCATCGACGCGGCCTCGGCGTACGTGCTCGCCCTGGGAGTCGTCGGCGCTCTGCTGGGCCGCGAGCGCGGGACCGACCCGGGTGAGGTGACCGTGTCGATGCTGGATGTCGGGCTGCATCTGCAGGCCCAGCCGCTGGCCGAGTACCTGGAATCCGGGGTGGAGCCCGAGCGGGCCGGCAACCGCGCGCCGTACGCGGCGCCCGCCGACGTCTTCCGGGCCGCGGACGGCTCGCTCGTGCTGTCCGCCCACCTGCCGGAGCACTGGGCGAGGCTGTGCGATCTGCTGGGACGCCCGCAGTGGCGGCGGGACCCGCGCTTCGTCACGGTGGACGCCCGCGTCACCCACCGGGAGGCGCTGACCGCCGCGATCGAAGAAGTGCTGCTGGAGCACCCGGTCGAGCACTGGCTCGGCCTGTTCACCGCCGCGGGCCTGACCGCCGGCCGGATCCGCACCTACGCGGAGGTGGCCGGCGACGGTGGGCGGGGGGCCGTCCTGGACGCCGAAGACGTCGACGGCAGTCCGATCCGCCTGATCCGGTCCCCGCTGCGCTTCTCCGGATGGGACGACACCACGCTCACCCGCCGGGTCCCGCGCATCGGCGAGCACACCACGGCGATCCTCGTCGCCCAAGGCGAGGAGTCCGCATGAGTGCGGCCGAGGCCCCCATCCTGCGATCGGAGACTCTGGAAGAAGGCGTGACCGTACTGGAGATGGCCCGGCCCGACCGGCTGAACGCCATCTCCCGGGCCCTCGCCCGAGAACTCGCCGAAGCCCTGAGGCGGCTCTCCGCCGATGGCACCACCCGCGCGGTCGTCCTGACCGGGGCGGGCGAGCGGGCCTTCGGCGCCGGCATCGACGTACGCGAGCTGGCCGAGCAGACCCCCGCCGAACGCGATGAGCAGCAGCAGCTCATGATCGGGCTGCAGCGGTCGCTGAGCGACTACCCCCTGCCGACGATCGCGGCCGTCCACGGGATCG
Organism: Sphaerisporangium sp. NPDC051011; assembly: GCF_040653595.1. Lineage (NCBI taxonomy): Bacteria > Bacillati > Actinomycetota > Actinomycetes > Streptosporangiales > Streptosporangiaceae > Sphaerisporangium > Sphaerisporangium sp. NPDC051011. The sequence continues at coordinate 414,327 of NZ_JBFAGG010000004.1, read as the reverse complement.
CCGCCGGCGCGTCGCTGCAGCTCGCGCTGCACTGTGACCTGCTGCTCGTCGGGCCGGGGGCGCGCCTCGGCCTGCCCGAGCTCAGCGCCGGGCTGCCCGGCATCCTGGGCGCCTGGCTGGCGCACTCACGGGTCGGGCCGCAACTCGCCGCCGACATGCTGCTCACCTCGCGATGGCTGTCGGCCGAGGAGGCCGTCACGGCCGGCCTGGCCGCGCGCCTGGTGCCCGCGGGGCAGGAACGCGCGACCGCCGTCGACCTCGCCCGGAAGATCGCCGCGCACCGGCCCGAAGCCCTGGCGGCCACGCACGCGTGGCTGCGCCGGCTACGCACCTGGGGCTCTCCGGTGACCTTCACCGGCGCCGTCGAGGCCGCCGACGAGATCCTGCGCGCGTCCAACCGATCCGCGCCGATCACGCCCCGCGGGGGCGGCCATGATGGCTGACGTCACCCCGCTCGACGTGACCGCGCTGCGGGCCGGCATACCCGCGCTTGCCAGGTTCGTCTACCTCAACACCGGGACCGCCGGGCCGCTGCCCCGCGCCGTGCGTGACGCGATGCTCGACGCTCTCGACGCCGACCTGGACAGAGGGCGCGCCTCCGCCCGGCGGTTCGCCCGGATCGCCGAGGGATTCGAGGAGGCGCGCGCCCTGCTGGCCGGCCTCGTGCGCGCCGACGCCAGGGAGGTCGCCCTGACCGGCGGCACGACCGACGGCATCGAACGCGTCCTGGCCGCGATGCCGTGGTCGCGCGGCGACCGGCTCGTGACGTCCCCTCTGGAGCACCCGGACGTCCTGGAGGCCGCACGCGCCACCGCGCGCCGGTACGACCTGGATCTCGTGGTGGCCGGGACGGCCGGCCAGACCCCGGAGGAGATCGCGGAGGCCCTGGTCACCGCGACCCGGGGAGCCCGGCTCGTCGTCGTCTCCCACGTCACTTACGGGGCCGGAGTTGTGCTGCCGATCGGGCGCATCGCGGCGGCGGCGCGGGCGCGAGGAGCGCTGGTGCTGGTCGACGGCGCTCAGGCGGCCGGCGCGCTGGACGTCGACGTCCACGCCCTGGGCGCCGACTTCTACGCCTTCCCCGGGCAGAAGTGGCTCCTGGGTCCCGAAGGCACCGGAGCCCTGGTCGTCACCCGTGCGGCGGACCGCCGTCCCGCCTCCGCCTTCGAGCCGGTCACGAAGTCGGCGATGCTCTGGGCCGGGCTGCGCGCCGCCGTGCGGTGGCGCGTGGAGCACGGCCACGAACGCCTCGTCGAGGCCGTGCGGCGGGGCGCCGAACTGGCGCGCGCCCAGTTGGCCGCCATCCCCGGCGTGCCGGTGCTGACACCGGCCCGGCACGCCGGCCTGGTGGCCTTCCGGCTGCCCGGCGCCGACCCGCTCGCCGTCGCCGCCGCGCTGGGCGCCCGCCGGATCGCCACGCGGGGCATCCCCGAGATCGGCGCCGTACGCCTGTCCTGCGGCCCCTTCACCACCGACGGCGAGCTCACCTTCGCGGCCGAGACGGTGCGGAGCCTGGCCCTGGAGAAGGCGGTGAGCGCGCAGTGAGCACGCCTCCCGCGCTCGGCGAACCGCTGCTGCGCGACAGGCTCGGCATCGAGGTGCTGTCCGCCACACCCTCCCGCGTTACCGCTCGAATGCCCGTGCGCGGCAACCGGCAGCCCAGCGGGCTGCTCGCCGGAGGCGCCTCGTGCATGCTCGCCGAGAGCACCGCGTCACTGGCCGCGAACCTGCACGCCGCCGCGCTCGGCGCGAGCGCCGTCGGGCTGGAGCTCAACGCCAGTCACCATCGCGCGGTCCGCTCCGGGAGCGTCACCGCGCTGGCCACCGCCATCCGCCTGGGGCGGCGGGTGGCGAGCTACGACGTGGTCATCACCGACGACGCCGGCGAACAGGTGTGCACGGCCAGGGTGACCTGCCTCATCGTCGGCGCGCCGGAGAACCCGGCGAACGCCCGGCACATCACCTCCGCGACGCCCGCGGGGGAACCGGAGGCGTCGCGCCACGCCTCGTCGCAGGAGACACCGCGATGAGCGCCCGCGACATCCCGCTCGAACCCGCGGCCGCAGTGCCGGAGACCATGCCGGAGACCGTGCCCGAGACCGTGCCCGAACAGGCCCGGCCCAGACCGCGGACCCGCGCCGGACTGGCCGGGTCCGCTCCCGGGACCGGTCTCGCGCCCGGAGTGCCCCGTCCGGACACCCCCATACCGGCGGGCAGGGCCCACCCCTGGCGGTGGGCCGCCGGTGCGCTCGCCCTGGCGATCGTCGGAGCGGGCGGCTACTCCCTGGCGCACAACCGCGCCATGCAGTGGGACGTCGTCGCGCAGTACCTCCTGGCCACACCGGTACTGGAAGGGCTGTGGCTGACCGTATGGCTCACCCTGCTCGTGACGACGCTGGGGTTCCTCGCGGGCATCGGCGTGGCCGCCATGCGGCTGTCGGCCAACCCCGTCCTGCGGATGATCGGCGTGGCGTACGTCTGGTTCTTCCGGTCGGTGCCCGTCCTGGTGCAACTCCTGTTCTGGTTCAACATCGGCTACCTGTATCCCACCCTGTCCCTCGGGATCCCCGGCGGGCCGACGCTGATCTCGGGCAGCGCCAACGACCTGATCAGCGCCACGACCGCGGCCGGGCTCGGGCTCACGCTGCACGAGGCCGCGCACGCCGGCGAGATCATCCGCGGCGGCATCCTCGCCGTCGATCCGGGCCAGGTCGAGGCCGGCACGGCGCTCGGACTGAGCCGATCACGAATCTTCCGCCGGGTCGTGCTGCCGCAGGCGATGCGCGGCATCGTCCCAGCGACCGGCAACCTGCTCATCGGCACGCTCAAAGGCACCTCGATGGTGAGCGTGATCGCGGTGAACGACCTGCTCTATTCCGTGCAGTTCATCTACAACCGCACCTACGCCATCGTGCCGCTGCTCACGGTGGCCACCGCGTGGTACCTCATCGTGACCTCACTGCTGTCGGCCGCGCAGTACCACGTGGAGCGTCACTTCGCGCGGGGGGCGCGGCGCGAGCCGTCCCCGTCGCCGTGGCGGCGGCTGCGCACGCTCGGGCGTGGGGCGCGGACCGCGTGGAGGAGCCGATGAGCGAGCATCCCATGATCCGCCTGGTCGACCTGCACAAGAGCTATGCCGGCACACCCGTGCTGCGCGGAGTGGATCTGGAGGTCGCGCGCGGCGAGGTGGTCTGCCTCATCGGGGCATCGGGGTCGGGCAAGAGCACACTGCTGCGCTGCGTCGACCACCTCGAAGTGCCCGACGCAGGATTCGTCGAGGTGGACGGCGAGCTGATCGGCCACCACCCCGCCGGCCCCGGCCGCCGATTGCGTGCCCTTCCCGAGCGGCGCATCCGCCGCCAGCGCGCGGGCATCGGCATGGTGTTCCAGAGCTTCAACCTCTTCACCAACCTCACGGCCCTGGAGAACGTGGTGGAGGCGCCGACCTCCGTACGCGGCCTGTCCCGGGCCGAGGCGGCCCGGGAGGCCCGAGAGCTGCTGGCCCAGGTCGGCCTCGCGGGCAGGGAGGACAGCTACCCGCGCCAGCTTTCCGGCGGCCAGCAGCAGCGGGTCGCGATCGCGCGGGCGCTGGCGATGCGGCCGAAGGTCATGCTGTTCGACGAGCCGACCAGCGCCCTGGACCCGGAACTGGTCGCCGAGGTCCTGAACACGATCCAGACCCTCGCGGGCCGTGGCATGACGATGCTCGTCGTGACCCACGAACTGGCCTTCGCCCGAGATGTCGCCGACCGGGTCGCGTTCGTCGACCAGGGCCGCATCCTCGAACTCGGCCCCCCGCAGTCCGTCCTTACGAACCCCCGCCACACGCGTACCCGAGCCTTCCTGGGCCGCCTGGCCCGCCCCCAGACCCCGGCAGGGAGCCGAGATGACCGATGAGACCACCACGATCTGGTACACGCGCTGCCCCGTGCCGACCGCCTCCGGGATCGCGCTGGACACCGGCCGCCTGGCCGCCTCGCTGTCGGCCGCCGGGCTCGCCGTGGCCCCGATACAACAGGCGGGCTTGGACGAGGCGCACTTCGACCACCGGCTCCCGGCCCTGTTCCGCGAGGGCGGCAACGTGCCGGCGTTGTGGGCACGCTCGCGCGGGGAACGCACCCGCCTCGTCGGCCTGACCTGGGTCCCCGAGCTGCAGGCGATCGTCACCCGCCCTGGCACCGGCGTCACCGGCCTCGACGACCTGAGAGGGCGGCGCCTGATCCTGCCCACGCACGGCGGTGAACGCGTGGACTTCTTCCGGGCCATGGCCCTGCGCGGGTTCGAGGCCGCCCTGCGGCACGCGGGCCTGTCGCTGGACGACGTGCGGCTCGTCGACGCCCCCGCCCCGCTGCCGGGGACCCGGGATGTCGGCGCCGACGGCTTCTACCGCGCCACCGTCACCGCACTGCACGCGGGCCTCGGCGACGTCGCGTACGTGAAAGGCGCCCCCGGGGCCGATGTGATCGCCCGCGACGGCCTCGTGTGCCTCCACGACCTCACCGATACGGACGATCCGCGGCTGCAGGTCAACAACGGCACCCCGCGGACGCTGACGGTCAGCGAGGACCTCCTGGCCCGCCGTCCCGACGTCGTCGCCCGCTACATCGGGGCGCTGCGCCAGGCGGCGCGATGGGCCGCCACCCATCCACACGACACCGCGCGGATCGTCGCCGCCGAGACCGGCTCCACCCTCGCCGGCGTCGCCCGCGCCTACGGCGGCGCGCTGCACCACCGCCTCGAACCCGAGCTCGTGCCCGAATGGATCGATCATCTCGACGACCAGAAGCGCTTCCTGCTGCGCCACGGCGTGATCCCCCGCGACTTTGAGATCGGCGAGTGGATCGATCCGGGTCCGCTCGCCGCATCGGACGCCTACCTCTCCCCCGAGACGACGGAGGTCATCTCATGAGCATCACCATCGGTACCCACCCCAACAACCTGGCCACCTGGATCCTGAGCCACGTGGAGGCACTGCAGGAACCGCTGCGCCGCACGAGCGGGGAGGTCCGGTTCGTCCGCTACGACGACGGGCGCCGCACCACCACGCTCCTCGTCGAGGAGACGATCGACGTGGGCGCGACCGGGTCCACGCCACCGATCGTGGCCCAGGCGCAGGACCTGGACGTCGTCTACCTGGCCGCTTCCGCACCCCACCCGGACCCGGGAGGCATCGTCGTGCCGGCGGACTCGCCGATCCGCGATCTGGCCGGCCTGCGGGGACGGAGCATCGCCTTCACCGTGGGGTCCTGGCAGACGCACGCGCTGGCCGTGGCGGTCGACCGGGCGGGCCTAGCCTGGGACGACGTGACGATCGTGGACGTCCCGGCGACCGCCCGCGGCGAGGACTTCCTGGCCGCCGGGACCGACGCCTGGCTCGTGGTCGACCCGGCCTACAGCGGCCTGCGCCGGCTCACCGACGTACGCGTCGTCGCGCCGACACACGACCTGGTGCGCAACCGCTCGGTGTTCTTCGGCCGCGGCGGCTGGGTACGCGAGCATCCCACCGAAGCCCAGGCCTTCGTCGAGGCCGTCACCGCCACCGAGGCGTGGGCCGCCGCACACCCGGACGAGGTCGCCTCCCTGCTCTCGCGCAGCAGCCGCGGCGGCAGCCCGGAGACCTGGCGCGCCGCCCTGGCCACGCGGCACTGGGGCGTGCACGCCGTGGACGAGGACTTCCTGGCCGAGCAGCAACACGCGGCCGACCTCTTCCACCGCTTCGGCGTGATCCCGAAGCGGATCACCGTGGCGGCGGCACGATGAAACGGCGGCGGGGCGTGCGACGAGCAGCGCGTCCCGCCGTTGTACCTTCCCTACGTGTCGAAGACTTCGGAGAGGAAGATGGACGATGCCATCTCCCCACAGCAACTGCGGTTACTGTACGCGATCGGCCGCCTCGATCGCGGCATCCAGCGGGAGCTCGAGCAGGGGCTGAAACCGCTCGGACTGTCCCCCCACCAGTACGCGACGCTGACGGTGCTCCGCGCGCGCAGCGGCCTCAGCAACGCCCAGCTCGCCCGCCGCGCGTACGTCACCCCCCAGGCCATGAGCCAGGTCCTCGCCTCGCTCCTCGACGCAGGCCTCGTCTCGCGCACGCCGTCCGACGACAACCAGCGCGTGCTCGAAACCCGGCTCACCCCCGAGGGGCTGAAGGTCACGGCCACGTGCGATCAGATCGCCGACGAGATCGAGGATCGCATGCTCGAAGGCGTCCCGCAGGCCGAGCGCCACGCCCTGCTGGCCGCCGTCCGCGCCTGCGTGCAACGGATCAACGCCGGCCTGCCCGGCGCCTGAGACGAATGATCCCCACGGCCTGACCCGCCCGGGCGGCATCCGCTTCACCGTTTCTTCCGCCGGTCAGTCCGAGGCGCCTGCTTCGAAGATGTCGAGCTGGCCCTTGGCCGGGGACGGGATCGCGAGGGTGATGTTGCGGTAGCGGACGGCGGCCGGCAGAACGTGGGCGCCGCCGGGCACCGGGCGGATCAGGCGGAGGTCGGCGAGCAGGACGAGCGCGGCGTCGAGCAGGCCGTACGGGTCCTGCTGCCAGGCGCCGGTGAAGGACGCCGCGCCGAACTTCTCGTACAGCTCCTGGATCAGCTCCTCCAGCCGGTGCCGTTCCAGGAACGCCAGCGGCTCGGGGCGGGACGGCGGGGCGGGGACGCGTTCGGGCGGCGACCACGCGAGGTCGCGGACGACCCCGGCCTCGGGAAGCGCGGCGTCCACGCGCGCGAGCAGGTCCGCCTGCACCTCGGACTCGACCGGCGGCTCGGCCCACGCCAGGGCGTCCTCCTCCAGGAGGTCGGCGATCCTGGCCAGCAGGAGTCCGGCCGCCCGGTTGACGACCCCGCCCCTGCCGGGGAACGGCTTGTCGGTGAAACGCCCGCCCGGGTCGGCCAGCAGGACGCCCTCGGCCCGGCGTTCCACGACGAGGCCGGTGAGCCGGGCGAGGTTGTCGGTGACGTCGTCGCGGCGCAGCACGGCGGCGGCCTCGGCGTCCAGGTCTGCGTAGTAGACCACCGGGCGCTCCAGCAGCAGCCTGCGCACCCGGGCCTCGGGCGAGCCGCCGAGGCCGTCGAGCAGGCCCGCGGCGCTGGTCAGGTGCTGCACGGGCCGCGGCGGCCTGAACAGGGCCGCGCACACGTCGTGGTCGACGTCGTAGAGGGCGTCGCCGCCCTCGTCGCGGGCCCACGCCTCGGCCGAGCCGTCCGACAGGGTCAGCGCCCCGCGCTCGACCAGCCAGCCGACGACGTCCACCACCGCGCCCTTGTGGCCGGGGACCACCGGGTCGAAGCCGAGGCCCGCGATCGAGTTGGCGACCGGCGCGAACAGGCGGACCAGGTCGGCCAGGCTGATCTCGACGCGCGACCGCTGGAAGGAACCGAGGATCAGGCACAGGTAGGCCAGCCGCCTGCGGTCGAACGGCCTGCCCGCCCTGCTGGTGAAGATCTTGCCGCGTGAGGGGTCCAGGGCGTCCAGCCGGCGGATCAGCCGCACCTGGCGGGTCGTCGCGATGAGCGTGTAGCCGAACAGGTCGCGGAAGTCGCGGGTGAGCTGGTCGGCCCAGGGCAGCACCCGGTCCAGCATCCCCGGCCGGGGGTGGACGGCCGTGATCAGGTCGCTGGTGAGCACGAGCCGGACGGCGTCCTGGTAGGTGCCGAGGTCGCCGGGGGCGACGTCCGCGGCCGCGCGCGGCTCAGCCATCGGAGCCCCCGGCGCGCGGGACCAGGCGCAGCGAGAACCCCGGCAGGTGCAGGACGCCGTGCGGGGTGCGGACCGCGCTGCCCTTCGGATCCGGGACCAGCCGCATGACGACGGTGCCCTCGCTTCCCGCCCCGGAGCCGAGCCGCCCGGAGACGACCGTCCTGGCCTCCAGCGCGCGGGTGAGCAGCGTGAGCAGCACCCGGGTCTCGGCCTCGTCCAGGGCCCTGTCGTGGGCGCCGCCGTGCGCGAGGCTGTCGGCGGCGGCGCGCTCGGCCGCCCGGGCCGCGACCTGCAGCCGCCGCAGATCCGCCCGCATCCGCGTGTCCACCCGGACGGGCTGGGGCAGCCCCGGGCCCGCCTGCCGCCCGGTGCGGAACTGCGTGAGCGCGACCTCGATGCCGGGCGCCTCCCACCATGTGGCCCGGGGCGAGATCTGCTCGGCGTCGTCGTGGGCGCCGCCCAGATGCCGTGCCGATCCGACGTTGAACGCCGCGGCCATCAGCGCGTGGGCGGCGTCCTCGTCGGGGGTGTTGAACGTCCACTCGGCGAGGTGCCGCAGCTCGGAGACACGGTTCACGCCGCCGCGCCGTGCCTCGGTGAGCTGCCGCAGCAGGGCGATCACGCCCGAGACGGCCGAGCGGGTGGCTCGGCGCAGGTCGGCGGCGCCGGACTCGGCGTCGGGCGTCGCGGTGAACCACGCGCGCAGCGTCTCCCACCGGCGGCGCCAGTCCTCGACGCGCTCGGCTCCGCCCAGGAACGGGCGGTCGTCGGCGGCGGCCGCCCGGGCCGGCATCGTGGCGACGCCGCTCGCCTCGACGTCGCGCACGGCCCGGTCGAGCCGGGGCAGGTAGCGGTCGAGCTCGGCCATGAAGTCGCTCATGTGCGTGAGCAGGGCGTTCTTGTAGCGCAGGAACAGCTCCGGCGAGGCCTCCGTCGAGGTGACGATCTCGCCGAGGGTGACGTGGAAGTGGGCGGACCGGCGCACCATGTCCTCCATGACCTGGTCCAGCCGGGAGAGCCGCCGGTAGACCTGCCGCTCGTCGCCGGCGCGGTTCGCCTCGGCGAGCGACCGCAGGTCGTCCAGGATGTCGGAGAACACCAGCCGGGACAGGTTCGCGTCCTCGACCCGCGCGGCGAGCACGTCCTCGACGGCGAGGAACGCCCGGTAGCCGAGCTCACTGAACTGGTAGACGGACTGCCGGTTGCGGTAGCGCGCCAGGGACCCGGCCCGAGAGGCGTCCTCCAGCCGGTGGATGATGCGGTCGGCGGCCAGCGAGTCCAGCCGGTCGCGCAGGGACGCGCCGGGCTCGGGTACGTCGTCGTGGGCCGGCGCGAGCTCGGCCAGGGCCGCCGCCACGTCGTCGGTGTCGACCCGGACCCGGTGGACCGCCCGCAGCCGGTCCATCGCCCGCAGCACCCACAGGTAGACGATGTAGTCGTCGCGCTGCGTGAAGTTGAACAGCCGGAACCTGTCGCCGACCGCGGGCGCGTTCAGGTCGAGCGCGCGCCGTGCGCGATCCGTCCGCCGTGCCGGTCCTGTCGGCCGTGCCGGCCGCCCGCTCGTCGCATCCCCCATGACAGGGGCAAGTATCCCGCAAACGGGGGCCGCGCCCGACCCGTACCCTGCGGTGGCCGCCCGCGCGGCGCGTGCCGGACGGCCGCGGCAGCGGAGTCCTGCCGCGGCCGTCGCGATATGTCACATCATGCGAGCGGGCTCAGCGACGCGGGTGCGGCCGAGGCCGATGAGGTGCTCGGTGACGTCCCGGGCGGCGCCGACATTGTGGGCGCCCCCTCCTGTCACGAAGCCGGTCTCGGGCTACGACCGTACCGGCGCCGCGGAACGTAACGGCACGGTATCGACCAGATCAGCCCCTGTTTACTACGTTGGAACAACGTTGTACAAACACATACCACCGAACCGTGCGACGACACAGGGAGGTCGCGCCTTGGCACCGGCTGCTCATATCACCCTGGACCCCTCCTTCCGGATCGGACCCGTGGAACCACGGCTGTTCGGCTCGTTCGTCGAGCACATGGGCCGTTGTGTCTACACCGGCGTCTTCGAGCCGGGCCACCCACGCGCCGACGCGGACGGCTTCCGCACCGATGTGCTGGAGCTGACCCGCGAGCTCGGCGTGACCCTGGTGCGCTACCCGGGGGGCAACTTCGTCTCCAACTACCGATGGGAGGACGGCGTCGGCCCGGTCGAGGACCGGCCCGCGCGCCTCGACCTCGCCTGGCGGAGTCTGGAGGACAACAGATTCGGGCTCAACGAGTTCATGGCCTGGGCGGTCAAGGCCGGCGTCCAGCCGATCATGGCACTCAACCTGGGCAAGGGCACGGGCCTCGCCCTCGACGGCCGCCGCGCCACCCTCACGCTTCCGCCGGTTTCTTGGACTATTGTCCGCTTCGCTCCCCTCACCGCCAGGAGTGCACTATGACCCGTCCCCTGTCCCGCCGTTCCTTCCTCGGCATGTCCGGGGCCGTCGGGCTGTCCGCGACCCTGGCCGCCTGCGGCGGCGGCACCAAGATCGGCGCGCCGGACGCCGGCTCGCCGGCCTCGGCCGCCCCCACTTTCTCCGGCGGCGAGTACAACGGGCCCAAGGTCACCCTGGAGTTCTGGAACGGCTTCACCGGAGGCGACGGCCCGCACTTCCGGGCCATGCTGGACGCCTTCAACAAGGAGTACGCCGGCCGGATCGAGGTCCGCAACGTCACCCGCCGCTGGGAGGACCTCTACCCGGCGCTGCCCACGGCCATCGCCGCCGGCAAGGGGCCGGACGTGGCGGTCATCCATATCGACTGGATCGGCACCTTCGCCGCCCGCTCGGTGCTCACCCCGCTGGACGACGTCGTCGCCGCGCTCAAGCTCAGCGACGCCGACTTCATCCCCGCCATCTGGAACGCGGGCGTCTACGACGGCAAGCGCTACGCCGTCCCACTGGACATCCACTGCCTCGGCGACTACTGGAACATGGCGCACCTGGAGAAGATCGGCCTGACGGACGCGCCCAGCGACAAGGCGGGCTACGAGGGCGCCCTCGCCGAACTGGCCAAGGCCGGGGTCGCCCAGCCGTTCTGGATGCCGAACAAGTGGCCCGCCCATCTGATGTTCATGTCGCTGCTGTGGCAGAACGGCGGCGAGCTGTACAGCCAGGACGGCACCAAGACCCTGTGGGGCGGGGCCGAGGGCGAGCAGGCGCTGGCCTGGATGATCGAGCAGATCGACAAGGGCTACAGCCCGGACAAGGTCGCCATCGACAGCCAGTACGCCGCGTTCAAGAACGACAAGGTGAGCTTCACCTGGGACGGCATCTGGCAGATCAACGACCTGAAGGCCAACGCCCCGAGCCTGAAGTGGGGCCTGTCCCCGGTGCCGGCCATCGGCTCCAGCCCGGCGGTGTGGAGCTCCTCGCACAACTTCGTCATGACCGCCCAGGCGGCCAAGGACGCCGACAAGGTGCAGGCGGCGAAGTTCTTCATCGACCACATCAGCCGCCAGTCCACCGAGTGGGCCAAGGCCGGGATGATCCCCGCCCGCAACTCGGTCCGCCAGGACCCGTCGATCGCCGACCTGCCGCAGATCAAGCTGGCCGCCGACCCGGGCGTCTTCCACTTCCTGCCCGCGCTGCCCGGCGTCGGCGACGTGCAGTCCAAGGCCCTGGAGCTGGCCGTGGCCAAGGCGGTGCTCAAGCAGGCATCCCCGGCGGACGCGCTGAAGGAGGGCGTGGCGACGGCCGACAAGCTCCTGGCCGAGAACAAGAGGAAGTACACGCAGTGAGCGTGCTCACCCGCACGGAGCGGCTCGCGGGGGCGCCCGCCGCCCCCGCGAGCCGCGCCCGCCGCATGCGCTGGTGGACGCCGTACGCCTTCCTCGCCCCGTACCTGGTGCTGTTCGCCGTGTTCATGGTGCTGCCGATCGGGTTCGGGTTCTACACCAGCCTCCATGAGTGGGACATCAGCCTGCCGGCCAAGCCGTTCGTGGGCCTGGACAACTACGCCGAGCTGTTCGACCCCTCCAGCGTGGACGGCTCGCGCTTCTGGTCGGCGATGCGGGCGACCGGGATCTTCACCGTGTTCTCCGTGCCTCTGCTGATCCTGCTGCCGCTGCTGGTGGCCCTGCTGATGAACGGCCGGTTCCGGGGCCGCAACCTCTACCGCGCCGTCTACTTCGCCCCCTACGTGCTGGGCGTGGCCGTGGTCGGCTTCGTCTGGCGCTACCTGCTGGACGGCAACATCGGCCTGGTCAACCACTACCTGGGCCTGTCCGTCCAGTGGACCACCGACACCCCGCCGGCCTGGATCGCGCTGGTCGGCGTCACCGTGTGGTGGACCCTCGGCCTGAACGCCGTCATCTTCCTGGCCGGGCTGCAGGACATCCCCCACGAGTTGTACGAGGCGGCCATGGTGGACGGCGCCGGCCCGCTGTCCCGGTTCCGCGCGGTGACCGTCCCCGGGCTGCGGCCGGTCATGGTCTTCGTGGTCAACGCCACGATCCTCGCCTCGGCCAACATGTTCGGCCAGTCCTACCTGATCACCGCAGGGGCGCCCGCGGACGAGACCAAGACGGCGATCTACCTCATCGCCGAGACCGGCCTGCGGCGGTTCGACATGGGCACCGCGTCGGCGATGAGCTTCATCCTCGCCGGGTTCCTGATGTGCGCCTCGGCCCTGGTCTTCGGCGCCTTCCGCGACAGGAGGAAGCCATGACGTCCACGGCCCCGCGGCGGGTGCGGCGCGCACTGCTCCACCTGGTGCTGGCCGTCGTCGCCGCGCTCTACATCAGCCCGCTGGTGTACATGCTGCTCACCTCGTTCAAGACCCGCGAGGGCGCCGGGTCGACCGAGCCGCAGTGGATCCCGAGCCCCGCCACGCTCGGCGCCTACCGGGAGATCCTGAGCGGCTCCGACAGCCCGATCCTCACCTGGTTCGCCAACAGCCTGATCGCGGCGACCGGTCACGCCGTCCTGGTGCTGCTCACCGCGGCCCCGGCCGCGTACGCGCTCGCGCGGCTGCGCTTCCGCGGCCGGTCGGCGATCTTCACGGTGATCGTCGCGACGCTGTTCGTGCCCCCGGTGGTGCTGCTCATCCCGAACTTCCTCATCGTCAACGAGCTGTCCTGGGTGGACAGCCTGCCCGCGGTCATCGTGCCCGCGGCGGCGGGCGCCTTCGGGGTGTTCTTCCTGCGGCAGTTCTTCCTCACGCTGCCCGGCGAGCTGGAGGAGGCGGCCGAGCTGGACGGGTGCAACCGCTGGCAGATCTTCACCTCGATCGCGCTCCCGCTGGCCAGGCCCGCGCTGGTCACGCTGTTCCTGCTGTCGTTCCTGACCAACTGGAACGACTTCCTGTGGCCCATCTACGTGCTGCTCAACCCGGACTCGCTCACGCTGCCCGCCGGCCTCGGCAACTTCCAGAGCGCCAACAGCATCCGCTACGACCTGCTCATGGCCGGCGCGGTGATCGCGAGCCTGCCGGTGATCCTGCTGTACCTGGTGGCGCAGCGCTGGGTCATCGAAGGCATCTCCCGGTCCGGCCTCAAGGGGTAGGCGCGGGGCGGCCATCACGCAGAGCGAGCCCCGCCCACCCTTTGTCACGACGGCCGACCGGCAGCGCGACCTGGCCGAGGCGTTCCTGCCACAGGGACCGATAGCCCCTCCGCGACCAGCGAGTGGGGGTCAGGGTGGTGATCCCGGCGAGCGCCAGGGCTTCCGGTACGACTCTTCAGGCTATCGTTCGCGGGGTCTCCGGCGATCACCGGCAAAGCGAAATATATGATTGTTCGGGAAATGTTCATGTACGCGTGGCGCGGAGCGTCACGGCGGCCCCGATGCGCGTCCGAGGTTCCCGGTCTTCGAAGGGAAACGCGCAGGTCACGGTGACCCGGGGGTCGCGTCGTCGACGCTTGGGGTGATTTCTTGCCGCCGAACGGTGGATCCGTGCTGCCTGACGCCGTCCCGTCTCTCGATGAGGCCCTGATTCCTTCCGGCGAGGCCCTCCCTCCGCCCGCCGAGGCCGTGTACCTGTCCGAGGGGGAAACGCCGCCCGCGCGCACGCTCGTGGAGGTCCTGGAGGAGACGACCCGGGCGCACCCCGGCGAGCCGGCCCTGGACGACGGTCGTGCGGTGCTCTCCTACGCCGAGCTCCGTGAGCAGGTCGAGAGCCTTGCCGGGTGGCTCCGCTCCGCCGGGGCGGGGCCGGGCGCGCGGGTGGGCGTGCGCGTCCCGTCCGGAACCGCCGACCTGTACGTCGCGATCCTCGCGGTGCTCACCGCGGGCGCGGCGTACGTGCCGGTGGACGCCGACGACCCGGACGAGCGCGCCGAGGTGGTCTTCGGCGAGGCGGGCGTCCGCCTGGTGATCGGCGAGGGCCGCGCGCTGACGTTCCGCGGCGGCGAGCCCGCCGGACCGTCCACGGCGGGATCCGGGCGGGCGCCGCGGCCGGAGGACGACGCGTGGGTCATCTTCACGTCCGGGTCCACCGGGAAGCCCAAGGGGGTCGCGGTCAGCCATCGCAGCGCCGCCGCGTTCGTGGACGCCGAGGCCCGGTTGTTCCTCCAGGACGCTCCCCTCGGGCCCGGGGACCGGGTGCTGGCCGGGCTCTCGGTCGCGTTCGACGCCTCCTGCGAGGAGATGTGGCTGGCGTGGCGGCACGGCGCGTGCCTGGTCCCGGCGCCGCGCGCGCTGGTGCGCACGGGCATGGACCTCGGCCCCTGGCTGGTCGAACGCGGCGTCACGATCGTGTCGACGGTCCCCACGCTGGCGGCGTTATGGCCGGTGGAGACCCTGGACGAGGTCCGGCTGCTCATCTTCGGCGGCGAGGCGTGCCCACCCGAACTGGCCGAGCGCCTCAGCGTCCCCGGGCGCGAGGTCTGGAACACCTACGGCCCGACCGAGGCCACCGTCGTCGCCTGCGCGGCGCCGCTGGGCGGGCCGGGTCCGGTGCGCATCGGCCTGCCGCTGCACGGCTGGGACCTCGCGGTGGTCGGCCCGGACGGCCGGCCCGTCGCCTCCGGTGAGACGGGCGAGCTGGTCATCGGCGGCGTCGGCCTGGCACGCTACCTCGACCCGGTCAGGGACGCCGAGAAGTACGCGCCGCTGCCGTCCCTCGGCTGGCAGCGGGCCTACCGCAGCGGCGACCTGGTCGTCGCCGACCCCGAAGGGCTGATCTTCGTGGGGCGCGCCGACGACCAGGTCAAGCTGGGCGGGCGCCGCGTCGAGCTCGGCGAGATCGACGCCGCGCTGAGCGCCCTGCCCGGCGTCGCCGGCGCGGCGGCCGCCGTCCGCGCCACGGCGGGCGGCCACCGGCTCCTGGTCGGGTACGTCGTGCCCGGTGACCCGGGCGCGTTCGACGCGGCGGCGGCACGTGAGCGGCTGGCGGGCGCGCTGCCCGCGGCGCTCGTGCCGCGCCTGGCCGTCGTGGACGCCCTGCCCACGCGGACCTCGGGGAAGATCGACAGGGCCGCGCTGCCCTGGCCGGTCGCGGCCCTGGACGCGGGCACGTCCACCGGCGACCCGGGCGAGATGACCGAGACGGAGCGGTGGCTGGCCGAGCGGTGGCAGGAGGTGCTCGGCGATCGGGTCACCGGACCGGGGGCCGACTTCTTCACCGCCGGGGGCACCAGCCTGGCGGCGGCCCGCCTGGTGTCCGCGCTGCGCGCCCGCCACCCGTCCGTCGCGGTCGCGGACCTGTACGACCGTCCGACGCTGCGGGGCCTGGCCGCCCGGCTGGACGAGCTGGCAGCGGCCCACGACCACGAGAACGCGGACGACGGCCGCACGGTGGCGCCGGTGCCGCTGCGCGCGTCGCTGACCCAGACGGCGCTGACGCTGCCGCTGCTGACGGTCCGCGCGATGCCGTGGCTGATCGGCGCGGCCGCGGCCGGCAACCTGCTCGACTCGCCCTGGACGCCGGCGATCTCGTGGTGGTGGGTGCTCGCCGGGGTCCTGCTGTTCATGACGCCGTTCGGACGCCTCGGCCTGGCCGCGGCGACCGCCCGGCTGCTGCTGCGCGGCCTGCGGCCCGGCCACTACCCGCGCGGCGGGGCCGTCCACCTGCGCATCTGGTTCACCGAGAAGCTCACCGAGATGCTCGGCGTCGCGGGGATCTCCTCGGCGCCGTGGATCGCCTACTACGCGCGGGCGCTCGGCGCGCAGGTCGGCCAGGACGCCGACCTGCACACGCTTCCCCCGGTCACCGGCATGCTGCGCCTCGGCAGGGGCGCGGCGATCGAACCCGAGGTCGACCTGACCGGCCACTGGCTGGACGGGGACGTGCTGCACGTCGGCGAGATCCGGGTCGGCGCGGGGGCCGGGGTCGGCGCCCGCTCCACGCTGCTGCCGGGGACCAGGATCGGCAAGAACGCCCACATCGCCCCCGGCTCGTCGGTGAGCGGGCCCGTCCCGGCCGGGGAGCGCTGGGCGGGCGCCCCCGCGACGCGGCAGGGCAAGGCCGCCCCGCGCACGGCCCGTCCACCGCGCCTGCGCCGCTGGACCGCGATCTACGGCGTGTCGGCGTCGCTGCTCGGCCTGGTGCCGCCGGTCGCCGCGGTCCCGGGGCTGGCCGTGCTCGGCGCCGCCGTCCAGGACTCCCCCGGTCCGGTCGCGGCGCTCGGCCCGGCCCTGCTCGCCGTTCCGGTCGCCACCGTCGTGTCGATGGCGGCCATGGCGCTGCTCCTGCTGGTGCTCGTCCGGCTGCTCGGCATCGGCCTGCGCGCGGGCGACCACCCCGTGCACAGCCGCACGGCCTGGCAGGCGTGGGCCACCGAGCGGCTGATGGCGATGGCGCGGGTGTGGCTGTTCCCGTTGTACGCGAGCATGTTCACGCCGCTGTGGCTGCGGGCGCTGGGCATGAGGGTGGGACGCCGGACCGAGCTGTCCACGGTGCTGGCGCTGCCGAAGATGACCGCGGTCGGCGACGGCGCGTTCCTGGCCGACGACACCATGATCGCGCCGTACGAGCTGGCGGGCGGGTGGATGCGCGTCGACCACGTGCGCATCGGCAAGCGGGCGTTCGTCGGCAACTCGGGCATGACCGCGCCGGGACGCAAGGTGCCCAAGGACGGCCTCGTCGGGGTGCTGTCGGCCGCGCCGAAGAAGGCCAAGGCGGGTTCGTCGTACCTGGGGATGCCCCCGGTGAAGCTGCGCAGGACCGCGCAGCGGGCGGACACGAGCCGCACCTACGACCCGCCGGCCCGGCTGCGGGTGGCCCGCGCGCTGGTGGAGCTGTGCCGGGCGGTCCCGGCGATGGCGACGGTCGCGCTCGGCGTCGCGGTCCTGGCGGCGTTCCTGTGGCTGGCGGCGACGGCCGGCTTCGCGGTCGCCGCGCTACTCGGTGGGTTCGTGCTGGCGGGGGCCGGGGTCGTGGCGGGCGCCGTCGCGGTCGCGGCCAAGTGGGCGCTTCTGGGCCGGATCAGCCCGGGCGACCGGCCGCTGTGGAGCTCGTTCGTGTGGCGCAACGAACTGGCGGACAACTTCGTCGAGGTGCTGGCCGCGCCGTGGTTCGCGACACCGTGGCTCGGCACCGCGCCGTTCAACGCGTGGCTGCGCGCGCTCGGCGCCCGGGTCGGCCGCGGCGTGTGGTGCGAGACGTACTGGCTGCCCGAGATCGACCTGGTCAGCCTGGGCGACGGGACCTCGGTGAACCGGGGCTGCGTACTCCAGACCCACCTGTTCCACGACCGCGTCATGAGCATCGATACAGTCGAGCTGGCGGAGGGCTCCACGCTGGGCCCGCACGGGGTGGTGCTGCCCGCGGCCACGGTCGGGAGCAACACCACGATCGGCCCCGCGTCCCTGGTGATGCGCGGCGAGTCGCTGCCCGCGCGGACCCGCTGGTACGGCAACCCGGTCGCGGCCTGGCACAGCGCCGCGTGACCGGCATCGAGGGGAGGACAGTGGCAGCGGCCACCCGCTACTTCCCCGAGCGCGGCGATCCTGGCTACCACGTCCGGCACTACGACCTGGCGCTCGAGCACCGCCTCGGGCCGAACCGGCTGAGCGGCACCGCCCGGCTGACCGCGGTCGCGGCCGAGCCCCTCGACCGGGTGGTGCTCGACCTCGGCCCGTTCCGCGTCGGCCAGGTGCTCGTCGACGGCGAGCGCGCCCGGTTCGTCCACCGCGGCGAGAAGCTGCGCGTCACGCCGCCCCGCTGGCTGCCGGAGGGCAGGACGTTCACGGTCGAGGTCCGGTACGCGGGCAACCCCCGGCCCGTGCCCAGCCACTGGGGCGGGCTCGGCTGGGACCTGCTCGACGACGGGGTGATCGTCGCGAGCCAGCCGATCGGCGCGTCGTCGTGGTTCCCGTGCAACGACCGGCCCTCCGACAAGGCGAGCTACGACATCGCGGTGACGACGGCCTCGCCGTACACAGTCGTCTGCAACGGCACGCCGGTGTCGACGCGGCGCGGCGGCTCGCGGACGACCTGGGTGTACCACCAGGCGGAGCCGACGGCCGCCTACCTGGCGAGCGTGCAGATCGGCCGCTACCAGCTCACCGGCCTGCCCGGGGAGGTGCCGCAGCGGCTGGCCGCTCCCGCCGCGCTGCTCTCCCGGGCGCGGCACGACCTCGGCCGCCAGGACGCGATGATGCGGGTGTTCGGCGAGCTGTTCGGGCCGTACCCGTTCGCGTCGTACACCGTGGTCGTCACCGAGGACGAGCTGGAGATCCCCGTCGAGGCCCAGGCCATGTCGATCTTCGGGGCCAACCACATGGACGGACGGCGCGGCTGCGAGCGGCTGGTCGCGCACGAGCTCGCCCATCAGTGGTTCGGCAACAGCCTGACGCTGCGCCACTGGCGCGACATCTGGCTGCACGAGGGCTTCGCGACGTACGCGGAGTGGCTGTGGTCGGAGGCCTCGGGCGGCGAGCCCGCCGAGGCGCACGCGCGGCGCTGGCACGCCCGGCTCGCCGCCCGCCCCGGCGGCTTCGTCCTCGCCGACCCGGGGGCCAGGCGGCTGTTCGACGACCGCGTCTACAAGCGTGGCGCGCTCACCCTGCACGCGCTGCGCCGGGTGCTCGGCGGCCCGGCGTTCACCTCGCTGCTGCGCGTCTGGACCGACGCCTACCGGCACGGCGTCGTGACCACCGGCATGTTCACCGAGCTGGCCGCCCGCTACACCCCCGAGCCCCTGGACGCGTTCTTCGCCTCCTGGCTCTACACCGAGACGCTGCCCCCGCTCTGAGCCGCGTCAGCGGACCGCCGTCCGGCGCCGGACGGCCGGGCGTTCGCCCTCCCTCTCCCCCAACGGGCCAGAGGCGGCACGGCGACTCCCGGACATAAAACGCTTTATCCGATATACCGCACAAGTGGCCCGTCGGAGGCGTATCCCATTTGCGGCATTAACCGGCAGTCGACACACTTGCCTGATTAATCATCTGTGTTGCCACCGCAATACGGGGTAGGTCACCCATGCGTCACCATTATGGTGATTCAGCGCTCGATTCTCTGCATTTACTAACTGGGGGTATTTAGGTGAGTCATCCACCTAGAGGCAGGAAGTCTCTGACGCGAACGATCAACGACCGATCCCTGCTCGCTTACATCGGCGCGGCCGTCACCGCCGGGGTGCTGATGGCGCCGGCGCTTCCCGCGCAGGCCAACGCCCACGCCGACACGAACGGCGCCCACACCGGCCTCATGTTCCGGTCGACACCCGACGGAGGAGGGCCGAGCGGGGGCGAGGAAGAGGTTCCCGCCGTGAAGAAGCCCAGAAAGGAAATCCGGAAGCACCGCCCGATACGCCACATCGCCTACCGACCGCAAAAACACTACGAGCATTTCCACAAACCACGACCGGAAGAGTACGTCGACGTCTCGGTCACCCCCGAGCACGGCGGAGGCGGCGGCTTCAGGAACCACCACAGGCATCACGGCCACCGCCACAACGGTCATTTCATCGACGACCTCTACCGCGCGCGGCACCTGCGCAGGCACCACAGCCATCAGGAGGCCTACCAGGCGGCCCTCCGAGAGGCGGACCGCTGGCTCAACCAACGACCGATGAAGCATCGCGTCAAGCACCACGACACGCATCGTTCGTGAAGCACCCGGCGCTCTCCGGGATTCCGGCCGGAGAGGACGGTAAGTCCCGCCGGGACCCCAGAGCTCAGGGGTGACCCCGGCGCCCGGGGACCTGCCGGACCCGCGGGTCCGGCGGGCGCCCCGGGCTCATGGACCGCGACGCGATCGAACAGCCGGAACGACCGCGCGGTCCCAAGGATGACGCCCCGCCCGCCCCGGCCTTTCCACGCCAGGGCGGCGGGGCTTTCTCACCGGATCCCCTGATCGTCGGCTCGCCGCCCTGAAGCATGGCGAACCGGCCGCCATCGGCCGACCGGCTCTCGGAATTCGAGGCCTACAGTTTCCGACCGGCCTGGGGCTCCGGAGGAGGTGCGGGCCGCCTCCTCCGGGGCACTGTCATGTCGTGATCGTTTTGTGTCTATACATCCCTGTCTCGACCGTGTTAAAACCCGATTAATTAATCTCCTAGACATAAAAACCTAGTCGGCACGTTCCCATCCGACACCGAGACACCGACAGCACGACGGAGGCGGCGGCACCCCTCCGGCCCCGCATCACCCCCCGGCAACAAGCGCGGCGGCGCGCGCCTTGCCTGACTGGATCCTGAGGTCAGGAACGACATGCAGATGCATATCGGAATTCGCCTGCGCAGAGGCATGCGAGGTGTGGCATGAAACGAGTGCTCACCTCCCTGGTTCTGCTCCTCTCCACGCTCGTCATCCCTTCGCAGCTCCTGCTCCCCTCCCCGGCCACGGCCGCCGCCACGACGGCCGCCGCAGAACCGCCGTTCTCCGCGCTGGTCTTCTCCAAGACCGCCGGGTTCCGGCACGACTCCATCCCGGCGGGCATCGCCGCGATCAAGAAGCTCGGCCAGGACCACGGCTTCACCGTGGACGCCACCGAGGACTCCGCGGCCTTCACCGAGGAGAACCTGGCCAAGTACCAGGTGGTGGTGTTCCTGTCCACCACGGGCGACGTCCTGAACGCCGCCCAGCAGACCGCCTTCGAGCACTACATCGAGTCCGGCGGCGGTTACGCCGGCATCCACGCGGCCTCTGACACCGAGTACGACTGGGCCTGGTACGGCAAGCTCGTCGGCGCGTACTTCAAGCAGCACCCCGCGCCGCAGCAGGCCGTCGTCAAGGTCGAGGACCCCGCGCACCCCTCCACCGCCGGCCTGCCCGCCCGCTGGACCCGCAACGACGAGTGGTACGACTTCCGCGCCAACCCGCGTGGCAATGTTCACGTCCTGACCTCCCTGGACGAGAAGAGCTACAGCGGCGGCACGATGGGGGCCGACCACCCCAACAGCTGGTGCCAGAACTACGACGGCGGCCGCTCCTGGTACACGGCGCTGGGCCACACCAACGAGTCCTACGCCGAGCCGAACTTCCTGAAGATGCTGCTCGGCGGCCTGCAGACCGCCGCCGGTGTCGTCCCGGCCGACTGCTCGGCCAGTCTGGACTCGGCGTTCGCCAAGGTCACCCTGGACGACAACACGTCCAACCCGATGATGCTGGACGTCGCCCCCGACGGCACCGTCTTCTACATCGACCGGCTCGGCGACGTGAAGGCCGTCGAGCCCGCGGGCGGTGTGGTCACCTCCGGCCACCTGAACGTCTTCACCGCCAACGAGAGCGGCCTGCTCGGCCTGGCGCTCGACCCGGACTTCACGACCAACCGCTGGGCGTACCTGTACTACTCGCCCCAGTCCAAGGTCGTGGACCGGCTCTCGCGCTTCACGATCCGCGAGGACCTGACGTTGGACCTCGCCAGTGAGAAGGTCGTGCTCGAGGTTCCCGTCCAGCGGGCGGAGTGCTGCCACCATGGCGGCGGCATGGTGTTCGACAAGGCGACCGGCGACCTGTGGCTGGCCAACGGCGACAACACCAACCCGTTCGCCTCCGACGGCTACACCCCGATCGACGAGCGCGCGGGCCGGTCGGCCTGGGACGCCCAGGGCACCTCCGCCAACTCCAACGACCTGCGCGGCAAGGTGCTGCGCATCCACCCCGAACCGGACGGCACCTACACCGTCCCCGCGGGCAACATGTTCCCGCCGGGCACGCCGAAGACCCGCCCCGAGATCTACGGCATGGGCTTCCGCAACCCGTTCCGGATCGGCATCGACCCGAAGACGCACAAGCTGCTGGTCGCCAACTACGGCCCGGACGCGGGGCAGCCGAGCGCGACCCGCGGCCCGGAGAACACCGTCGAGTGGGACATCCTCAACGGGCCGGGCTTCTACGGCTGGCCGTACTGCATCGGCGACAACAAGCCCTACATCGACTTCGACTTCGCCACGAACACCTCCAAGCAGGCGTTCGACTGCGCGGCGCCGAAGAACGACTCGCCCAACAACACCGGCATCACCGACCTGCCCAAGGCGCTGCCGGCCATCGTGTACTACCACTACGCCGCGGACCCCGCCTTCCCCGAGCTGGGCGGCGGCGGCGCGCCGATGGCCGGGTCGGCCTACCGCTTCGACCCGGCGCTGAAGTCGGACCGCAAGTGGCCCGCCTACTGGGACGGCAAGGCCGTCTTCGGCGAGTGGAACCAGAACCGCCTGTACTCCTTCCAGCTCAGCGAGGACGGCTCGCAGCTCGTCGACATCAACACGATGCTCGGCACGATGAGCTTCAAGAAGCCGATGGACATGAAGTTCGGCCCCGACGGCGCCCTCTACCTCATCGAGTGGGGCTCGGGCTTCGGCGGCGACAACACCGACTCCGGCGTCTACCGGATCGACTACGTCCAGGGCAGCAGGTCGCCGATCGCGCAGGCCAAGGCCGACAAGACCTCCGGCCCGGCGCCGCTGACCGTGAAGTTCTCCAGCGCCGGCTCGGCCGACCCCGACGGGTCGGCGATCACCTTCGCCTGGGACTTCGACGGCGACGGCCAGACCGACTCCACCGAGGCCGACCCGACCTTCACCTACAACACGGCCGGCAACTTCACCGCCGTGCTGACCGTGAAGGACGAGGACGGCAAGACCGCCACCGCCAACGTGCCGATCGTGGTCGGCAACACGGCGCCGACGGTCAAGATCAACCTCCCGCCGGACGGCGGCCTGTTCGAGTTCGGCGACCAGGTGAAGTTCACCGTCACGGTCACCGACCCCGAGGACGGCACGGTCGACTGCGCGGCCGTGAAGATTCAGGCGATCCTGGGCCACGACACGCACGGGCACCCGCTCGACCAGTACACCGGCTGTTCGGGTGTCGTCCAGACGACGCTGTCCGGCGGGCACAGCGAGGGCGACAACGTCTTCTACGTCCTCGAGGCGTCCTACACTGACAAGGGCGGCGCGGGCTCCTCGAACCCGTTGACCGGACGCGCGCAGGCGCTGCTGCAGCCCAAGCACAAGCAGGCCGAGTTCTACTCGTCGACCGGCCGCGCGCCGGACGGCACGGGCACCGGCGACCCCGGCGTCAAGGTGGAGACGACCTCCGACACGCAGGGCGGCTTCAGCAACATCGGCTTCATCGAGGACGGCGACTACTGGAGCCACGACCCCGTCAACCTGTCGGGGATCGAGAAGCTGATTTTCCGGGCGGCCTCCGCCTCTACCGGCGGCACGATCGAGATCCGCGCGGGCGCCGTGGACGGCACCCTGGTCGGCAAGGCCGACGTCGCCAACACCGGCGGCTGGCAGACCTTCCAGGACTTCCCGGTGACGCTGACCGACCCGCCGGCCACCAGCGGCCCGCTGTACTTCGTCGTGCGCAAACCGGCGGGCAGCACGAACACCGGTGGTCTGCTGAACGTCAACTGGACCGACTTCATCGGCAAGGGCGTCACCGAGAACCAGCGGCCGGCGGTCACCCTCACCGCGACCCCGGACCGGGGCCCGGCTCCGCTGACGGTCAGCCTGCACGCCGAGGCCGGCGACCCCGACGGCGACACCCCGCTGACCTACAAGTGGAACCTCGGCGTGGCCGGCGCGCCCACGCCCACGACCCCGGACGCGAGCTACACCTACCAGACGCCGGGGACGTACGACGCGTCGGTGACCGTGACGGACGCCAAGGGCGCCGCCCGCACCGAGCACATTCCGATCATCGTGGACACCCCGGGGACGACCTGCCTGACCGGCAAGTCGGACGGCTTCGACGGCGTCGCGCTCGACCGCTCGCGGTGGAGCGTGCTGCGGGAGAACCAGGACCTGCGGGTGGCCGGCGGGGCGCTGCACATCCCCACCTCGCTCACCGAGATCTACGGCACCAACAACAGCAACCCGGTGCCCAACCTGGTGCTGCAGCCCATGCCCACCGGGGCCTGGCAGGCCACGACCAAGGTGACGCTCGACGCCAGGGACGCCTACCAGCAGGCGGGCCTGATCCTGTACGGCGACGATGACAACTACGCCAAGATGGTCATCTCGGCGCGTGGCACCAACGACCCGGCGGCACGTATCTTCCAGTTCATCCGGGAAGAGGCGGGCAGCCCGCACGAGGTCGCCGCGTCCAACACGGCCAACCTCGGCGCGAACTACCCGACCACCGTCTACATCCGGCTCGCCGGCAACGGCACCACCCTCACGGCGGCCTACTCGCCCGACGGGGTGAACTGGACGACGATGCCGCAGACCGACAAGGCGATCGCCGGCATCACCGACCCGCGCATCGGCCTGACGTCCTTCGCCAGCAGCGGCAACAGGCCGGTCGTCGACGCCGCCTTCGACTGGTTCCAGCTTCTGCCGGACGCCACCGCGGGCCCGTCGACGCCGGACGACGAGTTCACCGGCGACTCGCTGGACGCCTGCCGGTGGAACACCATCGTCCGCCCGGACGCCTCGGCGACCCGGGTGGCCGGTGGCAACCTGGAGATCGACACGAGCAAGGGTGACATCTACGGCAACGACAACTCGGGGCCGAAGAACTTCATCCTCCAGACCCCGCCCTCCGGGGACTGGACCGTGGAGACCAAGGTCGACGCGTCGGCCTTCAACGAGGCCTACCAGCAGGCCGGGTTGATGGCCTACACCGGCGACGGCGACTACGTGAAGCTCGACTACGTCGCGGACGGGGCGACGGCGCGCAGGCTGGAGCTCCGCTCCGAGGTCGGCAACGCCGTGCAGAATCCGCAACCGCAGCTCACCGACCTCACCCAGGGCGTGTGGTGGCTGCGACTGACCAAGACCGGCACGACGTACCGCGGCTTCGCCTCTTCCAACGGCACCACCTGGACCGAGATCGGCACCGGTGTGGCCAACACGGCGATCGGCGACGCCAAGGTGGGCCTGTTCGCCTTCGGTGTGAACCAGGCCGCGTCCAAGACGGCGAAGTTCGACTTCTTCCACGCCTCGTGGGGACGGCCGGCCGACACCACGCCGCCGACGGTCTCGGCGACGACCGCCCCGGCCAAGCCCGACGGCGGCAACGGCTGGTTCGTCTCCCCCGTCACGGTCGCGGTGAACGCGTCCGACAGCGGCTCGGGCCTGGCCTCCACCGAGGTCAGCGTGGACGGCGGCCCGTGGGCGCCCTACACCGACCCGGTGACGGTCGCGTCCGACGGCCTCCACACCGTCGCCTACCGTGCCGCCGACAAGGCGGGCAACACCGCCGACGGCACGATCGAGGTGAAGAAGGACACCACGGCGCCGCTGACCACCGCGCAGTTCGCCCCGGGCAACGACGACGGCTGGCACGGATCCACCGTGCCGGTGACGCTCACCGCGTCCGACGGCGCCTCGGGCCTCGCCGGCGTCGAGTACTCGCTCGACGGCGGCGCGTGGAAGTCGTACACCGAGCCGGTGAACATCACCGGCGACGGCAGCCATGAGCTGCGCTACCGGGCGAAGGACAAGGCCGGGAACATCGAGACCGAGAAGGCCGCGGCCGTCAAGATCGACGGCACCAGGCCGACGGTCCTGGTGTCCGGCATCTCCGACTCCCAGATCTACGGCGACAGCCAGGACCTGCGCATCACCTGGCAGGCCGTGGACGGCACCTCGGGGGTCAAGACGGTCACCGGCACGCTGGACGCCGCTCCGTACGCCTCGGGCAGGCTCCAGGCCCTGTACGAGCTCAAGCTCGGCACGCACGCGCTGGCGGTCACCGCGACCGACAACGCGGGCAACGTCACCAAGGAGCAGGTGACCTTCGGGATCACCACCTCGACCCGGGACATCGGCCTGCTGATCGACCGGTTCGTGGCGACGAGCCGGCTCAGCCAGAAGAACGGCAACAAGCTCCAGGCCGAGCTCACCAAGGTCAAGAAGGCCGAGGCGACGGGCAACGACGGCAAGACCGTCAAGGAGCTGCAGAAGTTCAGGACCCTCGTCAACGACGGCACGACGGTCCCGGACGCCGAGATCCGCGCCGTCCTCACCCGCGACATCGACGCCGTGATCGCACGGCTCTCGTGATCGCCTGAGGACCTGACAAGCCAGCCCACTCCCAACGGAACGCGGACCCTCCTCCCCGGGTCCGCGTTCCGCCTTTCGGGTGTGACAGGGAGGGAAGAATTCGTCCATTCAGCGCGAGCCGCCGGTACCACAGAAGTGGACTTCATGTCTCACATAACGTTGTAGGCCCTACCATGGACCCATGAGCGACAGGCTTGCCGGCGCCAACGGGACCAAGGTGAACGGCCAGATTCCGACACGCCGGACCATGACGGTCGGCATATCGGGCCGCGACCTCCCCCTACTGCAGTCCGCGATCATCGAGGTGACCCGGCAGCCGGTGCGCGAGCGCTCCGACGCCGCACGCAACCGCGCCCGCGTCCTCGCCGCGGCCGAACGGCTGTTCGCCACCATGGACGCCCGGCAGGTCACCATGGAGGAGATCGCGCGCGCCGCCGGCGTGGGCCGGGCCACCCTGTACCGCCGCTACCCCGACCCCGCGTCCATCGCCATCGCCCTGCTCGACGAGCACGAGCGCCGCCTTCAGGAGCACGTCCTGCGCGGCGACCCGCCCCTCGGCCCCGGCGCCTCACCCACCGAGCGCCTCGCCGCGTTCTACGAGGCGTCGGTCGACCTGCTGGAAGACCACCTCCACCTGGCCCTCGGCGCCGAGGTCGGCAAGGCCAGGTTCGCCACCGGCGCCTACGGCTTCTGGCGCACGCACGTGCGCATGCTGCTGGCGCAGGCCGGGGCCCCCGTCCCCGACGGCGCGGTGGACGCCGTCCTGGCTCCCCTGGCCCCCGAGCTGTACCACTTCCAGCGCCACACCCTCGGCCTGCCGAAGGAACGCATCACCGAGTCGCTGGTCTGGCTCGCCCGCCGCCTCACCGACGACCGCTGAGCGCGGGCCGCCTAAGGGGCGTCCCGGACACGCCATCGGGCCCGAGGGCGATTATGGCCAAATGGTGAACGGAAGCTGAAATGTGGACGCGCCGGGGATGCCTCGGCCCGCCATGTCGTCATAGCTCACATAATTCGGTGGTGAACGCTGATTCGCAGCGAATACGGGGCGAGGTACGAGGAACCAGATGAAGCGTTGGATCGGCATCGGGCTGGCGCTGCTCCTCGGTGCGGCCGTGGTGGTGGCGATCGTGGTGGGCAACCGCGGCGGCGGCACGGAGCCGCGGGAGCTCACCGTGGTCCGAGGGGTGATCGGCTCGGAGAAGAAGCCCTTCTTCGACGATCAGAGGGTGCGGGAGGTCTTCGCGCGGCACGGCCTCCGGGTGGAGGTCGACACCGCCGGCTCCCGCCAGATCGCGGACTCGGTCGACCTGAAGAAGTACGGCTTCGCCTTCCCGTCCAGCGCGCCGGCCGCCGAGAAGATCAGGCGCGACCAGGGCGCCACCCGCACGTTCGCGCCGTTCTCGTCCCCCATGGCGATCGCCACCTTCGAGCCGATCGTGGGCGTGCTCACCAAGGCGGGCGTCGTGCGGGACTCCGGCCAGGGCTATCAGGTGTTCGATGTCCAGAAATATCTGGAACTGGTGGCGAAAGGCACCCGCTGGGACAGGCTTCCCGGCAACACCGCCTATCCGGCGCGCAAGCGGGTCCTGCTCACCACCACCGACATCCGCACCTCGAACTCCGCGGCGATGTACCTCGCGATCGCCGGCTACGTGGCCAACGGCGACGACGTGGTCACCTCGGACGCGCAGGCCTCCAAGGTCGCCAAGACCGTCGCTCCCCTCTTCCTCGACCAGGGCTACTCGGAGACCTCCACCGAGGCGCCGTTCGAGGACTACCTGTCCCTCGGAATCGGCAAGACGCCCATGGTCATGGTCTACGAGGCGCAGTACGCCTCGCGCCTGTTCTCCGGCGACGGCTCGATCCGCCCGGACATGCGGCTGCTCTATCCCTCGCCCACGGTCCTCAGCAAGCACACGCTCGTCCCGTTCAGCGCGCAGGGCACCGAGGTCGGCCGTCTGCTGCAGGAGGATCCGGAGCTCGGACGCCTGGCCGCCCAGTACGGCTTCCGTACCGCGCACGCCAAGGCGTTCGACGACCTGGTGGCGAAGGCCAAGGCCCCCTTGCCGGCCAGCCTCATCGACGTGGTGGAACCGCCCGACCACGAGCGGCTGGAGGCCATGATCACCACGATCGAGCAGCTCTACCGGTCGGGTGCGGTGCCCACCCCCACGCCCTGACCTCGCCTTCCTACCGCTTCAAGGAGAGAGACCACCGTGAGCGATCTCGTGCTCAGCCCGCCCGAACCCGTGGCCAAGGTGCCCACGGAGAAGGCGGCCACCATGCTGCCCGTCCAGGAGGAACGGAGCAGCGAACTGGCCGAGAAGGCCAAGGGCTTCGCCGAGGAACTCGGCGGCCTGGACCCGCGGTCGCCCGAGTTCACCCGCAAGGTGCACGACATCACCTCGATGGGCGATTCAGAGATCCGGGCGTCGTCCCAGGTCGCCAACCGCATGCTGAAGCGTCCGGTGGCCGCACTGGCGTCCGCCAAGGGCGAAGGCAAGGACGCCCAGGCGGCGGTGGCGGGGGAGCTCGTCGCGCTGCGCCGGACGATCGTCGACCTCGACCCCAAGCAGGCGTCCAACCCGGCGAAGAAGCTGCTGGGACTGATCCCGTTCGGCGACAAGCTGCGCGACTATTTCGCGAAGTACCAGTCGGCGCAGAAGCACATCGACGACATCATCCGGGCCCTGAAGTCCGGGCAGGACGAGCTGCTCAAGGACAACGCGGCCATCGAGGGCGAGAAGGTCAACCTGTGGGAGTCGATGCAGCGCCTGCAGGAGTACGCCCTGCTCGCCGCCGCCCTCGACGCCGCGCTGGAAGAGAAGATCACGCAGGTCGAGACGGCCGACCCGGAGAAGGCCACCGCCCTCCGCTCGGACGCGTTGTTCGGCGTCCGGCAGAAGCACCAGGACCTGCTGACCCAGCTCGCGGTGTCCGCCCAGGGGTACCTCGCGCTGGACCTGATCCGCAAGAACAACCTCGAACTGATCAAGGGCGTGGACCGGGCGACCACGACGACGATCGCCGCGCTGCGCACGGCCGTGACCGTGGCCCAGGCGCTGGCGAACCAGAAGCTGGTGCTCGACCAGATCACGGCGCTCAACGCCACCACCTCGGACCTGATCGTGGCGACCAGCGAGATGCTGCGCACGCAGGCGGGCGACATCCAGACCCAGGCGGCCTCGACCACGGTCAACATGGACGCGCTGCGCAAGGCGTTCGACAACATCTACACGACCATGGACATGATCGACACCTTCAAGGCGCAGGCCGTGCAGAACATGGCGATCACCGTGGACAACCTGACCGTCGAGCTCGACCACGCGCGCACGTACCTGGATCGGTCGCAGCGCGGCGGCGAACAGGCGCTCCCTCGATGAGACGGCGAGTGCCGGCCGTACGGGCGGGTCTTCCGGCGCTCACGCGGGCGCTCGGCGTGCTGACCCTGCTGGTGGCGACGGCCGCGTGCGGAGGGGCGGACACCCCCGGCCCCGTGGACGGCCCCGAGGTGCTCCGCGTCCTCGCGGGAAGCGAGATCAAGGACCTCGAACCGCTGCTGAAGCGCGCCCAGGACGCCGTCGGCGTGCGCGTCACGCTGTCGTACGCCGGGACACTCGACGGAGCGGACCAGGTCGCGAGGGGCGGCGCCGACGGGAAGTACGACGCGACGTGGTTCTCCTCCAACCGGTACCTGTCGCTGATCGACGGGGCGACCGCGCGTCTGTCGACCCAGACCAAGGTGATGGTCTCGCCGGTGCTGCTCGGGCTGAAGGCGTCCAAGGCGCACGAGCTCGGTTGGGACGTCAAGCCCGTCACCTGGAACGACATCGCCGCGGCCGCGCGGGCCCGTAAGTTCACCTTCGGCATGACCAGCCCCGCGGCCTCCAACTCCGGATTCTCGGCGCTGGTCGGCGTGACCGCCGCCCTCTCCGACGCCGCGGAGGCCGTGGACAAGGCCCAGATCGACGCGGCGACGCCCAAGCTGAAGGAGTTCTTCTCGGCGCAGACGCTCACCGCCGGCTCCTCGGGATGGCTCGCGGACGCGTACGCCAAGCAGGGCGCGGTGGACGGGCTCGTGAACTACGAGTCCGTGCTGCTCGGCCTCAACGCCTCCGGCACGCTCAAGGAACCGCTCACGCTGATCTACCCCACCGACGGGGTGGTGACGGCCGACTACCCGCTCACTCTCCTGAGCTCCGCGGCGCCGGGCAAGAAGGAGCTGTACGGCAAGCTGGCGGCGTGGCTGCGCAAGCCGGAGATCCAGCGGGAGATCATGACCACGACGTTCCGGCGGCCGATCGTCCCCGAGGTCAGGCCCGACCGGCGTTTCGGATCCGCGTCGCTGGTGGAGTTGCCGTTCCCGAACCGGCGAAGCGCCGCCGACGAGCTGATCGGCGTGTACCTCAACCAGGTTCGCAGGCCATCGCGGACGCTGTTCGTGCTGGACACCTCCGGATCGATGGAGGGCGACCGGATCGACGCGCTCAAGCAGGCGCTGACCGCCCTGTCCGGCGCCGACACCTCGGTCAGCGGGACCTTCTCGCGCTTCCGTAACCGCGAAACCGTCACGATGATCCCCTTCAACTCGGCCCCCGGCACACCGCGGACCTTCACGCTGCCCGAACACGACCCCGAACCCGTACTCCGGCAGATCCGCTCGTACGGCGAGGAGCTGCGGCCCGGTGGCGGCACGGCGATCTTCGACAGCCTTCGGGCCGCCTACGCGCAGGCCGGGTCGTCGGCGAAGTCGGGGGACTTCACCTCGATCGTGCTGATGACGGACGGCGACAACACCGACGGCAGCTCCTACGACGACTTCGCCTCGTACTACAGGTCGCTGCCCGTGAAGCTCCCGGCGTTCGTCGTGCTTTTCGGCGACAGCGACGTCAACGAGATGAAGCAGATCGCCCAGCTCACCGGTGGTGCCACCTTCGACGCACGGTCGGGTTCACTGGCCGCGGCCTTCAAGGAGATCCGTGGCTACCAGTAGTCCGCGCGAGCGGATCCTGGCCTACGCCGGGTCGACGAAGAACATCACCGGGTGCGCCCTGGCGCTGGCCGGAGTCATCCTGGTCTTCTTCGGCGTCGCCGGATCGTTCTGGCCGGTCGTGGTCGCCGGGCTGTACGGCGTCGGGGCGCTGCTGGCCCCGGCGGACCGGGTGAGACTCACGATCTCGCACGCGGAGGTGGAGAGCCGGCAACTCCACGCCGACCTGGAGACGCTGCTGGCCAAGGTCGACGGGAACCGGTTCCCCGGCGACGTGGTGGCCAGGGTCGGCGCACTGGCCGAGGTGCTGCGCGACATCCTTCGCCGGGCGGACGCGCTCACCTCCTCGCCCGACCATCTGCACATCGTGTCGCAGACGATCAGGGACTACCTGCCGTCCAGCCTGGAGGCGTACGCGAACCTGCCCCGCTCGTA
Source organism: Sphaerisporangium sp. NPDC051011 (assembly GCF_040653595.1). NCBI lineage: Bacteria > Bacillati > Actinomycetota > Actinomycetes > Streptosporangiales > Streptosporangiaceae > Sphaerisporangium > Sphaerisporangium sp. NPDC051011. Next base: position 382,813 of record NZ_JBFAGG010000004.1, on the reverse strand, counting down.
CGCGCTGACGCGGCGCGGCGAGCGGGCGCGCAGCGCCCACGAGGAGCTGCTCGCCCAGCTCGACCTGCTGGACACCCAGCTGCGCAAGGTGGCCGAGTCCGTCTACCGGGGGGACGAGCAGGCCCTGCGCGACCAGGGAAGGTTCCTCCAGGACCGGTTCGGCGGCTCCGGCCTCGATCTCTGACCGCCCGGGCGCCGCCGGGTTCCCGCGGTCCGCCGATCTGAACGGCGCGGGGCGGGCGTGCCCCCTTTGCACAGACCGAGCACAGACCGAGCACTGGAGACGCGCACGCGCTTCACCGCGAGGGGCGTCCGCCGCCCGCCTCGGCATGGGCCTCGCGGCGAGGCGTGGCGGGCGCCGCCGGTCGGGGGCGCAGGCGGGCGCGGAGCCGTTCGGCGACGGGCTGGCCGAGCAGGATGCCCGCCAGGACGAGGCCCAGCCCCGCGGCCTGCCGGAGCGTGAGGACCTCGGCGGCGAGCAGGGTTCCGAGCAGCACCCCCGTGGCGGGGTTGAGCAGGCCGATCAGCCCGACCGTCCCGGCGCGCAGGTACTTCAGGCCCGCGAACCAGGCCGCGAACGCGACGGCGGTGGCCACGACCGCGACGTAGGCGAACCCCGCGACCGCAGCCCAGTCCATCGCGGGCGGCGCGCCCTCGACGAGCACCGCGAACGGCGCGAGCACGAGCCCCCCGGCCACGAGCTGCCAGGACGTGGACGCGAGCACGCTCGTGTCGCTCCCCCATCTCTTGGTCAGCACGAACCCGAGCGAGGACATCAACATCGCCGTGACCGATGCCGCCACTCCCCACCAGTTCACGGCGGAGACCCCGCTGAACAACATCAGGCACACTCCCGTGACGCCCAGCACCGCTCCGGCCGAGGCGAGCAGGCGCGGACGTTCGCCGAGCAGCGCCCAGGCGATGAGCATCATCACCACGGGGGACGACGCCATGATCGTCGAGGCCACGCTCGTCGGCAGGAGCTGCGCCGAGGTGTAGATCAGGGCGAAGAACGCCCCCATGTTCAGCGCACCGAGCACCAGCGAGCGCCACCACCACGGCCCCCGGGGCAGCCGCCGGCATACCGCCAGGAGCAGCAGCCCGGCGGGCAGCGCGCGCAGCAGCGCGCCCCACAGAGGGTGCCCGGCCGGCAGGTACTCGTGGATGACGTAGTAGTTGGTCCCCCATGCCACCGGCGCGATCGCCGTGATCAGCGTCCACCGCAAGTTGTCTTCCACGGAAGCTACTGTAGCTTCCGTGGAAGACATCGCCGATAACTTCCCGGGAAGTTATAGTGACGGCATGACGGGCATGGACCACGTGGCGCGCATCCAGGCCGAATGGGCCGCCGAGCGTCCCGACGTGGACGTCACCCCTCAGGGCGTCATCGGGCGCCTGCACCGCCTCGCCGCGCACCTGACCGGCGAACTCGTCGCCGTCTTCCGCGAACACGGCCTCGACGAGGGCGAGTTCGACGTGCTCGCGGCGCTGCGGCGCGCGGGCGAGCCCTTCGAGCGCGCCCCCGGCGAGCTCGCCCGCCACACCATGGTCACCACCGGCGCGATGACCAAGCGCATCGACCGGCTCGAACGCACCGGCCTCGTCACGCGGCGCCGCTCCGGCGACGACGGGCGCTGCCGCGTCGTCGCCCTCACCCCGGCCGGCCGCGCGCTCATCGACGAGGCGTTCACCGCGCACATGCGCAACGAGCACCGCCTCCTCGACGCCCTCACCGCCGACCAGGCCGCGCACCTCGAAGCCATCCTGAAGACCTGGCTGGCCCGCTACGAATCCTGAGCCGTCCAGCCCGTCCGCGCTTCCTCAAGGGCCTTCGCGTGAGCATGTGAGCGCCGCGCCCCCTGGAAAGGCCGCATTCCGATTTAACAGATTCGTCCGCATTTTACCTATTGCCTGACTCCGCGTTGCGTGCGATGTTCCCTTCAGCATGAGTTCGGCTCATGTACAGCTCACCTTCAGGAAGGGCTACCCGTGCGACGTCCATCCCTGTTCGCAGCCCTGGCGTGCGCCGCCACCCTCGCCTTATCCGGCGGAGTCGCGGCGAACGCCTCCAGCACCCCCACCACGGCATCGGCGGAGCCGACCCGGTACATCGTCACCCTCAAGCCCACGGCGAAGAGCCAGGTACCCACCCTGGCCACGCGCCAGGTCGAGGAGCACGCCGGCGTGCTCGTCGGCACGTACCGCTACGCCTTCCAGGGCTACACCGCCCTGCTGACCCCCGACCAGGCGGCGCGGCTCAGCAAGGACGCCGGCGTCGCGGCCGTCGAGCCCGACGCGAAGGTGACCACCTTCGCCCAGACCGTGCCCACCGGGATCCAGCGCATCTTCGCCGACCAGAACCCCAACCTCGACATCGACGGCGTGGACGACGTGCGCGTCGACGTGGACGCGGCGGTCGTCGACACCGGCGTCGACCTCGACCACCCCGACCTGAACGTGGTGGCGAGCACCGACTGCACCAGCGGCGTGTGCGTGGCGGGCGGCGACGACGACAACGGCCACGGCAGCCACGTCGCCGGGACCATCGGCGCGATCGACAACTCCATCGGAGCGGTGGGCGTGGCCCCCGGCGCCCGCATCCACGCGGTCAAGGTGCTCGACAGCACGGGCTCCGGCACGCTGTCCGCGATCGCGGCCGGCATCGACTGGGTCGTGGCCCGGGCGAGCACGATCGAGGTCATCAACATGAGCCTCGGCTGCCAGGGATGCACCAGCAGCGCGATCAGCACGGCGATCACCAACGCCACCAACGCCGGCATCGTCGTGGTCGTGGCCGCGGGCAACAGCTCGGCCAACGCCTCGGGCTTCTTCCCCGCCAACCACCCCGACGTCGTCACCGTCTCCGCCGTCTCGGACTTCGACGGCAAGCCCGGCGGCCTCGCCGGGACGGTCACCGTGCCGTGCCGGACGGACGGCGCGACCGACGTCGACGACACGCTCGCCTGGTTCTCCAACTTCGGCACGACCATCGAGGTCGCGGCCCCGGGCACGTGCATCTACTCGACGTGGATGAACGGCGGCTACAACACGATCAGCGGCACCTCGATGGCCAGCCCGCACGTGGCGGGCGCGGCGGCCGTCATCACCAGCGGAACGAACAAGCCGACCAACCGGACCGGCGCGCTGGCCGTACGGTCCCGGCTGATCAGCACGGGCAACCTCAACTGGACCGACGACTCCAACGACGGCGTCACGGAACCGCTGCTCGACGTGCACGACGCCACGCAGTACCCGCCGGGCGGTGGCGGCGGCAACCAGCCGCCGATCGCGAGCTTCACCAACACCTGCGACAACACCACTCTGGCCTGCTCGTTCGACGCCTCGGCGTCCACCGACCTGGACGGGACGGTCACGTCCTACGCGTGGAACTTCGGTGACGGCGCCACCGGCACCGGGGTCACGACCTCGCACACCTACGCGGCGACCGGCACCTACACCGTCACGCTGACCGTGACCGACAACAACGGCGCCACCGCCCCGACCAGCAGGTACATCACCGTGGGCACGCCGCCCAGCATCTGCACCGGCTACCAGCAGACCTTCTCCGGCAGCCTGACCAGCGGCCAGCAGGTCTACCAGCCGAGCACCTCGGGCTACACGACGACCGTCTCCGGCACCCACCGCGGCTGCCTCGACGGGCCGACCGGCGTCGACTTCGACCTGTACCTGCAGAAGTACAACAGCACGCTCGGCATCTGGTCGTCGGTGGCCAGCTCGGTCGGCACCGGCCCCGACGAGACCATCACCTACAACGGAACCGCGGGCACCTACCGCTGGCGCGTCTACGCCTACAGCGGCTCCGGCGCCTACACGGGCGCCTACTCCCGTCCGTGAGCGAACAACACCTACGGGATCACCGGTCATAGAGACCGGTGATCCCCGGTGAGCACACCCGGCCTGTGCCCGGCTCACACCCGGCACAGGCCGTTCGCATCCGGCGCGACCACGCCCGCCCCAGCCAGGAGGCCGTCCCCGCGCGTGAACGTCAGCGAACGGGCAACCCGGTGACGGCGCGGCCGATGAGGAGCCTTTGGATCTCGCTGGTGCCCTCGAAGATGGTGAAGATCTTGGCGTCGCGGTGGAAGCGTTCCACGGGGTGGTCGCGGGTGTAGCCGGCGCCGCCGAGGACCTGGATCGCCTGCTCGGTGACCCAGACGGCGGTCTCGCCCGCCACCAGTTTGGACATCGAGCCCTCCGCCTGGGTGAAGGGACGGCCGTTGCGGGCCAGCCAGGCGGCGCGCCACGTCATCAAGCGGGCCATGTCGACGCGGGTCGCCATGTCGGCCAGCAGGAAGGCGACAGCCTGGTTCTCGCCGATCTTACGGCCGAACTGCTCGCGCTCGCGGGCGTAGTCCCGGGCGTACTCGAAGGCGGCACGGGCGATGCCCACCGCCATCGCGGCGACCGACGGGCGGGTCGTCTCGAACGTCCGCATCGCGGCCTGCTCGCCGCTCTTGCCGCCTTCGCGGACGCGGGCAAGACGGGCGTCCAGCTTCTCTTTGCCTCCGAGCAGGCAGCGGCCAGGGACGCGGACGTCGTCCAGGACGACCTCGGCGGTGTGGGAGGCGCGGATGCCGTGCTTCTTGAACTTCTGGCCCTGGGAGAGGCCCCGCGTGCCCGGGGGGACGACGAACGACGCCTGGCCGCGGCTGCGCAGTTCGGGGTCGACCGAGGCGACGACGATGTGGACGCCGGCGATGCCGCCGTTGGTCACCCAGGTCTTGGCGCCGTTCAGCACCCATTCGTCGGTGGCCTGGTCGTACACGGCCCGCGTGCGGATGGCGCCGACATCGGAGCCCGCGTCGGGCTCGGAGGCGCAGAACGCGCCCAGCCTGACCGCGTCCGGGCTCCCGAACATCTCGGGCAGCCACTCCCCCATCTGCTCGTCGGTGCCGCCGGAGACGACCGCGGCGGCGGCGAGGCAGGTGCCCACGATGGACAGGCCGATGCCGGCGTCCCCCCAGAACAGCTCCTCGAACGTGACGGGGATGGCGATGCCGCTCGGCTCGAACCACTGCTGGGTGAAGAAGTCCAGCGAGTATAGCCCGATCTTGGCCGCCTCCTGGACGATCGGCCAGGGGGTCTCCTCGCGCTCGTCCCACTCCGCGCCGGCCGGGCGGATCACGCGGGCGGCGAAGTCGTGCACCCAGTCGCGTACTTCGCGTACGTCGTCGCCGGGCTCGGGACTGAAACCGGCAGCGGCCTCGGACATTCGCGGTTGCTCCTCACACGGGGCACGGCCGGGCACGGCCCGGCGCGGTCGTGGTTCCCGGCGCTGACACCGGACCGCGTCCGACCCTACCCGCTCAACCACCCGCCACCCGGCCCGGCGCGGCCGGGCTCTTGATCGTAGAGCCCGGGTGGATGTGACCACCACGGCGGTCATGTCGCCCGGCGCGCCGGAAGACGCCGGGCGGCTTCTCTTATGTCGGCATCCCGTGCGCCGCAAAATCAGTTGAGCGGGGAACATCAGGCTTGGAACGTAACGCCTGCGGTTGTGGCTTCTCGCGTGCTCCCGTTCCGAACGACCCCGCAGCGCCCTCCGCCCCGTCCGTCGCGCCGATCCGCTCGGATCCGCGCCGACCCGTAAGGAGTGCCCTCGTTCATGCCTTCCGACGGAAATGACGACGCCCCTGCCTCCGACTCCCCAGAAAAGCCCCGTACCAGGAGAACTCAGTCGCTGCGGCGACTCACTCCCTACCTCCGCCCGTACGTCCCGCGCCTGATCCTCATCTGGCTCGTCACCATGGCGGGCCTCGCCACCAGCGTCGCGATCCCACTGGTGAGCAAGGAGATCATCGACGGTCCGGTCGGCCACGGCCGCGGCGACGCCCTCCTCCCCCTCGGACTACTCGCGCTGGCCCTCGGCGCCACCGAGGCGTTCCTGACCTTCGTGCGCCGGTGGACGCAGACCAAGGCGGTGCTCGGGCTGGAGACGGCGATCCGCGACGATCTCTACCGGCACCTGCAGCGGCTGCCGATGAGCTTCCACGGCGATTGGCAGTCGGGCCAGCTGCTGTCCCGCGCGACGACCGACCTGTCCACCATCCGGCGGTTCCTGGGGTTCGGCCTGCTGTTCCTCGTCATGAACATCGTGCAGCTGGTGACCGTGACCGTGCTGCTGCTGCGGATGTACTGGCCGCTCGGCCTGCTCGTCGTGGCCGCCGCGGTGCCCATCTTCGCCGTGTCGCTGCGCTTCGAGAACGAGTACCGCCGCGTCTCCCGCCAAGTTCAGGACATGCAGGGCGACATCGCCACCTACGTCGAGGAGGCGGCGCTGGGGATCCGCACGATCAAGGCGTTCGGCCGCAGGCCGCACGTGTTCGCCGAGTTCGACGCCGCAGCGCGCAAGGTCCGCGCGGCCGCGATGGACAAGGTGCGGCTGGCGTCCCGCTTCTACACCTTCCTGGAGGTGATCCCGAACGTCACCCTGGCCCTGGTGCTCCTGCTCGGCGCGCTGGCCGTCGGCGCGGGCACGCTGACGCTCGGCACCCTGGTGGCCTTCGTCACGCTGATGCTCCAGCTCGTGTGGCCGATCGCGGCGCTCGGCTACATCCTGGGAATGGCGCAGGAGGCGATGACCTCCGCCGACCGGGTGATGGAGGTGCTCGACACCGAGCCGGAGATCGTCGGCGGCACCGAGGTGATCGAGCGGCCGCGGGGGCATCTGCGGTTCGAGGGCGTCGGCTTCCGGTTCCCCGGCGCCGACCGGCCGGTGCTGCGGGACGTCCGTCTGGACGTGCGGCCGGGCGAGACGGTCGCGATCGTCGGGGCCACCGGCTCGGGCAAGACGACGCTGACCTCGCTGGTGCCGAGGCTCGCCGACGTCACCGCGGGCCGGGTCACGATCGACGGGCGGGACATCCGCGACCTGGCGTTGCCGGAGCTGCGCTCGATGGTGGCCACCGCCTTCGAGGAGCCGACGCTGTTCTCGATGAGCGTGCGGGAGAATCTCGCCCTCGGCCGGGGCGAGGCGACCGAGGAGGAACTTCGCGAGGCGCTCGAAACAGCCCAGGCCACCTTCGCCTATGACCTTCCGTGGGGGCTCGACACCCGGATCGGCGAGCAGGGCATGTCACTGTCGGGCGGCCAGCGGCAGCGGCTCGCCCTGGCCCGTGCGGTGCTCAGCAAGCCCAGGATCCTCGTGCTGGACGACACGCTGTCGGCCCTCGACGTCGAGACCGAGGCCCTGGTCGAGCAGGCGCTGCGCGGGGTGCTCGCCGACGCGACCGGCCTCATCGTGGCCCACCGCGCGTCCACCGTGCTGCTCGCCGACAGGGTCGCGCTGCTGCGCGACGGCACCATCACGCATCTCGGCGCGCACCAGGAGCTGCTGTCGCGGGTCCCCGAGTACCGCGAGCTTCTGGCACAGGACGCCGACTTCGACCCCGAGGAGGCGCTGCGTTGAGTCACACGACCACCGACCCGAAGGACGGCGCGCGCGCGAACCCGGCGAACCCAGTGAACCCGGAGGACACGGAGAACACAGAGAACACGGCGAACACGAAGAACACCGCCACCGAGCCGGGACGCTGGCGTGGCGTCGCCGCCGAGAAACAGGACGAACTGCCGGACAAGGTGTCGGTGCTGCTGCGTGCGCGGTCCCGGCGCCTGCTCGGCGACCTGCTGCGCCCGCACCGCCGGGCCATCGCCGTGCTGGTCGCGGTCATCGTGGTCTCGAACGCGGCCGGCCTCGCGATCCCGTACCTGGTGAAGGTCGGCATCGACGCCGGGATCCCGCCGATGCTGCGGCACGAGGGCGCGGGGACGCTGCTCGCGTCGGTGGCGGCGATCCTGGCCGCGGCGCTGACCCAGGCGGCCACCCGCCGGGCGTTCCTCCAGATATCCGGGCGGATCGGCCAGGAAATCCTGCTGGAGCTGCGCCGCCGCCTCTTCGACCACTTCCAGCGGCTGTCCCTGGCGTTCCACGAGCGGTACACCTCGGGGCGGGTCATCGCCCGGCTCACCTCCGACATCGACGCGATCGCCGAGATGCTGCAGTCGGGGTTCGACAGCATCGTCACCGCCGTTCTCACCATGTTCGGCACCGCGGTCCTGCTCCTCGTGCTCGACCTTCCGCTCGGCGCGGTCGCGCTGGTGCCGCTGCCGATCCTGTTGCTGTTCACCCGGTGGTTCCGGCGCGAGTCGAGCATCGTCTACCGCCGGACCCGCGAGGCGGTGGCGCTGGTCATCGTCCACTTCGTGGAGTCGATGACCGGGATCCGGGCGGTCCAGGCGTTCCGCAGGGAGCCGCGTAACCAGGAGATCTTCCAGGAGCTCAACGTCGGCTACCGTGACGCCAACGCGCGCGGCATGCATCTCGTCGCGGTGTTCATGCCGGGCATCAAGCTGATCGGCAACCTCACGGTCGCGGTCGTCCTGCTGTACGGCGGGTGGCTGGCGCTCCACGACGCGGTCACGGTGGGCGTGCTCGCCGCGTTCGTGCTGTACCTGCGTCAGTTCTACGAGCCGATGCAGGAGATCTCCCAGTTCTACAACACGCTGCAGTCGGCCGGCGCGGCGCTCTCGAACCTCTCCGGCGTGCTGGAGGAGCGGCCCGAGGTGGCCGAGCCCGAGCATCCCGTCCCGCTCGCCCGCCCGCGCGGCGCGGTGGGCTTCGAGGGGGCCGAGTTCTCCTACATCGACGGCGTGCCGGTCCTGCCCTGGCTGGACCTGGAGATACCCGCCGGGCAGGTCGTCGCGCTGGTCGGCGCGACCGGCGCGGGCAAGACGACGGTGGCGAAGCTGATCGCGCGCTTCTACGACCCGACGGCGGGCCGCGTCCTGCTCGACGGCGTCGACCTGCGCGACCTCGACGAGGCCACGCTGCGCCGGGCCGTGGTGGCGGTGACTCAGGAGAACTTCCTGTTCACCGGCACGGTGGCGGACAACATCAGGTTCGGCCGCCCGTCCGCCACCCCGGCCGAGGTCGAGGAGGCGGCCCGGGCGATCGGCGCCCACGAGTTCATCGCGGCCCTGCCCGACGGGTACCGGACCGAGGTCGGCAAGCGCGGCGGCCGCATGTCGGCGGGGCAGCGGCAGCTCGTGGCGTTCGCGCGGGTCTTCCTCGCCGACCCGGCCGTGGTGATCCTCGACGAGGCCACGTCCAGCCTCGACGTCCCCAGCGAACGGCTCGTCCAGCGCGCCCTGCGCACCGTGCTCGCCGACCGTACCGCACTGATCATCGCCCACCGCCTGTCCACGGTCGAGATCGCCGAACGGGTGCTCGTCATGGACGCCGGCCGCGTCGTCGAGGACGGTTCCCCGGACCGCCTCATCGCCGAGGCCGGCCGCTTCGCCGGCCTCCACCGCGCCTGGCTCGACAGTCTGTCGTAAGGAAGGTCGACGGCCGGGTCGACGGCGATGACCGGCCGCCCCGGAGAGCTCCGTCGTGACGCCACGAGAAGGGCGGTCCGATCGGAATCGGACCGCCCTCGCGTAAAGCCGGACGCGTAGCCCGCTCAGGCGGGTGTCCACGGCCCCCGCGGGCGGAGGCCGGTGGACACCCGCCGGGCCGGGTCACTCGTCTTCGTCGCCCCAGAACCAGCCGCCGCCCCAGCGCTCGCGGTAGGAGGCCTGTGTCTGGGTGTTCAGGCGGTCGACCTTGACCTTCTTGGCCGAGTCGGTGAGCCTGTCGTTGATCTTGATGACGTCGAGGCCCTTGTTGAAGTCACTCGCGTAGATGTAGCCGTTGTAGTAGTACGCCGACCAGAATCCGCCGAAGCCCTCCGAGGCCGGGCCGCGCTCGAAATACCCGATCTCCCTCGGGTGCGCCGAGTCGGTGAAGTCCCAGATCGACGCGCCGCCCTGGTACCAGGCCTGGACCATGATGTCGCGGCCCTTCACCGGGATGAGCGAGCCGTTGTGGGCGACGCAGTTCTCCGAGTCCGCCTGGTAGCGCGGGATCTTGTAGTAGTTCTTGAAGACGAGCTGGCCACGGACGATGTCGAAGATCGCGTCCGCGCCGTGCGTCGGGCCGGTGGCCTCGTTGCACGTCGCCTCGCCGCCGCCACCGAGCTCGTCGGTGAAGACGACCTTGGTGCCCTCGTTGTTGAACGTCGCCGAGTGCCAGAACGCGAAGTTCGGGTCGGTCACCCGGGCCGTGACGCGCGGGGCCTCGGGGTTCCGGATGTCGAACAGCACACCGTCACCCATGCAGGCGCCGGCCGCGATGCCCTTCTCGGCGTACACCGTGATGTCGTGGCAGCCGGAGGTCTTCAGCAGAAGGTTCGGCTGCGTCTCGTTGCCGCCGTCGGGGAACACCACCGGGGTGGCGACCACGGACGCCGCGGTGGGGTTCCACAGCGGCACCTTCACGATGGAGATCTTGTCGTGCGGCGGCTGGCAGTCCGGGAACGCCGCCGAGGGGCTGTACGAGGAGACGTACAGGTAGACGTTTCCGTGCCTCTTGTCCGGGACGAGCGTGTGCGTGTGCGAACCACAGTCGGTCTCGACCGACTTGATGTACTTCGGGTTCGCCTTGTCGCTCACGTCGAAGATCCGGATGCCCTCCCAGGACTCCTTCACCGACGCGGGTTGCGGGGTGCTGGAGCAGGAGTCGTTGTTCCGGGAGCTGTCGACGGACGCGAACAGCAGGTTGCCGTACACCGACACGTCCATCTGCGACCCCGGGCAGACGACCGAGCTGACGACGCTCGCCTTCTTGGGGTTCTTGATGTCATAGATGGAGAAGCCGCCGTAGTTTCCCACGTAGGCGTAGTCGCCCTGGAAGGCGATGTCGGTGTTGATGGTCGCCGCGATGCTCGCCGGCTTCGGCACGTTGGTGACGTGCTGGACGTTCGGGCTCATGACGATCTGATCGGTGCCCGGGATGTCCGCTGCCTGCGCGGGCATGGCCGACAGCACAAGGGCCGTGGCGGCGCCCGCCAGGACGAGGAACCGGCCTAAACGGCCGCCTCTGGGGGGAATGGACGACACGCAGGGACCCTCCTTGATAACTTTTGCCGCAGGAGCTCATAGATGGGCAGATTTTCTCCCAAACAGGATCAGTTGACCATAGTGCACGTTGTCAGGAAAAGGTGCCGACCTGAAGCCTTACGCGAATGACGGGGACCGGTTAGGGTGCAGCCGCACAACAAGAGATCTTCAAGGAGGCCGGGTGCGCGCCGCGTCCCTCATCGTCATCGCTACGGCCGCATTCGCCATGGCGGCATGCTCGGGCGGCCCCGCCACCCCGACCGCCACGTCCACGGCCCCGGTCATCGCCCCGGGCCGGCCGGGTGAGACCGCCAGGACGCTGAACCCGTCGGAGGCCGCGACCGCCGTCCCCTCCCCCACGGCCAACGCCGCCGACGTGCTCTTCATGCAGGACATGATCGTGCACCACCGCCAGGCCCTCGACATGAGCACGGGAGCGGCCACGCGCGCCGCGTCCGACACGGTGAAGCGCCTGGCCGCCAGGATCAGCGCCGCGCAGGGACCGGAGATCAACGCCATGATCCGCTGGCTGCGCGAACAGGGCCAGCGCGTCCCCGACCACCACGCCCAGCACCACACGATGCCCGGGATGGCGACGCCCGAGCAGCTCGCGCAGTTGCGCGCGGCCAGCGGCGCCGAGTTCGACCGCCTCTACCTCCAGCTGATGATCGCCCACCACATGGGGGCCATCACAATGGCGGCCGACGAGCTGGAGAAGGGCTCGCATATATACGTCGAGGAACTGGCGCAGGACATCTCGGTCTCCCAGGCGGCGGAGGTCAACCGCATGCACCGCCTCCAGACCTCCGGCTGAGCCGCGTTCGCCTCGGACCGGGGTTGACCTTCACCCAAGGGGCAAGGCCTACTGACGGCGCCATGACGCTGAACCGCGAGGTCATCTCGTCTCCCGGCCGGTCGTCCGTCCGTCCCCGGCGGACTTCGCCCTGGTCACGGGACCGGTCCCCACCGCCGGTCCCGGGCAGGCCGTGGTGCGCAACACGCGCCGGAGGAATAGGCCACGGCTTCGCCCTCCTGGCCGGGCGCGGGCCTTCTCTCCCAGCCGGACATGGCGTCTGTTTTCTGGTCGGACGTGGGTATGCCGCCCCGGGCCCGTGGGAGGGCCCGGGTTAGGCTGGCCGTGTGGATCTAGCCGCGTTGCCGTACCCGATCATCCAGGCGCCCATGGCGGGCGGACCGTCCACCGCCGCACTGACGGCCGCCGTTTCGGGCGCCGGGGGGCTGGGGTGCCTGGCCGGCGGCTACCGCGCCACCCGCGACGTCGAGGCGGACATCGCGGCCGTACGCGCGCGGACCGATGCTCCGTTCGGCGTCAACCTCTTCGTGCCCTCGCCGGAGCCGCCCGACCTGACCGCCGTCGAGACGTACGCGGCGCGGCTGCGCGGCGAGGCGGAGCGGTCGGGGGTCGAGCTCGGCGTCCCCGCCGACGATGACGACGAATGGGGCGAGAAGCTGGACCTCGTCGTCGCCGAGCGGGTGCCGGTGGTGTCGTTCACGTTCGGGCTGCCGTCGCCGGAGGTCATCGAGCGGGTGCGCGGCGGGGGCTCGTACGTGCTGGTCACGGTGACAACGCCGGACGAGGCGGAAGCCGCGCACGAGGCCGGGGCGGACGCGCTGGTCGCGCAGGGCATCGAGGCGGGCGGGCACCGGGGCGGGTTCACCGACGACGCGGGCGACTTCGGGCTGCTGACGCTGCTGCGGCTGACGCTGCGCCGCACTCCCCTGCCCGTGGTCGCGGCCGGGGGCATCGCGGACGGCGCGGGCGTCGCGGCGGTGCTCGCGGCGGGCGCGGTCGCCGCCCAGCTCGGCACCGCGTTCCTGCGCACCCCGGAGGCTGGGACGAACCCCGTGCACCGCGAGGCCCTGGGGATATACGACCGGACGGCGGTCACCCGCGCGTTCACCGGGCGGCGCGCCCGGGGGCTGGCCAACCGCTTCCTGCGCGACCACACCGACGAGGCTCCCATGGCGTACCCGCAGGTCCACCAGTTGACCGCTCCCCTGCGCGCGGCGGCCAGGAAGGCGGGCGACCCGGAGATGATCAACCTGTGGGCGGGTCAGGCGTACCCGCTCACGGAGGAGGTCCCTGCGGCCGAACTGGTCCACCGTCTCGGCACCGAGGCCCGCGAGGCCCTCGACCGCGCCGCCCGCCGCGGGCCCACCCACTGACTCGGATGGTCCATCTGATGGCGATGGACGAACAGCTCGGCCCGTTGGCCATCCCCGTGCGTGCCACTCGGCGGAAAGGACGCGGCGGGCGCGCTCGGTGACGAACCGCCGCGGGCCGGGACGAAGTCCTTTTACGGCGCCCCGGCCGCGGACGTAGGGCCGTGAACGGCTCGCAGGGTTTCGACGTCTTCAGGGAGGACGTCAAACATAGGCGTCGTACCCCAGCTTGACCGCCACGAGCAGCCCCGCGACCGCCGAGACGACGCGCAGGGTCTGGCCCGGCATCCGGCGGGCGAGCGACGGGCCGAGACGTCCACCGATGAGGAACCCCGCCGCCAGCGGGATGGCCGCCCCCCACTGGACCGGCCCGAACAGGGCGAACCCGATGGCCGCCACCGCGTTGGCCAGCGCCGACAGGGCGTTCTTGACCGCGTTCACCCGGGCCGGGGTGTCCTGGAGCGCCGCCGTGAGCACCGAGAACATCATGATCCCGCCCGCCGCCCCGAAGTACCCGAGGTAGATGGCGACGGCGAACACTCCGGCCTTGAGCGCCCGCCCGGCACGCCACCCTTGACCGGCGTCCCGCCCGGGATGGACATCGTCCGCGACGGAGCTCGGAAGGGCTTGCCGATCCGGAAGCGGGTCTCCGTCCGGCGGAGCGTCGTGTGCCGGACGGGCGGTCCGGGGCCTCGGCGGGCGGAGCAGGACCAGGGACGCGATGCCGACCAGCCACGGCGCGACGGCCTTGAACGCGCCCGCCGGTGTGAGTAGGAGCACTCCCGCCCCCGTGGCACCGCCGAGCACCGCGAGCCACCCGAGCGCCAGCACCTGCCGCCCCCGTCCGGCCAGTTCGGGACGCGACCCCGCCACCGCCCCCAGCCCGGTGAACACCAGCGCGACGGTGTTGGTGACGTTCGCGGCGAGCGGCGGCAAGCCGAAGGCCAGCAGGATCGGGAACGACACGATCGACGCCAGGCTCACCAATGTGCTGACGACCCCGGCCAGCACGCCCGTCCCCACCAGGCCGAGAACATCCCCAAATGTCACCCCCCAACCCAACCACGGCCCGCGGGATGCGACGGCGCCGAGGGCTGCACCGCCGGCCGGCGACGTCGTACGGCGAGGTGTCAGAGCCTCGGGTTCCCGGTGGATATCTGGAGGTACGACCTGTTCTCTGCCATTGTGACGAACGGCTACATTTCGCGATTATCGGAATAGTCCGACTAGTCGGGATATTTCATGTTTGAGGTTGTCAATTCCGATGGTTCTCGTGGCCGCATCCGGTCGTTCCATTGCCGATCGCCTCGTAAGTGTGCGGTCATGGTCAGGCATAATCGCGTACGGCCGGGCCCGGTTTCCGCCCCTTGTTTCTGTTCCGAGCGAAAATCAAAGAAAGGTGACAGACGATGCAGAACGCGGCCATCGATCGAGTAAAGCTCATCTTCGCCCTGCTCGACGCCGACGGCACCGGCCTTCTCGAGGCCGACGACTTCGAACTCATGGCGGCCCACGTCGTCGCGGCGTCGCCCGATTCCGACGACGCCGCCAAGGCCACCATGCTCGCCGCCTTCCGGCGCTACTGGACGACTCTCGCCGCCGAACTGGACGCCAACGACGACGGCCGCATCAGTTTCGAGGAGTACGCCGCGTGCGTCCTCTCCCCTGAGCGTTTCGACGGAGCGCTCACCGACTTCGCCGAGGCACTGGCCGCGCTCGGCGACCCGGACGGCGACGGGCTCATCGAGCGGCACGTCTTCGTGGCGCTGATGACGGCCATCGGCTTCGAGCGCGCGAACATCGACGCCCTCTTCGACGCGTTCGGCCCGTCGGAGGACGACCAGATCACGGTCTCGGTCTGGGCCGCCGGCATCAAGGACTACTACAGCCCGGAGAAGGCGGGAATTCCGGGCGATCATCTGGTCGGCGGGCCGGTCTGATCGGGATCACAGCAACCTGACACCTCCGGCCCATGACAAAGGGGTAAAAGTGGAACCAGCCATCGGACTTGCCGTCGGCCGGGGAACGGGTCCCGAACTCGCGGCCGTCTTCGAACGGGTGCTGGCCGGGATCGCCGACGTGTATTCGACCGAAATCAGCGTCACGCGGTCGGAGAGGATTTACCACTCGTATGCCTCCATGAAGCCCACCGCCGGGATCGATCGGGTCCGCGAACTCACGCGGGAGGACGCCGACCACTACGCGGAGTTCTGCCGCACCCAGGCCGCCCTCGGCGTCCCCGCCGTCTTCCGCACGGCGATCAACGCCCAGTCGCTCTACCTGGTCCGCCAGCGCCTGCGGGCGGTGAAGGTCGACGTCATCGCCACGGCCGACACATCCCTGCTCCTGGTCCGGGACCAGGCCCAGGGTTTCTACACCGGGGACAACACGCACGTCCCGGGCGCGCTGATCCGCACCATGGCGTTCAGCCAGGAGATCACCGACAAGGTCATCGCCTTCGCCGTGCGTCGTGCGCGGCGGGAGTGGCCGGACGGCGGGGCCGACGAGATCGTCATGGCCTACAAGTTCCACCTGCTCGACGGCGCCCTCGACGCGTGGGTGGCCGAGAGCGCCGCGCGGCACGGCGTCGAGATCCGCCTGTGCCAGCCGGACACGGTGAACCGCGATCTCATCGAGCGCGGCCCGCGCCCTCGCACGCTGATCATCGCGGGCAACGAATGGGCCGACATCATGCACGTCGTCCTGCTGGACCGCTTCGCGGCCGAACGCCAGGAGAACCGCTGCACCGAGAACGTCTACCTGCACCCCCACGCGGCCGGGCTGGTCGAGTACCAGACGGTGCACGGCTCCGCCGACGACCTGGCGGGGAAGGACGCGGTCAACCCGGTGGCGACCGTGCGCGCCGCGGCGGTGGTCGCCGAGCGGCACGCGGGCTGCGCGGGGGCGGTGCGGATGGTCGAGCGCGGCCTGGAATCTCTCGGCCGCCGGGGCATCGGCACGCCTGACCTGGGCGGACGCCATTCGACCACCGCCGTGGTGGACGCGCTGCTCGGCACGCTGGATCGCGAGGGCCGACCGGTCATGATGGCGGACTCGTGACCTCGACGCCGGCCACCGCGCTGGTCGTCGTGGACCTGCAGAACGACTTCTGCGCCGGGCCGGTCGCCCTCGCCCGGTACGCCGGCGACCCGGCGAGACTGGACGCCGTCGCGGCGAACACCGCGCTGGCCGTCGACCGCGCGCGGTCCCGCGAGACGGAGGTGATCTTCGTCCGGTTCGCCGGCGACGTCCGGTACCAGGGCCCGAGCTGGCGGCGCCGGGATCGCGCGCAGGGCAAGCGTCCCAAGTGCAGGGAGGGATCGTGGGGGGCGGACTTCTACCGGGTGTCTCCCATGCCAGGCGAACAGGTATTCACCAAGCGGGCGTGCTTCGACGCCTTCCTCAGCGCCGGGTTCGAGCGGCATCTGGTCCATCGCGGCGTCGGGCGGCTGGTGTTCGCGGGCCTGTTCACCGACGTCTGCGTGGACTCGACCGCCCGGACCGCGTTCCAGAAGGGCTTCCACGTCACCGTGCTGAGCGACTGCACCACCGGCCTGCACCTGCCGGAAGCGGACATCCTGCGCTTCATGGCCAAGGTCTACGGCGCCCACATCACCACCCAGGACCGATCATGGACGCCCCCCGCCGGAGAGGAGGACGCGTGCCAGACGCCCGGCACACCGGCGTCGAAGGCGGCGTCGGGCTGACCGCCCTCATGGTCGCCGCCGCGCGGGCGATCGAGACCCATCGGCCCGACGCCCTGGCCGGCGACGCCTACGCCGAGCACTTCGTGCGCGCCGCCGGAGTGTCCGCGGCGTGGCCGGTCCGCCCAGGGGACGTGCCGGGCGGGGACGCGAACCCCTTATGGGGCAGGCTGGGACGCTACTTCGGCCTGCGCACCCGGGTCCTCGACGACCACCTGCTCGGCTCGGCCCGGGCGGGCGCCCGGCAGGTCGTCCTGCTTGGGGCGGGCCTCGACACCCGGGCCTTCCGGCTCGACTGGCCGCGCGGCCAGGTCGTCTACGAGATCGACCGCGAGGACGTCCTGGCGTTCAAGCACCGCGTGCTCGACGGCCTCGCCGCCGTCCCCACGGCCACGCGCCGCCCGATCGCGGCCGATCTGCGCGGCGACTGGGCCGGATCGCTGCTGAGCGCGGGCTTCGACCCGGCCGCGCCGACCGCGTGGCTGGCCGAGGGCCTGCTGCTCTATCTGCCGCCCGCCGCCGAGCGGCGTCTCGTCGACACCGTGAACCGCCTGAGCGCCGGTGGGAGCAGCCTGGCCTTCGAGGTGAAGCTCGGGGCGGAGTCTCCGCAGGTCCGGGCCAGTCCCGTCTACGCGGCGACCAGACGGCAGATCGGCGTCGACCTGCTCGCCCTGTTCGACAAGGAGCCGCGCCCCGACTCCGCCGGTCGGCTGAGGGAGCGGGGCTGGTCGGCCGTGATCCGTACGCCCTTCCATTTCACCCGCCACCACGGCCGCGGACCACGCCCGGAGCCGGACGACGCCCTGGCGAGCAACCGCTGGGTGTTCGCGCACAAGCCCGGCAACGACGTCTGACGGCTCGGGCACGAAGGCGCGGCCGGGGCCGGAGAGGTGGATCCTGAACGAACGGGGAGCCGGATCAGCGCCGGATCACAGCTTGATCAGGCTGCCGTGGTGGTCGATGGCGTCCGCGGTCTCGTCGTCGAACCAGACGCCGCCGGTGGCCAGGTAGCGGAACCGGTGGACGCCCTGCGGAAGGATCACCGAGACGGTGCGGGTGCCGTTCCTGCGACGCCGGAGCTCGTGGCGGCCAGGGCTCCAGTCGTTGAAGTCGCCCACGACGCTCACCGCGTCGTACGGCTGGTCCAGGGGCAGCAGGAAGGTGACGCGGGTCTTACGGCCGAACAGATGGTTGCGCTTGAGCATGAGGGGGCCTCCCGAGATCGTGACCCTCTAAGCCTTGCGTTCGCCCGCTTTGTCACGTATGCGGACACGCGATCCGTAACATGGTGTTCACTTTAATTTTTGCCCCCTCCCGGCAGGCTCGACACGAGCAGGCCCATCGCTCCTCCCAGAGGGCGGTACGGAAGCGCTGGAGGAAAAGCTGTGGCGGTGCGCTCAGCGGCCGCGCTCCTCGACGGTGATCGCAGTGGGGACGACGGCGCGCCGCGCGCGTGCGGGCACCGCGACCAGGACCATCGCGGTCAGCAGGCACGTGCCGCCCACGAGCAGCGACCAGCCCGCCGCCTCGCCGTACAGGAGCGTGGCGAAGGCGGTGGCCCACAGCGGCTCGATCGACATGACGACGGCTGCGGGCGTGGCCGGGACGTGCGCCTGCGCCCAGGTCTGGGCCAGGAAGGACAAGGCGCCGGCGGCGGTGGCCAGGTAGACGAGGCCCGCCCAGTCTCCGGGGGTGGCGGGCAGGACGATCCCGCCGGGCGCGGCGACGGCCGTGCAGACCAGCGCCATGGTGCCGACCTGCAGCACCGCCAGCGCGTACGCGTGCTCGGGCCGGCTCCACCGGCCGAGCGCGACCACGTGCACCGCGTACAGCGCGGCCGATCCCAGCGTCAGGGCGAGCCCTGCGCCGGAGACCGAGCCGCCGCCGGCGTCGCCGGACATGAGGGTGATGGCGCCGAGCCCGGCGACGGCGAGGCCGACCGCCGTCCAGGTCCGGGCGGTGATGGGGGTGCGGAACCACAGGAGCGCGAGCAGCGGCGTCATGACCACGTAGGAGCCGGTGACGAATCCGGACACCGAGGACGGCAGCGCCTTGAGGCCGTAGGTCTGGGTGACCAGCGCGGCCCCGTAGACGAGGCCGAGGGCGACACCCGCCCGCCACGCGCCCGGGCCGATGCCGCGCAGCGCGCGAGGCCGCAGCGCCAGCAGGATGGCGACGGAGATGAGGTACCGGGCGGCGAGCATATCGAACACGGGCAGCCGGGTGACCATGTCCTTCGTCAAGGGGAAGGTGCTGCCCCAGACGGCGGTCACGCCGAGCAGCGCGGCCACCCCGGCCAGGTGCCGCGTTCTGACAGATCGTCGCGCGTCCGGCCTCGGCGCGTCGCGGTGCGGGGGCGGCGTGGGGTCGTCCGGTGATACCGGGGATGGGATGGCCGGGGCGGGAGCGCCGTCTCCGGTGGTGTACGGCGTGTCGGCGGGTCTCATGAAGGCTTGTTATTCAGCTCATTCTTCAAAACGCAACCGTTTTTCCTGGCGCGGTGCCGGGACGGATCGCGGTGACCCGCTGCCCTCGACGCGCACCGTCCGTTCGGCCGGCACGCACCTCGGCGTCCGCGGGACGCGCGCGGCGCGATCTCCATCGGTCACCCCTTCACGCGTCTCCTGAGCCGCAACTCAAACACATCGGCGTTCAGCGTGGCAAATGGGGTCACCGGAGGCGCTCGTCCCTGAAGCGGCGGGCGCCCCCGCCGCCGGGCGCCGCACCACCGCCTGACGTCCGTCTCACACGGCGGCCGGGCGGTGACAGGAAGCGGTCAAGGGCCGGTGACTTGCTGCCTTACCTCTCTCTGGCAGGCGGCACCGGTTTTCCGCACAGTTGAAGACGCGGGGACCATCAGGGGCCGAACCAGAGGACGCAGCCATGTTGGTCGTGTTGACGATGCGCCGCGCCGCGGGACGGCCGTCGGAGGTTTCCGCCGTCGACGGCATCCGGATCCTCGCGTTGCTGCCGAGGCAGTGGCGTAAGGACCTCACTCAGGCGGCCGGGTACATCGCCATCCGGATCCAGACCGACGAGGACGTGACGGCGGCGCAGATCCGGGCGCAGGTGACGGCGATCCTCGCCAACCCCGAGCTCGGCCCCTGGGAACTGCTCTCCTGCGAGACCCTCACCCTCGGCCCCCGCGACGCGGACCCGCCGCCCGCCGCCGAGCCGGGCCGCCCGCTCCAGCGAGCCGAGTGGAACTGACCCTCCCCGCAGGCCGGCCCAACCCGGGCGATCCGGCGCGGCGCCTGAGAGCCAGGGGCGTCCCCCGGCGAGCCCGTCCTTCAGCGGGACCTCGTCCCTAGCGGGGCCCCCGTCCCTGGCGAGGCACCCGCCCGCTGAGGGGCGGCCGGGACGCGGCGTACTCGGGGACGGTCAGCATGGGCGGGCGCTCCCCCACCGACACGTCCCTGACGGCCGGGACGTGCCCGGCGTCGCCCCGGCGGAACTGGGTGAGCGCGGTGGCGGGGTCGTGCAGCGGGATGATCTTCGCCTGGCGCTCCAGGCGCGACCAGGCGGTGTGCATGATCTGGCCCGCCATGACGCCGAGGGCATCGGTCGGCTGGTGGGAGTGGACGCGCCGCCCGAGGTCCACCTGCGCGAGCGCGCCGAGCCCCTCCCGCTCCAGCAGGTCGATGAGCAGGCCCAGCTCGACGCCGTACCCGGTGGTGAACGGCACGCGTTCGAGGGCCTCGCGGCGCCCGGCGTACTCCCCGGCGAGGGGCTGGACGAACCCGGCGAGCAGCGGCCAGTGCAGGTTGAGCATCGGCCGGGCGACCAGTTCGGTGACGCGCCCGCCCGCGCCCTGCGCCTCCCGCAGCGGCCGGTCGTAGCAGCCCTTGACGTAGACGACCGCGGGGTCGGCGAGTAGCGGGCCGAGGAGCCCGGTGACGAAGGAGGTGCGGAACTCGCGCAGGTCTGCGTCGACGAAGACCAGCAGGTCGCCCGAGGTCACCGCGAGCGACTTCCACAGCACGTCGCCCTTGCCGTCCATGGGGCCGAGCGCGGGCAGGATCTCGTCCTGGGCGAAGACCTTCGCCCCCGCGCGGACGGCGCTCGCGGCGGTGTCGTCGGTGGAGCGGGAGTCGATCACGATCAGCTCGTCCACCAGCGGCACGGACTCCTGCAGGTCGCGCCGGATGGCCGCGACGATCTCGCCGACCGTCTCCGCCTCGTTCCTGGCGGGCAGCACCACGCTGATCGTCGTCCTCGCCCCGCCGCGCCGCTTGGCCGCGAGCAGGCCGGCGACCGGCCAGTCCACGGCGGCGGACGTACGCTCGCGCAGCCAGACCTCCACCTCAGGCAGCACGCGCGATCCCTCCGTCGCCTCCGGACGCACCGGATTTCCACCGGATTTCCACCGGCCCGATCACTCTATGCGGAGCCCGACCAGGTTCATGCGGGTGCGCGGCGTTTGTGGTGGAACCAGGGGGTAACCAGTATTGGTAGTTACACCATCGGCGGTACCGGCCACAGCGACGCGGAGGATTCATGGCCACGCGGCTGAAGGGCCTCGGCGCGACCGTCCTCGCCACGGTCCAGGACCACGGCTCCTACCACGTCACGATGGCCGACCCCGAGGGCAACGAGTGCGACGTCCAGTAGGCGGGCCCGGCCCGCGGGCGGTCATCCGTCCGGGGCCGCCGGGATGCGGGCGCGCAGGGACGTGCCGCCGCCGATGGGGCTGACGATCTGCAGTGTGCCGCCGAGGGCCTCGACGCGGTCCTTGAGCCCGATCAGCCCCGAGCCGTGGCGCGGGTCGCCGCCCCCGGCCCCGTCGTCGTCGATCGCGAGCTCGGCCACGCCGTCGCCGACCCGCAGCCGGACGTCGGCCACCGACGCGTGGGCGTGCTTGGCGACGTTCGTGAGCGCCTCCGAGACGATGAAGTAGATCGCGACCTCGACCCGCTCGGGCAGGCGCCGCACGCCGTTCAGACTCAGCTCGACGGGCACGGGCGAGCGGCGCGCGAGCGTCCTGAGCGCCGGCTCGATGCCCCCCATGGACAAGATCGCCGGGTGCAGGCCCCGCGACATCTCCCGCAGGTTCTCCACGACGTCCCCGATGCCGTTCACGGCGTGGTCGAGCCGCTTGCGCAGGTCGCCGCAGCCGGGCGGAACGGCGAGCGCCGCCGTGCGCAGCTCCAGCGCCAGCGAGACCAGGTGCTGCTGGGTGCCGTCGTGCAGGTCCCGCTCGATGCGGCGGCGGGTCTCGTCGGTGGCGGCGACGACGCGGGCCCGGGAGGCGGCGAGCGCGGCGAGGCTGTCGGCGTTCGCGACGGCGGTGGCGACCAGTTCGGTGAAGTCCAGCATGCGGTCCTCGGCCTCTCCGGGCCGAGGCTGGGCCGAGGTGGAGTAGGCGATCACCGTGCCCCACAGATGTCCCTGGACCACGACCGGGCAGCCCATCGCCCACCTGAGGCCGTGGCTCCGCGCCCAGCGGCTGATCCCGCCCGCGACTCCGGCCTCCCCGAGCGAGACCCGCGCGGGCCGGCCGGTCCGCCGCACCAGGTCCGGCACGGCGCCCGTGGCGATCGGCCAGCGCGCGCCGATGGGGGGCGCGGACGGTTCCCACCCGCAGCTCCAGGAGCCGACCAGGGTGATCTGGGCGTCCGGCTCGAAACGGGTGACGGCGATGTAGTCGGCGCCGACGATCCGCCCGATCTCGCCGGCGACCGCCTGGAAGATCTCCTCCGGGGAGATCCCCTGCGCGACGAGCGTCGCCACCCGGCGCAGGGCTCCCTGTTCCTCGGCGATGCGGCCCAGATCGTCGCGGCTCGCCTCCAGGGCGTTCACGATGGCCTCGCGCTCGTGGGCCGCCGCCAGCAGGGATTCCAGGGAAGGGACGATCCGCCGGCGCAGGCGGCGCAGCGTGGCCGGGGGCACCCGGCTCGGCAGGACCAGCGTCCCGAGGACGTCGGAGCCCTCGCACAGCCGGAACAGCGTGCGGCCCTCCCCGGGGGCGACCTTCTGCTGGGTGACGGTGGCGTACGGCAGTTCGAGGGCGCGGGCCAGGCGCTCGGAGACCTCGGGCAGCGCCGAGCGCAGGTCCCCCGCCCTCAGCAGCAGGCGGGCCTGCTCGGCGGCGAGGTCGGCCTCCTCCCGGCGCGCACGGGCCTCGGCGGCCGACGTCCGGGCGACGCCCGTGATCGAGCTGGCCAGCACCCCGACGATGAAGAAGATGGGCAGGATGATCAGCTCGGTGGCGTCGTTCACGGGATACAGGTAGAGGATGTGGTACACGACCGCGCTGAGCGCCGCGGTGGCCATCGCCAGCCCGAGCCCCCAGATGGTCGAGACGAGCAGGACGCCGAGCAGATAGATGACGCCGAACGCCGACGGGGGCACGTAGTCCTTGATCAAATAGATCAGGGCGCTCTCGATCACCACGCAGGCCACGCTGACTCCGACGCCCAGGGCGTAGGAAGGGCGTGTCGTGCGCAGGAGCGAGGTGATGATGCCCTCAGGCACGCTGCGAGTCTACGCCCGCGCCTTGGAGGTACGGGCATCCCCCTCACACACATTTGCCCTGGTCAATGCCCGTTTCGGGGAGAACATTGCCATAGCCGGAGATGCCTTCCCGTTACGCTGGGTAAGGCATCTGTTCAAACCCGATTAAAAGGGGCGACTCCAGGGCGATGGTGATGGGCGGACCAGGTACTCGGATAGCGCTCGCGGAGGACGATGTCCTGCTTCGCGAGGGGATTGCCAACCTGCTGGAGGAGGCGGGATACGACGTCGTCTGCCGGGCGGGCGACGCCGCCGAGCTGCTGGCCTTCGTCCGCGACGCGGCGCCCGATCTCGTGATCATCGACATCCGGATGCCGCCGACGTGCACCATCGAGGGCCTGAACGCGGCACGCGTGATCCGCGAGGACCACCCGAAGGCCGGCATCCTCCTGTTGTCGGCACATGTCGAGGTCGACCACGCGATGGAGTTGCTCGCCACCGGACAGCGGGTCGGCTACCTGCTGAAACACCGGGTTGCCAGCGTCTCGGACTTCATCGAGACGATCGAGCGCATTCTCGCCGGCGACTCCGTCGTCGACCCGGTGCTGGTGCGCGAGCTGTTCGCCGCGCGCCACCGCGAGGACCCTCTGGAGCAGCTCACCCCCCGCGAGCGCGAGGTGCTCGCCCTGATGGCCGAGGGCCGCTCCAACGCCGGGATCGCCCATCGCCTGTGGATCGCCGAGGGGACGGTGGAGAAGCACGTGCGGAGCATCCTCGCGCGGCTGCGACTGCCGGAGACCGAGGAGGACCACCGGCGCGTGCTCGCGGTGATCACTTTTCTTGAGCGGCGCTAGCCCCGCCTCGTTCGCCGTCGGCGTTCCGCGCGCCGAGGATGGCGCGGATCGCGCTGCCCGAAAGACCGGACTTCGGAAGGAACGCGGCGGCCGGGCAGGAGGCGATCATGTCGGAGAAGTCCCGCTCCGCGTAGGTCGAGATGAGGATGACGACGGGCGGCTCGGCGGACCCGGCGGCCGCGAGCCGGCGCGCCAGCTCGAACCCCAGTTCCTCCCCCAGTTTGATGTCGACGAGGGTCACGTCCGGGCGGAGCTCGTCGAACCGCCGCAGGGCCTCGGCGGACGTCGATGCGACGCCCACGACCGTGATCTCCTCGCGTTCGAGCAGCTCGCAGGCGGCGGCGAGGAACTGGTCGTTGTCGTCGACGATCAGGCACTGCACAGCCACCCCTCAAGGATTCCAGCAGCCGGCCGGGCGGGGCATTGCGGCTGGCCGCCATATCGCCGGTGACGGTGGCATGGGGGCCAGGGTTGGTGCTGCCCGCGATGACAGCGGACGGCGGAGGCGAGATCGTTGAGGTACGGCCACCCTATACGACGCATAAAGCAGGCGTATACAGTAGACGACTCGAGGGAAAGGGGTGGCGGTCCGCCGTGCGCGATCCCAGGATCGGGCGGCCAGGATCGCGATTCTGCCATGACCCACCACCGGCGAGACGAACGGGCCCGGGACATCCGTCACCAGGCCCGCGACGTCGCCGTGCACACTCCGCGGCCCGAGCTGTTGCAGCAGCAGCGGCAGTTCATCGCGGACGCCTCCCATGAGCTGTGCACCCCGGTGGCCGGGCTGCGCGCCCAACTCGAAGAGGCGCAGATGCACCCGGACGAGACCGACCTGCCGACCCTGCTGGCCAGCGCCCTGCGGGACGTCGACCGGCTGCAGGCGATCGTCACCGACCTGCTCCTGCTCGCCCGCCTCAAGGGCCAGGTCGCCGAGCGGGAGAGCGTGGACCTGGCCGAGCTGGTCCGCTGGCAGCTCTCCACCTGCGACGAGAGGCACATCGCACGGCTGACCGCCGCCCCCGGCGTGACCGTGTCCTGCGTGCCCCACCAGATCGCCCGCCTGGTCAACGCGCTGCTCGACAACGCCCATCGGCACGCCGCCGACACGGTGTGGATCGAGGTGCGCGGCAACGGCACGTCCGCCGAGCTGATCGTGGCCGACGACGGCGCGGGCATCACCCCCACCGACCGCGAGCGGGTGTTCGAGCCGTTCGCGCGCCTGGACTCCGCGCGCAGCCGCGACCTCGGGGGCACCGGCCTCGGCCTGGCCATCGCCCGTGACATCGCCCACGCCCACCAGGGAACGCTCGACGTCGAGGACTCCGAAGGCGGCGCCTGCTTCGTGCTCCGGCTTCCGGCCTTCCACGAGGATCAGCCGCCGGCGTGATGCTCCAGGAAGGTGTAGACGTCGGCCTCGTCCACGCCCGGGAACGAGCCGGGCGGCAGGACCGCGAGAACGTGGGAGTTCGCGCGGGCCGACGGCCAGGCGTAGCCCTCCCAGCGCTGGGTCAGCTCGGCGGGGGGACGGCGGCAGCACTCGCCCGACGGGCAGTTGGACCGGGTCCTGGTCGTGGTCTCCCGGCCGCGGAACCAGCGGGACTCACGGTAGGGCACGCCCAGCGTGATCGCGAAGTCGCGCTCCCGTGAAGGGTCGACGTGGGCGACGCAGAAGTACGTGCCGGTAGGCGTGTCGGAGTACTGGTAGTGGACGGAGAACCGGTCCGGCGAGACGAACACCTGGCGGCCCGCCCAGCGCAGGCACATGCGCTGCCCCTCGATCGCGCCCCTGGCGTCGGCGGGGAAGACGATCCCGTCGTTCTCGTACGCCTTGTAGATGATCCCGCCCGCGTCGTTGCGGACGAAGTGGCAGGTCAGGTCGAGGTGGTGGGTGGCCAGGTTGGTGAAGCGGTGCGCGGCCATCTCGTAGGAGACCGCGAACACGTCGCGCAGGTCCTCCACCGACAGCGCCCGGTCCTGCTTGGCCTCCTTGAGGTAGGGGACGGCCGCGGCCTCGGGCACCAGCAGGGCCCCGGCGAAGTAGTTGGCCTCGGTGCGCTGTCGCAGGAAGTCGGCGAAGTCGCGCGGCTTGTGGTGGCGGAGTGCCAGGTGGCCGAGCGTCTGGAGCAGGATCGTGCGCGGCGTGTGCATGCCGAGCTGCTCGTTCTTGACGTAGATGCGCCGGTTGCGCAGGTCGGTGATCGACCGGACCGAGCGGGGCAGGTCCTGGGCGGTCTGCACGGCGTAGCCGTAGTGGGTGACCAGCGCCTGCACGGTGCCCTGGGACAGCGCGCCGGTGCGGTAGCCGACGGCGGCCAGGGCCTCGGCGGCGGCGTTCTCGATCTCGGCGAAGTAGTTGTCCTGCTCGCGCTGCTTGCGGCGCAACTCGGCGTTGGCGGCCCTGGCCTCCTCGGGCGTGGCCGTGCCCCTGGCCTCGCGGGCGCGCAGCTCCTCGTACAGGCCCAGGATGTGTTCCAGCACGTCGTTGGGGACCCGGGCGGAGACCTTCAGCCGGGGCAGGCCGAGCGAGGCGTAGATCGGGTCACGCTGGGCCTCCTCCAGGGCGATCTCCAGCTGGGCCCTGCGGTTCGGGGCCTGACGGCGCAGAAGCTCCTCGACGGGGACGGCCAGCGCCGCGGCCAGCGACTTCAGCAGCGACAGCTTGGGCTCGCGCTTGCCGTTCTCCAGCAGGGAGAGCTGGCTCGGGGCGCGGCCGACGCGGTCGCCGAGCTCCGACAGGGTGAGGCCGCGCTGCTTGCGAAGGTGTCTCAAACGCTGGCCGAACGCCAGGAGGTCGAGCTCCTGCGTCAAAGACAGCGGTTCTTCTCCCACCAAAGACGCCATAGCACGATCCTAGGCGCAATTTCCACCGATCTTCCACACGACGCACCGGGACGCCGCGGCCCGGGCGGCGCGGGGGCCGTACGGCCCGGGTCATGGGCTTCTTGGTACTCCGGCGGATCATCGTCGCCGACCGAAACCTCCCTACATATCGGGATAAGTCATGACATAGCGGGCGGATCATGGGTGACGTGGATCACAAGGATTGGTCTAGTCCATAGGGAAAAGTTTGCATTTCTTGCCAAGGAAATACCGGCTAGTATTCCGCAAATCCGAAACTTCTGGCATGTTTCTCGCGACCTGTCTTGAGAACGATCGGACGTCAGTCGCAGACTCGAACCAAGCGCCCAGAGGACGTCAAAGGAGTCAAAATGAGTGATCGCCTCAAGGGAGCTGCAGACGAGCTGCGGCGAGAGTGGGAGAGCGACCCGCGCTGGAAGAACGTCGAGCGGACCTATACGGCCGAAGACGTCGTTCGACTGCGCGGCTCCGTGCAGGAGGAGCACACCCTCGCCAGGCTCGGCGCAGAACGGTTGTGGTCGCTGCTCCAGACCGAGGATTACGTGCACGCGCTGGGCGCCCTGACCGGCAACCAGGCGGTGCAGCAGGTGAAGGCGGGACTGAAGGCCATCTACCTGTCGGGCTGGCAGGTCGCCGCGGACGCCAACCTGGGCGGCCAGACCTACCCCGACCAGAGCCTCTACCCGGCCAACTCCGTGCCGGCCGTGGTGCGCCGCATCAACAACGCGCTGCTGCGCGCCGACCAGATCACCTGGTCGGAGGGCGACACGCGGGCGCCGCACTGGCTCGCGCCCATCGTGGCCGACGCCGAGGCCGGCTTCGGCGGTGTGCTCAACGCCTTCGAGCTGATGAAGGGCATGATCGGCGCCGGCGCCGCGGGCGTGCACTGGGAGGACCAGCTCGCCTCGGAGAAGAAGTGCGGCCACCTCGGCGGCAAGGTGCTGATCCCGACCGGCCAGCACATCAAGACCCTCAACGCCGCCCGCCTCGCCGCGGACGTGTGCGACGTGCCGACCCTGATCATCGCGCGGACCGACGCCCAGGCCGCGACGCTTCTGACCAGCGACGTCGATCCCCGCGACCAGGCGTTCGCCACCGGCGAGCGCACGGCCGAGGGCTTCTACCGCGTGCGCAACGGCGTCGACGCCTGCGTCGCCCGCGGGCTGGCCTACGCGCCGTACTCCGACCTGCTGTGGATGGAGACCTCCACGCCCGACCTGGACGTGGCCCGGCGCTTCGCCGAGGCGATCAAGGCCGAGTACCCCGACCAGATGCTCGCCTACAACTGCTCGCCGTCGTTCAACTGGAAGCAGCACCTCGACGACTCCGCCATCGCCAAGTTCCAGCGCGAGCTCGGCGAGATGGGGTACCGGTTCCAGTTCATCACCCTGGCGGGCTTCCACTCGCTGAACTACTCGATGTTCGACCTGGCCCGCGGCTACGCGGACGAGGGCATGACGGCCTACGTCGAGCTTCAGGAGGCGGAATTCGCCGCAGAGAAGCGCGGCTACACCGCCACCCGCCACCAGCGCGAGGTGGGCACCGGCTACTTCGACCTGGTCAGCACGGCCATCGCGCCGGACTCCTCGACCGTGGCGCTGAAGGACTCCACCGAGGCCGAGCAGTTCGCCCACTCGCACTGACAAAGCTCGTCGGCGCCTCTGGCTCCCCTTGGTCCCACGGCGCCGACGACCCTCAGAGCCCGCGGGCTCGTCCGGTAAAGATCCGCTTTGGGCGGCGGCCCCCTCCGGACGAGCCCGCGCCCCACGCGTAGCGCGGTGCCAGGCAGGCGGCGTGTGTCAGATCGGGAGAGCCTGGTCGTCCACCCCGATCGTCCGGCGGCCCTGGAAGAAGCGCACCATGTCGGTCGGCCCGTGGCCGCCGATGCCCGCGTTGTTCCAGAAGGATTGCTCCGACCCCTCTGCGAGGTCGGCGAGCTTGCAGCCGTTGACCCGGATCTCCCCTGCGGGCAGCCGGGCCGCGGTGTCCAGGGCGGCTTGAAGGTCGCGACCGAACACGAAACCGGCCAAGCCTGTCTCAGGCCCGTCGGCGGCGCGGATGGCCTTCTCTACCGAGCTGATCCGATGCACGGACACCGCCGGTCCGAACAGCTCATGCTCGGACTGCTCAGCAGGCAGCCCCACGATCACGGTGGGGGCGAAGAACCAGCCGCCAAGCTCCGGTAGCTGCGAGTTGGTGAGGGCCTTGCCGCCGCGATCGACAAGTTCAGCCACCTGGTGCTGCAGCCTGGCACGGTGCGCGGAGTAGGCGAGCGGGCCGACGTCGGTGGTGTCGTCGAGGCAGTGTCCGACGTGGAGCGCGCCGAGCTGATCGAGCAGCGCGTCGACGAGCTCGTCGTGCAGGCTCTCGGGCACGAGGATCTTGCCGGGGGCCTCGCACCACTGTCCGTTGAGTTTGGTCATCCCCTCCGCCAGAGCGGACGCTGTAGCCGCGATGTCGGCGTCGGGGTGGATCACGACCGGGTTGTGACCGCCAAGCTCAAGCTGGAGCACGGCGAAGTGGGGCGCAGCGGCCGTGGCCACCGCGCGGCCGCCGGCGGCGCCGCCGGTGAAGGAGATCGCCCTCACGCGGGGGTCCGACGCCAGATACGCACCGACGGCGGCTCCACCGTGGACCAGTTGGAAGACCGCCGGGGGGAGCTCCAAGGCGTTGGCGGCCTCGCTGATGACCTCCGCGAGGATCTGGCATCCCCCTGGCGCCCACTCCGACGGCTTGAGGATCACGGGACACCCGGCCGCGAGAGCGCTGGCCACCTTGGCGACCGCGACAAAGGTGGGGGCGTTCCAGGGCGCGAGGATGACGGCGGGTCCCAGCGGGCGGCGGAGCAGCCGGACCTCCCTTTCACCTGCCGGGAGCCGCGTCGACTCGCCGACCTGGAGAAGCTGGTCCCTTGCCGCGGTTACCCGCGGGGCGAGGTATGACGCGAGCCGGGTGGTGACCCGCAGGGGGTTCCCCGTCGCCATGGCGTCCTCGTAGGCCAGCTCGTCGACTCGACCGGCCAGACCGTGGGCAACCTCGTCGAGAAGGCGAACCCGGACATCCAGCGGGACCGATGCCCAGGTTCCAGCGGCATTGAGGCCGGCTGCCGCCGAAAGCGCGTGATCGACCTCCTTCTCCGCGGTGGCGGCCTGCGCCTGCCTTGGTGTACCGGTGTTGGGGTCGTCCAGCGAGCCCGGAAGGGACTCGCTCGGCTCCGACCAACTGCCCTCGATCAAGTCGAGTTGGGCCTTCGGTGGACGGGTGCGCGGGTGCTGCTCGGTTGCGGTCACGCTGTCTCTCCCTGTTCTGTGCTCGCGGCGGCCGGCCCGCCTTCGGGCCGTACGGCGTCCCAGGTGCTCGCGGTGAGGGGCAGGGCGGCCAGCCTGTAGCGCTCGATCTTCTCTGTGGGGGTCTTGGGTAGTTCCCGGATCAGCTCGACGTAGCGCGGGACCATGTGGCGGGGAAGTACGCGGCTGCAGTGTTCGACGACGTCTTCGGGGCGCAGCATGGCCCCCGGCTGCGTGACGACGAAGACTTTGACGTCCTCCTCGGAGAGCTCGCTCGGTACGCCGACCGCGGCCGACTCGCGCACGGCCGGGTGGGCGTTGATCGCCTCCTCAACGTCTGTGGCGGCGATGTTCTCCCCCCGCCGTCGGATGACCTCTTTGCCGCGCGTTACGAAGTACAGGTGGTCGTCGGTGTCGAGGCGGCCGATGTCACCGGTGTGGAACCATCCCCCGCGAAAGGCCTTGCCGGTCGCCTCGGGCATGTCGAAATACCCGTTCATCAGCAGGCAAGGGTCGTCTGAGCGGATGAGGATCTCGCCCTCGGTGCCGGCCGGAACCGGATCACCGGCCTGGTCGGCGATGCGGACCTGGTACTCGGGGATCACCCGGCCACATGAGCCGGGACGTCGGGGCTCGTCCAGCGGCTGATACGCGGGAACGCCGGCGTCAGTCAGCCCGTAGACCTCAACCAGCGGGAAGCCGAACCGCTCCTGCCATCCGCGTTCGCACGCCGGCATGGGCACACCCCAGGCCATCCTGACCCGGTGGTCACGATCGCCGGAGCTCCGAGGCTGCTTCCACAGGATGTTGGCGGTCGCCCCCATGAAGTTGAAGACGGTGGCGTCGCAGGCGCGCACCTCGTGCCAGAAGCGGGACGCGGAGAACGTCTTGCCCAGCGCCGCGGTCGCACCGGTGACCAGTGCCGCCCCCACGGTCAGCGTGGCCGCATCGATATGGAAGAGCGGGAACGGCGTGTACAGAACGTCGTCCGGGCGGAACTCCAGGTACTTCCCGTGGATCTGGCTCTGCCGCACGAGGTAACGGTGGGAGAGCACACAGGCTTTGGGGACGCCGGTCGAGCCCGAGGTGAACAGCATGGTCGCGGGTGCCGGCTCATCAACTTCAACCGGCGTCACCGGCGAGGACATCGCGAGTTCGGCGAGGCTGCCGGCTCCGGAGAGTGCACGGCCCCGCGAGTGGGGGTCGTCGGGCGTGTGCACGAAGACGGGACGGTCCGCGCAGCCGGCGAGCTTGAGCACCTGGGCCAGGACGGGGGCGAGGTCGGCGTCCACGATGAGAGCCTGGGGACGCACCATGCGCACCGAGCGTGCCAGCAGCTCGCCGGAGAGGGCTGTGTTGAGCGGGACGTTGACGGCGCCTATGCGGTTCACAGCCAGCCAGATGAGAACATGCTCGACGCTGTTCGCCATGAAGAGCACGACCCGGTCACGTGGCCCGATCCCGATCGCCTGCAGGCCTGCGGCATACGCCTCGACCCGCTGGTGGGCCGAGGCGTAACCGATGGCCGACTCCGGAGTGCGCAGGAAGGCATGCCCGCTGCGGACGCGCGCCTGGTGGGCGAGAATCGCCGGGAGGGTCAGCCCTTGGGTCGGGACGTCAGTGAGGAGATCCATCTCAGACCTACAGCGCGGGCTCGCGGCCTGCCGCGACGGCCGGCACCACGACGGTGCCGATCGCCGACACCACCAGGAGTGGGCTGGTGAGAACCCTCCCGGCGGACGGGCCGTCTTGGGGAGACGACCTGGCAAGGACATGCGCCTGGAAGGAGACGGTGCGGCTGCGGTTCCCCACGCGGCTGACCGTCGCGCTGACCTCCAGCACGTCGCCGGCCTGCACCGGGGCGTGGAAGGTGACCCCCGAGTAGGAGGCGAACAGCCCCTCGTCCCCGTCCATGTGCAGGCAAAGGTCGGTGGCGACGTCGCCGAACATCCCCAGGACGTACGCGCCGTCCACGAGATTCCCGGAGTAGTGGGCGTGACTGAAGTCGACGTACCGCCGGTGCTTCAGCCCGAACCCGACGGATGTGTCCGCCTGGCTCTGAGTGGACGCGTGGGTCATGCGCTCTCCCGGGTGACATCGACGACGATCCTGATCGTCGCGGGGTCCGACATGGCGGCGAAACCTTCGTTGACGTGCTCGAACGGCACCTCGCCCGTGACCATGGCGTCCAGGTCCAGGCGGCCTGCGACGTAGTGGTCGGTGAACATCTCAACGTCGGTGAGAAAGCGGTTGGCCCCCATGTAGGCGCCCCGCAGAACCCGATCGCCGTAAACGAGCGCATCCGCGGGGATGCTGAGCCGCTCCCCTGGGGGCATGAGTCCGAGGATGGTGGCGGTGCCGGTCGGCGCGAGCACATCGAAGGCGAGTTCGGCGGTCTGCCTTCGCCCTACGGCCTCGACCGTATGCGTGAACCCGTCGGGCATCAGGTCCTGCAGCAGAGTCCTCACCGCGACCGTGTCGGGACCGGCCAGCACCGCGTCAGTCGCCCCGAATCGCCGGGCGATCTCAAGTTTGCCGGCCACCGCGTCGACGGCCACGATCCTCCGTGCGCCCGCGAGGCGAGCACCCTGGATGGCCGCGATGCCCACGCCGCCGCAGCCGATGACCGCGACGGTATCGTCTGGAGTGACGTGTGCGCCGTGCACCACCGCCCCCACCCCCGTGGATACGCAGCAACCGAGCAGGCAGGCCACGTGCGGCGGGACGTTGGACGGCACGACCGCGAGCGACGCCTCTCCAGCGAGGAACGCCTCGGCGAAGGCGCCGATGCCACCGAGCACCTGCACCTCTTCTCCATCGCGCGTGACCACCTTCGGTCGGGGCCTGGCGCGAACCTGGTCCACCCGCATGCACTGCGTCGGACGCCCCCGAAGGCAGGAACGGCACAGGCCGCACGCCGGGGTGACGGTCGCGACCACGCGATCACCTGGTGCGACCCGCGTGACGGCAGCGCCGACGCGCTCCACGAGTCCGGCGACCTCGTGGCCGAGGATCGCCGGCGTCGGGATGGGAAGCGAGCCGGTGATGTAGTGGAGGTCGCTGTGGCACAGCCCGACACGCTCGGTGCGCACCAGCACTTCATGGTCGGCGGGCTCGTCGAGCAGGACCTCGGCCAGTTCGAGGGGCTCACCGGCCTTGCCCAGCACCGCTGCCTTGATCGGTGTGCGCACCTGTCCTCCTTGCTGGCGTGAGCGACGTCCCACGACCATTCGTCGAGTCAGACGTTCGCATCGGCGACGTCCCGCGGCCCTCATATGCTTGGCGGCCCTGCCGTCGGCGACAACGTGCACGGCGCACTGACCCGCGACGGATGGTGTGCGGCGCAGCCACAGACGTCACGGAAGCGCGCGCCTAGCATCGCGGGGTCGCTCGCTGTGAAGGGCTGGACCAGAAATGACGTTCGTTATCACCCACGGGTGCTGCAACGACGGTTCGTGCATCCCGGTGTGCCCGGTCCAATGCATTCGGCCGCGCCCGGGTGACCCGGACTTCTCCACGACGGAACAGCTGTACATTGATCCCGGGACGTGTATTGACTGCGGCGCCTGCATGGATGAGTGTCCCGTCAACGCCATCTACTCCGAGTGGGACCTTCCCGAGCGGCTCAGCGACTCCTTGGAGATCAACGCGGCCTACTTCGAGACCAACCCGATCAACGAGTCGTCGCCGCCGGATCCGATCCACCGGCGGCTCCCTGTAGGACGTTCGAGGCTTTCGGTCGCGGTCGTAGGGGCAGGGCCGGCCGGGTGTTACGCGGCAGCGGAGCTGAGCGAGATCCCGGGTGTGAGCATCTCCGTCTTCGAGCGCCTGCCCACGCCTTTCGGGCTTGTCCGGGCGGGCGTCGCGCCGGACCATTCCAGCACCAAGCTGATCGCAAGACAGTTCGGCTCCGTACTGGCCCGGTCCAACGTGCACTGCTTCTTCAACGTGGAAGTCGGCCGGCACATCTCCGTACAGGAACTGCTGGAGCACCACCACGCGGTCGTATGGGCCGGTGGGGCCGGCGACGACCGCCGCCTCGGCATTCCCGGCGAGGATCTGCCCGGGTGCGTCTCCGCCCGGGAGTTCGTCGCCTGGTACAACGGGCATCCGGATTTCGCGGACCGCCGATTCGATTTCCACGGAGAACGCGTTGTAGTGATCGGCAACGGTAACGTCGCGCTCGACGTGGCTCGGGTTCTGGCGCAGCCGGCCGCCGCCCTGACGGCCACGGATATGGCCGACCACGCCATCGAGGCCCTCGGCCACAGCACGATCGTCGACGTCGTCGTCACGGGACGTCGCGGCCCCGAATACGCGGCGTACACCACTGGCGAGCTCTCCGCGCTTGAGCACACCCCAGGGGTGACGCTTCTCGCGATGGCCGATGAAGTCGCCCACGTCTGTGACGCCGCCGACCGCAGGTCTCGGATCATCGCCGCGGCGGCCAAGCGGGGCCGGGCAGATGGAGACCGGAGGATCACGCTCCGGTACGGCCTGCGCCCTGAGGCGATCAATGGGACGGGCTCGGTGGAGTCGATCACGTTTTGCCGCGCCGACGGCACTGTGGAGCGGATCGAAGCCTCCCTGGTCGTGCGAGCGATCGGCTATCGCGGTACGGCCGTCGCGGGACTGCCGTTCGACGATGTGACCGGCACGCTCTCCCATTACTCAGGCAGCGTGTGCGACCCGGCGACCGGAGAGTCGGTAGTGGGTGTCTACTGCTCCGGATGGATCAAGCGGGGTGCCACAGGGGTGATCGGCACGAACAGAAGCGACTCCGCCGAAACGGTGGACGCGATCCTTCATGATTTCGGTGCTGGGCGCCTACCTGATCCTCACCACGGCCTGGAGCACCTCGGGAAGCTCGTCAAGGAACGGCAGCCGGACGTCGTCGACAAGCACGCGTGGGCTCGTATCGACCAGTCCGAGCAGCTCAGGGGCCGCGAGGCGGGGCGCCCTCGGAGGAAGTTCGTTCGCGTGTCCGATCTGCTGGCGGCCTCGCGTCCGGTGTCCTGATGGGCCTGCCCGCCGGCGCGGGAGTGGGTCGACGGCCTTCGTGCTGCCGGCCGTGCCTCCGCCGATGACCACGACGCGTGCCGGGGCGACGCCGGGCGATCGGCCAAGTAGAAGACCGGGTCTCGCCCTGGCGCATGGTCGTTGTCTCTTCCCAGGTAGGCAGGAGTTGTCAGAGACAGGAGCTGGTGCCGAGCCGGGTCCGCCCGCTGATCCCGGCTCGGCGTTCGGGTTACTCGTCCGGGAAGACTTCGAGAAGCTCCTCGTCGCGGAGTTGTCCGATGGTCCGGTACCGCTCGGGGCTGCGGGCACGCAGGATGAGCGCGTAGCCGAACCCGGCGATCGCGACGGCGGCGACGTACACCGGGATCAGATTGACGACGAGGTTGTCGGCACCGGCGAGGAAGGTCAGGTTGCGAAGCAGCAGGACGACCACGACGATCTGGGCGAGCGCGCCGACGGCGGGCGCCACCAGCGTCTTCCAGATGGCGGCCCTCCCGTTGCGGCCCTCACGGTTGAAGTACCTGATCACCGCGAGGCACACCAGGAACTGAACCACGATGACCGCGAGCGTGCAGAAGATCGGGAGCCAGGTACCGAGGTGCAGCAGCGGGTCGGCACCACCGACGGCGAACGCGAGCACGGTGATCGCGGCGATGAGCGCCTGAACTCCCGCCGCGATGTGCGGGGACTTGTGAACCGGGTGCGTCCTCCCCAGCACGCTCGGCAGGATGCGGTCGCGGCCCAGGGAGTAGAAGTACCGCGAGGCATTGTTGTGGAAGGCGAATGAGCAGGCGAAGAACCCGGTGACGACGAGGAAGTCCATCGCGGTGCGCACGAAACCGAAGACGTAACTGTCCGCGAGCTGGAAGAAGTACTGGTCATAGAGCTTGGCCGCCTGGGACGGCGCGTTCGAGCCGAAGCCGACGACCCCCGCATAGGCCGCGAAGCTGTAGAAGACTCCGAGCGTGATCACCGCGATGTAGGTGGCGCGCGGCACGCTCTGCTTCGGATCGACGGTCTCCTCGCCGTAAATCGCCGTGGTCTCGAAGCCGATCCAGGACCAGAAGGCGAGAAAGAAGCCGACTCCGACGGCGGGAGAGCCGGCCCAGGTCGCCGGGTTGAGGGCCGAGGGAACCTGGCCTTCGGCACCGCCTCGTGCCACGACGACGAGGCACGTCACCAAGACCACGAGGACCTCGAGCGTCAAGGCCACGCCCAGCACCCGGGCCGTGAATGTCACGCGGAAGTAGGAGATCACGAACATCAGCGCCAGGGCGGCCAGACTGCACCAGTACCACGGTACGGACAGGCCGAAGTAGTGCTTGAGCAGTGCCGAGGCGTACAGGCCGAAGCCGCCTTGGATGGCCGCTGTGATCATGCTGTACGCGGCCGTGATCGTGAAGCCCGAAGCGAGCCCGAGGGGTTTGCCCAGGCCATGGGTCGTGAACGTGTAGAAGGCGCCGGCCGAGGTGATGCGCTTGGCCATCTCCACGAACCCGACCGAGAAGACGAGGAGGATGGCGGTGACGGCGACGTAGGTGATCGGTACCGCCATGCCGCTGCCGTAGGCGAGGGAGATGGGGATGTAGGCCGAGACGACCACGAGGGGCGCTGCCGCCGCGGTCACCATGAGGACGATGTGGAGGAAGTTGATGGAGCTTCGGAGAAGGTCGGTCGAGGCGTACCCGACGCTCTTCTTCACCGCTCGGCTGCTGATATTCGCTGTGTCATTGATGTCCGTCATGTCGTACGCCTTCTCGGGGAGGCTGCGGGTGGTCGGGCGGTGTTGCCCCTGAGGATTGCGGGGACCTTGCGGTCCTGACCGGCTGAGAGGATCGGAGTGGTGTTACACGCCGGCCGCCCGGGTGCACCCGGCACGGTGGGACGTCGGATCGGGTCGCGACCGGTGGACCCCGGGCCTGTGACGTGATGCTCATGCCGTGGCGAAGAAGCCCGCCAGATTTTCGAGGTCGGCGCGCACCGCGTCCGCGATCCGGCGCAGGGCCGCCGCCCGATGGCGGATCGGCTGGGCGGCCCAGCGCTCCCGAGCCACACGCGCCCGGCGCACGGCCCGATCGACCTCCACCTCGTCTGCTTCTGCGACATCCGCGATCGCCTGTTGTGTGGCCGGGGTAATGGTGGTGCTCAACGGTGGTCCTTTTCGCGGAACGGGTCAGGGTTGTCGTGCAGGCCGCTCAGCCTTGTGCGCGCCCCGGCCCGGCCTCAATGTGCAGCTCGCACAGAGATTGGCTGTTCACAGGGCGGCCGACCACTTGGAAAGCCGCCTGCCCTCCCCCTTGGATGACGTTGTCGGTCGGCGCGGCGATGGAGGCCTGATGAGCGAGATTACGACGCGAGCCGAACTACTCGGCTTTGTCGAGGAGCACGGGATCCGCACGGTCCGGGTCGGTGCCGTCGACATCGACGGGGTCTGGCGCGGCAAGCGAATCCCGGTGCAGTACTTCACCGACTCCGTATGGGAGAAGGGGACGCAGATCTCCAACATCCTGTTCGGCTGGGACATGGTGGACGAGCTGCTCACCGGAGTGGAGTACACGGGCTGGCACACCGGCTACCCCGACGTCACCCTGAAGCCTGACCTTTCCACGCTGACGCTCGTCCCCTGGGAGCCGCACACGGCCTCGGTCATCTGCGACATCGAGGAGCTCGACGGGACCCCGCTGGCGCTGTCCCCCCGCCGGCTGCTGCGCAAGGTGCTCGAAGACGCGGCCGATCTCGGCTTCTCCGCCACCGCGGCCTACGAGTTCGAGTTCTACCTGCTGCGTCAGTCGCCGGGCGACCTGCACCGCTCCGGGTTCCGTGACCTGGAGCCGCTGACCCACGGCAGCCGCACATACAGCCTGCAGCGCGGGACGGCCACTGAATACGTCCTCGGCGAGATCCGCGAGCGGCTCCAGACGGCCGGCGTCTACATCGAGGCCTGCAACAGCGAGCACGGACCGGGACAGTTCGAGGTCAACATCCACCACGACGGGGCACTTCGTGCGGCCGATCACGCCCTGCTGCTGAAGAACGCGGTCAAGGAGATCGCGGCGCAGCACGGCCACACCGCGACGTTCATCGCCAAGCTTGACGCGGCTTGGGCTGGATCGTCGGGACATGTCCACCAGAGCCTCTGGTGCGCCGACGGCACGCCCGCGTTCGCCTGTGCCAACCCGTGCCGGCTGTCCGAGACGGGCGCGCAGTACGTGGCCGGGCTCCTCACCCTGGCCCGCGAGATGACCGCGATCTACCTGCCGACGGTCAACTCCTACAAGCGCACCGAGGGCGGCTCGTGGGCGGGGGCGAGCGCCACCTGGGGCAGGGACAACCGGACCGTGGCGGTCCGGTCGATCCCCGCCCCGGGGGCGGCAGCCCGGGTCGAGAACCGCATCCCCGGGGCCGATGCCAACCCGTACCTGGTCATCGCGGCCAACGTGGCCTCGGGCCTGCACGGGATCCGGCATCGGCTCACCCCACCCGCCGAGGTCACCGGCAACGCCTACGAACTCCCCAACGCCGCCGAGCTCGCCCTGCCCGCGTCACTGGACGCGGCGGTCGAAGCGTACGCGGCCTCTCCCCTGACGCGCGAACTGTTCGGGAAGGAGTTCGTCGAGCACTTCGCGACCACCCGTCGCTGGGAGATCAGCCAGTTCGGCAAAGCCGTCACCGACTGGGAGCTGCGTCGTTACCTCGAGGTCATCTGAGCCTCCCCCTCCCCCGCATCCGCTACCACCCGAAAGGGCATGTACGTCGTGAACACCCACGAGGGCCGCATCGCGATGGTGACCGGAGCCGCCTCCGGCAACGGCCTGGCCATCGCCGAGAAGCTGCTTGCCGAAGGCGCCCAGGTCGCGCTGATCGACGTCAACGCCGACGCGCTTGACAAGGTCTGCGGCCCGCACGAGAACGCATTCCCGATCGTCGCCGATGTCACGGATCCCGACAGCATGGCCGAGGCGGTCCGCCGGACCGAGAACGCCTGGGGTGGGCTGGACATCCTGGTGAACAACGCCGGCATCG
Source organism: Sphaerisporangium sp. NPDC051011 (assembly GCF_040653595.1). Classification (NCBI taxonomy): domain Bacteria; kingdom Bacillati; phylum Actinomycetota; class Actinomycetes; order Streptosporangiales; family Streptosporangiaceae; genus Sphaerisporangium; species Sphaerisporangium sp. NPDC051011. Next base: position 343,468 of record NZ_JBFAGG010000004.1, on the reverse strand, counting down.
TCCGCGGCAGCGCGTTCGACGACCTCGAACCCGCCGAGTGGGAGGAGGTGTTCCGGGTCAATTCCACCGGTCCCTTCCTCGCCAGCAAGGCCGCGGTCCCCGCGATCCGGCGCACACTCGCCGGGAAACCCGGCGCCACCGGCGCGATCGTCAACATCACCTCCGTCGAGGCGCACATCGTCATCTCCAGCAGCGGTCACCCGCAGATCCACTACAACGCGTCCAAGGGTGCGCTGCTGATGTTCACCAAGGGGCTCGCCGTGGAAGCGGCCGCCTCCGGCATCCGCGTCAACGCAGTGGCACCCGGATTCATCGAGACGCCGTTCACCCGCACGGTGCTGGCCAAGCCCGAGGTGCGACAGTGGCTGCTCGATCGCACGCCGATGGGACGCATCGGCCGTCCCGAGGATGTCGCGAACGCGGTGAGCTTCCTCTCCTCCGAAGCGGCCGGCTTCGTGACCGGGACCACCCTCTTCGTCGACGGCGGCTGGCTTGTCCACTGAGGCGGCATCGATGGCTCTCACCCCCTGCGCTCCGCCGGTCCGCATCGGCGTCAGCTGCGGTACCCAGGTGCAGGAAACCTCCTTCGGCCCGGCTCCCACCGTCTCCCTCAACATGCGCTATCCGCACGCCGTCGCCCGCGCCGGGGGGCTGCCACTCGTCCTGCCACCCACCCAGGCGGACCCGGCAGCCGTCGTCAGGACGTTGGACGGCCTGGTGCTCACCGGCGGCGGCGACCTGGACCCGGCCTGCTACGGCCAGGAGCCGCAGGCGGAGGTCTACGGGGTGAATCGCGAGCGCGACAGGTTCGAGCTCGCCCTGCTCGCCGCCGCCGAGGCGCGCCGGATCCCGGTCCTCGGCATCTGCCGCGGTCTGCAGCTGATCAACATCAGCCGTGGCGGCGACCTGCTCCAGCACGTCGAGGAGTCCCTGGGCCACTGGCAGACCGGGCCTTCACATGAGGGCGCCCACCGCGTCGTGGTGACGCCCGGGTCCCGGCTGGCCGCGATGGTGGGCCCCGAGGACCTGCTGGTCAACAGCTATCACCACCAGGCGATCAACCGTCTGGGGGAGGGGCTGCGGGTGGTGGCACATGCCGGCGGACTCCCCGAGGCCTGTGAGACCGACGACGGCCTCGTGCTGGGGGTGCAGTGGCACCCCGAGCAGATGGCCGACGACCACGAACGTCAACTGGCGATCTTCCGGGCGTTCGTCGACCTGGCCCGCGATCGCTCCCTGGCCATCACCACTCACGCCCTACGGTAGGTACCGCATGTCTGACAAGAAGTGCCCCCTCGACTTCGATTACCACGGCCCTGAGCTCGACGACATCTTCGACACCTACAGGGAGCTGAGGGCCACCTGCCCCGTCGGCTACAGCGAGAAGCATGGCGGGTTCTGGTTCCTCACCAAGAACGACGACATCTTCGCCGCCGAGCAGGATCACACGACCTTCTCGGTGGCGCCGTCGATGCTGCTGCCCAACTTCGGCACCGACGTCCCGCTCATCCCCATCGACATCGACCCTCCGGCACACAGCAAGTACCGCCGGATCCTGTTGCCGTTGTTCACCCCCGCAGCCATCGACGCCCTCACGCCCCGTGTCGTGGACGTCGCGCAGGAACTGGCGAAAGGCATCGACGTCGACTCCGTCGTAGACGCCTCCGCGGCCTACGCCCGGCCACTCCCGACGATCATCTTCAGCGCCCTCGCAGGATTCCCGGAGGAGGACTGGCCACGGTTCGACCGGTGGGTGGACGAGATCATCTACGAGCGCACGGTCTCACCGGACATCGCGTCCGCCGCCGCCGACGAGGTGTTCGCCTACTTCGACGATCTCCTGACCCGGCGGCGCTCGGAGGAGCCGCGCGATGACATCATCGGCCACCTGCTGAGCGCTGAGGTCGACGGGAGACCGCTGACGAACGACGAACTGCTGTCGTACTGCTACCTGCTCTTCCTGGCAGGGCTCGACACCACGGCCTGGGCCATCCGATCCGGCCTCTGGTACCTCGCCCGCAACGCCGAGGCCCAGAAGCAGCTCCGCGACGACCTTGACGCGGTACCCGCAGCGGTCGAGGAGTTCCTGCGCACGCTCTCGCCGGTCCAGGCCATGGCGCGCACCGCGACCCGTGACGTGGAGATCAAGGGACAGCGGATCAAGGCCGGCGAGCGCGTCGTCCTGGCGTTCGGATCGGGCAACCGCGACGAGGAGCAGTACGAGCGTGCCGACGAGATCATTCTTGACCGGCAGCAGAACCGCCACTTCGCCTTCGGCGTCGGCATCCACCGGTGCCTCGGTTCCAACCTGGGGCGGCGTGAGGTCCTCGTGGCACTGCAGGAGTTCCTGCGCCTGCTCCCCCCGTTCACCCTCGCAGACCCGGAACAACCCTGGCACGGCGTCGGACCGCTCAACCTCAAGTTCTCCCGGAAGGACGGCTGACGTGAAGGTCACCGTGAACGGCTCCAGGTGCCAGGGGCACAACCGATGCATGATCCTCGCACCCGCGGCCTTCGAGGTCGATGAGTTCGGTTACGCCTTCGTCCCCGAGGACAGGCAGGAGGTGACCGAGGACCGCCGCGAGGCGGTCCTCGCCGCCGCCCGCAACTGCCCCGAGCGCGCGATCCTCGTGAGCGAGGAGGAGGGATGAATCGCCTCTCGGTCTGCGTCATCGGCGGCGGGCTGGCCGGCAGCAGCGTCGCGCACGAGCTGATGGCATCGGGTCGCAAGGTTCATGTCACCGTCGTCGATGACGACCCCGACAGCCCCTACGACCGCCCACCTCTGACCAAGAGGTTTCTGGACGACGACTTCGACGCCGTCGCCGAGCCCGGCTGGGCCGTTCAGGGCGCGACGTGGCTGCGGGACCGTGCCGTCGCCATGAACATCCGGGAGCGGATCGTGGTTCTCGAGTCCGGACGACGACTGGCGGCAGACGTGATCGTGCTGGCCACCGGTGGGCGGCCCCGGTCACAGTCAGCGGACCTGTGGGGATTCTCTCTCGTGCGGACGGCCGCCGACGCCCTCTGGCTCCGGGAGCGGGTCGCCGCAGTGCGGTCCGCGTCCGTGCTGATCGAGGGAGCCGGCCCACTCGGCTCTGAGATGGCCACAACGCTGTCCCGGGAGGATGTCCGCGTCACGCTGGTGGAGGTCGACCGGCTGCCAATGCGCCGGTTGCTGGGGCCGGAGCTCGGCAAGCAGGTCGCCCGGTGGGCTGCGGACGCAGGCGTCGACCTGCGCCTCGAACGACACATCACATCCTCCTCCCGGCTACCGGGTGACGCCTTCGACGTCACCCTTTCCGACGGATCACACCTGCACGCGGACATCGCGCTCAGCGCCATCGGGATGACCCCCGCCACGGAACTCGTCGCGGGGTGGGCGGCGGCCGACGGGCGAGGGGTCCACTGCGATCCTCAAGGTCACGTCCTCTCGATGGACGGAGAGGCTTATCCCCATGTGTACGCGGTCGGCGACGCGGCGGCGTACACCGACCCGGTCACCGATGCGCTCGTGCACCACGAATCCTGGACCAACGCCGCGGAGCAGGGGGCGGCCGTCGCGGCGGAGATCCTCGGTGAGCCGGCGACGTCGAGACGGCTGCCGTACTTCTGGACCGAGGTCTTCGGCAGGCGGGTCCAGATCCTGGGCACGGTGCCCGTGGACCCTTCACCGCCTGAGGTACTGGCCTTGTATCCTGAACGTAAGGGTGCCGTGTATCGGTTCGACGACGAGGGGAGACAGGCTGCCTGGGTGGCTGTCAACGCACCCCGTGACTTCGCAGCCATCATGCAAGAACAGCAGGCCGTTGTGACGTGAGCGACTCCGATGGCGCAGGTGGCCCGGGGTTCGACCCCGACGACGTGCGCCTCCTCCACGCGTCGCTGCGTGAAGCCGAGCGGCGAAATGCCATGCTGACCGACGTCATCGAAGCGCTGAGCCTCTCGTCCGACGCCACGATCCTGGCCCAGCGCGCAGTGGAGTTGGTCGCACGCGCATGCGACGCCACCGGCGGCTTCGTCTACCTTTGGGAGCCTGACCGCGACGTGCTCGTGCTGCGCGCAGCAACGGAGGGACGCCAGCAGGCCTTCGTCAATCGCCTCACCCTCCGGCTCGGGGAGGGCATCACCGGCTGGGCCGCCCTCATGCGACGTTCGGCCCTCATCCACGACAAGTTGCTGGACGACCCGCGGTTCTTCCACATCCCCTCGGCGATGGAGGCGGACTTCCGTTCCGCGCTCGTGGTACCGATCCTCATACCCGGCGGCGACGCCGTCGGTGTCTTCTCCATTTACTCAACCCGCTCGCACGCATTCGACGAGGGCATGGCGGAGTCGATCGGCGAGGTCGCGAAACTGCTCGCCAACGGGATCGACCGAGCGGCGCAGTTCGAGGTCCGCACCCGGCAATCCAATGCGCTCCGCACGCTCGTCCGGCTCGCCGAGTCGCCTCCCCGGACGAGGAATGCGGCTCTGGCCGCCATCGCGGAACGCTGTTTGGCCATCATTCCCTCCAGCTTGTGCGTCGTCGAACTCGCCGATCCGCACGCAGACGGCGATGACACGGTGGGCGTCAGCATCGCCAGGTCGGACCAGCACCGGCTGCCGCAGAGGGTCCTCGACAAGGGCACGGCCGACAGCGCCACCGTCCGCGCCCTGCTGCGCGGGTGGGAGCCGCGCATGGAGTCGATCTCGCAGCCCATCCGCGTCGGAGGGCGTTTGATGGGCACCATCTCGTGCCATCGGCCGAGCCGTTTCGCCGGCGACGACCGCCTGCTGCTCGAAGCCGTCGCGAACTACGCAGCACTGGTCCTCACCGGCACGGTGACGACGACCGGTCCGTCTCCTCTCGACGAACTGATCCGCAGCCGTGACGCCGCCGTGACCGAAAAGCTCCTGATCGAGTTCGGGTGGGCAGCCAAGAGCCTGGTCACCCCATTCGTGGTGCTCGTGGATCCCTTCCAGAAACTGGCACAGCATCAAGCGATGGCGATCTCGACCCGTATCGTGGAAGGGGCGGCCAAATCGCGAACCCGGCGCCTGATTCCAGACGCGCCCGGCTGCGTCGCGGGACTCGTCCTGGGCGCGATCGTCGACGCCGAAGCGCAGGAGGAACTGCGAACCGAGTTCGAGCATGCCCTGGCCGACAGCGGTCAACAGACCCACCTGGTCATCGGATGGGGTGGACCATCCGCGGCCCCGGCCGGCGTCGTCGAGGGACTCCGCGCCGCGCGGGAGGCCGCTGCCTGGGCGGCCGTCCTACGATCCCCTCCCGACGTCCTCTCCCACAAGTACACACCTCTGCTGCGCAGCGCGACCGCGATTGCCGCTGACCTACGGGCCGAGCTCATACGCGCGCAGTCCGACATCGCACGCATTGAACAGTACGACCGCGAGACGGGATCGGCGCTGCTGGAGACGCTTCGGGCCCACGTCGAGACCCAGGGCTCGACCACTGACGCCGCCGCGCGCCTCTACATCCACCGCAATACCCTTCGGCAGCGGCTGGACCGGCTGGAGAAGCTGCTCAGCAATCCTTTGGACTCGGCGAGCGCATGGTTCATCACACGCCTCGCATTGCTGATCCGCGAGCGTGAGTAAAGATCATCATTTCGGGTCCCGTGGTGCCCGTGGTCGTGCCGGTACGGGTTCAGCGGGTTGGAGCTCACCGTGCGGGCTCGTCTGGCCCACAGCGGCGCCGACACGCTCACCGCCGACCAGGCGGAGGCGGCGGCCGACGGACGGCTTCATGCCGACGGCGTCAGGTGGATGAACGGCCCGGTGGCTGATACAGCGCCTCCGGGCCGTTCGCCTCGCGCCACTGCTCGTAACGGGACACAAGGTCCGGGATCTCCGCCCAGACGAACGTGTAGAGGTTGCGCAGCTCGCGGAGTCTGGCCCGGGGGATGTCGGTGAGGTCCGGGTCGGCCAGGACCCGGTCGGCGAGGGCCAGAACCTCGGTGATGTAGCGCTCGCCGTCACGGTAGGTGCCGACCCAGGCGTTGGGGGCGATGGCGAACAGGTCGCGCCGGGTCTCCGGGGAGACCGTGCGTTCCACCAAGCCCAAGCCGATCAGCAGGCGGCCCATGTTGGAGACCGTGGCCGCGCTCGCACCGAGTTGGTCCACCAGGTCCTTGCTGGAGAGCCGGGGTTCGTCCGTGATCAGCAGCAGCCCCAGCATCCGCCCTGCCATCCGGGGCACCTGCCGGGCGAACACCTCGGCCAGTCCGTCGGCGAATGCGAGCTGTGACCTCGACTTCTCGTCCTCCTGCGGCATGGTGCGACCTTAGCAGTAGCGATTCACGAAGGTCGTTTAGTAAATAGTGAATGCTTTCAGGTGTTGACTGGACGCTATGCAGCCTCCAATAATCAGCGCACTGCAGACGCGGCGAGACGCCGTCGGACACCTGGAGCGATCGTGGCTCAGCAACACCACCAAGCGGACCTTGCCAAGCTCGCCGAGGCGTACTTCGCCGCGGAGATGACCTACGACCCTTTCATGGCGACCTTGCTCGGCGTCGCCGGACATGCCCACCGGGTGCCCGACCCCTCCCCCGAGGCGGCCGAGAGCCGGCGGCGGACGCTGCTCGACCTCGGCCGGCGCCTCGACCGGGTTCCGCTGGAGGCGCTGACCGGTGAGGACCGGGTCACTCATCGAGTGCTGGACCGGCTCATCCACAGCTCCGCCGGCGAACTCGCCCATGGGCTGACCGACTTCGCCGTCTCGGCCAGCGTCGTCGCGCCCCCGCCCCGGGCCGTCCAGTCGCTGGCGATGACGCCGGTCGACCAGGAGGGACCGGCCGCGTGCCTGGAGCGGCTCGCCGCCCTGCCCGGCTACTTCGACGCATGGCTCGCCCGGTACCGGGTCGCCGCAGCGGCCGGGCGCCACCCCCTGCGCAGCGGGGTGACCGCGGCCGTCGCCCAGCTCGACGGGATGCTCTCGGGCGACCTCGATGCCGATCCGCTCGTCCGGCCCCTGCTCGGCAGGCCCGAGGCCGGGCGCGCCCAGGAGCTGGTGCGCGACAACGTCCGCCCGGCGCTGGCCCGCTTCCGCGACGGGCTGGCCGGTCTCGCCGAGCGTACCCGTCCCGACGCAGAGGCCGGGGTCTGCCATGTCCCCGGCGGCACGGAGGGTTACGCGGACGCCCTCGCCCGGCACACCCGGCCGGGGCTGAGCGCGGAGGACATCCACCGCATCGGGCTGGAGTCGGTGGCCGAGCTGCGCGAGGAGCTCGCGCGGCTCGGCGGGCGGGTGCTCGGGGTCGGCACCCCCGACGGCGTGCTGGCGGCGCTGCGCGAGGACCCGGCGCTGCGGTTCTCGTGGTCGGCCGAGATCGTCGCCCTGGTGGAGGAGGCCCTGCAGCGCGCCCAGGCCGCCATGCCCGGATACTTCCGCAGTTACGCGATCGCCGACTGCGTCACCCGCGAGATCGACCCTCTGGAGGCGAAGACCGCGCCGCTCGCCTACTACCAGCCGCCCGGCCCGGACGGCCTCCCGGGCACCCACTGGATCAACACGTTCCGTCCCGAGACCCGGTTCCGCTACGAGTACGAGGCGCTCGCCTTCCACGAGAGCGTGCCGGGCCATCACCTCCAGCTCGCCCTCGCCCAGACCCTCACCGACCTGCCGCTGTTCCGGCGCATGACGGTCGTCGGCCAGCTCACCGCGCACATGGAAGGCTGGGGGCTGTACACCGAGCGCCTCGCCGACGAGATGGGCCTGTACAGCTCCGACATCGCCCGGTTCGGGATGCTCTCGCTCGACGCGATCCGCGCCTGCCGGCTGGTCGTCGACACCGGGATGCACCACCTCGGCTGGGAACGGGAGCGGGCGATCGCCTACATGCGCGACAACACCGCCACCACCGAGGCCAACATCCGCAACGAGATCGACCGGTATCTCGCCTGGCCCGGTCAGGCCACCGCTTATCTGATCGGCCGCCGGGAGATCCTGCGTCAGCGCGAGCGCGCCCGCGCCGAGCTCGGAGACCGCTTCGACGTCAGGGACTTCCACCACGAGGTGATCGGACACGGGGCTTTGCCGCTCGGCGTCCTGGAGGAACTGATCTCCGAGTGGATCAAGTCGGCCTAGAGCGGCTCCCGGCGGCAGCGGACGGCCGGCGCCCGGCCCGGCGTCCAGGACCCGGGGGATCGGCGCCCCGTGGGTGCTGCCCCCGGCCCCGGTGACGACCCGTCCACGCATCGGCCGATCTCACACCTCAGCCAACCCAAGGAGCTCCAATGACCATGGACACCCCGGCCTCCGGCACGACCACCGCGGCCCGCCTGCTCGACGCAGTCACCCGGGGCGAACCCGGAGCCCTCGACCGTCTCTCCGCCGCCCTGCGCGACGCGGGCGGGCCCCTGCTCGAACCCCTGGAGAGCGGCGGGCACCTGGTCACCTTCGTCCACATCGGCCCCGCCACGCACATCGAGGTGGGCTCCCAGCTCACCATGGACGCCGAGGGCCGGGCCACCGCCATGGAGCGGCTCCCCGGCACGGACGTGTGGCATCTGTCCGTCCCCGTCGCCGACGACCGGCTCTCGGTGGTCTACGGCTACACCGTGGACGACCCCTACGCGGAGAAGTCGCTGAGCGAGCTGATGGAGCTGATGCAGGCGGGCGCCTTCCAGACCGTCGCGGACTCGCACGCCCGCTCGACCCGACCCGACCCCTTCAATCCGGAGCGGATCGTCTCCGTGTACTCCTCGATGTTCCCGGACGCGGACCGCACCCACGACACCGTGCTGACCCTGCCCGGCGCGGAATCCGCGCCATGGCTCACCCCCGGCCGGGCGCGCGGCACGATCGTGCGTCACCGGGTGCGCTCCGCTGTCTTCGGCGACGAGCGCGAGGTGAGTGTGCAGCTCCCCGCCGGGCTCCAGAAGGGAAGCGGGCATCCGCTGCTGCTCCTGCTGGACGGCCAGTACCACATCGACCACTATCCGGTGATCATGGACAACCTCATCGAGGCCGGGGCCATCCCCCCGACTGTGGTGGCGTACGTCCACAACAAGGATTCGATGTCCCGGATGGTGGAGATGTCCTGCAACCCCGACCTGGCCCGGCAGTACGGGGACGAGCTGCTGCCCTGGCTGCGCGCGGAGTACGCGGCGGGCGAGGACCCCGCCACCACCGTGGTCTGCGGGGCCAGTTACGGCGGTCTTGGATCCGTCTGGCTGGCGCACCAGCGGCCGGACCTCTTCGGCGGCGTGCTTTCCCTGTCGGGTTCCCACTGGTGGGGTCTGACGGAGCAGTTCGGCGGCGCGGACGGCCCCTACGCCATGGGACGGGACGGAGAGCCGGAGTGGCTCACCCGGCAGTTGGCCGCCACGCCGGTCCGGCCGACCCGATTCTGGATCGCCGCGGGCACTCTCGAGACCCAGCCCCTGCCCGGCGGCACCACGCTGCTGACCGCCAACCGGCATCTGCGCGACGTCCTCGTGGCCAAGGGCTACGACGTCCGCTACGACGAGTTCGCCGGTGCCCATGACCAGGCGGGCTGGCGGCGTACGTTCGCGCGGGGAATGCTGCACCTGCTGGGCAAGGACCAGGAAGGAGCCTGACGGGCCGTCCTCGTCCCGGCAGCACCAGAGTCTCACGGCACCCGCGCGACCCTACTGGAAGTCGAACTCGTTCGCGCGGACACCGGCCAGAAAGGCATCCCACTCAGCCCTGGTGTAGATGATCGTCGGACCGTCGGGCTGACGACTATGCCGCACGGCAATCCGCCCACTCCCATCAAGCAACGGACCGGCCTCCACGCAGTTCGGTCCTCCGTTGGGACTGAAACTGCTGATGTGCCACTCAGCAAGAGGCTGTTCCGATGTCGACATGATCCTGCTTCCTGTCTTCACTAGCCCAGTCGGTTGGCGGTCTCCCGGATCAGTTTGATCGATTCCGGCGAATCCAGCGAATCCCGCCGCATGTGGTTTAACTTCAGTCTAAAGCGCTGCACCTCGCTTGCCTCTACATAAATCCCTCCTCCCGGGGTGTCCATATAGGCCACCTCCGGGTACGGCTCGGGCATCTCGAAGATCATGAATGCACCTTCTGGACTAGCGTGCGCGCCGGACAGGAAGGCCAGGACTCGGATCTCGATGTTGGGGCGCTCAGCGAGCGTGAGGAGATGCTCAAGCTGCTCTTTCAGAACCCCCGGCCCTCCATGACGGCGATGCAGGACACTCTCGTCCAAGATCGCTTCGACGCACGGCGGTTCACGTTCCGTGAGGATCTGTTGACGCGTGAGGCGGAAGCGGATCCCAGATGTTATCTGGATCGGGGAAGAGTCGACGACGGCCGCCTGCACCGCCTCCATGTAAGGGCGGGTCTGGAGCAACCCCGGGATCACCAGGGCGTCGAAGGAGCAGATGCGGCGAGCGCGGGATTCGACCCAGGCGTAGTCGACCATGACCTTTGACAGGTCTTCGGAGTAGCTGTCCCACCATCCACTCTGCCATACCTCTCCCGCCAGCTTGAGAAGTCCTTCGCGACGGCGGGAGTCGGTAACGCCGTACAGGTCCAGCATCGCGAGCACGTCCGGAGTCCTGGCGGGATAGATTCCGGCCTCGATACGGCTCACGGTGCCGCCATCACGCTGAACGAAGCCGCCGGCCTCCTTGAGCGTGAGCCCACTCATTTCGCGCAACTCGCGCAGTTCTCGTCCGAGCCACTGGGCCCGCAAAGTCATTGCCCGCTTGGCATTCATAGTTTTCAGTCACCTCTTGTCCCGTTTTGATGTCCGAGAGGCCGCTTCTGGCCCATACAAATTTGTCTTTCTCTGCAGTTGGCCCTGCAAGACCGTCTGAGACATGCCATCGTTCAGTGATGGATCGTACACACAGAGTTGCCGGGCGTGATGCCTGTCTGGACAAGTGCCAGCAGTGAGCCCCTGTCGTTGGAGGTGAGTGCCACGGACGTCCGCCGAGTAGCGGCAAAGAACGGATCTGCTGGATGGACCGCGGTGGACGGCTTGGCCGGGACCGTTCGTGTTCTCAACCGCCGGTTCACCGGGTGGAGCGTCTGGCACGGCAGCGCGACTGGGCGGTGGTGGGCGCTTGCGCCGCGGTGGGGCCATGGCCTGGTGGGTTTGGTGGAGGCGGGGTCGCCGGAGGAACTCGTCCTGCGGATGAACCGGATCGAGCAGTCCTACCCCTACGCCACGTGCGATCCGCCCTCCGACCCGCCCCAGCGGCCTGAACCCCCTACTCCCTGTGGACCGCTCCGATGAGCAGGGCTCACAGCACTGATCACCTCGCACCGTTCTGGAACGTTCTCAGCACAGGAAGGGAAGTATCCCGATGATCGCGATGCGTCCTCGCGCTCTGGCTTCGGCCTTGGGCGGCATCACCGCGTTCTTCCGCCCGGCCCCGGAATCGAAGGACTCGGCCGTGACAAGTGCCCGGCCGCGCCCCACCGGTCCTGACGCGTTCACGAGCCTCCCGGTGATCTCCCACCGGTTCACTCCGTCCGCGTCGCAGGTCAGGCCCGCCCGCGCCTTCGTCGCCGGCCTGCTCGGGGACGAGCACCCCTGCCGGGACGACGCAATGCTCCTGACCAGCGAACTCGCGGCCAACGTGGTGCGGCACGCCGCCCAGCGTGACTTCCTGGTGTCGGTGGCCTTCCCGGACACCGGCGTGATGGTCGCGGTCGAGGACGGTGGCTCGTCCAAGATCCCCCACATGCGCAGGCCCTCTGACGACGAGACCGACGGCCGGGGCCTCGCGATCGTCGACGACCTCTCGTCACGGTGGGGCTTCGAACGGCGCCCCTCCGGCACCCTGGTCTGGTTCGAACTCGCCCAGCCCTCCCCCGACCAGCGGCCGTAGGTTCTCGGTTCTGCCAGGCCGATCTCGCGCTCATGCCCCCGGCTGGGAGTTGCGCCTGTCCGAGCGGCGGGGCCGATCAGCCCTGAACCGCCCGCGGGGCCGGCGGGCTCCAGCGCCGCGCGGACCGGCGCCGGTAACGCCTGGCGAAGCCATGAACCAGGATGAACCGCGGGATCGTCGGCACCTGCTGGACGACGATCTGGTAGCGAGTGTCGTCGAGCCCGTCGAGCAGCCAGTGGCCCACGTCGCCCAGCTCGGTGAACGACTTCCGCTTGACGTTGTACTCCTGCTCCCACCTGCGCCACTCGGCGGTGGTCAGGGCGGCCGCGGCGACCGGCATCGCCTCCTGCTCCTCCCGTCGCAGATGCGGGAGCAATACGTCGTCGAGGGTGGTCAGCGCCTCAAGGAGATCGATCCTCACCTCGTCGGACCCGCTGCCGGCGTACCGCTGGGCCGCCGCCTCGACGACGGCCATGGCGCCGGCGATTCCCGCGTGGTCTTCCTCCATGCTGTCGAGGAGTGGTGCGGCGTCCGGTGCCTTCCGTCGCAGCATGGGCCACAGGCCTTGGTCTTCGCCGCTGTGGTGGTCGTGCAGGAAACGCATCATCCACCGGACGTGGCCGGCGATCGCCACCCGCCGGCCGTCCTCCGGACACGGCCGCTCGGTCAGCGCGCGGCGCGTGCGTTCCAGGTCCCGGCGCAGCGCGTCGTGGATGATTCCCATCATGCGCGTGTCGGCGGGCGCCACCGTCTGACGCTTCATCGTTGTACACCTTTTCCTGAGGGTCATCGCGGGTAGATGCCGCCCATGACGTCACACCGGGCTGCTCCCTGTGCGGACCACCAGGCGGCGGCGCAGGACCTCGGTCGCTAGAAGATGACTCTGGCCTGGCGGGCGAATGTCAGGGCGACCTCCGGGCCGGATACGAGTTCCAGCGTCACGTCGTCGTCCCGGCCCGCCAAGGCGCGCATGTACGCGACGGCGTCCGTGCGGATCACCGCCGTCGGGGCGCCGGAGCCGATCACCCACGAGCCTCCCGCCGGGCCGGTGAGCTCCAGCGCGATGGGAGCGGCCGTCCAGGCCAGGGCCATGTCGCGGATGACCTGTTCGACGATCCGCCGATCGTGGTCCCCGATGGTGATCGGCCGCCCCATCGCCCGGGCCAGGTCGACGCGATGCATCCACAGGTCACGGGTGTAGATCACGTCGAGCAGGTGGCCGATGAGCAGCCGTGGCGCGCCGGGCATTCCGGTGTCGATCGTGAAGCGGCGCATCGGGTTCGGTGTCCGCAGGCGGGCGCGTACGGCGCGGGGCCACAGCAGCGCGAAGCTGTCGACCAGCGCCGGTCCGGTCTCCCCGGCGTGGTCCTCGACCTGCACCGCCATGTGGCCGTCAAGGGCGATCTTGCCCGGGTGGCGTCGCCGTCCCAGGAACTGCCGCCGCAGCATCGTGCGGAGGTGGATGTTGTCCTCGCACTGGGCGACCAGGTGGGAGACCAGGGTGCGAACGTCCCATTCGACGCAGTCGGTGGGGCGCTGCCAGTCATCGTCGTGAAGCTCCCCGAGCAGGGCGATGGCCGCGTGCCCCTCGGCTTCGGCGATCGCCGCCACCTGGCCGCGATCATTGTGCGGCAGGCGTGCGGCGGGTACGAAGGAATCAACCATCTCTCTCGCCCTTCTCGGGAGCGTAATAGCGGAAGAACATGTCCAGCGCCGTCCGCGCGAGCCGGGTGAAGCGTCCCTTTCCGACCGGCGCGGACGGTTCGTTGGAGAGCTGCTGGCTGATCACGCCGGAGACCAGCACCGTGTAGAGGGCGAGGCCGTCCTCGCTCGCGGCGGCGGGTGCCAGCTGTCCGGCGTCCACGGCCGCCTGTAGTGCGCGGCGCAGGATCTCCAACTGCCGCACTGCGGGCTCGAACGCCTGCGGGGACGGCTCGAAACCGGGCACCGGCCGCCAGTAGAGGAGCTGGGCGAGCACCGGGTTGTCCGTCATCCAGGCGAGGGTGGCCTCCTGACCTGCGACGATGGCGCCCCACGGATCCTCGGCGAGCCTCGTCACATGCGGGTCCAGGACTTCGACCGCTTGGCGCATCCCGCGCTCGAACAGCGCGTCGTAGATGGCCATCTTCGACGGGAAGTACTGATACAGCGAGGGCGGGCGCATGCCGACCCGCCGCGCGACCTCCGCGAGGCTGAGCGCCGCCGCGCCCTCCTCCGCCATGACCTCGATCGCGGTGTCGAGGATCTCCTGAACGGTCTCGCTGCGCCGCCGGAGCCTCCGATCTTCCCTCACGCCATTAAGTTAACCTAATCCCATTAGGCAATGCAACGGCGATTAGGCCGCGTATGTCCCCCCGGCCAGGGGAACACCTCTTGGCCGACGACCCGGCGACCGTCCACGGCCGTCGGATCGTCGGTGACTCCTCCCAGAGATTGAGAGGACGTTGACGGGCAGGCGGGTGTCCGGCAGCGGCCGGCCATGCGGGGGAACGCAGGACGACTTCGCCCTGCGTGCCACCACCCACTGTGACCCTGGCGCGCTCCGCCACCTGACCGACACCCGCGTCCCGGGCCGTCCTCCGCCGGGTTCGGCTGGGGCATCGACCTTCCTTTCCGCGCGAGTGCGGCCGGTCGCAGGCGGTGCGGTCGATAGAGTTACCTTGCCTCAGGCGCCCCATCGGTCCCACTCGGAAAGGTCAAATCTCCCGTGGCTGATTCGTTCGTTCACCTGCATGTTCACACGGAATACTCGATGCTGGACGGGGCGGCGAAGATCGGCAAATTGGCGTCGAGAGCGGCTGAGCTGGGGATGCCCGCGATCGCGATGAGTGATCACGGCAACATGTTCGGTGCCTACGAGTTCCAGGCGAAGATGAAGGCCGCCGGTGTGAAGCCGATCATCGGGATCGAGGGCTATGTCAGTCCCGAGTCGCGCTTCTTCAAGCAGCCGGTGTTCTGGGGTGAGCCCCACCAACGCAAGTCCGACGAGCGGACCGGGCTGGGCGGCGACGTGTCCGCCAGCGGCACCTATCTTCACAAGACGATGTGGGCGGTCAACGCCCAAGGCCTGCGCAACCTGTTCCGGATCTCTTCGCTGGCCTCCCTTCATGGCCACATGAAGAAGTACCCGCGCATGGACGATGAGCTGTTCGCGGAGTACCACGAAGGGATCGTCGCCACCACAGGCTGCCCGTCCGGCGCGGTACAGACCCGGCTCCGGCTCGGCCAGTACGACAAGGCGCTGGAACACGCCGCCAAGTACCAGGAAATCTTCGGACGGGACAACTACTTCCTGGAGATCATGGATCATGGCGGGATTCCGATCGAGACGGGGGTCCGCAAGGATCTGCTGCGGATCGGCGAGGCCCTCGGAATCCCGCCGCTTGTCACCAACGACTCCCACTACGTCACCGAAGACCAGTCCACCGCGCACGACGCATTGCTCTGCGTCGGCACCAACTCCCAGATCAGCGACCCGAGCCGCTTCCGCTTCTCCGGAAACGGCTACTACGTGCGCTCCGCCGAGGAGATGTGGGCGCTCGACAGCTCGGAGCTATGGGCTCAGGGCTGCAAGAACACGCTGCTGATCGCCGAGCGTGTCGAACCCTATGACGAGGTGTTCGCCCACCGCGACCTTGCCGCCAAGTTCCCGGTTCCCGAGGGTGAGACCGAGATGAGCTGGCTCCGCAAGGAGGCCTACCGTGGCGCGGTACGCCGGTATGGCGACCCCGTACCCGCTGATGTCATGGAACGGATCGACTACGAACTCGGCGTCATCGAGGGGATGGGGTTCCCCGGCTACTTCCTCGTCGTCGCCGACATCTGTCAGTACGCGCGCGACAACGGTATCTGGATCGGCCCAGGCCGAGGATCCGCCACCGGGTCCATGGTGGCCTACGTCACGGGTATCACCGAGCTCGACCCCATCGAGCATTCCTTGCTGTTCGAGCGGTTCCTGAACCCCGAACGTATCTCCATGCCCGACGTCGACCTGGACTTCGACGAGCGTAGGCGCGGTGACATGATCCGCTACGTCACCGAGAAATACGGTGAGGACAACGTCTCGCTGATCATCACCTACATGACGATCAAATCGAAGGCGGCGGTCAAGGACGCGGCTCGCGTCCTCGGGTACCCCTTCATGGTCGGCGAGAAGATCACCAAGGCGTTCCCGCCCGCGGTCATGGGCAAGGAGATCCCGCTCACTGGAATCTTCGACGAAAAGCATCCCCGATACCCCGAGGCGACCGAGCTTCGCAAGCTGTACGAGGAAGACCAGGACGTCAAGCGGGTCATCGATACCGCGCTCGGCCTGGAAGGACTGACCCGAGGCACCGGCGTGCACGCCGCCGGCGTCATCTTGTCCTCCCAGCCCCTGATCGATGTGATGCCGATCTTCATGCGGCCCGACGACGGCGCCCGCATCACCGGCTTCGACGGGCCCAGCAGCGAGAACATGGGCGCGCTGAAGATGGACTTCCTCGGCCTGCGCAACCTGACCGTCATCGGTGACGCCGTCCAGAACGTCAAGGACAACCGCGGCATCGACCTGGACATGCTCTCCCTGTCGCTGGACGACAAAAAGACATACGAGCTGCTCGCGCGCGGTGACACCCTGGGGGTGTTCCAGCTCGACAGTTCGATGATGCGCGACCTCACCAAACTCATCGCCCCGGCCCGATTCGAAGACATCTCGTCGGTCCTGGCACTGGGCCGTCCCGGTCCGATGGGCGCCAACGCCCACACCAATTACGCGCTGCGCAAGGCCGGCCAGCAGGAGATCACACCGATCCATCCCTCGCTCAAGGAAGCCCTTGAGCCGATCCTGGGCACCACCTACCACCTGGTCGTCTACCAGGAGCAGGTCATGGCCATCGCCCAGCAACTGGCCGGATACACCCTCGGCGGCGCCGACATCCTGCGCCGCGCCATGGGCAAGAAGAAGAAGGAGGAGATGGACAAGCAATGGGCCACCTTCTCCTCCGGGATGACCGCCAAGGGCTACACCGAGGAAGCCGCCAAGGCGGTATGGGACGTCCTGGAGCCGTTCAGCTCCTACGGGTTCAACAAGTCCCACACCGCCGGTTACGGGCTCGTCTCCTACTGGACCGCCTACCTCAAGGCCAACTACCCGGCCGAGTACATGGCGGCGCTGCTCACCTCGGTCGGCACCAACAAGGACCGGATGGCGCTCTACCTCGCTGAATGCCGCCGCATGAAGGTGAAGGTCCTGCCGCCCGACGTCAACGAGTCCGGGCTGCGTTTCAGCGCCGTCGGCGATGACGTCAGGTTCGGCCTCGGCGCGATTCAGAACGTCGGGGAGAACGCCATCAACGGCGTCATCACCACCCGCAGATCAAAGAGCGCCTACACCGACTTCAATGATTTCCTCACGAAGGTGCCACAGGTCGTCTGCAACAAGCGCACCATCGAATCGCTCATCAAAGCCGGCGCGTTCGACGGGCTCGGCCACCCCCGCCGGGCCCTGGTCCATATCCACGAGCAGGCCATCGACGCGGTCATCGACGTCAAGCGCAAAGAGGCCTTGGGCCAAGACTCGCTGTTCGGCGCGTTCGACGACGATGATGACAGTGAAATGGGAAATGTCTTTCACGTCGCGGTTCCCGAGGGCGAGTGGGACAAGAAGACTAAACTGTCCTTCGAGCGAGAGATGCTCGGGCTCTACGTCTCCGACCACCCGCTGAACGGTGCGGAACGCATCCTGGAGCGCAACCGCGACCTGACCATCGCCCAAGTACTCGATGGCCAGGCAGGGTTCGGCAACGTTTCCATCGCCGGAATCATCTCCGGTGTCGACAAGAAGGTCACCAAAAAAGGCGACGTGTGGGCCATCCTCAAAATCGAGGACCACGACGCGTCCATCGAGGTCCCCTGCTTCCCCCAGACCTACCAGTTGTACGGGAGCAACCTCGCACCCGACCTGGTCGTCTCCGTCACAGGCCGGATCCGCGCACGCGGCGACGGCGAAGACGCCACCATCTCGTTCAACGCCACCGACATCACGTTCCTTGACATCTCCGGAGTCCAGGATGACGGGCCCGAACCCATCGTGATCTCGCTCCGCGAAGAACGCGTGAACCTGGACCTGGTCAACGAACTCAAACGAATCCTGACGTCACACCCCGGCGACACGCCGGTCCGCCTCCGTGTGGAACGCCTCAACCGCAAGATCAGCCTCGTCGCGCTACCCGACTACACGGTGAACATCAACAATGGAGCCTTCGCCGGGGACATCAAGGTCCTGCTGGGTGCGAACGCGCTGGTCGCACCGTGACAGGAGATCCGATTCCCCTCCGCTCCGTCGAGGTGGTCCAGTCAAGTGACCCGCCCGAATGCGGACGATGCGGCCGGGAAGCCATCCTGTCCGCCCGCGTCCCGCACAACCTCGTCAATGCGCGCAACGAAACCGTCAAGGGCGACACCACCGTAGTCCTCTGTCCGCGCTGCGATATCGGCCGACCCGAAGCGGGTGCCCCGATCACTTGGTTCACCGTGAACGCGAAGATCACCGACGAGAACCTGATGGAGGCCGCTGAACTCATTCATGCCTGGGCGTCGGCCGCCAGAGTCCCTGTCCTCAACGAAGCCGCTCTCGAAGCCGAGTTCAAAGCATGGCGAGAAGGTGGCCTTTGACGTCTGTCAGTCCTTGATCGACGTAGCGGGCACTCATGGGCCCGCGTGGCATGCCGGGTGCCCGGACGAGCCCCCACGGCACGTCCGGGCCCCGGAAGCTCGGGAGAAACCCGGCCGGCGGCCTGGAATGGCCATCGGCGGCCGGTCGGCGCCGGTCTAGACTGACGTTCGATGGATGAAGAGTCGGAAGACCCGCCAGTCCAGTGCTTTCCCGCCGCCTCGACCGGCCCTGCTCCCCCTGTCCGGGCGGAACCCGGGGAATCCGCCCGGCCCGCCGGGCGCGACGGGCGGACGCTCGGCGTCGAGGAGGAATTCCTGCTCGCCGAGCCGGGGGACGGCTGCCCGGTCCTCGCGAACGCGCGGGTGATGGGCAACCTCGCCGGCCCGGACGACCTACGGGCTCCCGGGGCCGATTTCAAGATCGAGCTGCTGGCCTCCATGATGGAGTCCGTCTCCCCCGTCTGCACCACCCTCGCCGAGCTGCGCGCGCTGCTGACGTCGGCCAGGGCCCGGCTGGCGCACGCGGCGGCGCGGGCCGGGGTGCGGGTGGTCGCGACGGGCACGCCGGTGGGCCGCCCGCGCGCGCCCCGCGACGTGTCGGACAAGAAGCGCTACCGCGAGATGCGCGATCTCTACGGCCTGCTGGTCACCCAGCAGGAGACGTGCGGCTGTCACGTCCACGTCGGAGTGGCCGACCGCGAGGTCGCCGTGGAGGTCGTCAACCGCCTGCGGCCCTGGCTGCCCACGCTGCTGGCGCTGTCGGCCAACTCCCCCTTCTGCGAGGGCGCCGACACCGGGTACGCGAGTTGGCGCACCGTCGCCCTCTCGCGCTGGCCCGCCACCGACATCCCCCCGCGTTTCTCCTCCGCCGCGCACTACGACCAGGTCACCGGCATGCTGCACCGCAGCGGCGCGCTGGTCGGCACCGCGCATCCGTACTGGCTGGCCCGGCCCTCCGCCCGCTTCCCCACCGTCGAGGTCCGCGCGGCGGACGTCGCGGCGACCGTGGACGAGGCGGTCCTGCAGGCGGCGCTGAGCCGCGCGCTGGTCCGCACCGCCTGCGCCGAGATCGCCGCGGGCGGCGACGCGCCGCCCGCCGAGGACGAGGACCAGATCCTCAGGGCCGCCCTGTGGTCCGCCGCCCGCTACGGCCTGAACGGCCCCGGCGTGCATCCGAGGACGGGCGAGCAGGTGCCCGCCCGCGCGATCCTGGACGAGATGCTGGCCCGCGTCCGCCCGGCCCTGTGCGAACTGGGCGACGAGCCCGAGGTGGACCGGCTGCTCGCGGACCTGGACCGCACGGGCACCGGCGCCGAGCGCCAGCGGGCCCTGATCGGGACCGGCGACGTCGCCGCGGGGGCGGCTCGGCTGGCCGACGCCTTCGCCCTGGAGTCGGGGGCCGTCTGACACGAGGGGCGTCCTTCGGGCGCCGCGTTCCACGTCCTGTTCCGCCGGCGCTTCTACCGGGGCCCGCCCGCGTCCGCGCCGATGTGATCGACGCCGCGGCGGAGAATTTGTCCGGAAACACCGCGCCATCCCAGCGAAAGGCGGCCACCCCCGACGGTGGCCAGGCGTACGGCACCCGGCCCCCGCCGGGCAAGCCCGGTCCGCCCGCGCGAACACGGGCGGCCGATGTCCTACACGCCGGCGGCCCGGCGCGCCGCCCGGACGTACCAGCGGCCGTCCACGTGGTCCAGGCTGAGCGGGCGGCCGAAGCAGCGCGAGAGGTTCTCGCTCGTCAGGACGTCGTGCACCGGCCCTGCCGCAAGGACGCGGGCGTCCCCCACCAGCAGCGCGTGCGTCGTGGTCGCGGGCACCTCCTCGAGGTGATGGGTGACCAGGACCGTCGTCAGGGCCGGGCGACCGTGGGCGAGATCCTCGATGGCCGTGATCAGATCCTCGCGGGCGGGCAGGTCCAGACCGGCGAACGGCTCGTCCAGCATCAGGACCGCCGGGTCCGCCATGAGCGCGCGGGCGACGCGCACCCGCCCCCGCTCGCCCTGCGAACACACCGCGAACGGCCGGTCGGCCAGGTCCTTGCAGCCGAGATCGGCGAGCAGGGCGTGCGCCTTCTCGTGCTCCGCCGGCCCGTAGCGGTCCCACAGCGGGGCGCTGCTGCCGGTGTAGCCGGTGAGCACGACCGTGTGCGCGGTGAGGCCTTCCTCCTCCATCAGCGCCTCGTCCACGAGGCGCTGACTCGCCGCGACCAGGCCGATGTGCCGGCGCAGCTCGCGCAGGTCCACCCGCCCCAGCCGGTGGCCGAGAACGGACGCCGTGCCCGAGCTCGGGTGCCGCACGGCCGCCGCGACCGACAGCATCGTGGTCTTTCCCGCGCCGTTCGGCCCGAGGATCACCCAGTGCTCGCCGAACTCCACCCGCCAGTCGACGTCGGCGAGAAGCATACGGCCCACGACCTTGACGGTCACCCCCGCGAGCTCCACCGCGGCCGGCGCGGCATGGTCATGGCTGATCTCCGGACCCATCGGCCCCCCTTTCCCTCCGAAGCAGAATAGGGGAGCCCGCGCGACCGCCTGAGCCGCATGGTCCACGCGCCAGGACGGCACGGGCCGTCGGGCAGGCTCGCTCGTCTGGGAGTCAGGCGGAGGAGGACTCGCTGACCGTCGGGCTCGGGAGGGGGGTCGGCTCCCCGGACTCGCCGTCGCCCCACTCCGGGATCTGGCTGATGCCGCCCGTCGGCCTGGGTGGCTTCGTGGGCGTCTTGGTGGGTGTATTGGTGAGCGTGGGCCGCCTCGTCGGCGACCTGGTCGGGTCGGGGTCCTTCGTGGGCTCGCAGGGCCGTTCCCCACCGCGCGTGCACGGCGGGTCGCCGTCCTTCTGCGGGGGAGGAGGAGGCGGGGGCGGCGTGGTGCGCTCGGGCACGGGAGATCGCACCGGTGTCTCCCACTCGTCGCCGCCCACAGGGCCGCCGGTGGGGCCGACCGGCCCCGTCACGACCGGGGTCCGCACGCCGCCGGCGCCCGGCGGCAGGCTCCCGGGGCCCTCCGTGCCCTGCGTCCGCGCCGTCCCGCGGCCGGCCACGGGGGTGGAGGTGTCCAGCACCTCCACGGGCACGCGGGTGCCCTGGATCGGCACGACCACCGGGACGGTGCCGGGATCGCCCGCCTGACGCTCCACCGTCGTGCCGCCCGTCCCCGCCGCAACGACGGTCACCGCAGCGATCGACACGGTGGCGAGGGCGGCGAAGCCCGCGTGCGAGGCGTGGCCGCGCCGCGCGGCCGCGCGGCGTGCCGCCCGCGCGCCCGTGGTGGCCGCCGCGTCACCGCGCGGCTCGCCCGGCGGGCCCTCGGGGCGGGCCGGAGGATGGGCCACGGGCGCCCAGATCTCCTCCATGACCGCGTCCACCGCGTCCCGGCGGTCCCACGACCGGTCCACTCCCCCGGCCTCCAGCAGCCACGCCAGCAGCGCCGCCGCGCCGGGACGCGCCCCCGGCTCCTTGGCCAGCGCGGCCGAGACCGGATCCCACAGCAGCTTGGGCACCGAGGCCAGCCGCGGCCGCTCCACCAGGATGCGCCGCGTCAGCACGTCCGCCTCTCCGGTGCCGAACGGGTGGTGACCCGTGGCGGCGTAGGCCACCAGGCAGCCCCAGGCGAAGACGTCGGAGGCGGGGATCGCGGGGCCGCCCGTCAGCCGCTCGGGGGCCACCCAGCCGGGGCTGCCCATGATCTGGCCCGCCTGCGTGTGCGCGACCGCGGCGTCCACGTCCCTGGCGATGCCGAAGTCGATGACGCGCGGGCCCTTGGGCGAGAGCAGGACATTGCCCGGCTTCAGGTCGCGGTGGACGAAACCGGCCTCGTGGATGGCCGCCAGCGCCGCCGCCGCGCCCAGTGCCACGCCGTAGGCCAGGTCGGGGGTCAGCGGCCCGCGCGCCGCGACGACCTGCGACAGGGACGGCCCCGGGATGTACTCGGTGACGAGGTAGGGGCGGTCGCGGTCGACGCCGTGCTCCAGCACCGCGGCGGTGCAGAAGGGCACGACGCGCCGCGAGAACTCGACCTCCTCGGTGAACCGGGCCCGCAGCACCGGGTCGCCGAGATGGACGCCGTGCGGGGTCTTGAGCGCGACCAGGCCGCCTTCCGGCCGCTCGGCGAGGTACACCACCCCCATACCGCCCGCACCGAGGCGGCCGAGCAGAAGGTAGCGTCCGATGATCACCGGATCGCCCACCGTCAGCGGCCGAACCCCTGGAGGCATCCCGCCCGGGACCCCCGCTTCGCCACGTGCCATCCGCAGGAGACCTCTCTACGAAACGTTCCGAGCAGTCGAGCAGTACGGCACAGGCCACTGTGGCTCTCCCGAAGCGCGTTCGGCGTCAACTAGTTCGAAGCGGCATGGGAGGTAAGGCGAATGATCCCTGAAGGTAAGGAATTCCAGTGCCCGCTGAGATCGGTGTGACTGCTGAGGTGCCCGGTACGCGCCCCGGCGGCGGTCCTGACCATTCGCAGGCGTACGCCGGGGAACGGCTCAGTCCGCCGGGGAACGCCTCACGCGGCGGCCGAGCCCGAGGACGGATCCGGCGCGGCGGGATCCAGTGCGGCTGGATCCAGTGCGGCTGGATCCAGTGCGGCGTGGGTCGCGCCGGAGGTGCCGGTCACGGCGTGGAGGAAGCGCTCGATGTGGCGGAAGACCAGCCGGGCCTCGGGGACCACGTCGGCGAGGATCGGGAACGCGTGCGGCATCCGGTGCCACTCCTCGTAGGTCACCTTCACCCCGGCCCTGCGCGCCTGGAGGGCCACGCGGCGGCCCTCGTCCCGCAGGACCTCGGTGGAGCCGGTGACCACCATGAGCGGCGGCAGCCCCGTGTAGTCGCCGAACACCGGCGATACCAGCGGGTCGCGGCGGTCGAGGCCGGCCGTCCACCGGCGGGCGAGCCAGTCCACGCGGCCGGCCGGCACGATCGGGTCCACCCAGCGGTTGGAGTTGCGCCGCGACTCCGACAGATCGGCCCATGGCGACAGGCAGATCGCGGCCGCGGGAAGCGGCGTCCCCTGGTCGCGAAGGGCCAGCAGGGTGGCGAGGGTCAGGTGCCCGCCCGCCGAGTCGCCCGCGATCACGATGTCCTGGGCGTCGTACCCCTGGTCGAGCAGGCCCTGGTACGCGCCGAGGGCGTCGGAGAGCGACTCCCGGAGCGTGTGCGCGGGGCCTTGACGGTAGTCATAGGCGAACACCGGGCGCCGGGCCACGGTGGACAGGCGCCAGGTGATCGGCCGGTGCGTGGCCGGGGAGCAGAAGAAGTAGGCGCCGCCGTGGAAGTAGAGCAGCACCTTGCGCTCGTCCAGCCCCTGCCCGGCTCGGATCCACTCCGAGCCGCAGGCGTCGTCTCCGTCCCTGACGATCTCGACCTCGGACGGCGCGAGCCGCGGCAGCCGCTCCCCCAGCGCGGCGATACGCGCGAGGACGGTCATGCCGACGGTGTGCCGCAGCAGGATGGCCGACATAGGCTTGGTCGTGCCGCGTAGCAGGCCGTTGAACGCGCTGGCGCGCCAACTGAGGGGGTACACGGGGTGGACGTCCACGTCGATCTCCTGCTGCACGTGTACCTCCTGCCCGATCCGCGCGGCAGCCTATCTACCAGGCGATATAACCCGGTTTACATGGGCGTTACATCCTTTGTCGAGCGTTTCCCAAGAGATCTACCTGCCGTTACGTAAACCACCACCCCGACACTCGCCCTTGACCACCGACCCACCTCCCCCGAACCCTGATCGAGCACGCGCGGCTCTGGGACCGGCTCGAACTGATCGGCGTCGGCGTCACCCACATCGCCCTCGACCTGCGCGCACCGTTCCCCCAGCCGGTCCCGCCGTACAACTCATCGAGCCCGTCCTGGCCCAGACCGGCCCCCCTGAGAGCCCGCCGCCGTCCCAGCCGTCCGCTCCAAGGTGAGGCCTGGGCCGAACGCACCGGGACGCCGGGAGGAAACACCTGGCCACAAATGGAAGGCCGACCCGGTGGGGGCGCCTCTAGAATCCGTTGCGACCCGCTGCCGGCCCGCTACCAGGAGGTGCCCGACCTTCCCCCTCTACGCGACGATCTTCATGTTCGGCTTCCGCCGGCACGCCGTCTACCGGGCCGCCGCCTTCGCCGGAGCGTTGACCAACACGATCTTCGGAGTTCTGCGCGCCTACGTGCTGATCGCCCTGTGGCACGCCAGGCCCGGCCTCGCCGGGTACGACGTCGCCGACGCGGTCACCTTCTGCTTCCTGACCCAGGCGTTCATCGGGCCCATGCAGGTGTTCGGCGGCGCCCTCGACCTCGCCGGGCGGGTGCGCACCGGCGACGTCGCCCTCGACCTGCTGCGCCCCGCCTCGCTCCAGCTCTGGACCCTCGCCGACGACCTCGGCCGCGCCGCCTATCTGTTCATCGTCAGGAGTGTCCCGCCCGTGCTGATCGGCGCGGCGCTGTTCGGCGTCACGCTCCCCGCCCACGCGTCCGGCTGGGCCTGGTTCCTCGTCTCGATGATCCTCGGCGTCGTCGTCAGCTTCGGCCTGCGCTACCTGCTGGCCATGGCCACGTGCTGGATCGTCGACGACCGGGGCCTGCTGCAACTGTCCCTGGTCATGACGACCTTCTTCAGCGGCATGGTGCTGCCGCTGAACCTGATGCCCGGCTGGTTCGGCACGTTCACACGGGCGCTCCCCTGGTCCGCGATGGTCCAGGTGCCCGCGGACGTCTACCTCGGCAAGACGGACGTCGCCGGCGCCCTGGCGTTCCAGGCGACGTGGGCCGCCGTCCTGCTCGCCGCGGGAGCCCTGGTCACCCGCTCCGCGCGCCGCAAGGTGGTGATCCAGGGTGGGTGAGGTGCTCGGCATGGCCAGGAGTTACGTCCTGCTGGCCGCCACCTGGATCCGCGCCGCCGCGCAGTACCCCGCATCGATGATCATGATAACGGCCGGCTCGTTCGTGGTCACCGGGCTCGACCTGGCCGCCATCGCGGTGATCTTCGTGCACACCGGCTCCCTCGGCGGGTTCACCCTGCCCGAGGTGATGTTCCTGTACGGGACGGCCGGGGTCTCGTTCGCGCTCGCCGACATGCTGTTCGGCAACGTCGACAAGCTGGGCCAGCACGTCAGGGCCGGCACCTTCGACACGATGCTGATCCGGCCGGTCAGCCCGTTCGTCCAGATGGCCGTCGACCGGTTCGCCTTCCAGCGCGTCGGGCGCGTGCTCCAGGCGGCGACCGTCCTCGCCATCGCCCTGGCACAGCTGCACGTGCCGTGGCAGCGCGCGTGGATGATCCCGCTCATGGTGCTGTGCGGCATCGTCCTGTTCACGGCGCTCTGGACGTTCGGCGGCGCGTTGCAGTTCCTGCTCACGGAGGCGCCCGAGATCGCCAACGCCTTCACGTACGGCGGCGGCCAGCTCACGCAGTACCCGCTCAGCGTGTACGGGGGCGAGCTGGTGCGGGCCGTGACGTTCATCGTGCCGCTGGCCTTCGTCAACTGGCAGCCGGGCCTGTACGTCCTGGACCGGCCCGACCCGCTCGGCCTGCCGTACTGGCTGCGCTTCGCCGGCCCGGTCGCCGCGCTCACGCTCGCGTGCGCCGCGGCATGGGCATGGCGGGCCGGCCTGCGCCGCTACCGCTCCACGGGGAGTTGAACCACATGATCGAAGTAGACGGGGCCGCCCGCACCTTCACGGTGACCCGCAGGAAGGGCCTGCTCCGCAGGGAACGGCAGGTCGTGCACGCCGTCAGCGACCTGTCCTTCCAGGTGGCCGCCGGGGAGTTCGTCGGCTACCTCGGGCCGAACGGCGCGGGCAAGTCCACGACGATCAAGATGCTGACGGGCATCCTCGCGCCGAGCGCGGGGCGCGTCCGGGTGGCGGGCCTGGACCCCTCGCGGCGCCGTACGGCGCTGGCGCGGCGCGTGGGGGTGGTGTTCGGGCAGCGGACGACGCTGTGGTGGGATCTGCCGCTCAAGGACAGCTTCACCCTGATCCGGCACCTTTACAAAGTAGATCAGGCACAGCACCGGGAACGGCTCGCCGAGCTGGCCGACGTCCTGGAGCTGGGGTCGTTCCTGGACAAACCCGTCCGGCAGCTCAGCCTGGGGCAGCGGATGCGCGGCGACATCGCGGCGGCGCTGCTGCACGATCCCCCGGTGCTGATCCTGGACGAACCGACCATCGGGCTCGACGTGGTCAGCAAGGCGGCGGTGCGCGAGTTCCTGCGCGGGCTCAACGCCGAGCGCGGCACGACCGTCCTGCTCACGACCCACGACCTCGGCGACATCGAACGGCTCTGCCGCCGGGTGATGCTGATCGACCACGGTCGGCTCGCCTTCGACGGCACCCTGGACGACCTCCGGGCCCTCGTCCCGGAGGAGACGTCGATCGAGGACGTGGTCACCCGGCTTTACACCCGCACCGCGGGCACGGCGTTGACGGCGCCCCCGGACCTCACCGAGGCCGACGGGGTCCGGGGTCAGTAGTACGCCTCGGAGGTCTCGGTGCCCTCCTCGTAATCGTCGTCCGCGTCGTCGCGCCGGCCCGTCCACCGGGTGGGCATGAGCACCGGGACGAACAACGCGATGCCGAGCAGCGCGAAGACGCCCCGGGACAGCAGGTCCTGCATGCCCTTGCCCGCCTGGACGATCATCGGGTCCAGCGAGGGGTCGGTGGGGGCCAGGCCCAGCGCCCGGTTCACGTCCAGCGCGTAGATGACGGTCCACGCCAGCAGCGCCATGGACGGCACGAAGGTCGCCAGGGGCGAGACCCGGCCCGCGACGACCAGGCCGAACAGGAGACCGACCACGAGCATGGCGCCGATGCCGACGAGCGCCTTGGTGTCGCGCACCGGGTCGACCACGGCACCACCCGTCACGCTCAGCATGCCGCGGACCGCGTCCTGCGAGGCCCACCCGGCGCCCGCGAGGATGACCGCCGTGACGACGACACCGAGCAACAGTCCGAGAAAGTGCCGCATGGTCTCCACCTCGCAATCACTCAATCTGCGAACGCGGGCAACAGTAGCGACAAAACTCCTATAACGGCAGGCGTTGGTTCAGGTCCACTAAAACATCCCCACAAGACAGACCAGATCCCGCCATCGCCTGGAATATAGGACGAGGTCCGACGGGACAGGCGGCCCCGGGCCATGGCACGATGTGGGCGTCATGCGTGCCCGCCTGCCCCTGCGCCTCGCGCGGTCGGCCGCCTTCACGGTCGTCTGCGTCTCGCTCGCCGTGCTCGGCCACCGTGCCGCCGGCGGGTCGGGTCCCGCGTCGTGGGCGGTGGCGGGTGGAGCGGCCGCCGTGACCGCCCTGGCGACGATCATCGCCGGGCGCGAGCGCTCTCCGCAGACGGTCATCGGCTTCCTGGTCGGCACCCAGGTGTTCCTGCACCTGCTGTTCGGCGCCGCCAGCGGCGACGGGTCGGAGCTGCAGGTCCACCTCGGGCACGGGCAGAGCCTCGGCGCCGACCTCGGCATGGTGATCGCCCACCTGACCGCCACGCTGATCACCGGCTGGTGGCTGGCCCGGGGGGAGGCAGCGCTCTGGTCGATGCTGCGCCGCCTCGGCACGCTCGCCGTGCGCCGGGCGCGCCGCCTGCTGACCATACTGCGGGCCACGCCCGTCCGCCGGTGGTCCCGTCGCGGAGCCGCCTGTCACCTCACGCCCGCCCCTGTCCGGCGGGAGCTGCGTCACAGTGTCCGAAGGCGCGGCCCTCCACTTCCCGCCGCCTCCTGACCCGTCCGTCGTCCCCCACGTCCACCGGCGGCAGTCCTCGCACGCCCACGCCGGCGCGCACGCACGTCCTCCCCCGCCGCACACGCCACGGACGCGTGCGAGAGGGCGTGGCCGCGCATGGCCGCGGACCATGGCGGACGGCCCGTCCCGCAGCCTCGGAGGTACGCACATCCGGCAGGGGATCCGTCCTCGCGTCCCTTCGAGGGATCGCGGGCCGATCCCGGCCATGGTGACGGACGGTCCGGCGGCGCTCGCGCTCGTCCCGGCTTTTCTCATAACAAAGTGGAGATCCCCATGTCATTCACCACCGTCGCACGCCGCGCAGTCGCCGTCACCGCCGGCGCGCTCGCCCTCACCCTGGGCCTGGCCCTGCCCGCGCTGGCCCACGTCACCATCCAGCCCGGATCCGTCGAGAAGGGAAGCTTCTCCAAGGTCGCCTTCCGCGTGCCGAACGAGCGGGACGACGCCTCGACCACCAAGCTGGAGATCGAGTTCCCCACCGACCACCCGCTGCCGTTCGTCTCGGTGCGGCCGGTTCCCGGCTGGAAGGCCGACGTCACCCAGAGCAAGCTGCCCAAGCCGGTCCCGTCCAAGTACGGCGACATCACCGAAGCCGTGACCAAGATCACCTGGACGGGTGGGAAGATCGAGCCGGGCCAGTTCCAGGAGTTCGAGGTGTCGCTGGGCGGCCTGCCCACGGACACCGACCAGCTTCTGTTCCCGACCGCCCAGACGTACTCCAGCGGCGAGGTCGTGAAGTGGGCGGACGAGCCGAAGGCCGACGGCTCCGAGGCCGAGCACCCCGTTCCCACCCTGAAGCTGGTCGACCCGGCCCCCGGCGCCACCGACGAGCACGGCGGCATGGCCGCGCCCGGCGCCTCCGCCGCGGCCTCCGCGTCGTCCTCGGCCGACCCCGCCGGCACCATGCAGGCCCACGCGGCCTCCGGCACCGAGGACGCGGCCTCGGACGGGACCGCCCGCCTGCTGGCCGGCATCGGCATCGTGGTCGGCGTGGTCGGCGCGGCGATCGGCGTCGCCGGATTCCGCCGCGGCCGCTCCACCTCCCAAGGCTGACCCCACTCCGCCGCCGGAGAGCCGAGCAGGCAGGCGAGAGGTGCCATGGTCCGGCGTGTTACGGCGCACCGGACCAGGCACCCGCCGCCGGGGCCGAGTTCTCCGCCGACGGCTGGGGGCCGAGTGCCGGGTGTGGTGGTCAGCTCGTGATGTCGCGGCCGGAGAAGCGGCCCCAGGCGATCGCGCCGAAGACCAGCGCGTACGCGGCGAAGACGAGTAATCCCTGGCCCATCACGTCGGTCGCGATCGGGTCGCGCAGGGCCCCGTCGAAGGACGACCACCAGGTGGTCAGCAGATAGGGACGCACGGGCGCGAGCTGCGGGATCGCCCCGATGACCTGCGAGAACACCACGGTGACGACCGTCGCCGCGACCGCGCCGATCGGCACCTCGGTGAGCGTCGACACCGCCAGGCCCACGAAGCCGAGCGCCGCCATGCCCACGGCGCTGTACGCCGTGACGATCAGGACGCGCAGCATCGCGTCCATGATCGGCACCGTCGTGCCCGAGAGCAGGGTGACCCGGCCCACGGGGAACATGACCAGGCCGGCGATCAGGGCGGAGGCGGCGACCACCGCGCAGGCGGCCAGCCCGAAGACCGCGATGTTGACGGCCTTCACCGCCAGCAGGCGGGTGCGCCCCGCGGGCGCGGTGAGCAGGTAGCGCAGAGTGCCGGCATTCGCCTCACCGGCGATCGAGTCGCCCGCGACCACGCCGACGGCCAGCGGCAGCAGAAGCTGGACCAGCAGCGACATCGCCAGGAAGGTCAGCATCAGCCCGTTGCCCGCGACCTGCGTGACGAGCGCGGGCGTCTCGTCGTCGGAGCCGAACGCCTTCAGCGCGATGCCGATCACCACGGGCACGCAGGCGAGCATGATCAACATCGCGATGTTGCGCGGCCGGCGGAAGGTGAGCCCCAGCTCGGACCTGATCAACCGCAGCACCGCCCGCACCGCACCTGGTGACGCGGCGAGCCGATCCCGGCTCCCTCCCCCGGCGGGGGAGGAGGTGGTCTGTGCGGGAGCGGGCGGGGATGGGGATGCGGCGCCCGGCGCCGGCGCGCCTGCCCGCTCGGGGGCCGCGTTCGCGGGCCCCGGTGTGGAGGAGGCGGTGTTCTCGGTCTCAACCGTCGACATCGAAACCTTCTCCCGTCAGGCCGACGAACAGCTCTTCAAGACTGGGCCGGACCACCGTGAAGCCGCGCACGGCGACGCCGTCCCCGACCAGCTCGGCGTTCACGACCTCCGGCGCGTGGTCGCCGAGCTCTGCCTCGACCGCGTCCTCGCCGGTGTGCACCCGCGCGAGCCCGAGCCGGTGCAGCACGGACGCGGCCTGCGCCGGGTGCGGGGTCTCGACGCGGACGCGGGGCGCGTGCCCGGCCCGCAGATCGGCGATCGTCCCCTGTGCCACCAGGCGGCCGGTCCGCATCACGCCGATGTCCGTGCACATCTGCTCGACCTCGGCCAGCAGGTGGGAGGAGACGAAGACGGTGGTGCCGTCGGCGGCGATCTCTTTGATCAGCGAGCGGACCTCGCGGGTGCCCTGCGGGTCGAGGCCGTTGGTCGGCTCGTCCAGCACCAGCAGCTCGCGCGGCCCGAGCAGCGCACCGGCGATGGCCAGGCGCTGCCGCATGCCCAGCGAATAGGCGCGGTACCGCTTGCCTGCGGCCGCGCCGAGGCCGACGCGGTCCAGCGCGGCGCCCACCCGCCGCCTGGCCGTCCGCGGGTCGGCCTTGGGGTCGGCCGCGTCGTACCGCAGGAGGTTGGCCTCACCCGAAAGGTAGGGGTAGAAGGCCGGCCCCTCGACGACGGCGCCGACCTTGGGCAGGGCGGAGGCCAGCCCGGCGGGCATCGGCCGGCCGAGCACCTCGCAGGCGCCGCTGGTGGGGCTGATGAGGCCGAGCAGCATGCGGATGGTCGTGGTCTTGCCCGACCCGTTGGGGCCGAGGAACCCGAACACCGAGCCGCACGGCACGGACAGATGCAGATCGTCCACGGCGACCTGGCCGCCGCGGAAGCGCTTGGTGAGCCCGCGCGCGACGATCGAGCAGTCGCCGGGAGAGGCTTCGGTGTAGGTCACCCGAGGGGGCGCCGCCTCGTGCGCCCCCTCCCCCGTGATCACCGTCACTTGCGGCCGGCCGCCTGGACCAGAGCCTCGGGCGTGACCGCGCCCGCGAACAGCCTGCCGTCGTCGGTCAGCAGGACGGAGACCAGCTTGGTCTTGATGACCCTGCCGCTGCCCCACGGCCCGCTGACCCGCTGGGCGGACTTGAGCACCGACTCGATCAACTGAGCCGGGTCGCCGCCGCGGCCGTTGCCGCCGCGGCCGTTCTGCTGCTTGGACAGGTCGGCGAGCGAGAACGGCACCTCGGCGACGGTTCCCCAGCCGCTGCCGTGGCTGCGCGCGCCCGCGCGGGCGGCCTCGCCACCGGCGAGGTCGTGGCCGAGCTCGGCACCCTCGGACAAGGACTCGCCGGGCTTCCCGGCCTCGGGCTTCTGCTCGTTGACCTTGGCCCCGGCGGGCGGGGTGAACGCGAAGTTCTCCGGCGCGGGCGTCGAGAACGACACCTGGGTGAAGCCGATCTCGAACGCGGGCTCGGCCGCGCCCTTGGCGAAGATCTGGACGCGCAGCGGGATGTAGGTCTCGCCGTCGAGCGCCAGGGTGACGTGGTCGACCAGGGACGTGGAGTCCTTGGGGGTGAGCACGAGCTGGTAGGCGGCGCGGCCCGCGATGTGCTGGCCGTTCTCGACGGTGACGGCGGTGTTCTGGTCCGCGGCCTTCAGGAGCTGGTTCGCGATATCTTGCGGGGTCGTGGCCGTGGGCAGCGCCGTGTGCCGGGGCTCGGCGGCCTCGCCCTTGCCGCCCTTGACGTCCTCGGGGAGGCTGAAGCGGGTGGCCGTGTTGGTGTCGCTCTCCCACAGCCAGGTCGAGCCCTTGCCGTCGGAGATGACGTCGGTCTCGCTCATCTGGCCCGGCAGGGCCAGCCGCAGCCGCCCGTCGCCGCCGTACCAGACCTTCAGCGTGTGCGAGCCGGACAGCAGGGACAGCGGCGAGCTGCTCGTCCCCGACGGCAGCGGCAGCGAGGGCAGGCCGAGCGACGCGGTCTCGACGACGGTGCCCGACATGGCGGGCGGCCGCTCGTGCTGCGCGGTCTTCACGACCTCGGCCAGCAACCGCTCGGCGGTGCGGTCGGGAAGGGTGGGGTCGCCCTGGACGGCGGCGATGACGGGGCCGGCGCCGACGGCGGCCCCCACGACGACGAACGCCGCGACGGGGACGGCCCACCTCACGGCGCGCGCCCTTCTCCACGTGGACTGCATGTCACTCCTCAACGGTAAGTCCTTCGATCCGACACCACGCAGACTGCCGCCCGGGTCCTGAGCTGAAGCTGAGACAGGCTGAGAAGGCTCTCAGACTTCGGCCCGCCGGGACCGTTCGCGCTGGTGGCGGGGGACGAGGCCACCGCCGGGGCTCTCAGGCGGGTCTCAGGAAGGACAGGCCAAGATAGGGGGACAACCACACAGGGGGTACGAATGCGCGTGCTCGTCGTCGAGGACGAGAGGCGGATGGCCGCGGCGCTCAGGCGCGGGCTGACGGCCGAGGGTTTCGCCGTCGACCTCGCCCACGACGGCGAGGAAGGGCTTCACCTGGCCCGAGAGGGCGACTACGACGTCGTCGTGCTCGACATCATGCTGCCCAGGCTGTCGGGCTACAACGTGTGCAAGCGGCTGCGGGCCGAAGAGAACTGGGTGCCCGTCCTGATGCTCTCGGCCAAGGACGGCGAGTACGACCTGGCCGACGGCCTCGACCTCGGCGCCGACGACTACCTCACCAAGCCGTTCTCCTACGTGGTCCTGGTCGCGCGGCTGCGCGCGCTCATGCGGCGCGGCGCCCGCCGCCGCCCGGCGGTGCTGCGGTCGGGCGATCTCACCCTCGACCCGGCGGGCCGCACGGTGGCGCGGGGCGACACCCCGATCGAGCTGACGCCGCGCGAGTTCGGGCTGCTGGAGTTCCTCCTGCGCCGGCCCGGCGAGGTCGTGTCCAAGACCGAGATCCTCGAACACGTCTGGGACACCTACGACACCGACCCCAACGTGGTGGAGGTCTACGTCGGCTACCTGCGCAGGAAGATCGACGCCCCGTTCGGGCGCAACGCCCTGCAGACGGTGCGCGGCGCCGGCTACAGGCTGGTGGGCGATGGCGGCTGACCCGTCTCCGTCCCTCAATGACGGGGACGATGGCGCGGCGGCCCAGGCGGGGCGGACGCCGCCGGGCGCCGCACGGTCGCCTCTGACGTGGTGGCGGCGGAAGAGCCTGCGGTTCAGGCTGACCGTGACGGCCTCGGCCGCGCTGGGGGTGGCGCTCGCGCTGGCGGCCACGCTGCTGGTCGGCGTGCTCGGGCGGGCGCTCATACAGTCCACGGACGCGGTCGCCTACCAGCGGGCCAGGGAGGTCGTCGCGCTGGCCGACGACGAGCGGCTGTCGGACCCGATCGCGGTCACCGACGGCACGATCGTCCAGGTCGTGGACGCCCAGGGCCGCATCACGCACGTCACCCCGGGCGCCGACCGGCTGGTGCCGCTCGCCGACCCCCGCACACCCGGCCGCGAGTCGTCCGGCGACCAGGGCCGCGTGGTCGACGGCGACGCGTACGGCATCCCCGGCCCGCTGCGCGTGGTGGTCCTGCGCGCCGACCACGGCCGCACGGTGATCGCCGCCCGGCCGTTCAAGGACGTCGCCGACAGCCTCACCACGACCATCCACATGCTCGTCATCGGCACGCCGATACTGCTCGTGCTGCTCGGCGCCGCGAGCTGGCTGATCATCGGCAGGACGCTCCGGCCTATCACGGCGCTGCGCCGGGGCGCGGCCGAGGTCAGCGCGGCCGCGCGCGCACGCCGCCTGCCGGTGCCGGAGGCGCACGACGAGGTGCACGAGCTGGCCACGACGCTGAACGACATGCTGGCCCGGCTGGAGGCCGCCGACGCGTCCCAGCGCGCGCTGATCTCCGACGCCGCCCACGAGCTGCGCAGCCCGCTCGCCAGCATCCGCCTGCAGCTGGAGGTCGCGCTCGGCCATCCGGACGGCCAGGACTGGCACGAGACCGCCGAGGGCGTCCTGGAGGACACGCTGCGCCTCAGCCGCCTGGCCGAGGGGCTGCTGACGCTGGCCCGCCTGGACGAGCGCCGTCGTCCGGCCCGGTGGCAGCCGGTGGACCTGGGCGAGTTGGTGGGGGTGACGACGGCCCGCTACGACGACGAGGTGGTCACCGTGGCGGCGGCCGAGCCCGCGGTCGTGGACGGCGACGCCTTGGACCTCGGCCGGGTGCTGGTCAACCTGATCGACAACGCGGTGCGGCACGCGAGCGCCAAGGTCTCCGTCGAGCTGCGGGCGACGCGGGCGCAGGCCGTGATCACTGTGGCCGACGACGGGCCGGGCATCCCGGAGGCCGACCGGGAGCGCGTGTTCAACAGGTTCACCCGGCTCGACGGGGCGCGCAGCCGCGACGACGGCGGCGCGGGCCTGGGGCTGGCGATCGTCCGCGAGACCGTCCGCGCCCATCGCGGCTCCGTGCACCTGGAGGACGCCTCTCCCGGCCTGCGCGCCGTGGTCCGCCTGCCCCTCAGCCCGAACCCCTCGTAGCCCCCGGGCGGGTAGGCCGCCAACGGCTCGCCCGACCGGCACCCCCGCGTGCCCGGCCGCCTCATAGACCGGGACGCGCTCACCGCCCATGTCCCGCATGCCCCGCATACGGTGATGGGCGGGATAATGTCCCTCGCCGATCAACGCGGCGCACCCGTGCTCTGGGGGCCGTCCGGCGAGGAGCCGCGTGCCGTGGCGCCATTCACGCAGCGAGGGAGAACCACGTGCTTCCCGAGAACGGCCGTTCAGCCGAGGACATCCTCGCCGAGCTCGCCCTGCTGAAGCGGGACGACCTGCAGGTGCGCGGGGGCAAGGTCACCGCCTACGTCTACGACACCGGCCGGCCGGAGGTGCACGACGCGGCCGCCCGGGCGTACTTCGAGATGCTGGAGGTCAACACCCTCGACCCCACGGCGTTCCCGAGCGTCGTCGCCATGGAGAAGCAGGTCGTCAGGGCCGTCGCGGAGCTCCTGGGCGGCGGGCCGCACACGCCGGGCATCTTCACCAGCGGCGGCACCGAGTCGATCATGCTGGCGGTGAAGGCGGCCCGGGACGCGCGCCCGGTCGCCGGCAGACCCAGGATCGTGGTCCCGGTCACCGCCCACCCGGCCTTCCACAAGGCGGCCCACTACCTCGGCGCCGAGGTCGCGCCGGTGGAGGTGGACCCGGTCACCTTCCGCGCCGACCCGGCCGCCGTCGCCGCCGCGATCACGCCCGAGACGGTGCTGGTGGTGGCCTCGGCCCCGTCGTACCCGCAGGGGGTCGTCGACCCGGTGGCCGAGATCGCCGCGCTGGCCGCGGAGCGCGGGGTGCTGTGCCACGTCGACGCCTGCGTGGGCGGCTGGCTGCTGCCATGGCTGGCCCGGGCGGGCGCCGCCGTCCCGCCGTTCGACCTGTCGGTGCCGGGCGTGACGTCCATCTCCTGCGACCTGCACAAGTTCGGGTACGCCCCCAAGGGCGCCTCGGTGGTGCTCTTCGCCGACCCGGCGCTGCGCCGCGCCGCGTACTTCGCCTCGGCCGCCTGGCCCGGGTACACGGTGATCAACACCACCGTGCAGAGCTCGAAGTCGGCGGGCCCGCTCGCGGGCGCCTGGGCCACGCTGAACGCGCTCGGCCGGGACGGCTACCTCGGCCTCGCCCGCGACACGCTGGCGGCGACGCGCAGGCTGGCCGAGGGCATCGGCGAGATCCCAGGCCTGCGCGTGCTGGGCGAGCCGGAGGCGTCGCTGGTGGCGTTCACCGGCTCGACCGGTGCGACCGGCACGGACGGCACGGACGGCACGGACGGCGTCGACGTCTTCGTGCTGTCGGACGAGGCCCGCGCGCGGGGCTGGTTCCTGCAGCCGCAGCTCTCCTACGCGGGCATTCCGGCGAATCTGCACGTCACGGTCACCGGGGTCACGCTCAAGGGCGTGGAGGCGATGCTGGAAGTGATCGCCGAGTCGGCCGCCGCCGCCCGGCGCAGAGGGCCGGCGAAGGTGCCGGACGGGCTGGCGGAGATCCTGGCCTCGCTGGACCTGGACGCGCTGGACGACGCGACGTTCGCCGAGCTGGCAGCGTCGGTCGGCGTGGACCTCGGCGGATCGGGCGGGCCGGACATGGCGGTGGTCAACACGGTGCTCGACGCGCTGCCCGCCGCGACCCGCGAGGCGATCCTGATCAGGTTCCTGTCGGTCCTGTATGGCTGAGCCCCGGCGGGGCCGCGCCCATCGTGACTAACAGGGCGCGGCTAACGACCGGCCCGGAGGCGTTCGACCTCGGCGAGGGCCGTCACGGCCGCGGCGGGGTCGTGGACGCGGAAGACCCGCGCCCCCTGCCACGCGTGGACGGCGAGCGTGGCCAGCGTGCCGGCGTGGCGCTCCTCGACGGGTAGGCCGCCGAGGGTCTCCCCCACGAAGTCCTTGTTGGAGACGGCGACCAGCACGGGCCATCCTGTGGCGACCAGTTCGCCGAGCCTGCGGCCGACCTCCAGGGACTGGCGGGTGTTCTTGCCGAAGTCATGGGCCGGGTCGATGAGGATCGCGTCCTCGCGCACCCCGGCGCGCACGGCCCGCTCGGCCAGTCCGACGGTGTGGGAGAGGACGTCGGCCACCACGTCGTCGTAGGCGATGCGGTGCGGTCGCGTCCTCGGGGTGACGCCCCCGGCGTGCGCGCACACCAGGCCGATGCCGTGCTTGGCGGCGACGCCGGCGAGACCGGGGTCGGGCCCGCCCCAGGTGTCGTTCAGCAGGTCGGCTCCCGCCTGAGCCACGATTTCGGCGACCTCGGCGCGGAAGGTGTCCACGCTGATCACCAGACGCGGATGGGCCTCGCGCACGGCGGCCACCAGGTCGGCGACCCTGCGGATCTCCTCGGCGGCGTCCACCGCGTCGCCGGGACCCGCCTTGACGCCGCCGATGTCGACGATGTCGGCTCCGGCGCGGACGGCGGCGTCCACGGCGGCGAGTGCGGCGTCGAAGCCATACGTCCTGCCCCGGTCGTAGAAGGAGTCGGGGGTGCGGTTGACGACGGCCATGACGGCGAAGTCGCCTGGGCGGAACTCGCGGTCACGCAGGCGCAAAGTATGCATCGCCGCCAGCGTACGCCCGCCGTGCCGGACGCGTGTGCCGGGCCTGTGTGCCGGGTCCGTGTGAGGCTCTGTGTGCGGGTCTGTGTGCGGGTCTGTGTGCGGGTCTGTGTGCGGGTCTGTGTGCGGGTCTGTGTGCCGGGATCGCCGTGGGGAAGAACGGCTCCGCCGGAAAGCGCTCCCACTTGCTGGGAACGCTCCAAAACCACTCAGATCGCACGCCCCTTCTCGGCCAGCGTGAGGAAATCCTGGGCCACGACGGGGAGGCGCCTGCGCGCGTGCACGAGCGCGACGATCCTGCGCAGCGGCGGGTCGAGGGAGCGGACCACCAGCCCCGCCTTGACGGCCTGCTCGGCGGTCCCCCGGTACCACAGCAAGGACGCCGAGGCGGTGCGCACCAGCGAGGGCCAGGCGCCGCGCTCGTCGGTCTCGGCGGCGACGACCGGCCGTACGCCGTAGGTGGCGAATAGCTGGTCGAACTCCCGGCGCCGCGCGCTGCCCGGCGGGGGCAGGATGAGGCGCATGCCGTTGAGGCGGATCATCGGCACCGTGTCCGGCAGGTCGAGCCCAGGCGGGGATATCAGCACGATCTCCTGGCGCTCCAGCGGATGGCTGACCAGGTCGGCCGGAACCGGCAGGTCGGTCAGCCCGAGGTCGGCGCGCTGCTCGCGGATGGCGTGCACGACGCCGTCCCGGCCGTCCGAGCGAACGATTTGCACGCGCACGCCCGGATGGTCGGCGACGTAGGCGGGCAGGAGGCGTCCCGCGAGGCCGGGCTCCAGGGTCGGCGGCGAGGCTATGCGCAGCTCGCCACCCCCCGAATGCGTGTGCGTGGCCAGCGCCTCGATTTCGGACACGGCCTCGAGCGCTTCCTTGGCGAGTTTCACGACGCGGCGGCCCTGCGCGGTCACCACCACTCCCCGGCCCGAACGCGCGAAAAGGGTCATGCCCAGTTCGCGTTCCAAGTCACGAATGGCGCGGGAAAGGGCGGGCTGGGCGATGTACAACGACCTGGCCGCGTCGGTCATGGTGCGGTGCTCCGCAGTGGCGACCACATAACGGAGCTGCTGCAGATTCATGGAATCGAAGCTAGGGCAGAGGGGCGCGGCGATTCCGGAACATCGCAGAGATCACCTTGGATGATTTCAGAATGTAACCATATACGGCTACATCCGTGACTGCTGAGAAATGAGTAGAGTTCTGCCCTAAATGGTGTGAATTGCGGAACTGGTGGCAGGGGAGAACGTCTCGGTCCATCGAGGACCGGGAAGGGGGCGCACGGAATGGCCACCAACGGGGGCGGCGACGGACGGCAGCCATTACCGCCATCGCACGGGGGGCGCCACCCCTACGGACCACCCCAGGGCGGCGCACCGCCGGCGCCCCCGCCCGGGCAGCCATACGCGCCGCAGGAGCCGATGCGGCCCCCGCCCGGCTACCCGCCTCAGGCCCCGCCCGGCCGCTCACCGTACCCGGGCCCCGCGCAGCCGGGCCAGAACCCGCCGGGGCGCCACCCCGGCCAGGGTCCCGCCGCGCCGTTCCCGGGCCAGTATCCCGGGCAATATCCCGGACAGGGACCGGGGCAATATCCCGGGCAGGGACCCGGCGCGCCGATCCCGGGGCGGCAGCCGTACCCGGGCCAGGCGCCCGGGCGTCCGCCGTACCCGGGCCCCGCGCAACCGCCTCCCCCGCAGGGCCCGGCGCGGCCGTACCGGCAGCCGTACCCGCCGCAGCCCGGCCACGGGGGGCACCAGGCTCCCCCGCCCCAGGGCGGCCAGGCGTTCCCGCAGCCCCCGCCGCCCGGACGGCAGGTCCCGCCCGGTCCGGCGCGGGGGCCGTACGGCCCGCCGGGCTGGGGCACGCCCGGATGGCGCCCGCCGAAGCGCAGATCGAGCGGCGCGGCGATCGTCGGCGGCGTGCTGGGCGCGATCGCGACCGTGTTCGTCCTGCTGGTGATCGGCGCGGCGCTGCTCGCGGGCTCCAAGAACGGCGGCACCACGACCTCCCCCGTGGCGATCCCGACATACGAGCCGTACACGCCGGACCCGCGCTTCACGAACGCCCCCGTGGAGCCGCTTCCGACGCGCAGCACCGGCTCCCGGCCTGACAGGACGCCGCCGCCGGCCAGGCCCGTCCTCAACACCACGCTGACCGCCAACACGGTCTACAAGGTGGGCTCGCTGCCGAAGTCGAACTGCCGCGCGAGGGCCACCGACGTCTTCGACAACGCCCAGCTGAAGGCGCTGATCCTGGCGACGTCGAAGTGCATGAACAGGACGTGGGCCGCCGCGCTGGGCAGGGTCGGCATCCCGTTCTCGCCGCCGAACTACGCGATCACGGCCCGGGGCGGGCGCGGCGCGTGCGGGGACTTCCCGCACAAGGGCGGCATCGTGCCGTACTACTGCCCCCGCAACAGCACGATCTACGGCTCCACGTCCGCGATGGCGCGGGGACAGGGGAACCAGCGGGGGTACGGCGCGCTGTCGAGCTGGCACGGGGCCTTCACCGGCATGTTCGCCCACGAGTACGGCCACCACGTCCAGCACCTGACCGGGCTGGAGGACTCCTGGTGGCGCAAGACGCTCGACTCGCGCACGACGAGCGGCAGGCTGGCGCTCAGCCGCAGGTACGAGCTGCAGGCCAACTGCTTCAGCGGCCTGTGGATGCGGTCGGTCGCCGCGAGCTACCCGATCACGCCCGCGCGCCGGAACAACCTGTACTACTTCTTCTCCAACGTCGGCGACTGGCCCGGGTACCCGCGCGACCACGGCTCGCCGCCCAACAGCGGTCGCTGGTTCCGCCAGGGCTACGAGCGTCTCAAGACGTACCAGTGCAATACCTGGCTGGCCCCCGCCTCCACCACCTCGTAGCGACCCATCAGCGACCCGGCGGCGGTCCGCCGCCGTCGGGTGACATCACCACTTAAGGTGCTGGTTACCGACTGATTCCCTCATATTCGTCTTACGTCTGCGATGTCCAGGTATGGGAGCTACAATCCTGGAATCCGGGTACGCGCGGGGCCGGCATGGCGTCTCGCCTGATTGGCGGCCGGATCTGAACCAGTCAGGGGAGCGCTTGTGACGACGCCGCTTGGCGACAATTCGGAGGAGGCGGACGCCGACGGCCCCGAGGAACCGGCTCCCAAGCGGGCGGCCACGACTCCTCCCCGTTTCGCCAAGCCGCCGAGCACCGCGTCCGTCATCGGCTGGACGGGCCTGTCGGCGATCGTCCCGGGCGCGGCCCACCTGCGCGCGGGACGCCGCCGGGCCGGGTTCATCCTGCTCGGGGGGTTCGGCCTGATCCTGGTGACCGCGGCCGTCCTGGCCCTCGTCCTGCGGGAGAACGTCGGCCTGGCCGTGAAGGACAGCACGCTGGTCGCGGTGACCGTCGTCGCCGGCGTCGGCGCGCTGGCGTGGTTCGCGCTGGTCGCCACCTCCTACGTCGCGCTCGGCCCCCAGCGGCTGCCCCAGAGCGGCCAGGTGGTCTCGGGCATCGTGGTCGGCGTGCTGTGCGTGACCGTGATGGCGCCCTTCGCCCTGACGGCGAGCAGCGTGGTCACCGCGCGGGTCACCGTCAACGCCGTCTTCCCCTCCGATCCCGACCCCTCGACCACGGTCGCGCCGGTCAAGCAGGAGGACCCCTGGAACGGCCGCCGCCGCGTCAACTTCCTGCTCGTGGGCGGCGACGCCGCCGGCAACAGGACGGGCGTGCGGACCGACAGCATGACCGTCGCCAGCGTCGACGTCAGGACGGGCAACGCGGTCATGTTCAGCCTGCCGCGCAACCTGCAGTACATCCGCTTCCCCAAGGGCGACCCGCTGGCCGCGCGGTTCCCGAACGGCTTCACCGGCGACTCCGGGCAGGGCCTGCTGAACGAGGTCTGGCAGTACGCCGAGGACCACATCGGCAAGGGCAGGGGCCCCCAGGAGCTCAAGAGCGCCATCGGCCACACCCTCGGACTCAAGATCGACTACTACGCGATCGTCGA
The DNA here is from genome assembly GCF_040653595.1 of Sphaerisporangium sp. NPDC051011. NCBI lineage: Bacteria > Bacillati > Actinomycetota > Actinomycetes > Streptosporangiales > Streptosporangiaceae > Sphaerisporangium > Sphaerisporangium sp. NPDC051011. Next base: position 302,008 of record NZ_JBFAGG010000004.1, on the reverse strand, counting down.
CATGTACGGGTTCGCCGCGCTGATCGACGCGATCGGCGGGCTGAGGATCCGCGTCGAGCAGGACATCAAGTGGGGCGGCCACTTCGGGACGGCGGGCACGATCAAGGCCGGCGTCCAGAGGCTCGACGGCGAGCACGTGCTCTGGTACGGCCGCTCGCGCGTCGACAGCGACGACTTCTCGCGCATGTCACGCCAGCGCTGCGTCATGGGCGCCCTGCTGGACCAGGCCACGCCCAGCGTCGTCCTGGCCAACTTCGGGAAGATCGCCAGCGCGACGCGGCACATGTTCCGCACCGACATCCCGCGCGACCTGCTGGAGCACCTGGTGCCGCTGGCGCTGAAGGTCAAGGACGCCAGGACCACCAGCCTGCAGTTCGTCCCGCCCACGATCTGGCCGGGCGCGGCCGACTGGGTGAAGATCCGCCGCCTGACCGCCCGTGCGATCAAGCAGTCGGAGAACGCGGCCGCCCGCACCGTGGCCGCCGGCGCCAGTGCCTCCCCCACCGCCTCGGCCTCTCCCGGCGGCACGCCGTCCGGCCTCGCGCAGGGCGCCACCGCGAGCCCGTCCGCCGGCACCCCCGCGGCCACGCCGACCCCGACGCGTTCCCACCTGGCGGCCCGTCCCACCCCCTCGAAGACCCCCACCCCGAACGACCAGACCGCCAAAACCCTCGCCGACGCCTGCGGCTTCTGACCGCGACACCGCATCGCCGGTCCGCTGATCGCTGTCCCTCCTCCGTGGCCCGCGTGCTGACGCAGAAGGTGCGCACGCCGGAACAGCGGACGCTGAGCCGCCGGGAACTCGAGGTGCTCGGGCTCATCGCCCGTGGCGACCAGTCGAGAGGTCGCCGCGAAACCGTTCATCACCGAGGCGACGGTGAAGACGCGCCTGCTGCACATCTTCGCCGAACTCGAGGTGAACGACCGGGCGGCCGCGGTCGCGGCAGCGTACGAGACCGGCCTGCTCACTGCGGTCACCGACATTCGACCAAGGGATTTCGTGACCGCCCCGGCATCCGGACCACTGGGCCGTCACGACAGGGCGGTCACCTGGGGAACGGCCCAGCGCATGGGGTGTGCCGGACCCCGGGGTCCGGCACACGACTCACGGTCAGCTCCAGGTGGCGCGCTTGAGTACCTTCGACAGCCCCGGGGTGTTCCAGACGTCCACCACCAGGATCTGCGACTTGGGCAGGAACCACTCCTGCTGGGTGAAGCTCGCCGTCCGCCTGCCACCGTTGTTCGTCACGCACTGGTTGGGCCAGGCGGTGTACTTCGCCTTGTGGCCCCGTCCGACCTGACGCAGACCTGTCGAGGCGGCCTTCTCGGCGGGGTACCAGCTGTTCTTGGCATTGAACGGGCAGGGAATCACGCCGCTGAAGGGGTGGAACTGGTACTTGCCCGTGTAGGTGATGGAACCGCCCCCGACCGGGAGATTGGTGTACGCCGTCGGACCGAACACCCAGAAGGCCTGGCAGTTCGGAGCGAAGGGTTCCGGCTTCTTGCACTTTCCGGTCGTCACCACGACCTCGTCTCCGTTGCGGTGCACCTTCCAGCCGGCGGGGAGCTTCAGGTTCATGCCCCGGAAGGAGAAGATCGCGGTACGCGAAGCCGACGAGGCCGAGGAAACCCCTGCCGCCGGAAGTCCCGATGCGGCCGAGGCCGCGCCGGGAGCGGCGAGTACGGCGAGCGCGGCTGGGACGATAAGGACAGAAGATCGCTTTCTCATGGTGAGAAACTATAAGTCCCCACTTGTCGATCTCTAGATTCTCAGTTGCGTGCGCTTCATCGACGGAACGCCCCGGCGTACCGGGCGTGCTGAACAGGCGGCGCATCCGCACGCGGTTGGTCACCGACGTCCCGAAGCTCGGTGTCGGGCGTCATCGGTGATGGGGGTCCATGCCGCCACACGCCTCGATCAGCCAGTACAGGGACCCGGTGCCGAACGGCCATCCCGTCGTGACCACGTCGATCCAGCCTCGGTCCGGCCCAATGGCCGGGTGCTTCTTATAGAGCCCTTGCCGTGCGGGGTAGGAGGACGAAGGCGCCCAGGTACAGGAGGCCGGCGACGACCAGGAGGCCCTCGTAGCCGATGATCAGGCTGAGGTACTCCAGGCAGCCGCCGAGGATCGCGCCCAGCAGGTTCGCGCCGAAGGAGACCGTGGCGTCGGCGGTGTCGGCGAAGCGTTTGGCGAACACGACGTTCGCCGCGAAGATCGGCAGGAAGGCGATCACCACCGCGCACACCAGCCGCAGTGGCAGTGGTAGCGAGAGCAGCCACGAGTTGGGCACGACGGCAGCGAGCACGAGCCCGCCCAGCAGGATGGCGTACATCACCGGCAGGGACGGCGTGCGGAAGCGCCGTGTCACCTCCACCGCGGCCAGCACGGCGACCAGCACTCCGGCGAACACGACCGCGTTGACCACCCACGTCGTGCCGAACAGCAGCGCGAAGCCGGTGACGTTCTTGGTCTCCAGCAGCAGGAACGAGACGCCGAGCAGGAACAGGTCGGCGTAGGGGCGCATGCGCCGGAACGGCCCGGCCACGGCGCGCACCGCGACGATGCTGACCAGCAGCACGAGCCCGAGCGTGATGAGGTAGATGGACGGGATGTCGCGCCCGTGCAGGTAGAGGAACGGGCGGTCGTCCACGGCCGGGGGCGGCGTGTCGGCCTTGGCGCCCGCCCACTCGGACACGCAGCGCTGCGCGTCGGCGGTGACCCCGGCCGTGATCACGGCCTGCTGCCCGCCGCCGACCTCGTCCACGCAGGGCTTGTGCCCGAAGGCGGCCTGGGCGGTGGAGGCGAGCCGGTCGACCAGCCACTGCTCGCGGTAGTAGTTGTACATCGAGAAGGCGCCGCCCGGCTTGAGGTGGTCGTGGGCGGCCTGCATGGCCTGCTCGGTGAACAGGTAGCTCTCCAGCCGCAGCGAGCTGGCTCCCGAGACCAGGGTGAGCGAGTCGGGCAGCGCGAACAGGATGAGGTCGTACTTCTTGTCGGTGCGCTCCAGGTAGGCGCGGCCGTCGGTGATGTGCGTGGTGACGCGCGGGTCGCGGTAGGGCTGGTCGGGGTGGTAGAGGCCGCCGAGCTCGCGCAGCTTGGGGTCGATCTCGACGGCGTCGACGTGCTTGGCGCCCTTGGACAGCGCGATGGCGACGTCGGTGCCGCTGCCCGCGCCGACGATGAGCACGTCGTCGAGCCGTCCGGCGGCGGTCACGGCCCGCTCGTACGGCACGGCGTACTGGCGTTCGTACTGGAGGCGGGCGGCGGCCGGGACGGCCTGCTGGTGCGGGATGCCGTTGACCGAAATGGTCAGGGCGGGGGCGGGGCCGTAACTCTCATGCTTGTAGGTGACCTTGTAGTACGGCGACCACAGCGCGCCCGCGGTGAGGGTCTCGGAGCCGAGGGCCGCGACCACCACCAGCGAGGGCAGGGTGACCAGCAGCAGGTAGTTGCTGAGCTTGCGCGGCTGGAGCAGCACTCCGTAGGCGACGGCGGCGATGACGCCCCAGACAATGGGCGGGGCGCCGGCGAACGACAGCAGCGAGAACGCGGCGATGCCGGCGAGGCTGCCGATCAGGTCGTAGCGGTAGGCCTCCAGGCGCGGCAGCTCGGGGAAGCACCGGCCGACCAGCTCGGCGGGGCCCATGAGGACGAGTGCCGCCGCGAGGAACACCACGGGCAGGATCGCCCACGCGGGCGGCCCGCTGGTGCTCAGGCTGGTGAAGTACAGCACGCCCTCGGTCTCGCGGTTGACCGTCACCGGGAAGTACAGGACGACCAGGACCAGCAGGGCGAGGACGATCGGCGAGTAGTACGGCTGGGCCTTGCTGCGGCCGACCCGCAGGAAGCCCAGGCCGATGCCGAGGAACGAGCCGAGCAGCACGAAGTTCGTGAAGTAGCTGAGGTGGACGATGTTCGAACCCGTCCAGCGGATCAGCGCCAGCTCGAGGAAGAGCATGAAGGCGCTGGCGGCCACCAGCCTGGGGCGCACCGGGAGCCATTGCTCGACTCCCGTTCCGGACTCTGGACGTGACGGCATGTCGACCTCGGCGATCATGTGTCACAACGTAGCCAAACGATGCCGCCGACGGAAGCCTTCGCACGAGACCGGCTCGGCACTGGAACGTCCCGAAAAAATTTGGCGCGTTCTTTCGCGGTATCTCGCGGCGATTTGGCGGCCGACGCCACATTTCTGCTGGTGGACGCGCTGAACGCGATGGAGCAACGTTTGACGCGTTCCTTCCTCGCGCTTCTCAAGGTGGTGTCCTCATGCGGGTCCTGATCCAGCTCCGTCCCTCCCCCGACGTCGTCGCGGCCGTCGCGGCCCCCGGCCTCACCGCGACCACCGCGGACGTCACCGGCGAACTCCCCGGCGTCGCGCTCGACCACTCCTACACACCGGTCGCCCTCCCCCGCGCCCACCCCGCGTCCGGCGGCGGCGACCCGCTGTCCCTCAACCAGCCGCTGAACTTCTCCATGGCGCCCGAGGAGGCGTCGGTGCTGGTCAGGGGCGAGATCTCGGACGACGAGACCTCCACGCGCATGGCCCTGCTGCCCGGTCGGCACAGCGGCGTGGTGGCGGTCTACGCCGACCCGATGATCGAGACGAGCCTCACCTGCGGCGGCACCCCGCCCGTCGGCACCTGGCAGGACGTCGAGCGGCTGCTGGCCGTGGCGGAGCTCCAGGCCGAGGGGTACGACGGCCAGGACGTCGCGCTCGCGATCTGCGACACCGGGATCAACTCCGCGCACGTCACCCGCGCCCTCGGCCGGAGCTTCACGATCGACGCGAGCCGCAGTTGGAATCCCTCGGGCGTCTCCGGGACCGCCGGGCGGTTCCCCGTCGACCACGGCACGATGTGCGCCTTCGACGCGCTCATCGCGGCTCCCAAGGCGTCGATCCTCGACGTCCCGGTGCTGCTGTCCCGGCGGCAGGGCGACACGGTCATGGACGGCCTGCTGTCGGACGCGATCGCCGCGTTCGCCCACCTGCGCACGGTGCTCGACGACCAGCCCGCGGCCACCCGTTCGCTGGTGGTGAGCAACAGCTGGGGCTCGTTCTCCCCGTCATGGGACCTGGCGCCCGGCCAGCCGGGCAACTACTCCGACAACGCCGCCCACCCGTTCAACATCATCGTGGGCAGCCTGGAACGTGCCGGGGCCGACATCCTGTTCGCGGCGGGCAACTGCGGGACCGAGTGCAAGGACCGCCGGTGCGCGTTCCCCTCCCGGCCGATCGTCGGGGCCAACTCCCACCCGCAGGTGCTGTCGATCGGCGGGGTGGACACCAACGGCGTGCGCGTCGGCTACTCCTCGCAGGGGCCGGGGCGGCTGAGCGACCGCAAGCCCGACGTCTGCTCCTACACCCACTTCGCCGGGTCCGGCGCGTTCGGGGCGGGCACCCCCGATTCGGGCACCTCGGCGGCCTGCCCGGTCGCCGCGGGGCTGGTGGCCGCCATCCGGACCCGCTGGCCCGCCTCGGTGATCTCCCCCGCCCAGCTTCGCACGCTGCTCCACCGCACCGCCGACGACCGCAGCGACGTCGGGTTCGACTACGACTACGGGTACGGCATCGCGGACACGGCGGGCCTGCTGGCGTCGTTGAAGCGGCGGACCGCCAGAACCGCCATGGTGTGAGGCGCCCCCGTTGACCGGCCCATTGACCGGCCTGACGACCAGCACGGTGCCCCATCGGCCGCGCCGGGACGCGTAACGTGGGGGCCATGGTCCTGGTCACGGTGCGGCTCCCGGCGGGGGCGACGCTGGAAGAAGCCCTGCGGCGGCTCGGCCTGACCGAGGACGACGCCGACACGACCTACGGGCTGGTGCCGCTCGACCCCGAACAGGGCCTGTACGCCCTGCGCGTCACCGAGGACGCCGGTCGCCGGGTCGGCCAGGCGGGGGGCGGGGGCCCGTTCGCCGACCCGCCGATCGAGCCCTACGGCCCGCCGAGCTGACCGGGACCCACCGGACGAGCCACTTACCTGCGACGGCACCCGCCGGCACGGGGGGCTACGGCCCGCCGGGGTGAACGGGGAGGGCCAGCGTGAAGGTCGCGCCGTGGCCGGGTGAGGTGCGCAGGTCGATGCGGCCGCCGTGCGCCGCGGCCAGCGAGCGCGCGATCGCGAGCCCGAGCCCCGCTCCTCCCGGCCCGGTCCTGCTGCGGGAGGCGTCCGCGCGGTAGAAGCGGTCGAACGCCCGGCCCGCCTGCTCGGCGGTGAGGCCGGGCCCATGGTCCTGGACCACCAGGACGGCCTCGCCGCCCACCGTCCCGACGCCGATCCGCACGGGGGCGCCCTCGGGGGTGTGCGCCACCACGTTCCCGACGAGGTTGCTCACCACCTGGCGCAGCCGGGCCTCGTCCCCGAGCACCGGCGCCGAGGCGGGCGGCCCGTCCTCGGGGCCGGTCAGCTCGACCGGGCGCCCGGGCGCGAGGGCCCGCAGGTCGAGGCGCGCGTCGGCGGCGAGCGTGCGCAGGTCCATCGGCGCGAGGTCCATGGGCAGCGCGTCGCCGCCCTCGTCGAGGCGGGCGAGCAGCAGCAGGTCGTCGACCAGGCGGGCGAGCCGGGCCGACTCGCTCTCGATGCGGGCCATCGCCGGGCCCGCGTCCGGCAGGCCGCCCATGCGGTACAGCTCGGAGAAGCCCTTGATGCCGACGAGCGGGGTGCGCAGCTCGTGGCCGACGTCGGCGACGAACCGCCGCAGCCGCGCCTCCGACTCGGTGCGCGCGGCGAAGGCCCGCTCGATCTGGACGAGCATGCCGTTGAGCGAGGCCGACAGGCGCCCGACCTCGGTGCCGGGGTCCTCGGGGCCGGGCACCCTGCGGCCGAGGTCGCCGGTGGCGATGGCGGCGGCGGTCTCCTCGATGCGCCGCAGCGGGCGCAGCCCGGCGCGGATCGCGAACCATCCGGCCAGGGTGAGCAGGGCCAGTAGGGCGGCCCCGGTGACGACGAAGGTCGTGCGGAGCCGTCCGACGGTGGAGGTGACCGCGTCGAGCGAGGCGGCCACGACCACACCGCTCCCCGGCGTCCGCCCGGCCAGGCCGGCGGGCAGCGGCGCGCGGCCGCGCGGCAGGACGAGCACCCGCCAGGACCCCGTGCCGTCTCGGTCGGCGGCCTCGAACGGACGCCCGTCCAGGCGGGCGACCGCCGCGGTGCCGAGCCGGGGCAGCACCGGGCCCCCGGCTCCCGCCGGGATGGTCACCTCGGAACCGGCCGCGCCCTCGGGGGTGAGGCTTCCCAGGTAGAGCCGGTTGATCAGGTCGAGCTTGGCCGTGAGGGCGCTGCCGGCGAGCCGGTCGGACGTGCCCGGCGCCGCGGAGGCGGGCGGCAGCACGGCGGCGATCCCGCCGAGGGCGCGGAGCTGGGTGTCCACCCGGTCCACCAGGCTCGCCCGCAGCAGGCCGACCACGATGGACCCGCTGAGCACGAGCCCGGCCGCCAGCAGCACGCACGTGATCAGCAGCAGCCGGGCGCGCAGCGACATCCGCCGCGGGCGGCGCACGGGCACCGGCCGAGGGCCCGCCACGGCCGTCACCGAGGCTCCCGGGCGAGGGTCCGCCACGGCCGTCACCGGGGCTCGCGGAGCACGTAGCCCACGCCGTGCACCGTGTGGATCAGCCGGGGCCCGGCGGCCTCCAGCTTGCGGCGCAGATAGCTGACGTAGGTGTCGACGATGCTCGTGTCCCCGGCGAAGTCGTACTGCCAGACGTCCTCGATGATCCGGGCCTTGGAGACGACCCGCCCCGCGTTGTCCGCGAGATAGCACAGCAGGCGGAACTCGGTCGGCGAGAGCCGGACCGGGACGCCGCCCCGCAGGACGTGGTGGCCCTCCACGTCGACCTGCAGGTCGCCGACGACCAGGGCATGCGCGTGCGGGAAGCCGGTGCGGCGCAGGATCGCCCTGATGCGGGCGAGCAGTTCGGCCAGGTCGAACGGCTTGGTGACGTAGTCGTCGCCGCCGAGGGTCAGGCCGGTGACCTTGTCCGCCGGGGAGTCGCGCGCGGTGAGGAACAGCACGGGGACCGGGGGGCGGGCCAGCTCGCGCAGCCTGCGCACCACCTGGAAGCCGTCCAGGTCGGGCAGCATCACGTCGAGCAGGATCAGGTCGGGCCGCCGGTCGCGGACGGCGTCGACGGCCTCGGCGCCGGTGGCCGCGGAGTCCACGGCGAATCCGGCGAAGCGCAGCGTGGCCGACAGCAGTTCCCGCACGGTGGGCTCGTCGTCCACGACCAGCAGCCGCTCGCCTGGGCGCGCCGCCCGTGCCTCCGGTTCCATCGTCACCTCCTCGATCGTCCACGCCCTCCCGGTCCCCGGCGGGCGTCAAAGCATCATGCGTCCCGTCCGCGGAAGGCCGCAAAGGCGGCGGCCAGCAGGACGGCGGCCCAGCCGCCCATCACGGCGACCCCGGCCCAGGGCCCGGGGAGGGCGGGGTCGCCGTCCATGCTGAGCAGCCGCAGGCCCGCCGTGATCGGCCAGTAGCTCAGGACGAGCCGCGCGAGCCAGTCCGGGTACAGCGACGCCATCGCCGGCACGAAGATGCCGATGACGCTCACGACGGTCAGCGCCCCGGCCGTGCCGCGGAGCAGGCACCCGACGGCCAGGCCGATCAGGGTCTCCAGTGTGAGCAGGATCCCGGTTCCCGCGAGGACGCGCGACATGCCCGGCTCGCCCAGGGCGTTGACGGGCACGCCCTTGGCGGTCAGCACCGCGCGGCCGATGAAGACGATCACGAGCCCGGCGGCCGTCCCGGCAGCCAGCGTCACGGCCGAGCAGACCAGGGCCTTGGCGGCGAGGACGCGGCCCCGGCGGGGCGTCGTGGTCAGCGTCACCGGCATCGTGCGGGTGGCGTACTCGACGGTGAACGCCCGCAGCCCCAGGTACCCGGCGACGATCTGCGCGAAGATCAGGGGGCGGAAGTCGGGTTCGGGGTGGAAGGCGGCGCGTTCGGCCGCCGTGAGCTTGGCGTACGCGGCGGCTCCCTGGAAGCCGAACAGCAGCGCGAAGAAGGCTCCGAGCGCGACCAGGGCCAACACGGTGAACCAGGTCGACCGGATCGTCCGCGTCCTGAGCCACTCCGCGCGGATCGCGTCGGCGAGACCCGGCCGCCGGCGCGCCGCCGCGAGGGCGGTCACCGTGCCGCTCCGGCGGACTCGTACGCGGTGACCTCCCGGGTCAGTTCCATGAACGCCTCCTCCAGCGAGGCCCGGCGGGGCGTCAACTCGTGCAGGACGACGCCCTCGGCGGCGGCCAGCCGTCCGATCTCCCGCGCGGAGACCCCGCTCACGATCAGTTCCTCTCCCGCTCCGCCGTCGTGCCGCACGGCCGAGGCGCCGTAGGCCACCAGCGTGCGGGCGAACGCGCGGGCGTCCGGGGTGCGCACCAGCACGCCCTCGGGGCGGGCGAACGCCTCGACGGTGGTGTCGGCGACCAGCCGGCCGCGCGCCACCACGATCAGCCGGTCGGCGGTGAGCGCCATCTCGGCCATCAGGTGGCTGGACACCAGCAGTGTCCGGCCTTCGGCGGCGAGCCGGCGCATCAGCGTGCGGATCCACACGATGCCCTCCGGGTCGAGCCCGTTGACCGGCTCGTCCAGGAGCAGCACCTCGGGGTCTCCGAGCAGGGCGGCGGCGAGGCCGAGCCGCTGGCTCATGCCGAGCGAGAAGCCTCCGGCCCGCCGGTGCGCGACGTCGGTCAGCCCGACCAGGTCGAGCACCTCGTCCACGCGGCGCGGGGACAGCCGGCCGGCCAGCGCGAGGCACCGCAGGTGGTCACGGGCCGTGCGGCGCGGGTGGACGGCGCCCGCGTCGAGCAGCGCGCCGACCGCGCGCATCGGCGCGGGCAGGTCGGCGAACCGGGATCCGAGCACCCGGGCCTGGCCCGCGCTGGGCGCGTCGAGCCCGAGGATCATACGCATCGTGGTTGTCTTTCCCGCGCCGTTGGGGCCGAGGAAGCCGGTCACCGACCCGGGTGTGACGTCGAAGGTCAGGTCGTCGACCGCCGTGACGTCGCCGTAGCGCCTGGCGAGGCCCCTCACCTCGATCATCGGCCCTCCCCGGGTTCCGGCCGGGGCGGTCCGCACTGTGTGCGCCGTGTGCGCGGTCTGTTTCGTGTCATGCCGCAGAGCCTCGGCCGTCCGCCTGCGGGGTTTCTGGGACGGGGGCGGGCGGTTCTGGGAGAAGTCTGTGAGCCCGCGGCCGTCACGGCAGCGCCGCTCCCGGCCCGACCAGCGGACAGGGCACGGCGGCCGTCGCGCGTACCGGACGGGAGGGGCCGGGTTTCCCAGAGCATTCGAAGTCCCGTCCGGGGCCGGCGGCGGGCGCCGACCACGGGAGACGACGGACCGTGACGCCGCGCGCACGCGGAAAGCCCGCCCGCGGGCCGTCCGAATAACTTTTATCGGCCGCGAATAATGGTTCGAAAGCGGTTTGACAGGGGTGTACCCCAGATTTGTCCACGAGTAAGTCACGCGAATAGAGCCTGTGATAACGGCCCCTCCCTCAATCCGGCGCCCCACGAGCGCGCCGGCCCGCCAAGAGGAGAACAGCATGACGAACCACCCGTGTGAGGCACCCCTGTGCCACCGGCCCGCCTCCGGCGACGCGCGTCCACCCGCGCTGCCGGGCCTGCGGGTCTGCGCCGCGTGCCGCGCGTCCGCGCGCCGTGGGCTGCTGGCGCTGCCGGACCTGCACGAGGCGTGCGCCGAGGCGCTGACCTCCGGCCCGCGGTCCTTCACCGAACGGGTGAGCGGCAGGCGGCCCTCGGGGATCAGCCTGAACGAGGACGCGGTGTCCGCGCGCGGAGACGTGGTCGCCTTCCTGGCGTGCTGGACGGCGCTCGTCGCCGACGAGCGCGGGACGCCGGGGCCTCGATCCTCGCAGGTCACGCGGCTGGCCGTTTTCCTGGGCGAGCACCTAGACTGGCTGCTCGGACACCCGGCGGCACGCTCGCTGACCGAGGAGATCGCGGAGGTCGCCGCCGCCGCGCGGGCCGTGCTTGAGCCCCGGGACGGGTCCCGGCGTGAGATCGGATCGTGCGCGAACCCCGGATGCTCGCTGTCCCTGTACGCCGAGAGCGGCCCGGGGCGGGCGTCCGAGGTGAGCTGCGAGGCGGGTCACGTGTGGCACCCGCGGGAGTGGCTGCTGCTGGGCAGGCCGCTGGACCGGGCCCTGCTCGACGGGCCCGCCGGCGCCGACCCGGTGCCCGCCGGGGACGCGCTGTGAGCCCCGCGCCGAGGCGGCGGACCGTGCCGACCGACCTCGCCGCCCTGGCGGCCGGGGTGTCGCAGGCGACGATCCGCAAATGGGCGAGCCGGGGGAAGCTGACCCGCTACGGCAGTCCGGGGCGCGCCGAATACGACCTGGATGAACTACGCCTTCTCGTGGCGAGTGTCAACCCCTGATCCCGCTATCAGGTCCTTTCCGCGCACCCGCCGCGTTCCCCCCGTGAACCGAGGTCCTTCAACGGCGAAGGGCCTCATTCGCATGTCGCCAAACATCCGGCGAGCACGCTCATGAAACTGGTAAGCGAGATTTCCCGCAGAGGTTGACTCGCGGCCGTACGGGATGTCACGCTTTTCCCACGGCACCGCTGTGCCCGGCGCCGGATCACCGCCCGGCCCCTTTCTAGGGCCTCCCGCGCGAATACCCGCACTTAAGGCCGGCCTCCTCCCGTCATACCGGAGGCATTCACCCGGCCGCGCGCACGCGGTATCCGAATGACCCGCGAGAATCGCGTTTTCCAGCCATTTCAGGGAACGGCCGCGCCCCCGCGCGCGGCCGTTCCCGGCGCTGCCGCGCCTCGGCGAGGACGCGCGGGCACAGCGGTGCCGGAACCCCGTCAGAACCCCTGGAAGGAGTGGCCCATGTCCATGGAAGCCGAGATCAAGCAGTTCATCGTGACGAACTTCGCCCCCGACGTGCCCGCCGACGAACTGCCGGCCGATCTGGACCTTCTGGACAAGGGGGTGGTCGACAGCCTCGGCCTGCTGCGCCTCATCGCGTGGGTGGGCGACAGGTTCGACATTCCCCTCGGGGAGGCGAACATCTCCCCTGCGCAGTTCAGCTCGGTGGAATCCATCGAGGGATTCGTCCGGGAAACCCGCAGTCTCGTCTGAACCGCTTCATATCCACGTCATAGCTACTGAGGAAAGGTGCAGTGAAATGATCGTTCGCGACAGGTCCGAGGTGAAGTGCGTCGAATGGGGAAACGGCCTCAGCTACCGGTTTCTCCTCGAGACGGACAACATGGGGTTCACGGTCGCCCACACGGTGGTCCGGGCCGGGTCGAAGTCCCCGCTGCACTACCGCAGGCACCTTGAGGCCTGCTACTGCATTGCCGGCAGCGGCCAGGTGATCGCCTCCGACGGGACCGTCCACGAGATCCGCCCGGGCGTGATCTACGCGCTGGACCGGCATGACGAGCACTTCCTCATCGCCGACCCGGGCGGCGACATGGAGCTCATCAGCGTCTTCAACCCGCCGTTGCAGGGCGACGAGCGGCACAGCTTCGACAGCGACGAGTTCTCGCACTACTGACGGGGCCGTTCCCGGGGGGCGGCGGGCCGTGCCGCATTCGGGGGCGCGACGACCCCCCGGGCCCTTGACGATCCGATCCACGACCTTGACCACGTCAACGGAGGAACTGCCCATGTCCTTTCACGACCGGACGAGCCTGTACTCGATCTCCGAGGAGGTCGCCGACACCCTCGCCTCGGGACTGCCCGTGGTGGCCCTGGAGTCCTCGGGCATCGTGCAGGGCCTGAAGTACCCCATGAACCTCGAGACCGCCCTTGGCATGGAGAAGACGATCCGGGCGAACGGCGCCGTCCCCGCGCGCACCGGCATCGTGGACGGCCGGTTCGTGATCGGCATGTCCGAGCGGGACATCGAGCTGTTCGCGACCACGCCCACGATCCCCAAGGTCGGCTCCCGCGACCTCGGCCCCGTCCTCGCCGCCGGCGGCCACGGAGGCACGACGGTCTCGGCCGCGCTGGTCGCCGCCGGGTACGCCGGGATCGGCGTCTTCGCGGTCGCGGGCATCGGCGGCGTCCACTTCGACGCGCAGCGGACCTTCGACATCTCGGCCGACCTCGTGGAGTTCACGCGGCACCGCGTGGCGGTGGTCTGCGCGGGGGCCAAGTCGCTGCTGGACCCGGCGCTGACGCTCGAATATCTGGAGACCCAGGGCGTCCCGGTGGTGGGCTACCGCTGCGACGACTTTCCCGCCTACTACAGCGTCTCCAGCGGGCGGCGCAACCCGCGGCGCATCGACGACATGCGAGAGCTGTCCACGGCGATCCGCACGCACTGGCAGGTCGGCAACCGCGGCGCCTTCGTGGTCACCCATCCGATCGCCGCGCACGACGCGCTGCCGTCGGAGGAGATCTACGCGCTGATCCACGAGAAGCAGGCCGAGGCCGAGCGCGCCGGGGTCAGCGGGCCGTCGATGACGCCGCACATCCTCAAGGCGGTGTCCGCGGCCACCGACGGGCGCACCGGGGAGGCCAACCGGTCGGTGCTGCTGTCCACCAGCGCGCTCGCCGCCGAGGTCGCCGCCGCCATGGCCGGGCGCTGGACGCCGGGGGAGAGCGCCGCGTGAACGGCGGCCCTGGGGACTCCGTGGACCCTGCGGACGGTGTGGACGCTGTGGACGCGGTCCTGTTCGACCTGGACGGCACCCTGGTCGACACGCCGGGCGGCATGCTGACGGTGCTGCGCGCGGTCCTCGCGGAGGCCGGGCGCGAGGCGGACGGCGAGCGGCTGCGCGTCACCATCGGCAGGCCGCTGGCGCCCTCGTTCGCCGTCCTGCTGGGCCTGCCCGAGGACCACCCGGAGGTGACCCGCGCCGTCGCCCGCGCCCGCGAGCTGTTCACCGAGCTGGTCATCCCCCACGCCGCCGGCCTGGTGTACCCGGGCGTCCCGGAGCTCCTGACCGCGCTGCGGGCGGGAGGACGGGCGCTGGCCGTCGTCACCAGCAAGGTCAGGCCCAGCACCGAGGAGTTGCTCGCGGCGGCCGGGCTGCTCGGCGCCTTCGACACGCTGTCCTGCCACGGCATGACCGAGCGGGGCAAGCCGTACCCCGACCTCGCCCTGCTCGCGGCCGGCGCGCTCGGCGTGCCGCCCGGGCGGTGCGTCGTGGCCGGCGACGCGGTGGACGACATGCGCATGGCCCGCGCCGCGGGAATGGACGGCTACGGGGTCGGCTGCGGCGTCGCCACCGCCGAGCAGCTCCGGCACGCGGGGGCGCGCGCCGTGCTCGGCTCCACGGCCGAGCTGGCCGGCGTCCTCGGCGTTCCCGGCGTCCCGGGTTCCCTGCCGCTCCACCCGTCCCTCACCTGACCCATCCCGACGACCATCCCCCTCGATCTCACACAGGTGATCTTCATGACCCCATCGGCCACCGGTACCGCCGCGCGGCGCCGGTCGGCGGGCGGCGCCCTCGCCGTCCTCGCCGTGGCGCAGTTCCTGATCGCACTCGACTACTCCATCGTCTACATCGCGCTGCCGAGCATCGGCCACGACCTCGCGCTGAGCCAGAGCTCCGTGCAGTGGGTGGTCAGCGGGTACGCCGTGTTCTTCGCCGGCTTCCTCATCGTCGGGGGGCGGGCGTCGGACCGGTTCGGGCCGCGCACGCTGTTCGTCATCGCGATGCTGTTGTTCGGCGTCGCCTCGCTGGCGGGCGGCCTGGCCCCGGGCGCCGCGCCGCTGCTGGTGGCCCGTGCCGTGCAGGGCGTCGCCGCCGCCGTCCTGCAACCGGCGGTGATCGCGCTGATCAACACCTCCTTCGCCACGGGACCGGCCCGCAACCGGGCGCTGTCGGTGTGGGGCACGGTCGGCGCGTCGGGACTGGCGGCCGGCGTCATCATCGGAGGGCTCCTCACCACGATGTCGTGGCGCTGGGTCTTCCTCATCAACCTGCCGCTCGCCGTCGTCTGCGCGCTGGCCGCGCCGAAGCTGCTGCCGGAGGGCGACCGGGCCACGCGCCGGCGTTCGCCGCTGAACGTCCCGAGCGGGGTGCTGTGCACCGGCACCGTCCTGTCCGCCGCGCTGGCGCTGACCCAGGCCTCGACGCAGGGCTGGACGCACGCGGGCACGCTCGCCGCATTCGGCGCGGCCGCCGTCCTGCTGGTGGCGTTCGTCCTGCAGGAGAGGCGCAGCCCGCAGCCGCTGGTCGACCCGCTGCTGCGGCGTACACGGTCGCTGCTGGTCGGGTGCGGTTCCACCGCGTTCTACATGGCCAGCGTCGGCAACCAGTTCTTCGTCGTGACGCTGCTGGTCCAGCAACTGCGCGGGTACGGCCCGCTCGCGGCGGGGCTGGCGTTCCTGCCGATGGCGGTGGCGATCGCGGTGGCCAACGCGGTGTCGGCGCGCATCGTCGCCGCGGTCGGCGTGCGGCTCGCGCTCACGCTGGCGTTCGCCGCCGACGCGGCGGGGCTGCTGCTGCTCGCCGCGCAGGTGCACGGGGACGGGTACGTGCTCAACCTGCTGCCGGGCCTGCTGCTGACCGGCTTCGGGCACGGCGTCACCTACGTGTCGATGTTCATCGCGGGGACCGCCGACATCGCCGACCGCAACCAGGGCGTCGGCAGCGCGATGATGACGACCGCCCAGTACATGAGCGGCGCGCTCGGCGTGGCGATCCTGGTCCTGGTGCTCGGCCCGAACCCGGGGGCGGGCGACTTCGGCTGGGCCTTCGCCACCACGGCGGCGGCCGCGGGCATCGGCGCCGTCCTGAGCTGGACAGGCCTGACCCGGGGACGGTCCCGCCGGACGGCCCCGGCCGCGGACCTCGCCGAGGCGCCGTCATGAACGCGGACATGAAGGGGCACGAGGGCGCGCCGAACGCGTGGTCGTGGGTGGCGCGGCTCGGGGTGCTGGTCATCCACAACGACCCGGTGGTCGAGGCGGAGCTGTGGGGCATGGCCCCGCCGGGCACCACCGTCCACGCGGCGCGGTTCGAGAGCCCGACCTCCGGGGGCGCCGAGTACACCGGCACGCCGTGGCACGAGGTGATCGAGTCGCCGGACGTGCGGCGCGGGCTGGCGCAGCTCGGCCAGATGGACCTGTCGGCGATCTGCTTCTGCTTCGGCTCGGCCAGCTTCTTCGGCGGGCCGGCGTTCGACGACGGGTTCTCGGCGGCGGCGACCGCCCTCGCGGGCGGCACCCCGGTCTACACCGCCGGGCAGGCGATCCGCCTGGCCCTGGCGGCGACCGGCGTGCGCAGGCCGCTCGTGGTCGTGCCGCCGTGGTTCACCGCGCCGACGTTCGCCGCCACGCGCGGCTATCTGGCGGCGACGGGGTTCGAGGTGGCGGGCCTGCTGCAGTTCGAGCTCGGCGCCCGCTGGCAGGGCGTCCGCAGGCACCGGCTCTTCGACCGGGGAGGCCGCTTCGAGGTGGACCCCGAGGAGGTGCACCGCCAGGTGGCGGCCGCGTTCCCGCCGGACGCGGACGGCGTGCTGATCCCGGGCAGCGGCTTCCGCTCCTGGGAGGCCATCGAGAGCCTGGAGCGGCACCTGTCCGTCCCGGTGGTCACCTCGAACCAGGCGTGCCTGTGGCGCCTGCTCGACCTGACGGGCGTCCGGACGCCCGTCCCGGGGGCGGGACGGCTGCTGGCCCCCCGGACGCGGGCCGCCTGACGCCCCCGTCCCGCACGTTCCGGCCCGCCCGGGCGCCCGCCGTGAGCGGCGCCTGCCGGCGGGCTTCGTCATGCCGCCCCATGGCGGCCTTTCGCTTGCAAGGAGTCCTCATGCCATCCAGTTCGTTCGTGGCCGCGTTCGCCCGGCGGACGAGAGAACGGCCGGACGCGCCCGCGCTCTCGTGGGGGGAGCGCGTCGTCGGATACGGGGAACTCGCCGGCATGTCCGAGCGCGCGTACGCGGCGCTCGGCGCGGCGGGCGTCCCCGAAGGAGCGCCCGTCTGCGTGCCGGCGCGCAAGTCGCCGGAGACGATCGCCCTGCTCATCGCCTGCGTCCGCGCCGGCAGGCGGGTGCTGCTGCCCTCGGAGGGGCTCGGGCCGATGGCGCTGGCCGAGTTGTGTGTGCGGGTCGGGTGCACGCACGTGCTGGAGGCCGGGGGCGACGACCCGCTCGCATTCCGGGTCACGGCGCGCGCGGCGTCCGAGCTCGGCGGCGCGTCCGACCCCGCCGCGCCGGCGGGCTCACCGGCGACCGGTGCCCTATCCGAGCCGGGACTGTTGCTCACCACCTCCGGGTCGACGGGCCTGCCCAAGATCGTCGTGCTGTCCGCCGGCGGCGTCGACCGGTTCATGGAGTGGGCGGCGGGCCGGTTCGGCATCGGGCCCGGCGCCCGGGTGCTCAACTACGCGCCGCTGAACTTCGACCTGTGCCTGCTGGACGTGTGGGCGTCGCTGTCGGCGGGGGCGTGCGTGGAGCTGGTCGACCCCGGCCGCGCCGCCGACGGCTCCTACCTCGCCGGGCTGTGCGGGGAGCGCGAGCCGGACGTGATCCAGGCCGTCCCCATGTTCTTCCGCCTGGCCACCGAGGCCGCGAGCCGCGCCGGCCGGGTGTTCCCCGGCGTGCGGGAGGTGATGTTCACCGGGGACGTCATGCCGCTCACGCTGCTGGAGCGCGCCGCGGCGACCTTCCCGAACGCCCGCATGTGGAACATCTACGGCTGCACCGAGACCAACGACAGCTTCCTGCACGAGGTGACGCTGGAGGAGTCCCGGGAGCTCGGCGTCGTGCCGATCGGACGGCCGATCGAGGGCGTGCACGCCACGATCGTCGACGAGTCGGGCCAGGTGGTGACCGGCGCGGGCGCGGGCGAGCTGGTGGTCGCCACGCCGTTCCAGTCGCGCGGGTACTCCGAGCCGAGGCTGGACCGCGAGCGGTGGCGCGACGGCCACTTCCGCACCGGCGACCTCGTCCGCCGCGACGAGCGCGGGCTGGTGTTCCTGACCGGGCGCAACGACCACCAGGTGAAGGTGCGCGGCGTGCGGACGAACCTGCAGGAGGTCGAGCGGGTCGTCCTCGCCCACCCCGAGGTGCTGGAGGCCGCGGTCGTCGCGGTCCCGGACGAGGCGGCGGGCAATGTCCTGCACGCGGTCGTCCGCCGCCGGCCCGGCTCCGGCATGAACGGCCTGCGGCTGCGCGTGCACTGCGCGGCCGGCCTGCCGAGGACGGCGATCCCGGGTGTGATCGAGATCGTCGACCAGGCGCTCCCCCGCACGTCCACCGGGAAGATCGACCGCACCTCGGTGCGGCGGCGCCGGATGGCGTTCACCCCTGTGACGGCCTGACCGCCCGCGGTCGGCCACCCCTGACGAAGGTTCGAGGATCATGGTGTGGAATGAGGATCAGCGCGCGCTGCGCGCGGCCATCGAGGGTCTCGGCGACGTGCTCAGCAAGGAGCATGTCGAGCGCGACGCCGTCGCCGGATTCCCCGGCGACGGCTGGGCGCGCCTGCGCGAGACCGGCCTGTTCGGGTTGCCGTTCGACCCCGCGTGGGGAGGGCTCGGCCAGGACCTGCTGACCACGATGTACGTGCTGGAGGGGCTGGGGTACGCCTGCCGGGACGGCGGGCTGAGCTTCTCGGTGTCGACGCACATGGTGAGCACGGGCGTCCCGTTGCAGCGGTTCGGGTCGCCCGCGATCAAGGACCGCTACCTGCGGCGCGTCTGCGACGGCTCGGTGATCGGCGCGCACGCCATCACCGAGCCGGAAGGCGGCTCCGATGTCATGGCGATGCGCACGTCGGCCGTCCTGGACGGCGACGCGTACGTGCTCAACGGGGCCAAGTCGTTCGTCAGCAACGGCCCGGTGGCCGGCGTCTTCGTCGTCTACGCGCGCACCGGCAGGCGCGGCAGCCCCGCCGCGATCACGGCGCTGCTGGTGGACCGGGACACGCCGGGGCTGACCGTGGGCAGGCCCGTCGCGAAGATGGGCCTGCGCACCTCGCCGCTGTGCGAACTGTTCTTCGACGACTGCCGGGTGCCGGCGGCGAACGTCATCGGATCCCCCGGCGCCGGGTTCCTGATCATGGACCACGTGATGAAGTGGGAGATCCTCTGCTCCTTCATCGTCAACGTCGGCGAGATGCAGCACCGCCTGGAGCGCTGCGCCGGGTACGCGCGGACGCGCACGCAGTTCGGCAGGCCGATCGGCGCCTACCAGTCGATCGCGAACAAGATCGTCGAGATGAAGATCGCGACGGAGACCGCGCGCAAGTGGCTGTACGACACCGCCGCCAAGCTGCGCGACGGCGAGAACGTCACCGTGGACATCGCCATCAGCAAGCTGCTCGCCAGCGAGGGGAACGTGACCTCCGCGCTGGCCGCCGTCCAGGTGTTCGGCGGCTACGGCTACACGGCCGAGTACGGCCTGGAGAAAGACCTGCGCAACGCGGTCGGCGGGACCATCTACTCCGGCACCTCCGACATCCAGCGCCAGCGCATCGCCAGCATGATCGGCCTTTGACACAGACGCGAGGAAGAGAGCCAACGATGACCATGCCATCGACGCACCCCGTCACCCCCATCGGCCCGGCCGGGACCGCCGGCGCCCCCGGTGACGACCTCCTGCGCGTCACCGAGTTCCTCGACCACGACAGCGAGATCGTCCAGGACTTCGTCGCCAAGGCCCTGCCGGACGGCGGCGCGGGCATGACCGACGTCGAGCGGGCGTGCGCGCTGTACTACGCGGTCCGGGACGGCATCCACTACGAGGTGTACGGCGCCGACCTGTCGCGCGACGGGCTGAGGGCCAGTTCGACCATCCGGCGCGGGATGGGCTTCTGCGTGCACAAGTCGATCGTGTACGCGGCGGCCGTCCGGTCGGTCGGCATACCGAGCAGGATCTACTACGGCGACGTCCGCAACCACCTGGCCTCCCCTCGGCTGGAGGCGCTGATGGGCGGCAACGTGTTCTGCTTCCACAGCCTCACCACGGTGTTCCTGGAGGGCAGGTGGGTGAAGGCGACGCCGGTGTTCAACAAGATGCTGTGCACCCTCTACAAGATCAAGCCGCTGGAGTTCGACGGCCGCGCCGACAGCATGTACCACCCGTACGACGAGGACGGCCGGCGGCACATGGAGTTCCTGCGCGCGCACGGCGACTTCGACGACGTCCCGTACGACATGGTGGTCGGCGGGATCCGCCGGGCGCACCCGCGGTTGTTCGAGAGCGGCGACAGGACGGCGGCCGGCTCGCTGGTCGCCGACGCGACCGGGCCCGGCACCTCGGACGCGGCGTTACGGACCGGTGCGTCGTGACGGGCGGGCCGGCCGGCGCCACGGCGGGCCCGCGCGCCGGGCGCAGGCCCCCCACCAGGACCGT
This sequence comes from Sphaerisporangium sp. NPDC051011, assembly GCF_040653595.1. Taxonomy (NCBI): domain Bacteria; kingdom Bacillati; phylum Actinomycetota; class Actinomycetes; order Streptosporangiales; family Streptosporangiaceae; genus Sphaerisporangium; species Sphaerisporangium sp. NPDC051011. Next base: position 281,714 of record NZ_JBFAGG010000004.1, on the reverse strand, counting down.
CGTGGACCTGGAGCTGATCGTGCCCGCCTTCAACGAGGCGGGCCGCCTCCCGGAGACGCTGCGCGCGCTGACCTCGTTCCTCGGTGAGCAGCCGTGGCGGTCGCGGGTCGTGGTGGTCGACAACGGCAGCACCGACGACACGACCGCCGTGGTGGGGGCCGCGGACGGGGGCCTGGTGGAGTCCCGGGTGGAAACGGTGGCCATCGGCTGTTCGCGTCCCGGCAAGGGCGCGGCGGTGCGCCGGGGCCTCGCGGGCAGCGGCGCGCGGTTCGCGGGCTTCGTGGACGCCGACCTGTCCACCCCGGTGCGGACGCTGACCCGGGCGATGGCCGAGCTACGGGACGGGGCCGCCGCCGCCATCGCCTCCCGGCACGCGCCCGGCGCCCGGTTCGTCCACCCGCAGCCGCTGCGGCGCAGGGCCGGCGGCGCGGTGTTCCGCATGCTCGCCCGTCCTCTGCTGCCGGGCGTCCACGACACCCAGTGCGGGTTCAAGATATTCGAGCGGCGCGCGGTGCAGGACGCGCTGGCCCGGTGCCGCGTGAGCGGGTTCGCGTTCGACGTCGAGCTGCTCCGGCGGATCCGCCAGGCCGGGGGCCGCATCGTGGAGGTCCCGGTGGAGTGGACCGACGACGCGCGCTCGACGTTCCGGCCGCTGCACGACGGCGTGCCCGCGTTCACCGACCTGCTGCGCCTGTACCGGGCGGACGCGCGATGAGCACGGAGATGAGCACGGAGATGAGCGCGGACCGGCCCCTCGGCGGGCGTCATGTGCTGATCGTGAGCCGGCGCGACGTCGGGCACCCGCAGGCCGGGGCGGCGGAACGCTACCTGCACCGGATCGCCCGGCTCTGGGTGATGTGGGGCACACACGTCACCTGGGCCGCCACCCGCCCACCGGGGGCGGCGGCCCACGAGGTCATCGACGGCATCGAGGTGCTGCGCTCCGGCGAGGCGCTCGGCATGTACCCGCGCACGGTGCTGCGCCTGCTGCGCCGGGGCGAGCGCTTCGACGCCGTCGTCGACTGCACGAGCCGCATGGCGTTCGCCGTGGCGATGATCAGCGGGCGGCGGGTGCCGGTCGTGCAGGTCGTCCACGACGACAGCCGCCCGCCGGCCCCCGCTGGGCGGTTCTGGCCGGCGGCGGCGCTGGAGGGCTTCCTGGCCGGGCCGCTCGCCCGGTGGAGCCGCCGCGGCCGGGCCGTCGCCGCGCCGTCGGCGTCCTTCCGGCACGAGCTGCGGCGCCGGCGCGGCTTCCGCGGGCCGATCTTCGTGGTCCCGGCCGGCGCCGACCAGGGATCCCCCGAGCCGGGCGAGCGGTGGGAGCGCAGCGCCCGGCTGCTGGCGGGCGTGGTGGCCCACCAGCTCGGCTGCGACCGGTCCCGGCGGCGCGGCACGCCCGACCGCCGGTACGCGCGGTCCGACCTGGCGACGCTGGTCCGCTACACCGCCGGTCCCGTCCCGGCGCCCGGCGCCGAGCTGCGCGCGTCCGACGAGGTCGGCGTCTGCGGCGGGACGGTGAGCCTGCTGCTCAACGGCTGCGACGAGTACGACGCGCTCGGCGTGCTCGACCGGCTCGGCGTCGAGGACGCGCTGATCCGGGTCGCCACCTGGGAGGACCTGCTCGCGGGCCCCCAGGGCCCCTCCGCCGCCGCACCATCCGGCCCGGACTCCGGCCGGCCGTTCACCGGCACATCGAGAGGATGACCATGTCCACCCCCCAGAAATCCGCCACGCGCCTCCCGCTCCGGGTGATCACCTGGTCCGCGGTCGCGGTCACCTCGGTGGTGCTCGCGCTGATCGCCGCGTACGTCTACCGGCACGACTCGTACTGGAGCCAGCGGTGGACGGTCGACCTGACCGTCTACCTGGCCAGCGGCCACACCGTGCGCGACGGCCAGTCGCTGTACGACCTGGTGGTGATGAGCCCGCTGTACGGCCCGATGCCGTACCTGTACCCGCCGCTCACGGCGATCCTGTTCTTCGTCCCGCTGTCGTTCCTGCCCGCCGCGACGGCGAGCCTGGTGTGGAACGCCGTCTCGCTGATGGCGCTCGGCGCCGTGGTCTGGATGACGCTGGGCATCGCCGGCGTCCGCGACGGCCGGGTCAGGGCCGTGCTGACGATCGCCGGGCTGATCCTGACGGCCTGGCTGCTGCCGGTGCGGGTGCAACTCGTCGCCGGACAGATCAACATGTTCCTGCTGCTGCTCGTGCTCTTGGACTTCCGCAGGCCGGAGGGCCGCTGGAAGGGCATCGGCATCGGCATCGCCGCCGGGCTCAAGGTCACCCCGCTGATCTTCATCCTCTACCTGCTGCTCACCCGCCGGTGGGGCGCGGCGCGCAACGCGACCCTGGCGTTCCTCGGCACGGCGGCCATCGGTTTCCTGGTGCGTCCGGCCGACTCGCTGACGTACTGGGGCGGCCTGGTGTTCCACTCCTCCCGCGCGGGCGGGGTGTTCGACACGCCGAACCAGTCGCTCGCGGGCATGCTGGCGCGGGTGCTGGCCAGCGACGCGTTCTCGCAGTGGTGGCTGGTCGTGATGGTGGCCGTCGGGGCGTACGGCCTGGCGGTCGCCGCGTACGCGTTCCGCAGGGGCGCCGACTTCCTCGGCTTCTCGGCGACCGCGATCACCGGGCTGCTGATCTCCCCGGTGAGCTGGGAGCACCACTGGGTGTACGTGATCCCGCTTCTGATCTGGCTGGCGATCTGGGCGTACACCAAGCGGGCCGTGGGGGTGGCGATCGGCACGGCGCTGCTGGCGGCGATCTTCACCGTGCGGGTTTTCATGATCGTCGGCATCCAGGAGGCGCCGCCCGCGCCCATGGACCTGGCGCTGTGGCAGCAGGTGGTCGCGAACATGTTCCCGCTGACCGGCCTGGCGCTGTTGCTGCTGGGCCCGCTGTGGGTGCGGCGGCACTTCCGCGGCGCGCCCGTCGCCGCCGCCGCGCCGCAGGTCCCGGAGCCGGCGCCCACGGGACGCGAGGCGCTGCCCGCGAGGCGGTTCGCGCCCGAGCCCGAGACCCGGTGAGCGGGCCGCGCGAACGGCGGGCCGCCCTGGCGGGCGAGGTCGCGAAGTTCGGGGCCGTCGGTGTCGTCGCCACCCTGGTCGACACCGGCGGCTTCAACCTCCTGCACTACGCCCTCGGCTGGGGACCGCCGGCGGCCAAGGTGGCGGGCACGGTGGCCGCGACGACGTTCGCCTACCTCGCCAACCGGCACTGGACCTGGCACGACCGCGCGCGTGGCGGCATGGGCCGGGAGTACGTGCTGTTCTTCCTGCTGAACGGCCTGGCGCTGCTGGCCGGGCTCGCGTGCATCGCGTTCGCCGAGCACGTCCTCGGGCTGCGCGACCCGGTGAGCCTCAACCTGGCCAACCTGGCCGGATACGTCCTCGGGACCCTCTTCCGGTTCTGGTCGTACCGCAGGTGGGTCTTCCTGGCGCCGGCCTGACGCGGCCCGCCGGGGTGCGCGCCCCGGCGTGGCCGCCGCGCTCAGCGCGAGTAATGCTCGACGACGAGCTGCTCGTCCACCAGGACGGGGATCTGCGTCCGCTCCGGCCTGCCGACCAGCGTGAACCGCAGGTCACGGAGGTCGACGTCGAGGTAGGGCGCGGTGATCTCGTCGGCGTAGATGCCCTCGGCCGCCGCGACGAAGGGCTGCATGGCCCGTGACCTCTGCCGGACGGCGACGGTCTGCCCGGGGCTCACCAGATAGCTGGGGATGTCGACCTTGCGGCCGTCGACGGTGATGTGGCCGTGGTTGACGTACTGGCGCGCCGCGTAGATGGACGGGGCCAGCCCGGCGCGCATCACCAGGGACGCCAGGCGGCTCTCCAGGATGGTGAGCAGCTCGGCCCCGGAGCGGCCGGGACGGCGTAGCGCCAGGTCCCAGTACCTGCGCATCTGCTTCTCTGAGACGTCGTAGTACCAGCGGAGCTTCTGCTTCTCCAGCCGGCGGACGCCGTAGTCGCCCGCGGTGCGCCGGCTGGTGGAGCGGCCGTGCACGCCGGGCGGGTACGGCCGCCTCTCGAAGTAGCGGACGGCCTTTCGCGTCAGCGGCGTCCCCGCCCGCCGGGATAGCCGCACCTTGGGTCCTGTGTAGCGCACGATGACCTCGCTGTGATTAGGTAAGCCTAAGTAAGGGAAGCCTAACCTTAATTACATGCGCGACGCGAACTCGAACGACACCAGGAGCCACGCCATGCCTGTGACGGTCCCCCCCACCTCCGAACGTATCCGCAGCCTGGCGTCGGCCGCCGCCCCGACCCACGTCTCACTCGCCGGTTCGGCCCACGTGGCGCGCGGCGGGGTGGACCGCGCCGGGCGCCCGTTGCTGCTGGTCAAGCCCGGTGAGCCCCTGCACGCCGTCCCGGCGTCCGAGGACGTCGTCGTGACCGTCGACCTCGCCGCGACCCGCAGCCTCGGCGGGGTGGACCACCCGCGCGGCCTGCTCAAGATGCAGGGCTGGGCGCAGGCGGTGCCCGCCGCGGACGTCCGGGAGGCGGCCGTCACCGTGGCCGGGCGCTGCCCGGACGAGGCGCTGTTCGCCGCCGTGGAGGGCCGCCCCGGCGGTCCGCGCCTGTTCCGCGTCGACGTCGGGTTCGTCATCTACCTGACAGGGGACGAGTCCGGCATGCTGGACGCCGACGACTACCTCGGTACCGAGCCCGACCCGATCATGGACGCCGCCGAGGGCATGCTGCGGCACGTGAACGAGGCCCACCGCGAGGCGCTCCGCCGGGCCGTCGAGGCGCTGACCGGCGAGCCCGCCCCGGACGCGTGGCTGTGGGAGCTGGACCGCTACGGCGCGACCGTGCGCGCGGGCGGCGAGTCGCCCACGCTCATCCGAATCCCCTGGCCGGTACCGGCCGCCGGGCCGCGTGACCTGGAACGGGCCCTGGGCCACCTGATGGGCTCGTGCCGCTGACCCCGAGCGAGGCGTCGACCGCCTCGGGCGCCAGGATGTGGTCGATCACCATCAGCGCGCAGCCGGTGATGCCCGCGCCGGGCCCGAGCCGGCTGCGCTCGATGCGCAGGCTGCGCGTGGACAGCGCCGTCGAGCGCCGGTAGACCACCTCGTGCACGCCGGAGACCAGCGGCTGGAACTTCTCGGCGACGTCGCCGCCGAGCACCACGACCGACGGGTTGAGCAGGTTGACGGCGCTGGCGATCACTTCGCCGAGCAGGCGGCCGGCCCGGCGCACGATCGTCATCGTCTCGGCGTCGCCCGCGCGGACCAGCGTCACGACGTCCGCCAGCGAGCCGACCTCGCGGCCCCGCGCCCGCAGGTCGCGCAGGATGGCCGTGCCGCTCGCCACCGAGTCGACGCAGTCGATGTTGCCGCACCGGCACAGCACCCCGCCGCCGTCGCGGACGGGGATGTGGCCGATCTCGCCGGCCGCGCCGAGCGCGCCGCGCAGGATCTCGCCCCCGGCGATCACCCCGGCGCCGATGCGCGTCGAGACCTTCACGAACAGCAGGTCGGCCACCTCGGGCGCGTACGCCGCGCGGTACTCGCCCATCGCGACGACGTTGACGTCGTTGTCCACGAACACCGGCACGGGGTAGCGCGCGGAGATCAGCGGCGGGATCACCACGCCCGTCCAGCTCGCCATCACCCGGGCGCTCTCGGTGCGGCCCGCGGCGAACTCGACGGTGGCGGGCACGCCGAGGCCGGCGCCGCGCACCGAGGACATCGGCCTGCCGTCCAGCAGATCCTCCCAGATGTCCATCAGCATGGGCAGCACCACGCCGGGGCCGCGCTCGACGTCGATCTCCAGGTCGGTGCGGGCCAGCTCGGCCCCGGCGAGGTCGCACAGCGCGACCTGGGTGCGGCTGGCGCCGAGCGAGGCGACCAGCACGACGCCCCCGGCGGCGTTGAACGCGAGACGCGCGGGCGGGCGGCCGCCGGTGGAGGGGCCCTCGGTGTCCTCGACGACCAGGCCGCGTTCCAGCAGCTCACCGACGCGCAGCGCCACCGCGGGACGCGAGAGGCCGGTCACCCTGCCGATGTCGGCACGCGTCACCGCCTCGCCGCTGCGGATGAGGTGGAGCACCTCACCGCTCGTGGCGAGCGCGGGGCCTGATCGTCGAACCATCGACCAAGTCTAATCACACCCTCTTTTGTAACTCAACGTTCCTAAGTTCCTCACCTGATAATGCAAAACCGTGCTTGTGCACGGCCAAAGTTCCGGTTACTGTCCGATCTGTCCTAGTTGACGGAACGACGGAGCACCCCCGTGCCTGAGCCATCGACAGCGCCCCCGCCGCCCGCCGCCACCGCCGCGGCCGGAGCGGCCCCCGAGCGCCCCACGGCGCACGCCGCCGACCTCGTCGTGTTCGGCGGCACCGGCGACCTCTCCATGCGGAAGCTGCTCCCGGCCCTCTATCACAGCGACCGCGACGGGCGGCTCGCGCCGGAGACCCGCATCATCGCCCTGTCCCGCGCCGGGCTCGACGACGCCGACTTCCGCGGCAAGGTCGAGGCCGAGGTGCGGCCCGGCCTGCACGCCGACGACGCCGAGGGATGGGATCGTTTCCTCGGCCGCCTGCACCACGTCACGGCCGACGTCGCCGCCGACACCCAGACCCACCCCGGATGGGGCCGGCTCACCCGCATGCTCGCCGGGCGCGAGGGCTCCGACAGGATCTTCTACCTGGCCAGCCCGCCGATGACGTTCGGCCCGTTCTGCCGCGCCGTGCACGCCGCGGGCCTGGTGACCCCCCGCTCCCGCGTGGTGCTCGAGAAGCCCCTCGGCCGCGACCTCGAGGGCGCGCGGCGCATCAACGACGAGGTCGGCGCCATCTTCGAGGAGCGCCAGATCTTCCGCATCGACCACTACCTGGGCAAGGAGACGGTCCAGAACCTGCTCGTGCTGCGGTTCGCGAACGCGTTCCTGGAGCCGATCTGGAACTCCCTGTGGATCGACCACGTGCAGATCACCGCCGCCGAGTCGGTGGGCACGCCCGGGCGGCGCGGCTACTACGACCACGCGGGCGCGCTGCGCGACATGGTGCAGAACCACCTGCTGCAGCTGCTGTGCCTGGTCGCGATGGAACCGCCCTCGCGGGGCGACCGTGAGTCGATCCGCGACGAGAAGGTCAAGGTGCTCCAGTCGCTGCGGCCGATCAGCGGCACCGAGGCCGACCGGTTCACCGTCCGCGGCCAGTACGCGGCCGGCGAGGTGGACGGGCGCGCCGTCCCCGGCTACCTGGATGAGCCGGACAAGACCCCGCCGACCGACGCCTCGCGGCACGTGGAGACGTTCACCGCGATCCGCGCCGAGGTGAAGAACTGGCGCTGGGCCGGCGTGCCGTTCTACCTGCGCACCGGCAAGCGCATGCCCTACCGCCGCTCGGAGATCGTCGTCCAGTTCAAGGACGTCCCGCACTCGATCTTCCCCGGTGGCAGCCCCAACCGGCTGGTGCTGCGCCTGCAGCCCAGCGAAGGCATCCACCTGCACATCATGGCCAAGGAGCCCGGCGCCGGGGACGTCATCCCGCGCCCGGTCCCGCTCAGCCTCAGCTTCGCCGACACCTTCCGCGCCCGCGTGCCCGAGGCGTACGAACGGCTGCTGATGGACGTGCTCGCCGGCAACCCCACGCTGTTCATGCGCCGCGACGAGGTCGAGGCCGCCTGGAGCTGGATCGACCCGATCATCGCCACGTGGGAGTCGCGCGACGCCCTCCCCGAGCCCTACACCGCCGGCACCAGCGGCCCCGCGGCGGCCCATGAACTGCTCGGCCGCAGCGGCCGTACCTGGCACGAGGAGGACCTGCCGTGAACCGCACCGTCCAGGAGGTCACCGAGCGCCTCGCCGAGCGCAGCGCCCGCACCCGCGACGTCTACCTCGCCCGGGTCGGCGAGGCCGCCCGCGAGGCGAAGCGGCGCGGCCCGGCCCGCACGGCGCTCGGCTGCGCCAACCTCGCCCACGGGTTCGCCGCCTGCTCCCCCGCCGACAAGCTGGTCCTGCGTGGCGCCGAGCGTCCGGGCGTGGCGATCGTGACGGCGTACAACGACATGCTGTCGGCGCACCAGCCGTACGAGACCTACCCGGCCATCCTCAAGGAGGCCGTGCGCGAGGCGGGCGGCGTGGCGCACGTCGCGGGCGGGGTGCCCGCGATGTGCGACGGCGTCACCCAGGGCCGCGCCGGGATGGAGCTGTCGCTCTACAGCCGCGAGGTCATCGCGATGGCCACGGCGATCGCGCTGTCGCACGACATGTTCGACGCCTCGCTGCTGCTCGGCGTCTGCGACAAGATCGTGCCGGGGCTGCTCATCGGCGCGCTGCACTTCGGCCACCTGCCCGCCGTCTTCGTGCCCGCGGGGCCCATGCCGTCCGGACTGCCCAACAAGGTCAAGGCGCGCACCCGCCAACTCTTCGCCGAGGGCAAGATCGGGCGCGGCGAGATGCTGGACGCGGAGGCCAAGTCCTACCACTCCCCCGGCACCTGCACGTTCTACGGCACCGCGAACTCCAACCAGGTGCTCATGGAGGTCATGGGCCTTCACCTGCCGGGCTCCACCTTCGTCAACCCGGGCACCGAGCTGCGCGACGGGCTCACGCGGGCCGCGGCCCGGCGCGCCGTCGAGATCACCGCGCACGGGCCCGAGTACACCCCCGTGGCCGAGGTGGTCGACGAGAAGGCGCTGGTCAACGCCGCTGTGGCACTGCTGGCCACCGGCGGGTCGACCAACCACACCATGCACCTGGTCGCCATCGCCGCCGCGGCGGGCGTCGAGCTGATGTGGGACGACCTGGCCGCGCTGTCCAAGGCCGTCCCCCTGCTCACCCGCATGTACCCCAACGGCCAGGCCGACGTGAACCACTTCCACGCGGCGGGCGGCATGCAGGCGCTGATGGGCGACCTGCTGGACTCCGGCCTGCTGCACGAGGACGTGCTCACCGTCGCCGGGCGCGGGCTCGGCCACTACCGAAGCGCGCCCGCGCTCACCGGCGCCGGCGTCGCCTGGGAGGAGCGGGCGCCCGTCAGCGCCGACCCGGACGTCCTGCGGCCGGTCGCCGACCCGTTCTCGGCCGACGGCGGCATCCACATGCTCAGCGGCAACCTCGGCCGCGCGGTGAGCAAGGTGTCGGCCGTCAGGCCCGAGCACCTGGTGATCGAGGCCCCGGCCAAGGTGTTCGACGACCAGTCCGAGCTGCTCGCCGCGTTCGAGGCCGGGGAGCTGGACGGCCAGGACTTCGTCGCGGTGATCCGCTACCAGGGGCCGAGCGCCAACGGCATGCCCGAGCTGCACAAGCTCACCCCGCCACTGGCCGTGCTGCTGGACCGGGGCCAGCGCGTGGCGATCGTCACCGACGGGCGCATGTCGGGCGCGTCGGGCAAGGTCCCGGCCGCCATCCACCTGTCCCCCGAGGCGGCGGACGGCGGGCCGATCGCGCTGGTGCGCGAGGGCGACCGGGTCCGGCTGGACTCCGGCGCGGGCACGCTCAACGTCCTGCTCCCCGAGGGCGAGCTGGCCTCACGCACCCCCGAAGGCCGGCCGCTGCGCGACGACGAGTGGGTGGGCACCGGGCGCGAGCTGTTCGCCGCGTTCCGACGCGCGGCGGGACCGGCCGAGCGGGGCGCCGGGATCTTCGCCGTGAGCGGCGCGGAGGGCGGCGCGAACGGCCTCGACGCGGAGGCGGCGCGGGCCGCGGCGCTCGTGACGGCCGGCGGAGAGGGACGGGCGTGAGCGGCCCGCCCACGCCGGAGGCCCCCTGGCTGGTCGCCGACGTCGGCGGCACCAACGCCCGGTTCGGCCTGGTCACCCGGCCCGGCGGGCGGCCCGAGAAGATCGTCGTGCTCGCGGTGGCCGAGTTCGACGGGCTGCCGCAGGCCGTGGACGCCTACCTCGGCGACCACGCCGGAGGGGTGCGGCCCGCCGCGGCGAGCCTGGCCATCGCCGGGCCGGTCGCCGGCGACCGCTACCGCCTCACCAACGCGGGCTGGTCCGGCTCGGTGTCCGCCCTCGGCATCCCGCACGTGGAGTTGCTGAACGACTTCGAGGCGCTGGCCCTGGCCCTGCCGCATCTGGAGGGCGGCGACCTGGCGTCCCTGGGCGGCCCCGCCCCCGCCCCGGACATGGTGAAGGCCGTGCTCGGGCCGGGCACCGGCCTCGGCGTGGCCGGGCTCGTCCCCGCCCGCTACGGCTGGGTCCCGGTGCCCGGGGAGGGCGGCCACGTCACGGCGCCCGCCGTCACCGACCTGGAGTACGAGATCGTGCGGGCGCTGCGGGCGGACGGGATGGCGTTCGTGGACGCCGAGCACCTGCTGTCCGGCCCCGGGCTGACGCGCCTGCGTCACGGGCTCGCGCTGGTGAACGGCACGCCGGTCGCGCCGCTTCCCGCGTCCGAGATCGTGGCCCGTGTGGATGATTCGCTGTGCGCGCTTACGGTGGACGTATTCTGCGGGCTTCTGGGAAGCTTCGCGGCGAACGTCGCCCTTACGCTGGGTGCGCGAGGCGGTATCTATCTCGGAGGGGGGATCGTGCCGAGGATCGTCGACCGGATCCGCGCGAGCGACTTCCGCCGCCGGTTCGAGGCCAACCTCGTCCTGTCCGGCTACCTGACGGGCATCGCGACCTCGGCGATCGTCGCCGAACAGCCCGCGCTCATCGGCGCGGCGGCCTGGCTCGCCCAGCGGACGGACCCGTCCCCCGCCGCCACGCCGCACCGCGCCCGCCCCGGATCCCCGGAGGCCCACCCATTCCACGCACAGCAAGCAAGGAGCACGACCACGTGAGCATCCTCGACCTCGCCCCCGTGATCCCCGTGGTCGTCATCGACGACGCGGAGACGGCCGTCCCGCTGGCACGGGCGCTGGTGGCGGGCGGCCTGCCGGTCATCGAGGTGACGCTCCGCACCCCGGCCGCCCTCGGCGCCATCGAGCGGATCGCGGCCGAGGTCCCCAAGGCGATGATCGGCGCGGGCACCGTACGGACCCCCGCCGACGTGCGGGCCTCGGTGGACGCGGGCGCGAAGTTCCTGGTCAGCCCCGGCACCACCCCCGCACTGGCCGACGCGATGCAGGGCGGCGGGCTGCCGTTCCTGCCGGGCGCGGCGACCGCCTCCGAGGTGCTCGCGCTCGCCGAGCGGGGCCTGACCGAGCTGAAGTTCTTCCCGGCCGGTCCGGCGGGAGGGGTCGCGTACCTCAAGGCGCTGGCCGGGCCGATCCCCGAGGTGCGGTTCTGCCCCACGGGCGGCGTCCGCCCGGACAACGCGCGGGAATACCTGGCGCTGCCCAACGTCGGCTGCGTCGGCGGCACCTGGCTCACGCCCCCGGACGCGCTCGCCTCCGGCGACTGGGCCCGTGTCGAGAAGCTCGCCGCCGAGGCCGCCGCCCTCCGCGCCTGACCAGGGTCCCGAACCCCAGCCTCTGACGCGAGGCCGCCGCCCCTCCGCGCATGGGACAATCAACGGCAGGTTCACCCGTAGCGCGATATTTACGCCATGCCCTGGTATGCGGGGATAACCGCCCGTAGCCGGTACGGTGGCCACCTGATGATCGTGTCCGTGACCGCCGCTTGGCCGGGCCGACCCGCCGGTGGCCGACATCGCCGGGGCCATCCCTGCCAAGCCGGCCACGACCTCGTCCGCGCCCACTCCTCCCTCGGGCGCCGGGCGAACGACCATGGAGGTCGCCGCGACCCGATGCGACGTTCATGGATCCCGGGCCCGCGGCCGCCTCACCCGGCGCCCGCGGGCCCCTCTTTACCGCCATTTTTAGAGAGATCCTCTAGAGACTGTCTCTGAATTATCCTAAACTCCGAGGCATGGACGAAGGCGATCGGCCGGGAACAGCCGGGACGGCTGTGGTGACCGGGGGCAATCGGGGCATCGGGCATGCCGTGGCCGCCGCGTTGGTGCGGCGCGGGTGTGACGTGGTCCTGGTGGCGCGGGACAGGGCGCGCGGGGAGGCCGCGCGGGCGTCCCTCGCGGGCCTCGGCGGAGCGCGGGTACAGGTCGTCACCGGCGATCTGTCCTGCGTGCGGACCACCCGAGAGACCGCGGAGGCGCTTCGCCAGGCGTGCCCGCGCATCGACGTCCTGGTGCACAACGCCGGGCTGTGGCCGAGCCGGCGCGCGCTCAACGAGGATGGGCTGGAACAGGCGTTCGCCACCAACCACCTGGCCCCGTTCCTGCTCAACCTCGAACTGGAACCCCTGCTGATCGCCTCCCGGGCCAGAGTGGTGCAGGTCAGCGCCGGTCTGTACGTCAAGGGGCGTGCGGATCCGGAGCGGACGCCGACCGGCATGGACTTCCACCCGATGCGCACCTACGCCGACACCAAGCTGTGCAACCTGCTCCTGGTGCCACTGTTCGCCGGGCGCTGGAAGGATCGGGGGGTGACCGTCAACGCCGTGCACCCCGGAGTGATCCGCACCGGCCTGGGCGACCGCCGCGGGCTCGCCGGGCACGCGCTCAGAGTGGTGAAGCTGCTGTGGAAGAGCCCGGAGGCGGGGGCGCGGCCCGTCGTCCGGCTGGCGCTGTTGCCCGAGGCCGCCGGGTGGACCGGCCGCTATTTCCACCTGGAGGACGAGACGCCCCTCGCCTCGGTCGCCGCGGACACGGCGCGCGCGGAGGCGCTGTGGGCGCAGGCGCTGGACCTGACCGGCATCGCGGCCGCCCCATCGCCATCCCCCGAACCGCGATGATGTCCCCCAAGCAGTCCAGGGGCGAGGCGACGGCCGAGAAGGCCCTGCGCGCCGCGCTCGATCTCTACGCCGCCAAGGGGCACGCCGGCCTGACGATGACCGCGCTGATCATCGAGACCGGCATCAGCAGCGGCAGCCTCTACCACCACTTCGGCGGCGTCGACGGGCTCGCGGCGGCCCTCTACGCCCGCTGCGTGTCCGCCCTGATGGAGGCGCTCGTCGCCGCGCTCGAGGGCTCCGCGACGGCGCGGGACGGGGTGCGCGCGCTCGTCGAGGCGTACCTGCGGTTCGTCCAGGAGAACCGGGCGGCGGCGCACTTCGTCCACGCCTCCTCATACGCGGACTTCCTGCCTGCCCACGCCGAGGCGCTCGCGGCGGCGAAGGCCCCCCACATGCGGCGCATCGGCGAATGGCTCCGTCCGCACGTCGAATCCGGCCGGCTCGCCGACCTTCCCGACCCGCTCACCGAGATGCTCGTGATCGGCCCGGTCGCCGAGATCTCCCGCCGGTGGCTCGCCGGGGCGCCCGGCGCCGACCTCACGGCGGCGACCCGCCTGCTCCCCGAACGCATCTGGCGGTCGATCCGCGGCGACGATGCCGGTTCCGGTGGCGGCTAGGCGAGGTCGCGCGCTGACAATGGGCTGCTGACGTCCTCCAGGGATCTGCGTTCGGCGTCCACCGCGAGGACGAGAGCGACCAGGCCCGCGGCGATCATCATGGCCGCTGCGAACAGGTAGCCGTAGAACAGGCGGGACGGGTCGGTGTGGCCGCGTTCGCCGATCAGCGCACCGAAGACGGCCGGGCCGACCGCCCCGAAGGCCTGCGCGACCGAGAAGAACAGCGCGATGACCAGCGCGCGGATCTCCAGCGGGAACAGCTCGCTGACCGTCAGGTAGCCGGAGCTGGCCGCGGCCGAGGCGATGAAGAAGATCACCGACCAGAGCAGGGTCTGGGTGGTCGCGTCCAGCGCCCCCTCCCTGAACAGCCAGCCGGTGATCGCGAGCAGCACCCCCGAGACGATGTACGTGCCGGAGATCATCGCCCTGCGGCCGAGCGTGTCGAACAGGTGCCCGAGCACCAGCGGCCCCGCGAGGTTGCCCAGCGCGAAGGCGAACAGGTACTTCGAGGCGTCGTGCGGCGAGACCCCGTAGTACGCGCCGAGAACGAGCACGTAGGTGAAGAAGATCGCGTTGTAGAGGAACGACTGGCTGATCATCAGCGTCGCGCCGAGCGCCGTGCGCCCCGGGTAGTCCCGCAGCAGCACCCGCGCGATCTCGCGGTAGGACGGGGCGCCGTACGGGCGGATCTCCAGAACCTTGCCCGCGTCCACCGGCGGCAGCGGGCGCCCGGCCTCGGCGACGGCCGCCTCGACCGTGCGCGCGGCCTCCTCGGCCTCCTCGTGACGGCCGTGCATGAGCAGCCAGCGCGGGCTCTCGGGAAGGGTGCGGCGCAGCACCCAGATCACCGCGCCCAGCACGGGACCGATCAGCAGGCCGATGCGCCAGCCGACATTGACGGGCAATGCGTCCGGATTTAGTAGGACATATGTGCTCGCTGTGCCGATCATCGCGCCGAGCCAGTACGTCCCGCTCACCGCCAGGTCCACCCGGCCCCGGTAACGCGCGGGGATCAGCTCGTCGATCGCCGAGTGGATCGCCGCGTATTCGCCGCCGATGCCCGCCCCGGCGAAGAACCGGAAGAACAGCAGGAACGCCAGATTCGGCGACAGCGCCGTGATGCCGTTCGCCGCCAGGTACAGGCCGAGCGTGAGGATGAACAGCTTGCGCCGCCCGAACCGGTCCGACAGCCGCCCGAACACCAGCGCCCCCGCCACCTCGCCGATCAGGTACACCGTCGCGGTGAAACCCACCTCGACGGCGGACAGCCCGAGCGTCCGCCGGTCCTGGAGCACCGACCCGACCGCCCCGGCGATCGTGATCTCCATGCCGTCCAGCACCCACGCCACGCCGAGCGCGAGCACCAGCCGCGTGTGGAACCCCGACCACGGCAGCCGATCCAACCGCGCCGGCACCAGACTGCGCACCACCCGAGACATGGTGACCCAGCGTAGTGGCGCACGACGGATCGTAGGCGCAGGTGAAGGTCGCCGCGCTCTTCTGTACCGCGGCCGGGGTCCGAGGGCCGGGATGACCCGGTCCTTGGACCCCGGCCATCCCGGCCCAAGAGCTGCTCACATGGGTTTGATCTTCGTTACCCGCGACCCGGGCCGCCCAGTGGAGCCGGACGGCTCAGCGGGTCGCCGGCGAAGGCGGCGTAAGGCGTGGTTCCAGGTTCTTGACCGGGTTGAAGGAACCGGCCGAGCGCCGGATCATAAAGTCGGCCGCCCATCCAGACGGTCCCGTCCGGGGTTTCCGCCGACCGCTGGGCGCCACCACTCCAGCCGTACCGCCGCGCCTGCGACCGAGCGACGCCGTACTCGTCGTAGTCGAGAACGGTCGCGGCACTTGTGCCGAGATCCAGCTCGGTGCCCACGTCGCCGTGGAGGGTGGTGAGCTGCACGCGCACCGACCCGGTATTCCCGGTGAGCGCCGCCAGGCGCCCGTCCGGGCCGGTGACGTTCCTGGTGATCTCACCGGTTGAGGCGTTCTCCAGGGTCCAGGAGGGCGAGTCGCCCTCGGAGCCGTAGTGGTGGACCTTGGTCACACCCGTGTCCAAGGTCAGCGACCGGACCCGGTCCCTGGCGTCCAGCGCCCAGGTCATCGTCCGCAAGCCGGCCGTCTGCCGGTAGGGGGTGCCGTTGACGTGATACTCCACCGTCCGGCCACCGGGCAGCGAGGTGGTACGACCCAGCGCGTCGTAGCCGTATCCGCCGCCGGAGAGCCGGTCCGCCGCGTCATAGGTGTAGGAGGTGACGGCCGCCGCGGCGTCGTCCGCCTTCGGGCAGTCGAATTCCAGGCTCTGGGTGGCCAGGCGGCTGCGGTTGGTGGTGTTCACGTCGAAGGAGTAGCGGCGTAGGGAGCAGGACAGCAGGGTGAACTCCAGGACGGAGGTCAGCCGCCCCGCCTTGTCGTAGCCGAGCTCGCGGTCGATGATCGCGTCGGTGCGCAGGTTCAGCAGCCACTGCCCGTGCACCGACGCGGCCGCCTGGTCGATCATCACCGGTCCGTCCAGGCCGTCCTTGGTGTAGACCCGGGCGAACTCGGCTCCGAGTTCGTCGCGCGGGATCGCCAGGTGCAGCCCGCCGGGCAGATCACCACCGATCATCGCCCCCTGCTCGTCGTAGCGGGCGGTGAACGTGCCCGCCACCGAATCGGTGACCGAGGTCACCAGCCCGCGCGGCTCGGCGGCATGGTCGTAGGCGTATGTGGAGACCGAAGGCGCCGAGTCGCTGACCTTGACCCGGCGGCCGAGGTCGTCGTACTCGGTGCGGGTGACCCCGCCGTCGGCGTCGGTGACCGAGATCACCCGGCCCAGCCGGTCGTAGACAGTCACGACCCGTTCCACCACCTTGCCCGCGGCGTCCAGGCGCTGGTCCTCCCGCACCCTGCCGGTGCCCGGGTCGTAGTAGAGGTTGGCCGGCGCCACAGCCCGGCCTGCCCCTCCGGTGACCCACGTCGTGACAGGCCGCCCGGCGGTGTCGTAGTTGGTGTGAGTGGTACCGGTGACGGCACCGGCGGACTCCGCCGCGGTCTTCCTGCCGCCGAACCGCGTGTAGGTGAAGGTCTTCACCGGGGCCGCGCCGCTGCCGACCGGCGTCTCCTGGCACACCAGCCCAGCCCATTCCGGGCGTCCGCCACACGTCCCCGAGCCGCCGGCCTCGTAGTAGGTGGTCTCGACCGCGCCCCCCTTCGGCTGGGTGGTCTTGACGACCCGGCCCGCCGTGTAGGCCGAGGTCGTGGTGATCGCCAGCCCACCCGGGTCCCGGACGATCTTGGTGGGCAGCCCCGCGTTCCAGTCGTAGATGGTGGTTGTGGTGCGCACGTCGGCGTCGGGTGAGCTCTCCCTGCCGACGATCCTGGCGCCGACCTTGACCGTGGTGACCAGGTCCCGGGTGCCGGCGTCGGATGGCCGCCCCTCGTCATAGGTGTTCACGGTGCGCATCCTGGCGCCGATCGCGTATCCGGCGGGCAGTTCCAGCTCCGCGCCGGGCACGGCCGTCTCCAGCGTGACAATGTGGACCGGGCCGAGCTCCTCCAGCTTGCGGCGTCCGGTGGCGTCGTAGACCACGCGGGTGGACAACAGCTCAGCGCGCTCGGGCGCGTCGAACTGGGTGATGGCGAGCTCGGCCAGACGATAGTTGTCCTCATCCAGTGCCAGCGCCCGGTTGTGCGCGCTGAGCCGCCGGACCGTGTGACCGTACTTGTCGTACTCGGCGACGGCCAGATGGCCGCCAGGGCTCAGGGTGTTGACCGCCCGGCCGTCGGCGTCGAGGTAGGTCACCGTGGCGCGGGCCCACGAGGCCTGAGCACCGGTGTGCGACGCGGGCCGCTGGTCGTTCGGGAAGATCGCGGTGGCGGTCACGGGGTTGTCCTGCTGGCCCCAGACCGCGGTGTGCTTCGCCAGCAGATCGGCCGGCCCCCTGGCCGCCTTGTCCAGCGGCACCCCGTACACCAGGCCGGTGGCCGCCTCACCCGCGACCTGATCCGCCGTGCCCGGCTTGAGGGTGGGCCGGGAGACCGTCAGCAGTCGGCCATCGGTGTCGTACCCGTAGGTCCAGGCCAGCTCACCCGGCGGGGTGAGCGAGATGACGCGGCCCGCCGTGTCGTAGCCGTAGGCGGTCTTCAGCGCGGGAGTGATCCTGGGGTCCCAGGCCTCGCGCAGCCGGCCGGTGGCGTCATAGGCGTACTGGGCGATCGCGACCGGGGCCTCCATCACGGCCTGCCCGGCGCCGTCCCCGGGCGTTGCTCCGTGGAAGAGCACCTTGCCGACCCGGCCCGCCTGGTCGCCGAGGCTCGTACCGCTCGCGGTGGTCGTGGTCGCGTAGACCAGTTCCAGCACGCGGCAGCCCACCGCGGGCGACGGCAGCGTGCACCCCGCCGCCGAACTGCCCGAGATGACGGCCTTCAGTCTGGTCTGGCCGTTCACGACCTCGTAGAGGTTACCGCCGGGCACATAGACCTCCCCCTGCTTGGTGAAGGTCGTGACCGAACCCCGGCCGTCCTTGAGCGTGTAGCTGCCGGCGAGGGTCAGCTCCTCGGCGCCCCTCTCCGGCTTCCAGCCGCTCGCGGTCCTGGTGAACTGGATCGGCGTGCCGTCGGCGAGCAGCAACTCCACCGAACTCGGCGAGGTCTCCCGCAGAGAGGCGTACGGCGAGACGCCGCCCACCGACCACTCGGGCCCGAAGGGCGCGACCAGACCGGCGACCCTGGCACCGAGCTTCGGGTCGCGCGAGCCCGCCGCACGAGACAGCGACAGACCGAACTCCGCCGCCTCACTCGCCCGCACGACGTGATCACCGGTCAGCAGGTTCACCGTACCGGGACCGATCTGTTCTGCCGTCTGTTCTGCCGTCTCTTCTGTCGTCTCCACCGTCGCCGCGCCGGTGCCCCGCCTGTCGACGACCACGTCCACGGGATCCGAGGCGCCCGTGGTCCCCGGCGCCGAGAAGACGGCGCGTACCTGAACCGCGCCGTCACCGCCGAGCTGGTCGGCGAGGTTCCAGGTGAGCCCGGAGACCGTACTCGTGCGGCCGGTGACGGTGACCGCAACCGGCCACGCGGCCAATGGCTTGCCGCCCGCACCCAGCACGTACGCCACCGGGATGTCGGCCCAGGCGTCGGTCTCGGCCCGCCGCCACTGGAACGTGGCGCCGTCGAACCCGCTGCCGGTCGCGGCCAATCCGATCTCGCGGACGGTCCGCCGGCCGTCCACGGGCGAGACCAGCGCGACCGCCCCCGGGCCCGAACCGACGTTGAACGTGTGGGTGACGGTCGGCGAGGTGTTGCCTGCCTTGTCGATCGTGTACGCGTACAGCGTGTGGGCACCGGTCGTGGCGGGCGTCACGCTGACCGAGATGGCGGCGCCTGTGGTGGGCACCGTGACCGTGGCGCCGCTGTCGAGGCGGTAGGCGA
The DNA here is from genome assembly GCF_040653595.1 of Sphaerisporangium sp. NPDC051011. Lineage (NCBI taxonomy): Bacteria > Bacillati > Actinomycetota > Actinomycetes > Streptosporangiales > Streptosporangiaceae > Sphaerisporangium > Sphaerisporangium sp. NPDC051011. Next base: position 263,027 of record NZ_JBFAGG010000004.1, on the reverse strand, counting down.
CCGAGCCGGTGTCGGCGGACGCGGGCGTGATCGTGAAGGTGCCCGCCTTGCCCGCGGCGCCGCGCCAGGAACCGTCGGCGGGGTAGTCGGCCGAGGTGACCGTGGGCGCGGGCGGCTTGACGGTGTCGACGGTGAAGGTGTAAGTCCCGTAGGACTTGGAGTTCAGCGAGCCGTCGTTGGACCAGGCGCGGATGGCGTAGGTCTTACCCGAGACGAGCTTGCCCGCGGGCACGACCGCCGACGAGAAGCCGCCGCTGGGCACGTAGCCGCCGTACAGGTTGTCGATGACCAGCGTGCCACCGTCGTAGACGTCGAAGAGGCCGCGTACGTTGCCGCCGTCGGCGTCGCCGACGTGGGCGCGGAGCTGCGGAGTCGCGGTGGTGGTCCAGTTGACCGAGTCGTAGGCACTGGCCGGCGTGACCCACGTGCTCACGGGCTTGGTCGGGTAGGAGTTGTAGGTCACCGCGATGTACGGCAGGTGAGACGAGGCGTTACCGGAGTTGAACCGCTTCCACCCGAACTCGTCGGTTTCACTTTCGGCTCGCAGGCCCATGCCGGACTCCGTCCAGCCGTTGTCGGCCCAGTACTGCGCCAGTGACGTCACGTTGGCGCTCACCCAGCCATCGGCGCACCCGGTCCCATACCCCTTGGTCTGCGTCGAGGTGGCGTAGCGGGTGGCCAGCGCGGGGCCCGGCCAGCGGGAGGAGGTCGAGGCCCTGTTCGCCGACCAGACCTCCCAGCCCCGGGCGTTACACGACCAGGAGTGGTAGTTCCACAGGCTGAGCGTGGCCGACACGATCTTCTTGCCCGCGATGCCCGGCGTCTTCCAGGTGATGAAGGACCGGGCCACCTGTCCGCTCCCGTTGTTGCCGATCTTCAGCTCGGTCGCGCCGGACTGGTCGGTGCCGTACCCCTCCTGGACAAAGGTGTCGAAGACCTGGCCGAGGTTGAGCGCCGGGTCGACGGTGACCGGATAGACCGTCGCCGGGTCATTGAGGAAGGCGGGGTCCGGAGTGAGCACCAGCTCGTCACCGGACAGCTTCATGCCCACCCGGGCGCGGTGCCGGTGCTCGCCGGAGCCCGGGTCCACCTGAGCGTCCCACATCTCCGGCGCGGGAATGGTGATGACCTGCCTGCCGTTGCGGTCGGTCAGCTCCACCCCGCCCTCGGCCGTCTGGCGCGGCTTCATGCCGGGCGCCACGATCCTCAGGGAGTAGGACAGAGCCCGGTCAGGAACGCGGTTGAGGCGCAGGAACTGCTCGGCTCCGGTCCGCGTGGCCGAGACGATGAGGTCGGCGCCGGGCAGCACTTCCGGGTAGGTGGCGCTCTCACCGGCGAGCCGGGGCGCGGGCAGACTCCCCTTCCACTGCAGGGTCGCCTTCTCCGCCCCCTCCCCCAGCGTGATGAGGTCCACGCCCGCCGCGCCCCGGCGCAGGTCGGAACGGCCGCCGAACCGCAGCCCACGGCGATGCCCCCGGGCCGCGACCTCGCCGCTCGGGGTCGTCTTGAGGGAGATGTCCACCGGCGCCCAGGTGTCGCCCTGGCGGAACCGGATCGGTCCGGCGAACGCCTCCATGGTGAACGAGCCATCAGGGTTGGCGTAGGTCGTGGCGGTCTCGGTCCGCGCGGACTCCGCCTCCACCCGCTTGCCCGTCAGCCTGGCGGTGAGCCGTGCCGAGGCCTCGTCGGGGGCGACGGGATCGGCCCCTGCCGAGGCCGACGGATCAGCGGAGGCGGCTGAGGCTGGGGCAGCAGGGGAAGGGGCGGGCTCGGCCGCATGCGCCGCCTCCGCCTGAGAGATGTTCACGGCTGTCAGGGCGAGCACGACGGCCAGGCTGCCGGCGATCGCCCGTGACGTGATGGTGCTCATTGTGCTCCGGTCGAAGAAGGAAGGGCATGCGACAGCGACGCCCCCGCCCGCAGGCGGGGGCGTCGGGCGTGCTTACTTGGTCGAGCAGCTCTTCTTGCGGACCTCACCCCAGACGATCGGGCCGGGCCACTGCGCCCGGATCGCGAAGCACTGATTCTGGTTCGCCGCATCTCTGATCGTGCGGACGAACGTGACGATGCCGGCGGCGACCCCCACCTTGCAGATCAACTTGACCTTGCCGTTCTTGACCTTGTCGCAGGCCGCCTTCAGCACCTCGACGGCCGCGGCGGCACCGGCGTAGAGCCAGGTGCTGTAGATCTTCTTGGTGAGGGTGCGGGAGAAGATGACCCGGCACATGGCCTTCCACCACTCACACTCCAGCTTGAGCGCCGGGTCGGCGACCACCGGGTAGGCGGCGCCCGCGTGGTGGACGGTCTGGATCAGCGTCATGCCCTCGACGCGATAGGAGGTCGGTACGGGGTTGCCGTTCGCGTCCTTGGCCCAGGGCGTGTCGATCTCGGCCACGTACATGTCGTCGGTGTAGATGAGGACCGTTTGGTCGTCCTCTTCGACCTCGAGTGTGCTGTTCTCCGGAGCGCTGATCGGGAAGCGGTACTCGGTGGGCGCGGAGGCGTCCTTGATGACGGTGAGCACCCGGCCGATCTCGCCGGTGCGCTGGTGGGCGAAGGCGACGCCCGGCTTGGTGGCGCTGTAGGTCACCAGACCCGGCAGCGGGTGGTTGCCGGTCCCCGCGGCATCGGGCGCTCCAATGCCGATCTCCACGTCGCTGACGTTGAGACGGAGCGTACGGTCGGGCGCAATGGAGAAAGCCCGCTGCGTGTTGCCCTCGGGGATCTCGGTCGGAGGAGTCGTCCCGGCCTCCGCGACCAGGTCGGGCACGACCCGGGTGAGTGCCGGGAGAGCGGGGTCGTCGGCCGCGACGGCGGGCGTGCCGTACACGCTCGCCGTGCCCACCGAGAGGGTGGCGACCAGTAGGGCGACGACCACCCGTTTGCCGATGCGCATGGGTATCCTTCCACGTGCGAAAGGGGAGGAACGCAAACGCCGCAAACCGTAATGATCTTGACTGTACGGTCGACTACCGTGCAGTAAACACATGATGATCATGAAGTGGATGGGCGGCGACGCCGTCCTTACAGGTTGCGCCTCTTCGCCCCTTGCAGGCTCCCGCCCGGGAGGCCACCACCGCCGTAAGCGGGCCGTGTCCTTTTCATCAGGACCGGCCGTCCATTGACATTACTCGGAGAATTATTGACGCGGCCCGAAGACGTGACGCCGGAACCGGCGCGGGCCGGACGCTAATCTCCCTGTTCGTGACGGGACCGGTTGATTCTAGCGATTCCAATGATTCCAGGAGAAGGTCTTTTCGCGTGCTCGCGCGCCGAGCGCGGACGGGGACCGGAATGGCCGGGGCGCTCGCGGCCCTGGCCATGGTCACGGGCGCGCCCGCGGACGCGACGACCGGACGCTTCAACGGCGGCTTCGAGTCCCCGGCGATTCGGCCCGGCGCCTACCGCACCTTCGCCACCGGGCGGACGATCGGCGCGTGGACGGTTCGCCGCGGCAGCGTCGACCTGATGGGACGCGGCCTGTGGCAGGCGGCCGAGGGCGTCCAGGCTCTCGACCTGAACGGCTCGGGCCCCGGCGCGATAACGCAGACCTTCGGCACGCTGCCGCTCGTCAAGTACGAGATCGGTTACCGGCTCGCGGGAAATCCCGGCGGCGCGCCCGCGGTGAAAAGCGGGGAGGTCCGAATAGGCGGCGAGCCCGCGCAGGACTTCTCCTTCGACGTCACCGGCAGGAGTTCGGCCGCCATGGGATACGTGCACAAGAAGGTGACCTTCATCGCCACCGGCCTGTCCACGACCGTGGAATTCCTCAGCACCGCCCCCGGCGCCTACGGCCCGGTGATCGACGACATCACCGTGAAAAGCTGCCTGGTCATCATCTGCCACCTGTGACGGCACCGGCGATTACCGAGCGTGAGGCCCCGGCCGGCCCGCGCCCAAGGCCGCGCGCCGGCGCCCTGGGCACGGGAGGGCGGGCATCTCAGGGACTCGCTGCCTCCGGGGGCGGCTCCAGCACGACGGCGGCCATGCGCAGCGTCAGCTCCTGCACTAACTCGTCCATGTTCTGGCCGGTCTGCGCCCGTACCAGCGACAGGGCCAGCTCGGCGAGCAGGCAGAATCCGCGGACGCGGGCCGCGTCGTCGGGAAAGGCGCCCAGCAGCGCCTCGGCGCCGGCCAGGTCACCGCGGTGTTTGGCCGCGATGACCCCCGCCGCGCGCTGGGCGTGCCCGAAGAGCTGCTCGGCGTGTGTCCGGTTCATCCCAGCCTGGGGATCGCCGAGCCGGCGGCGCGGGCGGCCTCGAACCGGGCGGCGACGTCGGCCCAGTCGACCAACCCCCACAGACGGTCCACATAGTCCGGGCGCACGTTGCGGTACTGCAGGTAGTAGGCGTGCTCCCAGGCGTCGAACACCAGCAGCGGCGTCGAGCCCTGCCCGACGTTGCCGTGGTGGTCGTACACCTGCTCCACGATCAGCCGCCGACCCAGCGGCTCCCAGGCGAGCACTCCCCACCCCGAGCCCTGCACGGTCTTGGTCGCCGTGGATAGCTGCGCCGCGAACGCGTCGAACGTGCCGAAGTGCTCGTCGATGGCGGCGGCCAGTTCCCCCTCGGGCCCGCGAGGACCTGTTCCTGGAGGCGTCAGGGCTGGGCCGCGCGGGCCAGGAGGGTCTTTTCGGTTATGGGGTTTTCGTGGGTGCCTTTGGTGGTGCAGGCGTGGGCGCCGGCCGCGCCTCCCAGGCGGGCGCAGTCCTCTAGGGGGAGGGATTGGAGGTGGCCGTAGAGGAACCCGGAGACGTAGGCGTCGCCGGCGCCGTTGGTGTCGATCACCGGGGCCGGGGGTGCGACGGCGGGGACGTGGGCGGGGGCGCCTGACGAGTCGGCGAGGAGGTACGAGCCGGAGGCGCCCGCCGTGCAGACGACGAGGGACGCGCGGCCCCGGGTGAGGATGTCGCGCATGACGGCGGCCGGGTCGTCCAGCTTGGCCGCGGACAGGAAGACCAGGTCGGAGCCGTAGGCGAAGTCCTTGTGGTGGTCGTCGCGGCCGTTCCAGTCGTGCAGGTCGGTCGAGACGGGGACGCCGAGGTTCCGCAGGTCCGGGTACAGGTGGCGGGAGAAGTCGGTGATCGACAGGTGGACGTGCCGGGCCCTGCGGATCGCGGGGAGGTAGAGGTCGCGGGGCAGCCTCTGGCCGGGCGCGAAGCGGGGATCGAACAGGGAGGTGCGCCGACCGTCGGGGCCGACGAGCAGGACGCTGCGCCGCGTCCCCTCGGGCACCACGGACCACGCGAAGCCGACGCCCCGGGCCGCGAAGTGGTCTCGGATCAGCGCGCCCTGGGGGTCGTCGCCGATGAGGTCGATCAGCAGCGCCCGCATGCCGAGCGCGTGACAGCCGAGGACGACGCCGCTGCCGGTGTTACCGATTCGGTCGATCACCGGCGGCACGGCGTAGGTGTCGGCGTACGGCAGGGGCAGTTCAGGCACGTAGACGGTCGTGTCGACCCCCGCCCCGCCCACCACGACCACGTCCCAAGAGGCGGGCGCACCGGCCGGATGGTCTGCGGTGGGTTCCGTCGTCATCGATTCCCCCCGTCTCGAGCTGCCGCCCGGCACGCGACGGGCTCGTGCCCACGGTACGGCCTCCGGCACCGACCCGGACGCGCGCACGACGACGCACGCGCCCACGCCTGGGCGGAGTCCCGGGAGATGGGCGCGGGCGGCCGGGAAGCATGGCCGCCCGCGCCCGGAGTCAGGCGAGGCAGGGGTTCTCGACCGCATTCAGGCGGCCGAGGTTCTTGCCGACCTGGGCCTGGAAGGCCTTGGTGTCCAGATACGGGAGTACGCGCACCTGGCTGCGCATGAGGACCTCCGGCTTGGCCGGAGACGCCGGTTTCCTGTACCAGAAGACCACGTAGGAACGGGCACGCCAGTCGTCACTGGTCACCACCACCGTGCCCGGGGCCCGCGCGGTGAAGTCCACGCAGGTCAGAGTGCGCGCGCCGGCGCCGTCCCCGCGTCCCCACTCGCCGACCGCCGCGACGCGTCCGTTCGCGGGGACGCTGATCTCGGTGGTGAAGCCGGCGAGCTTCTCCGCGGGAGTGGACTCACCCCACGCCGGGGCGGTCTCGTTGATCTCAGGCGGTCTACGCTCCTCGGCCGCCGCCATGGTGGCGGTCACCACGTTGAGGATCCGCTCGTGTACCCCGGCGTCGCTCAGGACGCACTTGTGCCCGAAGAGCGCGGAGCCGCAGCTCACGATCGTGTTACGGGCGGCGTACGGGCTGACGTTCCACCACGGAGGCGCGACGAGATCCTCCCGGTTGGTGGCGCTGAACAGTTGCAGCGAGGTCGCCCTGGGCACGGCGCCGTCCTGGCCGAATGACCGCTGCCCCCGCCAGTCGTAGGAGACGTCACTGCGAAAACCCCGGTGCGGCCATCCGGCGGTGCACAGCAGGAGGAACTCGTCCCACGGCAACCCCTCCAGCCGTGGCGTGGCGACCTGGTTCTTCTCGCTGGTGGGTCCGCAGTAGTTGGCTTTGTCCTCGGCCTGGGGCGTGTTCCTGTCGTCCGGCCAGAAACCGTAGGGCATGGAGTCCAGGGTGATGACGGGGGTGCGCCGGCCGGGGCTTCGGTGGCCGACGGTCCTGTCGGCGGCCCAGCGGGTGGCCACCGTCCCGCCCTCGCTGTAGCCGACCAGCACGATGTCCGCCTCCGGACGCTCTTCGTGGATCTTGCCGATCTGGGTGTCGAGGTGGCCGGAGCTCACGCTCAGCGGCACCCAGGTGTCGCGGCCACCGTAGGGATTGGGCATGCCTTGCTCGTTCAGTCCCCGGTAGGAGAAGGGCGACCAGAACAGCCGGGAGCGGTCGGTGGTGTTGCACTGCTTGGTCAGCGTCCGCCCGGGCGACAGGTCGGCGCAGCCGAGCGCGGTCAGCACGCCGCCGAAGGAGTTCTGTCCGGCGACCTGCTTCCAAGCGCTGTCCTTGGTCGGCGAGGAGTCCTCTCCCCCGGTGAGGCCATACGGGCCGATACCCTTGAGGAAGATCACCACGGTGTCCGCCGGCACGCCGGCCGACCCGGACGCGGTGTCGGAGACTCCCCGCGCGCTGACGGTCAGGGTCACCTCGATCGGCGCGGTGCTGTCCCCGTAGTCGTAGTCGATGACCGGCCCCAGCCCGGACCGCCGTTCCTCACCTCGGGCGAAGATCCATCGGTACTCCGCCTCGGCTCCGGCGGGGACCACGCTGCCGGAGGCGTCGAAGTGGATCTTCCGCGCGAACTCGTGCGGCTCGGCCGTGTAGCGCGCCTCGACGATGGTGGACGGAAAACCGAGGTCGATGGGGCCGGCGGAGTAGGTGTCCTCCCCTGTGGTGGAGCCGGATCGGTCGAGGACCAGGACCAGGCGTTCGGTGCCCGCGCCGTCGCCGAGGACGACCGTGCCGCCGCCGGGCATGTTCCGCGTCCACGGCAGGGGCAACGTGAAGGTGGTGGAGCCGGATCCGCTGCCGTCGGTGGTGAGGACGACCCCGTCGATCTTGAGCGCGTTGTCGGAGTAACAGCCGGGAGCCTCCTCCCAGCCTTCGACGCTGAACGCCTGGGAGGGGTGGAGGTCGTCCGTGACGTTCACGGTGACCTCCATGCTCTGCTCGGTCAGGACCACCGTCACGGTCCCGGCCTCCTGCTGCTGCGGGTGGCCGGCGCAGTCGACGCCGCCCACCCGGTGCAGCGGCGCGGTGACGGTACGGCTTTGCGGTGGGTCGGTCGCCAGGGCAGCCTCCTGGGGCACGACGAGCGGGCCGCTGAAGAACAGGGCCAGCGCGGCGACCATGAGCGATCTGCTTGCGCGCACGTGTGATCTCCGAATCTTCGCCAGGGAAAGGACACGAAAGGGCTGTCCTCATCACTGTCGAAGCTCTGCGTTACCGTGCGCTTGCGAAACGCGACATTCCTTCGCCGGCCGACCGGCAAGCCACCCGCAACCTCAGCGGGTCAGGCGGGGGCCGGAGCCGGTGCTGCCTCTTACCACCAGTTCGGGCTGGAAGACGAGTTCCATGTTCTTGGGGGCGGCGCCGTTGATCTCTTCGAGGAGGGTCTGGACGGCGGCGGTGGCCATGGCGCCGATCGGCTTGCGGACCGTGGTGAGGGGCGGGTCGGTGAAGGCGATGAGCGGGGAGTCGTCGAAGCCGACCACCGAGACCTCGCCGGGCACCGACAGGTCGCGCTCGCGGGCCGCGCGGATCGCGCCGAGCGCCATCAGGTCGCTCGCGCAGACGATGCCCGTGCAGCCGCGCCCGATGAGCGCGCTCGCCGCGGCCTGGCCGCCCTCGACGGAGAACAGCGAATGCTGGATCAGCGGCTCGCAGTCGGTGACGCCGAGGAGCTGCGACATGGCCTGCGTGAAGCCCTCGATCTTCCTGATGACCGGGACGAACCGCCGCTGGCCGAGCGCGAGGCCGATGCGTTCGTGACCGAGGTCGGCCAGGTGCTGGACGGCGAGGCGCGCCGCCAGCCGGTCGTCGGGAGAGATGAAGGGCGCCTGGATGTGCTCGCTGTAGCCGTCGACCAGCACGATGGGCAGGCCCCGGTCGGTGAGCCGGGTGTAGCGGTCCATTCTCGCGGTGGTGTCGGCGTGCAGGCCGGAGACGAAGATGATGCCGCTGACGTCGCGTTCGAGCAGCAGCTCGGTGAACTCGTCCTCGGGGGCGCCGCCGGGGCTCTGGGTGCACAGCACGGGTGTGTACCCGTGCTGGGTGAGCGACCTCTCGATGGCCTGGGCGAAGGCCGGAAAGATGGGGTTGTCGAGCTCGGGGGTGACGAGCCCGATGAGCCCGTTGCTGCGCTGGCGCAGGCGCTGCGGGCGTTCGTACCCCATCAGGTCGAGCGCGGTGAGGACGAGTTGGCGTGTGCCGGCGGACACGCCCGACTTGCCGTTCAGCACGCGGCTGACCGTGGCCTCGCTCACGCCGGCCTGGGCCGCGATGTCGGAGAGCCGGGCGTTACCGTTCATGGCCGCTACTTTACGCATCACCGGATGCCCACCACGCGCAGGAATCGGCGGCGAGCCGGACGACGCCGTCCTGTTCGGCCACGGGTGCGCTGGACAGGAGCAGGCGGCCGGGCGAGGGCAGCTCGACAGGGTCCGCCGAGGTGTTGACGGTGCAGACGAACCGCCCGCCCCGGGAGAAGACCAGCGTGCCCGAGGGGGATTCCTCCCAGGTGAGCGCGCCGTCGCCGAGGGACGGGTGCTCGCGGCGCAGCCGCAGGGCCTCGCGGTACAGCGTCAGGGTGGAGGCGGGGTCGGCGAGCTGTGACTCCACGCTGAGCGGCCCCCAGGCGGCCGGGACGGGCAGCCAGGTGTCCTCGATGCCGGGCGGGCTGAACCCGAACGGCGGCTCGGAGTGCGCCCACGGGATGGGGACGCGGCAGCCGTCGCGCCCCGCCTCGGGGTCGCGCAGCCGCTGCGGGTCCTGGCAGACCTCCTCGGGCAGGTCGAGCACCTCGGGGAGGCCGAGCTCCTCGCCCTGGTAGATGTACGCGGACCCGGGCAGGGAGAACATCAGCAGCGCGGCGGCGCGGGCCCTGCGCAGGCCGAGGTCGCCGCCGCCGTAGCGGGTGACGTGCCGCCGGACGTCGTGGTTGGACAGCACCCAGGTGGTGGGCGCGCCGACGGGGGCGACGGTGGCCAGGGACTCGTCGATGACGGCGCGCAGCATCTCCGCGTCCCACGGGGTCTTCAGGAAGTGGAAGTTGAAGGCCTGATGCAGCTCGTCGGGCCGTACGTAGCGGGCGAGGCGCTCCTGGGACGGCGCCCAGGCCTCGGCGACGCCGATGCGCTCGCCGGGGTAGGAGTCGAGGACGCGGCGCCAGGCGCGGTGGATCTCGTGCACGCCGTCCTGGTCGAAGTAGGGCAGGACGGCGGTGCCGAGCATCTCGGCCTGGCCGGCGGAGCCGATGTCGGGGAGCCCCGCCTCCTTGACCATGCCGTGGGCGACGTCGACGCGGAAGCCGTCGACGCCGAGGTCGAGCCAGAAGCGCATGATCGCCTCGAACTCGGCGTGGACCTCGGGGTCGTCCCAGTTGAGGTCGGGCTGGGCGGGGGCGAACAGGTGGAGGTACCACTCGTCGCCGGGCAGCCGCGTCCACGCCGGTCCCCCGAAGACCGACTCCCAGTCGTTGGGGGGCAGTTCCCCATCCTCGCCGCGGCCGGGGCGGAAGATGTACCGCTCGCGCTCAGGGCTGCCGGGGCCGGCCTGGACGGCGGCCTGGAACCAGGCGTGCCGGTCGGAGGTGTGGTTGGGCACGACGTCGGTGATGACCTTCAGCCCGTGGCGGTGCGCGTCCTCGATGAGGGCCTTGGCGTCGGCGAGAGTGCCGAAGATCGGGTCGACGTCGCGGTAGTCGGCGACGTCGTACCCGAAGTCGGCCATGGGAGAGGTGTAGAAGGGCGTGAGCCAGATGGCGTCCACGCCGAGCTCGGCCAGGTAGCCGAGCCGGCTGCGGGCGCCGAGCAGGTCGCCGACGCCGTCGCCGTTGCCGTCGGCGAACGAGCGGACGTAGACCTGGTAGATCACCGCGTCTCGCCACCAGCGGGTGGCCGCGCGCGCTTCATGGACTTCGCGAACGGCGTCGGTCATTACAAATCCCCGATTCTCTGAAATGTCAGGACAGATACCACGGACGTGTCACGACTTCGTGGCACCGGCGGTCAGCCCGGTGACGAGATGGCGCTGGACGAGCAGGAAGACGGCCGCCGCGGGCACCGCGATCAGCACCGAGGACGCGGTGAGCAGGCCCCACTCGGCCTTGTGCTGGCCGACGAACTGCCCGAGGCCCACGGCCAGCGTGTACTTGTCGTCGCCGGTCATGAACGCCGTCGCGTACGCGACCTCCGCCCACGCGGTGATGAAGGAGTAGAACGCCGCGACCGCGAGCCCCGGCCTGGACAGCGGGAGGATGAGCCGCCAGAACGTGCCGAACGGCGTCAGTCCGTCCACCCGCCCCGCCTCGTCGATCTCGACGGGCACGGTGTCGAAGTAGCCCTTCATCATCCAGGCGCAGAACGGCACCGTGGAGGTGAGGTAGGCGATCACCAGGCCCGGGAACTGGTTGATCAGCCCGAGGCCGGCGAGCAGGTTGTATATGGGGACGATGAGGATCGCCACCGGGAACATCTGCGTGACCAGCAGCATCCACATGATCGAGCGGAAGCCGGGGAACCGGAAGCGGCTGACCGCGTACCCGGTGGTCGCCGACAGCACCACGCCGAGGACGGTGGTCATGGCCGCGACGAGCAGCGAGTTGAACAGCCAGCGCGGGAACGCCGTGTCCCCCAGCACCTGCGCGTAGTTGGCGAGGCTCGGGTCGTCGAACAACCGCACGGTGGTGGACTGCCAGGCGTCCCTCGGCTTGAGGGAGGTCAGCACGAGCCAGGCCACCGGGAAGACCGCGACCAGACTGGCCACGACCAGCGTCGCGTGCAGGGCCAGGGACGCGCCCGCGCTCCGGGAGCCCCGCCCGCGGGTCGCCGGGATCACGGCGCCCGCCGTGTCGGTCGTACTCACCACGCCTCCCCCTGCCTGCGCAGCACCCGCCGGTAGACGACGGCCATGACGATGAGCAGCACGAGGATCAGCACGCCCCACGCCGCCGAGCCCGAATAGTTGCGGATGCCCTCGAACGCCTGCCGGTAGGCGTAGGTCACGAGGATCTCGCTGGACCCGCCCGGCCCGCCCCGGGTGACCAGGAAGATCACCGGGAACTGGTTGAAGGTCCAGATCGTGCCGAGCAGCACCACCGTGCTGGAGACCGGCCTCAGTCCGGGCAGGGTGATGTGCCTGAAGCGCTGCCAGGGCGTCGCGCCGTCGACCTCGGCCGCCTCGTGGAGCTCGCGCGGGATGGCCTGGAGGCCGCCGAGCAGCGCGAGCATCATGAACGGCACGCCGAGCCAGACGTTCACCGCGATGACCGACACCTTCGCCCAGAAGGGGTCGTCCAGCCAGTCCAGTCCGCCGAGCCCCGCGGCGCGCAGCATCGCGTTGACGACGCCGAACTCGCCGTTGAGCAGGTACCGCCAGATGAAGGCCGAGACGAACGCGGGCACGGCCCAGGGCAGCACGAGCAGCATGCGGTACAGCGAGCGCAGGCGCAGCGGCCGGTTGAGCAGCAGCGCGAGGCCGAGCCCGATGCCGTAGTGCAGCGCGACGCAGACGACCGTCCAGGTGATCGTCCAGGCGAGCCGGGACAGGAACTCGCCGGAGGTGACGATCGCGGTGTAGTTGGAGAGCCCGACGAACTCGTACGTCGAGGGGATGGTGTTCATCCCGATCGTCCGGCCCATGTTGGCCTCGGTCGCGTCGGTGAGCGACAGGTAGACGCCGCGCACCAGTGGGTAGCCGATCAGCACGAGGGTCACGATGACCACCGGCGCGCACATGGCCCACGCGTACCAGTGCCGGGAGAGCAACCCGCCGGCCTTCCCCCGGGATCTCGGGCCGCGGGCACGGCCGCGGGCGGTTGCGCCCGCGGCCGTCCCGTCAACGACCTGCGTCGTCATCGGTCACAGGCTCCAGCCCTTGAGCAGGCCCTGGTACGCCTTGGCCACGTCTTGGGCCATGGCGTCGCTGGTGGTGCCCCCGGTGGCGAGCTTCTGGTAGCCCTCGACGAGCGGCTGGAAGAGCTGGCCGGCCTCGGGGATCCAGGGACGCTCGACGGCCGCGCCCATGGGCTCCTTCCAACGGCCGATCATCGCGTTGCCCTGGGCCTCGGGCATGTCGTAGGCGGACTTGCGGGTGGGCAGCAGGCCGAGCTTGCCGGCGATCTTGGCCTGGCTCTCCGCGGAGTCCATGAACTGCACGAACAGGTACGAGGCGTCCAGGTTCTTGGAGCCGGCGTAGACGGTGTAGTCGTGGCCGCCGGTCGGGGCGCCCGCCTTGACCGAGCCGGAGGGCACCGGGGCGATGCCGAAGTTGTCGGGGTTGTCCTTGAAGACCTTGCCGCCGAGGTTGTCGGTGTTCGACCACGGGCCGTTGAAGATCATCGCGACCTTGCCTTCCTTGAAGGCGGTCTCCGCGTTGGTGTAGCTGTCCTGGATCGCGGGCTTGGCCGCGGCGCCCGACTTGATGAGGTCCTCGACGACCTTGAGGCCGGCCACCGACTGCGGCGAGGCGACGGTGATCTTCTTCGTGGTGACGTCGAGGAGGTCGCCGCCCTCGCCGTAGATGAACGGCAGCAGGAAGTAGGCGTCGACGTTGAGGGCGAGGCCTTCGGCTCCCGCCTTGGACTTCACGTCCTGGGCGAACGTCTTGAGCTCCTGGAAGGTCTTCGGCGGGGCGTCGTGGCCGGCCTTGTTCAGCAGCTCCTTGTTGTACAGCAGGCCGAGGGTGTCGGTGACCTGCGGGACGCCGTACGTCTTGTCGTTGTACCTGCCGCTGCCGGCGGGGCTCGGCAGGAAGTCCTCGGGCTTGTCCAGAGCCGGGGTGCCGTCGAGGGGCGCGAGGTAGCCGAGGGAGGCGAACTCGGCGACCCAGCCGACGTCGGCGCGCAGCACGTCCGGTGCGCCCGACCCGCTCTGCGCGGCGGTCTTGAACTTGTTCTGCGCGTCGGCGAAGGGGACGTTGACGTAGTTGACCTTGATCTTCGGGTACTTGGCCTCGAAGTCGGCGATGACCTCCTTGAAGACGGGACCCTCGTTGGTCGCGTCAGAGGTGTCCCACCACGTCACCTCTCCGGAGACGGCGGCGGAGTCGGACGGGGCGGGGGCGGCCGACTGTTGGGGGGTGTCCTCGCCACCGCAGGCGGATACCGCCAGCGCCAGCGCCGCGGCTGCCGCCGCGACCGAGATGCCTCGCCGCATGTTGTGCACTCCTTGCTCAGCTTCGTTGCCAGAGGAACGGCGGAGGCCGCCCGCGTCCCCGAAGGCGAGCGGCATCACCGGGGTACGCGGAACGTAACAGTCAGATGAACCGAGATGAAAGACCTTTCGGAAACTTTCTGCAATTTGTGACACGACCGTCACGGCAACGCCGTTAACGGCACCGGGCACGCGCCGCGCGACCCGTTTCGCGCACGGCGGCCCGCGAGCCGCGACACTTTGCGTTTGCGCCTGTCCTGACCTCAAAGAACAGCCAACGGTCAAGTAACCAGCAGATGAGCGATTTCTTACCCATGTATCGACAATGTATGGACACGGCGCCCCGCGACGCGATGTACTACCTCATCAATCACAATGACGGCTGGATCCGGGTTTCAATGCCCGGGAGGAACGAGTGACGATGAGCACCGTCGTTCTCGACAGCGTGACAAAGGTGTACCCCGGGGGACATCTCGCGGTCGATCGCATGAGTCTGCGCGCCGAAGAGGGAGAACTTCTCGTCCTGCTCGGGCCCTCCGGCTGTGGCAAGTCCACGCTGCTGCGCATGATCGCCGGCCTGGAGGAGATCACCTCCGGTGACCTCTACCTCGACGGGCACATCGCCAACGACCTCGCCCCGCGCGACCGCGACGTCGCGATGGTGTTCCAGAACGGCGCCCTGTACCCCCACCGCACCGTCCGTGGCAACCTGTCCTTCCCGCTGGAGATCGCCAAGGCCGACCCGGCCATGGTCAGGGAGCGGGTGGTGGAACTCTCCCGGGCCCTGCACATCGACGAGACGCTCGACCGCCGTCCGGGAACGCTCTCGGGTGGTCAGCGGCAACGGGTCGCGATGGGACGGGCCATCGTCCGCCAGCCGTCGCTGTTCCTGATGGACGAGCCGCTGTCCAACCTGGACGCGGGCATGCGCACGGAGTTACGCATGGAGATCTCGTCCCTGGTGCGCGCCCTGGGCGTCACGACGATCTACGTGACGCACGACCAGGTCGAGGCCCTGACGCTGGCCGACCGCATCGCCATCATGAACCGCGGCGTCCTGCAGGACGTCGGCACCCCCGGCCAGATCTACAACGACCCCGCGACGGCGTTCGTGGCGGCGTTCCTCAGCTCGCAGCAGCTCAACCTGCTGTCGGCGACGGTGCGGACCCCGCAGAACCAGTACATCCTGCTGGACTTCGGGCTCCACCAGATCACGATGCCGTGGACCGACCCGCGCGCGTACGCGCTGTCCCAGCATACCGGGAGCCAGATCATCGTCGGCATCCGCCCGGACGGGCTGACCCCGGTCGGCGAGGGCACCGACGGGCCGTTCTTCAGCGGCCGGGTGCGGACGCTGGAGTACCACGGCCACGAGTGGCTCGCCTACCTGGAGGTCGGCATCCCCGCGGTGCCCGCCCCCGAGCCCGACGTGGCCAGGGCCCACGGACACGCCACCGCGGGCGGCGGGGGCGGCGGCGCGGGCGGCCTGATCCGCTCGATGATGCGCCGCCTGATGTCCACGGGCGACGAACCGTCCGAGCGGCAGGAGCCTCCGTCCGGCAGCGGTCACCACCGCCGGGCCGACCTGGTCGTGCGGCTCGGCGCGCGCCCGGTCTGGCGGGCCGGGGAGCACGGCCGCGTCGCCGTGGACCTCAGCCGGCTCTTGCTGTTCACCCTGGAGGGCAACCGCATCGACCCGCCCCGCCGCTGACACGGGACTCACGCCACGGTGCGGTCCACCGTCGAGGCGGCGAGCTGGGAGACGACCTCCACCAGCCGCACGATCTTGTCCAGCTCCACCTGGTGGAACGCGGGACCCTCCGAGCGCGCGACGACCAGGTGCAGGCCCGCCTCCTTCAAGGGCAGGCTCAGCAGGTGCAGCGGGCCCTCGCTGAACGCGGCCGGCCGCAGCGGCGTGAGGTCGGGCATCTCGTCCACGCCGGGCGCCTGCCAGCTTCCGTGGACGACGGCGCCGGTCCGGGAGTCGACCGCGACCGCCCACTCGGCGCTGACCAGGTCGGGGACCGCGTCGACCAGGGTCACGTACGCGCGCTCGGCGTCGGAGGCGACGTGGCCGAGCAGGTCGTAGTCGGGGCTGACGCCCGGGACCTCGCGGGTGGGCCACACGCCGTCGATGCGCACGCCGGGCACGATCGACAGGCGCTCGCGCAGTTCGTCGGCGGCGAACCCGCCCGGCCAGGAGAGCGTGAAGTCGTCGATCGCCCGGCCGCCCTCGCGTTCGAGCACCGTGACCTGGAGAATGTCCGCCCCGAGGACACCGAAGGCCCGGGCCACCTGCCCGAGGACGCCCGGACGGTCGGGCAGCGAGACTCGAACCCGCAGCACCATCGTCACCACCTCTGTTCGCGCACGTACATCTGCGGCCGATCCCCCAATGCGGGCCGACCGGGTATTTCTTTCATCTACGAGACCACGCCACACAGCCTGCTCGACGCAGGTTTCACGGATGTTCCGAAGTAATGTCCGAAATAATTCCAAATCAGTATTGATACGCACCCGCGTCCGGGTTCGTCGATCGCGGGATGGGCCACCCCGCCGCGTCGACCGCCGGCGCCGTGCCGCCGTACCACCAGGGCCCGAGCGGCACCCCTCTGCCGATCGCCGGGGAGCCGGGACGCAGCCGCAGGTCGTGGCGCGACCTGAACCTCGGATCCGCGCGAACCGACCCGCGCCCGGGCGAGAACCGCCCCCGCCGGCCGTCGTAGACGCCGCCCGCGTCGTCGATCCCCTTGCCGTCCTCGAAGCCGACCGGCCCTCCGACCTTGATGACGTTGTTGCGCAGCGTCAGGATGTCCCCCGAGCAACCGTCGGCGCACGAGACGCCGATCGTGTGCCGGCCGGTGAGATACACCGAGTTGCCGACGGCCACCGTCCCCTCGACCGGCCCCACCCCGTGCCCCGGGCCGCGGGTGATGAGGAACGATCCCCGCCGGTGCGAGGAGATCACCACGTTGGTCGCGAACAGGTTGCCCTCGGCGGTGCCGCCCGGCCCGTGGCCGAGCTCGGTGAAGGTCTCGTTGTCGCGGGCCATGTTGCGCGCGACGACGTTGCGGTCCCCGTCGTACACCTCCACGGCCGCGCCGTCGTAGACGTAGTCGTGGCTCGGCGCGTAACTTCCGGCGATCAGGTTGCCGATCACGCGGTTGTCGTCGCCGTTCAGCAGCACGCCGAACGCGCCGGAGTCGTTGTCGGCCACCTCGTCGTTCACGCTCATCCGGTCGTTGCCGGTGATCCGGCTATTGCGGATCATGTTGTGCGCGCCGCGCTCGGTCACCCACACGCCCGCCACGTTGCCGTCGGCGTACACGTCCCGCAGATCGTTGTGGCGGCCGTCGACACGGAAGCCCGCCCAGCCGCAGTCGTGCGCCCGCAGGTCCGAGACGCGCGTCCGGGAGCCCGCGACGACCACGCAGTCGCCCGCGCGCCCGCTGATCATCGGCCGGGCGCCCTCGCCGTAGGCGCCGACGGTGATGGGACGCGCGGCGGTGCCCGCGCCCTTGAGCGTCAGCGTGCCCTTCCACCTGCCGCCCCGCCGAAGCAGCAGCGCGTCGCCGGGGCCGAGGTGGGCGCGGCTCGCCCGCGCGAGCGAGCGCCAGGCCTTGCCCGGGGCGGCGCCGGACGCGTCGTCGTCGCCCTCGCGCGCGTCCACGTAGTACACCCTGCCAGCCCCGAGGGGCCCCACGGGGGACACTCCGGACGCCGTCGCCGCGGGGGTGGCGAGCAGCGCGAGGACAAGCGGCGACGACAGGCCCGCCCGCCAGAAGAACGGCGTCATGTATCCACACCCGGTAATCGGTTGATCGCTGCCGCACACCGTAGCGGCCTCGATCCCCTGCCGGGGGACCCGTGGCCGCGCGAGTTTGCCATCCCATGGCCACCTCTTTCCCCGCTCGCGGATCTTGACGGAGATCCACGCGGATAGCCTTTGCCAATGTCCCTCCGCCGGGCCGCCGTATGGCCTCGATCCATCCGGGGGCGGGTCACCCTCCTCGCCCTCGTGCTGGCGGCCGTGTTCCTCATCCCGCTCGCCGTCGCGGCCGGCACCGTCATCAGGAACGCCGTCGCCGCGTCCCTGACGCGGGAGACCAGGGAGGCCGCCTCCCACACCGCCGTCGCCTACCGTGAGGGCACACTGCGCGACCCGATCCCGCCCGTCGTCCGCGACGAGGACGTGATCCAGCTGATCGGGCCGGGCGGGCACGTCCTGGCCTCCACCGAGAACGCCCGCGGCATGCCGCCGGTCGGCGACGTGCGCCCCGCGTCGCCGCAGCGCATGACGGACTTCAGCACCTGCCGCGGCGTCTCCGTGCGCTGCCACCAGGTGACGGCCTTCTCCACCGGGACGGACCCCGGCGCCGTCGTCGTGTACGCCGCCGAGCGGATGCCGGTGCTCATCTCGACCCACGCCCTGGAGGCGGCGATCGCCCTGCAGACGGCGGCCCTGGCGGCGCTGATCGGGTGGATCACCTGGAAGGGGGCGGACCGGGGGCTGCGGACGATCGACAACATCCAGGCCGAGCTCGCCCACATCACCGTGAGCGACCTGTCGCGCCGGGTGCGGGAGCCTCCCGGGGAGGACGAGATCGCCGGCCTCGCCCGCACCGTCAACGCCACGCTGGCCCGCCTGGAGCACTCGGTGGAGCAGCAGCGCCGGTTCGCCGCCGACGCCTCCCACGAGCTGCGCACGCCCATCGCCGGCCTGCGCGCCCAGCTGGAGGAGGCGCGGCTGCACCCCGAGCACACCGACCTCGGCATGCTGGTGAACGGCGCCCTGCGCGACACCGACCGGCTGCAGACCATCATCACCGACCTGCTGTTCATGGCCCGGCTGGGCTCCGGCGGCCCCGCGGCGCAGGAACGCGTCGACCTCGGCCGCCTGGCCGCCGAGGAGATCGAGCGCCGCCCCGGCCGCGTCCCGGTGAACACCTCCGTCCAGCGGGAGGTGGTCGTGCTCGGCGTCAGCACGCAGCTCTTCCGCCTCATCGGGAACCTGCTGGACAATGCGCAGCGGCACGCGTCCACCCTGATCAGGATGGAGGTCCACGCGTCGCGCGGCACCGCCGTGCTCACCCTCACCAACGACGGCGACCGCATCCCCGAGGCCGACCGCGAGCGCGTCTTCCAGCGGTTCGCCCGGGTCGACGAGTCCCGCAGCAGGGACCGGGGAGGAACGGGCCTCGGCCTGTCCATCGCCCGCGACGTCGCCATCGCCCACGGCGGGACGCTGCACGTCGAGGACGTCCCCGAGGGCACGCGCTTCGTGCTCAAACTCCCCGCGGCCGAAGAGATCCGAACAGATCCGGTTTCCAAGTGTTAACACGAGCGTCGTCATGCGTTCAGCCCACGCACCCCTTTCGGGGCAGTGGTGGTGGCTAGCGTGCCTGAGCATCCCCCCGCGCGCGACCCGCCGACCGGCGGGCGTCGTCTCGTCGTCCATCAGGGAGTCATCTTGCGAGTCCTGGCCGTCGTCCCCGCCCGTGGAGGTTCTGCGGGCGTCCCGCTCAAGAACCTGGCCAAGGTGGGCGGCACGCCCCTGGTCACCCGCGCGGTGGCCGCCTGCGCGGGAGCCGGGCTCATCGACGAGGTCATCGTCAGCACCGACCACGAGGGGATCGCCGCCGCGGCCGAGGCCGCCGGCGCCCGCGTCGTCCGCCGCCCCGACGAGCTGAGCGGCGCCACCGCCTCCAGCGAGTCGGCCCTGCTGCACACCCTCGACCAGCTCGACGCCGACCCCGAGGTCGTCCTCCTCGTCCAGTGCACCAGCGCGTTCATCGACCCGGCCGACCTGGACGCCGCGGTCGCCAAGGTGCTGGACGGCACCGCCGACGTGGTCTTCTCGGGCCTGGAGACCCACGAGTTCGTGTGGGCGGTCCGCGACGGCGGCGCGCAGGGCGTCAACCACGACCCGGCCCACCGCCCCCGCCGCCAGGACCGCGAGCCCGACTTCCGCGAGACCGGGGCGTTCTACGCGATCCGCACCGCGGGGCTGCGCGAGCACGGCCACCGGTTCTTCGGCACCGTCGCCGTCCAGCCCGTCCCCTCCCGCACCGCCCTCGAGATCGACACCCCCGAGGACCTGCAGATCGTGCGGGCGCTCGCGCCGCTCGTGGACCGTCCCGGGCCGATCGACGTGGACGCCGTGGTCACCGACTTCGACGGCGTGCACACCGACGACAGCGTGCACGTCGACCAGGACGGCCGTGAGATGGTCACCGTCAGCCGTTCCGACGGCCTCGGGATCTCCCTGCTCAAGCGGGCCGGGGTCAAGGTGCTGATCCTGTCCACCGAGCGCAACCCCGTGGTGGCCGCCCGGGCCCGCAAGCTCGGCGTCCCCGTCCTGCAGGGCCTGGCCTCCAAGCGGACCGCGCTCAGCGAGTGGCTGAGCGTCGAGGGTCTGGACGCCTCCCGCGTCGCCTACATCGGCAACGACGTCAACGACCTCGGCTGCATGGACCTGGTCGGCTGGCCGGTGACCGTGGAGAACGCCGACCCGCGCATCCGGGCCGCCGCCCGCGTCGTGCTCGCCCGCGAGGGCGGCGCCGGCGCCGTCCGCGAGCTGTGCGACCGCGTGCTCGACGCCCGGCCCGCCCCCGAGGAGCCCGCCGTCTCCGGCCCGCGCGCCACCCTGCGCGCCAAGGGCACGCCGGTGCGCGTCGGCGAGTCGCTGGTCGGCCCCGGCCAGCCGGTGTACGTGATCGGCGAGATCGGCATCAACCACAACGGCGACCTGGACATCGCGCGCCGCCTCATCGACGTCGCCGCCGACGCCGGCTGCCAGGCCGTGAAGTTCCAGAAGCGCACCCCCGATATCGCCACGCCGGTCCACCAGCGCGACCAGATCCGGCAGACGCCGTGGGGCGAGATGACCTACCTGGAGTACAAGTACCGGGTGGAGTTCGAACTCGACGAGTACACGCAGATCGCCAAGTACTGCGCCGAGCGCGGCCTCGACTGGTTCGCCTCGCCCTGGGACGTCCCGTCGGTGGACTTCCTGGAGGAGATGAACGTCGTCACGCACAAGGTGGCCTCGGCGAGCGTGACCGACCACGAGCTGCTGCGCCGCCTCGCCGCCACGAACAAGCCGATCTTCCTGTCGACCGGCATGTCGACGCTGGAGGAGATCGACGCGGCCGTGGACATCCTCGGCACGTCCAAGCTCGTGATGATGCACGCCACCTCCACCTACCCGCTGCCGCCGGAGGAGGCCAACCTCCGCACGATCATCACGCTCCAGGACAGGTACGGCGTCCCGGTCGGATATTCCGGTCACGAGCGCGGTCTGCAGATCTCGCTCGCGGCCGTTACACTCGGCGCGGTGACCGTGGAGCGTCACATCACGCTCGACCGCACGATGTGGGGGTCCGACCACGCCGCATCGCTGGAGCCGAGCGGCCTGGAGCACCTCGTCCGCGACATCCGCATCATCGAGTCCGCCCTCGGCGACGGCGTCAAGCGGGTGTTCCCCGGCGAGGAGGCCCCCAAGGCCCGGCTCCGCCGCGTCACCGCCTGACCGGGGCGTTCACCGGTCACCCGCGCCCGCCTGAGGACCAGGAGAAGCCCAGCAGTGACGCACGCCGAGGATCGCCCGTGATCACGCTGTCCGTCGTGGTGCCCGTACGGGACGCCGAACCGTTCATCGCCGACGCGCTCACGTCGCTGCGGCTCAACGCCCGGCCCGACTTCGAGTTCATCGTCGTCGACGACGGCTCGGTGGACACGACCCCGCGGATCATCGACGACTTCCGCGACGAGCTGCCGGGCCTCACGGTCCTGCGCAACGCCACCGCCGTGGGCCTCGCCGACGCCCGCAACAAGGGCCTGTCCCTCGCCTCCGGCCGGTACGTCACCTTCCTCGACGGTGACGACTGGCTGGGGCGGGGGTACCTCGCCGACCTGGTGGCCGCGATCGACGGCCTCGGCTGCGACTTCGTCCGCGTGGACCACATCCAGGTGGAGGGGCGCAAGCGGGCGATCCACCGGGCGCCCGAGGCGCGGCGCGGGGTGGTACTCAAGCCGAGGGACCGCATCCTCCCGGCCGGGTCCAAGACCATGGTCGACTACCCGTACGCCTGGGCCGGCATCTACCGGCGCGAGCTCGGCGACCTGCTGGCCTTCCCCGGCCACCTGCACACCGCCGAGGACCGGCCGTGGATCTGGCGGCTGCACCGCGAGGCGCGGTCGTTCGCGGTGGTCTCGCTGGCCGGGGTGTTCTACCGCAGGCTGGTCTCCTCGTCGCTGACCCAGGTCGGCGACGAGCGCCAGCTCCACTTCTTCAACGCCTTCGAGCTGGTCTTCGAGCAGGTGGCGAACGAGCCCGACCTGCTGCCGAAGGCGGTGCGCACCTTCTGCGCCCTGCTGGCGCACCACCTGGAGCTGAGCGAGCGCTTCTCGCCCCCGCTGCTGGCCCGCTTCCACGCCCGCGCGCGCGAGGTTCTCGCGTCGCTGCCGCAGGGCATGGTGGACGACGCGGGGCTCGAACCCGAGCGCGCCGCCCTCCTGCGCCCGCTGCTCCCCCACCGCGGATGACCCGAAGGAGCGCCTCCGTGACCCAGGTGTTCTACAGCTCCACGCTCTTCGGGGCGATGACGCTGGCCGCCGCGATGGACGCCGGCAGGTTCGGCGCCCACGACCGCCGCAGGCTTCTTCTGGTGTCCAACAACGCCGCCATCCCGGAGATCACCCCATCCCTGGACGAGGCGCCGGGCTTCGCCGCGCTGCGGTCGCGCTTCGACGAGATCCGCTCCTGGAACGAGCTGATCGCGCCCCTGCACCCCTCGGACTGGAAGGCGCGCGTCATCGAGGGGCCGATGCTGTCGCGCATGATCGCCACGCAGCTCGGCCTCGAGGACGGCGTCTCCGAGCTGGTCGTGGAGTCGGTCGCCGTGCCGCCCGCGCGCACGATCGCCGGGCTGATGCGCGATTGCCCGATCACGGTCTACTCCGACGGGCTGATGAGCTACGGGCCCACGCGCGACCCGCTGCCGCTGGAGATCTCCGGCCGCGTCACCCGCCTGCTGCACCTGGCGCTGGTGCCCGAGCTGACCCCGCTGCTGCTCCGCGAGGTCGGCGTCGAGCCCGACCCGCTGCCGGACGCCGCGTTCACCGGCGTGCTCGACACGCTTCCCGCGCCCGAGGGCCTGTCGGGCCGGGCGGTCATCCTCGGCCAGTACCTCTCGGCCCTGGACATCGTCACCGCGGAGGAGGAAGCCGAGCTGCACGCCTCGATGCTGCGGGCCCTCGCCGCGCGCGGCTTCACCGACGTGCTGTTCAAGCCCCACCCGGCCGCGGGCCGCCGCCACGCCCAGCAGCTCCGCGACGTCGCCGACGGGCTCGGCGTGAAGCTGAGCGTCGCCGGCGAGACCGTCCCCGCCGAGCTGTGCTTCCGCGCGCTGCGGCCGGAGCTCGTGGTCGGCTGCTTCTCGACCGCGCTGATGACCGCGCACCGGTTCTACGGCATCCCGGTGGCCGGCATGGGCTGCGAGCTGGTCCTCCAGCGGCTGGCTCCGTACGAGAACAGCAACCGGATCCCGCTCACCATCGTGGACGCGATCGTGCCGCGGCTGGCCGAGGACGGGTCGATCACCGACCCGCCACCGGTGGACCTGCCCGCGCTGATCCAGGCGGTCGGCTACTGCATGCAGAGCGATCACTACCCCGACCTGCGCGAGGCGGCCGCGAAGTACATCGAGACACACGGCGCCGAGGCGCGGTACTTCAAGAACCGCCGCCTCAGTTCGGTGGGGCTGCTTCCCCCCGGCGGCACCGCCCGCGCCCAGAAGCCGAGCGCCCTCGGCCGCCTGCGCCGCGCCCTGTCCCGCTGATCACACGTTCAGGCCCGCGCGGTCCCCGGGAATCGAGGACCGCGCGGGCCTGTTCGCGTCCGAAGGCGTCCGGCTAGCCGATGGCCTTGAGGTAGCGGCGGACGCGGCGGCTGGCGCGGTACCCGGCGCGCAGCACGTTCGGGGGCAGCTCGACGCGCAGGCGGGCGCGGCGGCGGGCGGCGGCGTGGGCCGGGCCGTCCAGCAGGGGACGGACCGGAGGCAGGCCGGTCGTGCGCGCCTGCTCCACCAGGGCCGTCAGCCGGACGATCCAGTCGCTGCTCGCCCGGTCGTGGAAGTAGTTGGCGTCGCACCACGCGGCCGTCGGACGCCGGAACTCGCCCTGAGCCAGGTCGTCCAGGGTGCCGAGGCAGCCGCTGTCCTCGAAGACGAGGTTGATCATCTCAGCGCTGACCCCGAAGTCGGAGAGCACCAGCAGCGGCACCTCGCCCGCGATGGCCTCCAGGGCCGCCGTCGAGCTGACCGTGACGAAGCCGGCCGCGTCGGCGAGGTGCTCGTGCATGGCGCCCACCGCGAACCGCACGCCGCCGGGCCGCACCGTGCCGGCCGCCTCGAGCGAGGCCCACAGGCTCTCGTAGTGGTAGCGCTCGTTGTGGGTCTGCCGCTCGGTGGTGAGCGCCCGCAGTTTGACCACGACGTCCAGGTCCGGGCGCTGGGCGGCCAGCCGGTCCAGGGCGAACAGGATGCTCTCGCGGTCCTCGCGGCGTTTCGGCACCTTGGCCTGCGTCGCGAACACGACCCGCCGGCCGGTGGCCGGGTGCGCCGGGGCCTCGGTCGAGACGGTGTGCGCGGGGGCCGCGGACCTCAGAAGCCCGTCGAGGTAGGGCAGGCGGGCCAGGGCGGTCGTGCCCGCGGCCCCGAGCTCCTTGCCGATGCGGCCGAACTCCTCGACCTCCCGGCCGCTGTGCAGGACGAACAGGTCGCAGCCGCCCCGGTACAGCCATGCCTTCTCGGTGGCGGGGATCGAGATGCCGGGCAGGCCCGACACGAAGACCGGGCGCGGCTTGAAACCGTCCAGCACGTCGCTGACCAGTACGTCCACGACGGGGCCCGTGCAGGCGACGAGAATGACGTCCGGCCTGAGGCGCTCGGCCAGCCGCCGCAGCGCCCGCGCGGAGATCACCGCCGGGGTCTCCCCCTGGGCCGCCCTGGTGCCGCTGACCGCCGCCGAGATCTGCGCCGGGGAGGGCGCGATGGGGGTGCGCACGACGGCGAGCGTCGAGTTCCACTCCGCCGGCAACTGGTCGAGCAGGCCCGCCGCCCACTTGAGGTAGGAGTCGGAATCGGCCACAGCGAGAACCCGGCTCAAGGAGAAGCCCTTTCGTGCGCGAACATCTGGAGGTGCGATCGGAGGGAGACCGACGCGGAGGGCGTCCACCAGTCGTCGGGAACGTCCACCGTCTCGACGGGGACGCCACGCGCCGACAGCAGGACGCGCAGAGAGGTGACCGCTGTGGACGGCAGGCTGAGCACGCGCTGCCCGGGGCGCAGGTCCCGCAGGGTCATCTCGACCGGAACGCCGCCATCGTACACGGTCACGCCGGGATGATCGCGGACGGCGGCGAGGTCGCCCGGGTCCTCGCGGCGGTGCGGGTAGTAGGCCAGCGGCCCCTTCAGCGCGAACAGCCAGGACAGGTAGCGGTCGCGGTGGATCAGCCCGTTGCGCACGAGCGAGGTGCCGAGCACGACCGTGTTCTCGCGGGGGCGGGGGTGCGCGGCGGCGGGCTGGGAGCGCAGCCAGGCGAAGTCATGGGTCACCAGCTCGGCGCCGAGGGCCCGTACGGAGGCGGCCAGCTCGTCGGGGACGGGCAGCGCGGTGAACACCGTGAGGCGCCCGGCGTGGGCGGCGGCGCGCAGGCGCAGCGCGGCGGCGACGCCGAGGACGCGCCGCGAGGGCGTGGACTTGGCGCGGGCGCGCAGCAGCGCGGTGCCGGGGCGGGAGGTGAGCAACTCCAGCAGGCGGATCGTGGCGAGGCCGTCGTCCACCAGCACGATGCGGGCGGGGGCGGCGGTCAGCGAGGTGAGCTGGACGCGGCCGGAGAAGCCGTCCCCGAGCACCCAGGCGGCGCGGCGTCCCGGACGGGGCATGTGGCCGTCGGTCGCGGTCTCGATGCGCAGGCCCGGCGGCAGGTCGAGCGTGGCGAGCTCCCTGCGCGTGACCTTGAGCGCGGGCAGCTTCGCGCGGGTGACCACGCGCATCTCGGGCCCCGCGACCCCCGCGTGCCGTGCCTCGACCGCACACAGCAACTGGAGAGGCGACTCCACCCAGGCGACGGCCGACCCCTGCTCCCGCACGCGGCTTCGACCGTTCCTCTCCACGCCGGGGATTGACCCTTTCACGACGAAAGCAAGGTAGCCGCATGACGCGACACGTGAGGTAACAACCGGTGAACAAAGTCTTACGACCACCCGGCGAAGGCCGTTCACCTGCTGATGGAACGGCCTTCCGGCATCACACGCGCCTCCGGCGGCAGGAAGCGCCCTCGGCGCCCGGCACGCCCACCACCACCCGAACCACCCCGATCTCCCTACAAACGGCCTGAACCCCCTCCACGGCCCCGAACCACTATGCCTGGGACATCGCAGTGAGCATCCACACCTCCTCCTCCGTGATAAGCGATCGCCCCTCTCCCGGCAACCCCCGATCGCGTCCACCCGAGACCACGGACGACCACGCCCGCCGGAGAGCTTGACACCGCCGGTGCCATCCGGCCCAAATAATGCTTTCCGGCCGTCCGGTCCCGACTGTCACACCGGCCCCACGAGCCCCGGCCGGCGATTCCCCCGAGCGCGGCGCGAGCACGTTCTCGCAGGTAAAGAGGGGGCCTGGAACCCGTTGACGATCACACCCCAGGCCCACTTGCCCTCCGGAAACCCTGCCGCAGACCGGATATTTGTCGTGTTTGCGGCTGTTTGTCCGATGTATTACTCTGATTGAACTCCGTGCGGGGGAAGTGCTCACCCGAGCGACTCCTATATGCCACGGAGATTGCATAGCGCGGCCGGTCCTCTGGGAGATCCCTCTCCCCCCGGGGCGCGCAACCGCCGAGTCCGCTTCGCGCGGAGCCGGGGACCCACCTCTCCCCGGGGTGAATCGGGGGCGCCGTCACCTGACGGACGCGCCCGTAGGGCGACTTCCACGCCCGAACCCGTCAGCTAACCCGGTAGGCGGCCGTGGAAGAAGGAGTTTCCCCTTGTCCATGTTGATACATCGGCTTCTGGATGCCCCGAAGAACCACTTGAAGGCCTTTGCCTTCGGCGGCCTGGTGGCCGCACAGCTCGTCGCCGGCGTCACCATGGCCGCGCACGCCGACAGCGGCCGGGACGGCGTCGTGAAGGTCGCCGGCTCCGAGGCCGCCGGCCTGTCGAAGGCGCTCGGCCTCCCGGAGGGCGCGCGGCACGTGTCCGCGCAGCAGCTCCTGAAGCTGGCCGAGAGCCAGATCGGCGTTTCCGAGAACAGCTTGGGCGGTGGCACGAAGTTCCACCGCTGGTACATGGAGAGCCCGCGGGCGCAGGAGACCGTCGCCCGCGACGGCGGCAAGATCTCCGACTACGCCAACGCCGCCTGGTGCGACATGTTCGTCTCCTGGGTCGGCAGCCGGCTCGGCATGGAGGACGCCGTCGGCATCGACGCCTGGACGGTCGCCCACGCCAAGTGGTTCGAGCAGCAGGGCCGCTGGGGCGAGACCCCCAGGCCGGGCGCGGTCGTCTTCTTCGCCTGGAACGGCAGCAAGGACGTGGACGCCATCGACCACGTGGGCTTCGTGATCCACGACAACGGCGACGGCACGATCAAGACCGTCGAGGGCAACACCGACAACGGCAAGGTCCAAGTCCGCACCCGCTCGACCGACCAGGTCGTCGGCTACGGCTACCCGACCTACGCCGCCTGATCCACGCCGCCTGACGCGGCAGGTCTTTCCCAGGGCGCCCCTCCCACGGAGGGGCGCCCTTTTCCCGGGCGGCCGGCGGTCCCGCGGCCGCCTCCCTGTCCCCGGGCGCCCACGCCTTCCCGCGGGCGCCCCTCCCCGGCCGTACGGCCCCCTTCGTCTCCGTCCTCCCTGACGTCCCGGACGGGCCTTTCGCGGCCGTCCGCGGCGACGGTTTTCGCCGGACTGTGCCTGGTTCAAGTGGGAGCGCTCCCAGCGTACCGAACAGCCCTTATCAGGGCCTGAAGTCCGATTCCAAGGGTCCAGAAGCCCCAGGAGTAACAGTTGGGTTTCGGCATATTGACGTCGGCGTTGCCTATCGGCGACTCTTCGTGGGAGCGCTCCCAAATCTCGCCCACGAGGACGCTCGTGGGATCACGACCGAGGGATCCAGCACATCGTGGGGCCCGACTGTCGGGGCCGGCCCTCGATGCACCTCCCGAATACGGGCAACCACCTGAGAGGGGTCCGGAGATGACGAACAAAGCGCGCCGCGGCAGGATGCTCGCGGTCGCATCGGTGATGACGGCCGCGCTGGGCGTCACCGCAGCGTGCTCGTCCGGCGACGGCGGCGACACCGCGGGGTCCGCCGGCACGTCCTCCGCCGCCGCGGAGAAGATCACCCTTACGCTGCAGACCTTCGGCGGCGGCACCAACTTCGGCTACAAGGCCGCGGTGGAGAAGTGGAACGCCGAGCACCCGAACGTCCAGGTGAAGTACAACAACCTGACCGACAGCTTCGAGAACGTCTACTGGCCGCAGATGCTGCAGTGGCTGCAGTCGGGCACGGGCGCCGGCGACGTCGTGGGCATCGACGAGGGCGGCATGGGCCTCGCCAAGGCGCGCCCGCAGTTCTTCACCGACCTCGGCCAGTACGGCCTGCAGAGCCGCCAGTCCGACTTCCCCGCGTGGAAGTGGGAGAACGGCATCAACTCGGAGGGCAAGCTGTTCGCCCTCGGCACCGACGTCGGCGGCATGAGCATCTGCTATCGCACGGACCTGTTCAAGAAGGCCGGCCTGCCCACCGACCGCGACGAGGTCTCCAAGCTGTGGAGCGGCGGCTGGGACGACTTCATCAAGGCCGGGCAGGACTTCCAGGCCAAGGTCAAGGACGCCAAGTTCGTCGACAGCGTCAACACCATCTACAACGTGGTGCTGTCGCAGGAGGCCGCCAAGAACGGCAACGTGACCTACTTCGACAAGGACCAGCAGCTCATCGTCGACAAGAACCCGGCCGTCAAGACCGCGTTCGACTTCACCCAGAAGATCAGCGAGGCGGGCCTGACGGCCAAGCTGCAGAACTTCACCGACCCGTGGAACACCGGCTTCGTGAAGTCGCAGTTCGCGACGCTCGGCTGCCCGGGCTGGATGCTCGGCGTCGTGTCGGGCACGGCCGGCGACGAGTTCAAGGGCAAGTGGGACGTCGCGACCGTGCCGGGTGGCGGCGGCAACTGGGGCGGCTCCTGGCTCGCGGTGCCCAAGCAGTCCAAGCACCCGAAGGAGGCCGCCGAGCTGGCGAGCTACCTGACCGGCCCCGAGGCCCAGCTCATGGCCTTCAAGGAGGGCGGCAACCTTCCGAGCACGATCCCGGCGCAGGACGACCCCGAGCTGCAGAGCGCGACCAACGAGTACTTCGGCAACGCGCCGATCGGCAAGATCTTCGGGCCGTCCATCAAGTCGCTCCAGCCGACCTTCCTCGGCGAGAAGCACGCCCAGGTGAAGCGCGAGGTGGAGCAGGTCGTCACCGGCATGGACCAGGGCTCGGTGCCCTACGCCGAGGCGTGGCAGAAGTTCGTCGAGGCGGGCCAGAAGGCGGCGGGCTGACCGTCCCCTGAACGTCACCGGCCCGCCGCACGATCCCCGGCGGGCCGGTGCCCCTCCCATCGACCGTTATCGACGAGCGAAGGAGCAGAGGGCTCCCCTCCCCGCGGCCTCCCCCGGCCGCGGGCCGGGCCCCGCACTACCGATGAGCGTCAACCTCCACACCCAGCGGGCGGATCCGGCGCCACCCCCTTCCCGGACGGGCCGCCGCCACACCCGCCCCCCGAACTCCTTCTGGTCCCGGCTCGACCTGAAGGCGACCCCGTACTTCCTGATCTCCCCGTACTTCCTGCTGTTCGCGGTCTTCGGCCTGTTCCCCCTGGTGTTCACCCTCTGGGTGTCGATGCAGGACTACGGCCTCGCCGGCGGCGAGGCGTCCTTCACCGGGCTGGACAACTACACCAAGCTTCTGGCGGACGGCGACTTCTGGAACGCCGTGGTCAACACGGTCGGCATCTTCGTCCTGGCCACGGTCCCGCAGCTCGTCCTGGCCCTGCTGCTGGCCAACGCGCTCAACAAGCGGCTGCGCGGGCGGCTGTTCGTCCGCCTCGGCGTCCTGCTGCCGCTGGTCACCTCGGTGGTGGCGGTGGCCATCGTCTTCACCCAGCTCTACGGCCGCGACTTCGGCCTGTTCAACTGGCTGCTCGACCTGCTCGGCGTCGACAAGCACATCGACTGGCAGAGCGCCAAGTGGTCGTCCTGGACCGCCATCGCCACCATGGTGGACTGGCGGTGGACCGGCTACAACGCGATCATCTACCTCGCCGGCATGCAGACCATCCCCCGCGAGCTGTACGAGGCGGCGTCGATCGACGGGGCCTCCCCGCGCCGGCAGTTCTGGAGCATCACGCTCCCGATGATCCGGCCCACGATCATGTTCACCGTCTTCGTGTCCACGATCGGCGGGCTCACCCTGTTCGCCGAACCGGTCATGTTCGGCAGCAACCGCATGGACGGCGGCACCACCGGCCAGTTCCAGACCATCGCGATGTACATCGTCGAACAGGGCTTCAGGAACTTCGACTACGGCTACGCGGCGGCGGCCGCCTGGCTGCTGTTCGTCCTGATCCTCCTCGGCGTCGCGATCAACTACACGTTCGTCCGCCGGATCGGAGGCGCCAGGTGACCGCGCTCACGCAGGCCCGGCCGGCGCAGGCGGTGAAGGGGCGCGACAAGCGGGATCCCTTCCGCGCCACGCCCCTCACCAAGGTCGCGCTCGGCTTCACGCTCATCCTGTCGATCTTCCCGATCTACTGGATGGTCATCATCGCCTCGCGGACGAACTCCGACGCCGTGGACGTGCCGCCGCCCCTGCTGCCGGGCGGCAACCTCGGCGAGAACGTCCAGCGCGTGCTGGCCACCGAGGACGCGCACTTCCTCACCGGCCTGCTCAACTCGCTGATCGTCACCTCCACGGTGACGCTCTCCGTCGTGATCATCTCGACGTTCGCCGGCTTCGCCTTCGCGCGGCTGCACTTCCGCGGCCGCAACCTGCTGCTCGGGTCGATCCTGCTCACCATGATGGTGCCGCTGCAGCAGATGGGCATCGTGCCGCTCTACCAGCTGATGGTGGACCTCGGCTGGGTCGGCTCGCTCAAGGCGGTGATCCTGCCGTACCTGCTCAACGGCTTCGGCGTGTTCATGATGACGCAGTACACCGACCAGGCCGTGCCCGAGGAGCTGGTCGAGGCGGCCCGGGTGGACGGCGCCTCCACGCTGCGGATCTGGTGGAACGTGATCCTGCCCGCCGTACGGCCGGGCATGGCGGTCCTGGCGCTGCAGACGTTCATGCTCAACTGGAACGAGTTCATGTGGCCCCTGATCGTCCTGACTCCGGAGAACCCCACGGTGCAGGTCTCGATCAGCTTCCTCACCGCGGCCCATACCACCGACTACGTGCTCATCTTCACCGGCACGGCCCTGTCGGTACTCCCGCTCATCGTCGTTTTCGTCGCGTTCGGCCGGCAGATCGTCGGCGGACTCATGGAAGGTGCGGTCAAAGCGTGACCACGCAGGAGACTCAACCCGGCACCGACGCCCCCACCCTGACGTTCCCCCCCGGCTTCGTCTGGGGGGCGGCCACCTCGGCCTACCAGATCGAGGGGGCGACGACCGCCGACGGGCGCGGCACCTCCATCTGGGACACGTTCGTCCGCCGCCCCGGGCGCGTGCTCAACGGCGAGAACGCCGACGTCGCCATCGACCACTACCACCGCTACCGCGACGACGTCGCGATGATGGCCGAGCTCGGCCTGACCGCCTACCGGTTCTCGGTGTCCTGGCCGAGGATCATGCCCGACGGCGCGGGCGCGGTGAACCAGGCCGGGCTCGACTTCTACC
The DNA here is from genome assembly GCF_040653595.1 of Sphaerisporangium sp. NPDC051011. Taxonomy (NCBI): domain Bacteria; kingdom Bacillati; phylum Actinomycetota; class Actinomycetes; order Streptosporangiales; family Streptosporangiaceae; genus Sphaerisporangium; species Sphaerisporangium sp. NPDC051011. The sequence continues at coordinate 231,271 of NZ_JBFAGG010000004.1, read as the reverse complement.
GGCGGCTCGTCGACGAGCTGCTCGCGCACGGCGTCGACCCGTACCTGACCCTGTACCACTGGGACCTGCCGCAGGCCCTGGAGGACGCCGGGGGCTGGCCCGCCCGGGACACGGCCAAGCGCTTCGCCGACTTCGCGGCCCGCGTCCACCAGGCCCTCGGCGACCGCGTGCGCGACTGGAGCACGGTCAACGAGCCGTGGTGCGCCGCCTTCCTGGGCTACGCCTCCGGCGAGCACGCCCCCGGGCGGCGCGAGCCGGCCGCGTCCATCAGGGCCGCCCACCACCTCAACCTGGCCCACGGGCTGTCGGTGCAGGCCCTGCGCGCGCAGGACCCGGGCTCGCGCATCGGCGGCTCGGTCAACCTGTACGCGGTGACCCCCGCCACCGGCGCCCCCGCCGACCTGGAGGCCGCCCGGCGCATCGACGGCCTGCAGAACCGCTTCTTCCTCGACGCGCTGCTGAAGGGCGCCTACCCCGAGGACGTCCTGGCCGACCTCTCCGCCGTCACCGAGATCGACTTCATCCGGGACGGCGACATGGAGACCATCTCCACCCCGTTCGACACGCTGATGGTGAACTACTACAGCAGGTTCACCGTGTCGGGCGCCGCGGGCGGCTCCTCGTCCGCCGCCGCCGCGCCGACCGGTACCGGGTCGCCGTGGCCGGGCAGCGAGCACGTCTCCTTCGTCAGCGGCGGCCGCCCGGTCACCTCGATGGGCTGGGAGATCGACGATCTCGGCCTGTACGAGGTGCTCCAGCGGGTCGCCACCGACTACCCGGGCATCCCGCTGATCGTCGCCGAGAACGGGGCGGCGTTCGACGACGTCCTCGACGGGGGTGAGATCGACGACCAGGATCGGCTGGCCTTCATCGACTCCCACCTGCGCGCCTGCCACGCCGCGATCGAGGCGGGAGTGCCGCTCCAGGGGTACTTCGCCTGGTCGCTGATGGACAATTTCGAGTGGGCCTGGGGGTACGGCAAGCGTTTCGGCCTCGTGTACGTCGACTACCCGACCCAGCGCAGGACTCCGAAGGCGAGCGCGCACTGGTATGCCGGCACGATCCGCCGAGGCGGTCTGCGCGGTCCGGCAGAATAGGCCCTGACGTCAGGAGGGGGCACTTTCCATGAACGGGGACCGCCGCTCGGGAGCGCGACCGACCCTCGAGGCCGTCGCCGCTCGCGCCGGGGTCGGCCGCGGCACGGTCTCGCGTGTCATCAACGGCTCGCCGAAGGTCAGCGAGAAGGCGCGCGACGCCGTCCAGCAGGCGATCGACGAACTCGGCTACGTGCCGAACCGGGCGGCGCGCACCCTGGTCACCAGGCGCACCGACACGATCGCGCTGGTCGTGTCCGAGTCCGAGCAGCGCATCTTCGACGAGCCGTTCTTCGCGGGCATCATCCGCGGCATCGGCTCGGCGCTGTCGGAGACCGGGCTCCAGCTCATCCTCACCATGGCCCAGTCGCGCGACGAGCACGACCGGCTGGAGCTGTATCTGACCGGCCAGCACGTCGACGGCGTGCTGCTGATCTCGCTCCACGGGGCCGACCCGCTGCCGGGGCGGCTGGAGGAGATGGGCGTGCCCACCGTCCTCGGCGGCCGCCCGGTCGGGTTCACCCCGTACAGCTACGTCGACGTGGACAACCGCGCGGGCGCCCGGCAGGCCGTCAAGTACCTGCTCGGCAAGGGCCGGCGGCGCATCGCCACCATCGCCGGCACGCAAGACATGGGCGTGGGCGTCGACCGCCTCGCCGGCTACCGCGACGCGCTGCTGGCCACAGGCATGCCCGAGCTGGTCGCCTACGGTGACTTCCTGGAGCCCAGCGGGGTGGCCGCGATGGAGCGGCTGCTGGAACAGCACCCCACGCTGGACGCGGTGTTCGCCGCCTCCGACGCCATGGCGATCGGCGCGATGCGGGTGCTGAAAGAGCACGGCAGGACGATCCCGGACGACGTCGCGGTGATCGGCTTCGAGGACTCGGCGGTCGCGGCGCAGACCGTCCCCTCGCTGACCAGCGTGCACCAGCCGACCGATGACATGGGGCGGCAGATGGCGCAGCTGCTGGTCGCGCGCATCAACGGCGAGCGCCTGGAGCAGCCCGTCGTGATCCTCGACACCCACCTGGTCGAGCGCGGCTCGGCCTGAGGCCCTCGCCCGCGCATCGAAGAAGGCCCGCCCGGCGATGGGCGGGCCTTCAGCGTGCCCCGGCGCGGTCGCGCAGGGCCTCCACGCCGACCAGGTCGTCGGGCAGCGCGTCGGGGACGGTGTCGTCGAAGCGGGCCAGCGTCCGCACGCGCATCGCCACCAGCGCCGTCACCGCCATGGCGAGGGCGAAGCAGACGTACATGAAGCCGATGCCGCGCCCGGGCCCCGTGCCGATCAGCGCGCCGGCGGTGGCGGCGAGTGGGCCGTCGTGGGCCAGCAGCGGCTCGAACACCGCCGTGCCGTACGGGGCCACGAGCCCGAAGCCGATGGGCAGCGTGGACCAGGCGACCAGCGTGTTCAGGGCGATCACCCGGCCGTGGAAGCGCTGCGGGACCTTGACCTGGATGATCGTGGCGTAGACGCCGTTGAGGAGCGTCAGCCACAACGACATCCCGAACGACCCGATCCCGATCACGAGCAGATCGTTCCGAAGGCCCGTGACCAGGCAGAACACCGAGAGGGCGAGGGTGGCGAGCAGCACACCGCGCAGGCGCCCGCGTCGCGGCCCGCCCCACACGGTCATGACCAGACCGCCGAGGAACGCCCCGAGCCCGCCCGCGAAGGCCACCCGCCCGACGTCGGCCAGCGTGGCGAACGACAGCACCAGCGGGGAGATCATCAGGAACAGCGGTGACAGGAAGATGTTCAGCACGGCGAAGAACAGCAGCATGGCGCGGAACGACCGGTCGCCCCAGGAGTGGCGGAAGCCGTGCACCATCTCGGCCACCACGGACTCGCGCCGCTTCCACGCCATCGAGGACGGGAACCTGACGAGCGCCACGCTGAGGATCGCGGCCGCGTAGCTCGCCACATCGATCACCAGGATGCCGGACAGGCCGATCGTGGCCATCAGCCCGGCGGCGACCAGGGGGACGATGAGCTGGGAGGTACCGACGGCCATCTGCACGATGCCGTTCGCGTGGCCGAGGTACCGCTTGGGCACGAGCTGCGGGATCGCCGAGCCGTAGGCCACGCGCTGGAAGGTGAGGGAGACCGACAGCAGCACCAGCAGCGGGTAGATGTGCCAGGTCTGGAGGTTGCCGGTCCACAGCAGCACGCCGAGGACCAGTTGCGTGCAGCCCGCGCCGACGTCTCCGGCGAGCATCACGCGGCGGCGGTCCGACCGGTCCACGATGGCGCCGGCCAGCGGGGACACCAGCATGCCGGGCACCAGGCCGAGCACGGCGAACAACGCGAAGCCGACCAGCGAACCGGTGGTGATGTAGATCCAGATCGGGATGGCGAACTCGGTGAGCGCCGACCCGGTGATCGACAGGAGCTGCCCGGCGGCCACGATCCCGAACCGCCGCATGCTGGGCCGGGGCCCGCCGCGGGTCTCCGGGGCGCCCGGCGCGGTGCGGGCCGGGCCGGAGCCGTCCTGAGCGGCCGGGCCGGAGCCGTTGAGAGCGGTCGCGGGACCGTCCTTCGCGGCGGCGTGCGCACGGGGGACGGCCGGGGAGGTGTCGTGGAGCCACCAGGTGGAGTCCTCGCCGCGCAGGTACGGCTCGGTGCGACCGGTCGCGATGGCCGGGTGGACCTCGGTGAGGATCCTCGCCAGCTCCCGCGCCCGATATTTCATGAAGAAGTGGCCCGCCTCGTCCAGCACCGCCAGGGCCGCCGAGTCCGACACGCAGTGCCACTCGCGGAAACGCTCCTGGTAGAACTCGGTGGCGGGATCCCGCTCCCCCACGACGGCGACCACCGGAGCGCGGAACGGCGGCGTGCGCTCCTCGAAGAGCCGCCCGAAGTACCGCTCCGCCTCGCGCGTGCCCTGCCGCCGGTTGCGGATGATGAGCTTGAGCTGCTCGGGGTCGATCCGGTCGACGTCCATGCCCGCCGCCGTGAGCGCATTGGCCATGACCTGGTCGCTGCGCAGGCGCTCCAGCGCGTCCGACACCCTGGACACGATGCCCCTCGGCCGGGCGAACGGGAAGATGCCGCCGAGGTAGACCGCGTCGACGGTGCGCCCCGCGGCCTCCAGGCGGCGCACGATCTCCACCGCCAGCATCACGCCGAGCCCGCAGTGCCCGTACACGACCAGCGGGCCGCCGGGGACCGCGGCGAGGATCTCCTCGACGCAGCCGGACGCGACCTCGCCGATCGGGCGCGACGACTCCCCGAGCTCGTGCCCGGGGACGGCGATCGAGTACAGTGCCCACTCCTGCGGCAGGGCGTCGGCGAGGTCCTTGTAGATCACCGCGCTCCCCCCGCCGTACGGCGCGCAGACCAGGCTCGCGGTCGTGCGCCGCGCCGGGGTGAGCCGGTGCAGCAGCGTGCGGGGACCGTCGTCGCCCGCCTCCATGAGGCGGGCCAGCGCGCGCACCGTGGAGTGCTTGAACAGGTCCATGATCGTGACGGGGTGGGCGTCCGTGCCGTTCATGGAGCGCAGCCGGGCGATCACCTGCATGGCGAGCAGCGAGTGCCCGCCGAGGTCGAAGAAGTCGTCCAGCGCGCCGACGCGGTCCAGCCCGAGCACCTTCGCCCAGACCTCCGCGACCGCCTCCTCCAGCGGGGTCTCCGGTGGGACGTACTCCGCCCGCTGGTCGGGCCGCTCGTCGTCCGGCTCGGGGAGGGCGGCGCGGTCGACCTTGCCGTGGGACTTGAGCGGCACCGCGTCCAGCCAGACGTACCTGGCCGGGACCATGTAGTCCGGGAGCCGCTCGCGGATCCACGCCCGCAGCTCACCGGCGCCCGGCCGGGCGTCCCCGTCCTCCTGGGCGCCGGAGGACGGCTCGGCGGCGACCAGGTAGCCGACCAGGCCCCGGTCGCGCAGGTCCACCACGGCCTGGGCGACGGCGGGGTGCTCCTGGAGCAGGTTCTCGATCTCGCCCAGCTCGACCCGGTAGCCGCGCACCTTGACCTGGAGGTCGCGGCGGCCGAGGAACTGGAGGTTCCCGTCCGGCAGCCACCGGCCGAGGTCCCCGGTGCGGTACATGCGCGCGCCGGGCTCGCCGTACGGGTCCGGCATGAAGCGCTCGGCGGTCGGCCCGGGGCGGCCGAGGTACCCGCGCGCGAGCCGCTCGCCGCCGAGGTACACCTCCCCCGGCACGCCCACCGGGGCGGGACGCAGGTTCTCGTCCAGGACGTAGGCGCGGGCTCCGGGCAGCGGCCGGCCGATGGGCAGCGTGGGCGCCGTGTCCGGGACCGCCGGGTCCACGCGCAGGGTGGTGACGCCGACCGTGGCCTCGGTGGGGCCGTAGTGGTTGACGACGGCGCACCTGCCGAGCGCCGCCAGTTCCCTGGCCCACGCCCACGGGGACGCCTCGCCGCCGAGCACCAGGAGCCGCCGGGGCAGCAGCGCGTCCGGGGCGGCCTCGGCCAGCAGGGCGGCGAGGTGCGACGGCGTGATCTTCAGGTAGTCGATGCCGGTCGCGGCGAAGTGGCGGACGAGGTCCGGCGCGGCCGTGCGGGACGGGATGAGGTGCAGGGTGCCGCCGGTCATCAGCGACAGGTAGAAGACGGTCACGCCGAAGTCGAAGGCCAGTGACTGGAGCAGCGCGAACGTCCCGCCGGGCTCGAACCCGTCCCCGTTCCCGGCCCCAGGGGACGCGGCGGACCCCGGGGACGCCGCGTCGCGCATGTGGGCGGCGAACCGTTCGCGCACGCCGGACAGGTAGAGCAGGACCTCGCGGTGCTGCACGGCGACGCCCTTGGGCTTGCCGGTGGTGCCAGAGGTGTAGATGACGTAGGCCAGGTCGCGGCCGGTCACCGGGCTCGCGACGGGCCCGGGGTCCACGCCGTCCAGCACGCATATGTCCAGGCACACAGTGGTGAGCCGGCCCTCGGCCGGCGCGGCCGAGGCGGTTGGCCCAGTGGACGGGCTGAAGGGGGTGGACGGCGTGAACACAGACCCGGCGGGGCCGGTGGCCGGGGATGGAGGGACGGTTTCGGTGGGGGCGGGGTTTCCCGGCAGGTGGCGGGCCAGGGGCGTCGTGGTGATCACGACGCGGACGCCCGCGTCGGCCAGCGCGTGCGCCAGCCGCTCCTCCGGGTGCTCCGGATCGAGCGGGACGTAGGCCCCGCCCGCCTTGAGCACGCCGACGACGGCGACGGCCAGCTCGGTGGACTGCTCCAGGAGGATGGCGACCCGCTCGCCCGGGCCCACGCCGAGCCCCGTCAGGTGCCGGGCCAGGCGGTTGGAGCGCGCGTCCAGCTCGGCGTAGGTGAGCGAGGTCTCGCCGTGCACGACGGCGGTGGCGGCCGGGGTGCGCGCCGCCTGGGCGGTGACGAGCTGGTGCAGGAGCTCGCAGGGCGGGGGCTCGGGGGCCGGGGAGGCGGCGAACTCCAGGGCGGGGCCGTACGGGAGCTCGACGCGGGAGATCCGGACGCCGGGGTCGGCGACGACCGAGCGGAGGATGCTCTCGAAGTGGCCGGCCATCCGGGCCACGGTCTCCGGCAGGAACAAGGCCGTGTTAAAGGTGAAATTTACCCATAAGCCGCCGTCGGGGGTCTCGTTCACGTACAGCGCCAGGTCGAAGCGCGTCACGTTCGTCTCGAACGGGAACCCCGTCATCGTGAAGCCCGGCGGCTCGGGCGCCCTGCCGTCCTTGCCCCGGTAGTTCTGCAGCGCGAAGAGCACCTGGAAGACCGGCGAGCGGCTGACGTCCCGCTCGACCCCCAGCTCGTTCACGAGCTGGTCGAAGGGCAGCTCCTGGTGGGCGTAGGCGTCCAGCGCCGTCTCGCGGCAGCGGCCGAGCAGCTCGGCGAAGGTCGGGTCGCCGGACAGGTCGGCGCGCAGCGGCAGCGTGTTCACGAACACGCCCACCACCGGCTCCAGCTCGGGCAGCCCGCGCCCGCTGATCGGCGAGCCGACCGCGAAGTCCGTCGCGCCCGAGTGGCGCGCGAGCAGCACCTGGAAGGCGGCCATCAGCGTCATGTACGGCGTGGCCCCGTGCGCGTCGCCGAGACCGGCGATCGCCGAGGCCAGCGCGGCGTCCAGCGGGAAGCCGTGCGCGGCGCCGTCGAAGACCTGGGTGGCCGGTCGCGGCAGGTCCGCGGGCAGCTCCAGCGGGGACAGGCCCGCGAGCCGCCGCTTCCAGTAGGCGACGTCGCGCTCGTAGGCGGGGGTGCCCATGCGCCCGCGCTGCCAGATCGCGTAGTCGCCGTACTGGACCGCGAGCGGGGGAAGCGCGGGCGCGCGCCCGGCCCTGTGGTCGTCGTGCAGCGTGAGGATCTCGCGGATGAGGATGTCGCAGGACCAGCCGTCGGTCACGGCGTGGTCCATGGTGAGCAGCAGCACGTGGTCGCGCGGGCCGAGCCGTACCAGCAGCGCCCGCAGCAGCGGACCTTCCGCGAGGTCGAACGGGCGGACGATCTCCTCGTGCACCAGCACGCGGGCGCCCTTCTCACCATCGGCCGCCGCGACGCGCAGGGAGATCCGGGGTTCGGCGTCCACGACCACCTCGGGCCGCCCGTCGCCGGTGGTGACGAACCGGGTGCGCAGGCTCTCGTGGCGGGCCGTGACGTCGGCGAGGGCCCGGCGCAGGCAGTCCTCGTCCAGCTCGCCGGTCAGCCGCACCGAGAACGGCACAACGTACGCGGCCGTGCCGGGCACGTACTGCTCCAGGAACCAGAACCGCTCCTGGGCGTGCGAGAGCGGCGGGACGGTCCCCTTGGGGCGCGCGGCGATCGTCGTCACCGCCGCACGCCGGCGCAGCCGCTGGGCCAGCAGAGCCTGCTTGGCCGACGACAGGTCCGCGGTCACTGCCCCTCCAACGGGTCGGGCGCGGTTTCGAGCAGACGGAGGGCCTCCTCGTCGGAGAGTCCCTCCAGCTCTTCCAGCAGGAGTTCCTCCAGCGCGGCGGCCAGTTCGGCCACCGTCCGGCGGGCGAAGATCGTGCGGATCGGCATGTCGACCTCGACGTCGGCCCGCAGGCGGGCGGTGACCCGTACGGCGAGCAGCGAATGGCCGCCGAGGTGGAAGAAGTCGTCCAGCGCGCCGACCCGCTCCAGGTCGAGCACCTCGGCCCAGATCTCCGCCACCAGGCGCTCGGCGTCGGTCCTCGGCTCCACGAACCGCGTCTCGCGCTCGCGTTCGACCTCGGGCAGGGCCGCGCGGTCGACCTTGCCGCTCGGGGTCAGCGGCAGCCGGTCGAGCCGCGTCCACAGGCCGGGCACCATGTACGGCGGCAGCGTCTCGGCGGCGTGCCGCCGCAGGTCGTCGAACGACGCGGAACCGGCGACGAAGGCCACGAGCGTGTCGTCGCGGACCGCGACGGCGGCCTCGCCCACGCCGGGATGGGCCAGCAGCCGGGCCTCCACCTCGCCGGGCTCGATCCGGTACCCGCGCACCTTGACCTGGTCGTCCAGGCGGCCGAGGAACTCCAGGCGCCCGTCGGCCCGCACGCGGGCGCGGTCGCCCGTGCGGTACAGCCGCGATCCGGGCGGCCCGGACGGGTCCGGCACGAAGCGCTCGGCCGTGAGGGCGGGCCGTCCGAGGTAGCCCCGGGCGACGCCCGCGCCGCCGACGCACAGCTCGCCGGGCACGGCGGGCGGGACGACCGCACCCCGGGCGTCCATGACGTGGACGGTCGTCTCGGCGATCGGCCACCCGATCGGGGGCCGCGATCCGCCGTCGTCGTCCAGGTCCGTGGCGGTGGCGATGATCGTGGTCTCGGTCGGGCCGTAGGTGTTGACCAGCCGGACCCGGTCCCCGAACCGCGCGCGCCACCGCGCCACGGCGGCCGCGTGGACCTGCTCGCCGCCGAGGATCACCAGGCGCAGCGACTCCGGCCACCGGACCTCGTCGATCAGGTCCACGAGCCGGTGCCAGTAGGCCGTGGGCAGGTCGAGCACGGTGACACCGGACGACCCGGACGACCCGGACGACCCTGATGGCGCGGATGGCGCGGATGGCGCGGCCAGGTGGTCGGGCAGGGACGCGCCGCCGTCGGGCAGCATGACCACGGCGGCCCCGGCGGCCAGGGCCGGGAAGATCTCCTCGGCGTGGGTGTCGAAGCCGAGCGAGGCGAACTGGACGACCCGGTCGGCGGGGCCCAGCTCGTAGGCGTCCCGCATCCACCGGACCCGCGCCGCGAGCCCGCCGTGCTCCACCACCACGCCCTTCGGCGTCCCGGTCGACCCGGAGGTGTAGATGACGTACGCGGCCGCGCCCGGGTCCGTCCCGCCCACGCCGTCCGTGCCCTCCGAGCCGCCGTCCCGGACCGCCGGGCCCGAGCCCGTGGGCCGTCCGGTGGCGTCCACCACGACCGTGGCGACGGTGGCGGGCAGCAGCGGCGCGCGCTCCGGGTCGGTGACGACCAGGCGGACGCCCGCGTCCCGGATCATGGCGGCCAGCCGCTCGGCGGGGTGCTCGGGGTCGAGGGGAAGGTACCCGGCGCCCGCGTGCCAGGCGGCCAGCAGGGCGGCCACGGCGCCGGGCGAGCGGCCCAGGCAGACGCCGACCAGCTCGTGTCCGCGCAGCTCCGCCGCCAGCGCGCGGGCGCGTTCGTCCAGCTCGGCATAGGTGGTGGTCTCGCCGCCGCATTCCACCGCGATGGCGCCGGGCGTCCGGCGGACGGTGGCCGCGACCAGCTCGGGGACGGAAAGGGACGCGCTCGCGCGACCGGCGGGCGTGAGGGCGTCGAGGCCGGGTACGGCCCCGGGCCCGGAACCGGAGCCGAGACGGGCCAGCAGGGCGTCGTCGGCGGTGGTGCGCATCGGGAGCGCGGAGACGGGGACGTCCGGTTCGGCCACGGCCCCGGCGAGCAGGACGGCCAGGCGTCCGGCCATGTTCTCGATCGTGGCGGCGTCGAACATGTCGGCGTCGTAGCCGAACAGCAGCGTCAGGTCGTCCTCGCCGCGCCACGCCTCCAGCATGACGTCGTACTTCGCGTGCTCGGCTCCGGCGTGGAAGGGATCGGACGGCAGTCCGTCGAACGGCTGTGAGCCGCCGGTCTCCTCGGTGTGCAGGATCAGCATGGTCTGGAAGAGCGGGGTCGTTCCGGTGTCGCGCTCGACTCCGAGGTCCGCCAGGAGCCGCTCGAACGGGATCTCCTGGTGGGTGTGCGCGTCCAGCACGGTCTCGCGCACGCGGCCGAGCAGGCCGGCGAAGGACGGGTCCCCCGCCAGGTCGGCCCGAAGGACCAGGGTGTTGGTGAGGTAGCCGACGACCCGCTCCAGTTCGACGCGGTCGCGTCCGGCCGTGGGGGACCCGACGGCGAAGTCGTCCTGGCCGCTGTGGCGCGCCAGCAGCACCTGGTAGGCGGCCAGCAGCACCATGAACAGGGTGGCGCCGTGCCGCCTGCCGGTGCGCTCCAGCGCGGCGGCGAGGTCGCCGGGCAATGTGAGGCGGTGGGTTCCGGCGCGCCGGGCGGCGCTCACCGGGCGCGTCCCCGTCGAACTGGAGCGGTCGGCGGGCAGGTCGAGCGGGGGCAGGGCGCGCAGGCGGTCGCGCCAGTACGCGAGCGCGTCGTCGTGGTCGTCGCGCAGACGCCGCCGGTAGGCCACGTCGCCCGGCTGGAGGGGCTGCGGCGGCAGGTCCGGGGGCAGTCCGCGCCGCGCCGCGCCGTACAGGGCCGCGAGGTCGTCGAGCAGGACGGTGAGCGACCAGCCGTCGGCGGCGATGTGGTGGGAGACGAGGCAGATGACGTGGTCCGACGGCGACAGGCCGATGAGCGCGGCCCGGAACGGCGGCGCGGCGGCCAGGTCGAAGGGGGCGTTGACGCGGCCGGCGACCACCCGCCGCGCCTCCTCCTCACCGGTGGCGGCGAGGCGTTCGAACCGCGCCGTGGCGGCCGGCTCGACGGCGGCGAGCGGCGTGCCCTCGTCGTGCGGGTAGCGGGTCCGCAGGCCCTCGTGCCGCGCGACCAGCCCGGTCAGGGCCGTGTCCAGCGCGCCGGCGTCGAGGGGGCCGGTGACGCGGCGGACCAGGTAGACGTTGAAGGAGGTGTCGGCGGGGTCGTACCGGTGCAGGAACCACAGCCGTTCCTGCGCGGCCGAGAGCGGCGCCGGCGCGCCCTCCGGCCTCGGCTCGTACGGCGCGGCGCTCGCGTCCGCCCGTCCCGCCACGGCGGCGAGCCCGGCGACGGTGGGGTGGGTGAACAGCTCGCGCACGGGCACCTGGACACCGAGCGTGCCGGCGAGGCGGGCGACGACCTTGGTGGCCAGCAGGGAGTGGCCGCCGAGGGCGAAGAAGTCGTCGTCCGCGCCGGCCGGGCGGTCCAGGCCGAGGACCTCGGTGAAGACGGCGGCCACCCTGCGCTCGGCCGGGGTCTCCGGCGGGCGTCCCCCGGCGGGGGCGGACGGCCCGGGGCCGGGCAGCGCCCTGCGGTCCAGCTTGCCGTTGGGGGTGAGGGGGAACGCGTCCATCGGGACGTAGACAGAGGGAAGCATGTACGCGGGGAGCCTGTCGGCCAGCGCGGCGCGGTCGGCCTGCCCGATCACGTAGGCGACCAGGGCCTGCCCGCGGACGGCGACGACGGCCTGGCGGACGCCGGGCTGTGCCGCGAGGGCCGTCTCGATCTCGCCGAGCTCGATGCGGTGGCCGCGCAGCTTGACCTGGTCGTCGGAGCGCCCGAGGAAGTCCAGCGTGCCGTCGTGGCGGCGGCGGACGGTGTCGCCGGTGCGGTACAGGCGCGCGCCCGGCGGGCCGTAGGGGTCGGGGACGAACTTCCGCGCGGTGAGCTCCGGGCGGCGCAGGTACCCCTCGGCCACGCCGATACCGCCGATGACCAGCTCGCCCGGCACGCCGGTGGGGAGGCGCCGCAGGTCCGCGTCCACCACGTCCACCACGTGGACCCGGGTACCGGCGATCGGGCGGCCGATCGAGACGTGGCCGGGCCGTTCTGGCACCTCCCACGCGGTGGACCAGATGGTGGTCTCGGTGGGGCCGTACATGTTCCACAGCCGCCGCACCCGGGACCGCAGCTCCTGGGCGAGCGGCAGGGGAAGGGCCTCTCCCCCGGCCAGGGCGGTCACGTCCGGGCCGGTGAAGCCCGCGTCCAGCAGGACGCGCCAGCCGGAGGGGGTGAGCTGGGCGTGGGTCACCCCGCTCGCCTCGATGAGCGCGGCGAGCGCCGCTCCGTCCAGGGCGGTGCCGGGGGGCGCGACGACCGCCCGGCCGCCGGTGGTCAGCGGCAGGTACATCTCCAGGCCGCTGATGTCGAAGGACGGCGAGGTGACGGCGAGCCAGACGTCCGAGGGGCGCGGGCCGAGCAGCTCCGACATCGCCGCCAGGAAGCCCGACAGCGCCCGGTGCGACACCACCACGCCCTTGGGCCGGCCGGTCGAGCCGGAGGTGTAGAGCACGTACGCGGGGTCCTCCGGCCGCGCGCCGTCCCCGCCGGGATGGCCGAGCGGGTCCAGGCGCTCCGGCGCGCCGCTGTGGTCGAACGGATCGAGGGGTTCCAGGGGGAGGATCTTCGCGTCGACGGCGGGAAGCCGGTCCAGCAGGCCGGCCTGGGCCAGGACGATCGCGGCGCCGGAGTCCTGGAGCACCATGGCGACGCGCTCGGCGGGGTAGCCCGGGTCCAGCGGCAGGTAGGCGGCTCCGGCCGTCAGCGTGCCGAGGAAGCCGGCGATCGTCTCCAGGGACCGCTCCGCGAACACCGCGACCAGCGTGCCGCGTCCCGCGCCCTCCGCGCGCAGCCGCCCGGCCACGCGGGACGCGGCGGCCCGCAGCCCGGCGTAGGTCACCTCGACCGGCCCCTGTGTCACGGCGACGGCGTCCGGCGTGCGCGCGGCGGTGGCCGCGAACGCCTCGGCCAGAGTGGGCAGCGCGCGGGCCGGGGCCTCCTGGCCGGGCGGAACGCCGGCGTCCGCGTCGTCCGCGTCTTCCTCGTCGTCCTCGGCTCCGAACAGCGACGACAGGCGTGCGCCGGGGTCGGCGACCGCCGCGGCGAGCAGGGACAGCAGGGACGAGGCGTAGCCGGCCACGGTGGCCGCCTCGAACAGGTCGCTGTTGTAGGTGAAGACCAGCCGCCGCTCGTCGCCCTCGCCGAAGACGTCCACCACCAGGTCGTGGTGGACCTGGTGGTATCCGGCGTCGAGGACCTCGGCCCGCACGCCGGGCAGGTCGAGCCGCGTCTCCCCCATGTCGTGCAGGACGAGCATCGCCTGGAACAGCGGCGCGCGGCTGAGGTCGCGTTCGACGCCCAGCTCGTTCAGCAGCAGCTCGAACGGGACGTCCTGGTGCCGGTAGACCCCGACCGCGGCGGCGCGGGTGCGCCGGAGCAGTTCCCTGATCGGGGGGTCGCCGGACACGTCACCGCGGAACACCAGGGTTCCGGCGAAGTAGCCGACGAGGGTCTCGTACTCCACGCGGTCGCGGCCGCCGATGGCCGAGCCGACGCACAGGTCGTCCTGCCCGCTGTACCGGGCGAGGAGCGCCTGGTAGGCGGCCATGAGCACCATGAAGGTCGTGCAGCGCTCGGCCGCGGCGAGCCGCCGCACCCCGTCCATCAGGCCCGGCGGGAGCGGGACGACCAGGGTCGCGCCGGCGGTGGTGGCGACCGCCGGGCGGGGACGGTCGGTGGGCAGGTCCAGCGGCGGCGCGCCCGCGAGCCGGTCCTTCCAGTAGGCCAGGGACGCGCCGTCGTCGTCGCGCGAACGCTGGGCACGGGCGAAGTCGGCGAAGCGCGCGGGCAGGGGCGGCAGCGGCGACGGCTTCCCCTCGCGGAACGCCGCGTACAGCCGGGCGACCTCGCCGAGGAGCAGCTTCAGCGACCAGCCGTCGCAGACGATGTGATGGACGACCAGGCAGAAGACGTGCTCGCCGGGGCCGAGGCGGGCGAGGCTCGCGCGGATCGGCGGCCCGGCCGCCAGGTCGAACGGGCGGTTCGTCCGCTCGGACAGATACGCGGGCACCTGGGCGGCGTCGAGCTCGGAGAACTCCAGCGTGAACGGCGCGGGGGCGGCGAGTTCCTGGACGGGCCCGCCGTCGCGCGCCGGGAAGCGCGCGCGCAGCGGCTCGTGCCGCGCCACGACCTCGGTGAGGGCCCTCTCGAGCGTCCGCACGTCGAGGGGCCCGCTCAGGCGTACCGCCGTGAACAGGTGATGCGAGGGGTCCCCCGGGTGGAACTGGTCGAGGAACCACAGGCGTTCCTGGCCGAACGACAGGGGGATGTTCTCGGTCGGCTCACGCATGCATTACCTCTGCCGGACTAGGCGGATAAACGGGCTCTTGTCCGTCTTGTCCACTTTGACAAGCGCGCGTCCAAAACAAGCAGGAGATAAGGCACGACGGGAACGCTCCGACGGATCGTCAGGCTAGGGATCGCCGCGCGGCGGCGTCAAGATGTCATGAATGTTTCGCGGGTATCGGCGTTTCCTACCGCCATATTCCTCGGTCAACCTTATGTCCGTAATATCTGTAAAGATAATAGTTCTTGACACTGTTTCGCCCACCTCCCTAAGGTTCGGGAGCGCTCCATCCAGCGCTCCCCGACAAACCCCCTGTGCCGGACGCGCCGGTGACGCATGGGCTCCTGCCGGGCAGGCCCGAGACAAGCCGAAGCATCATGGGGAGGGCCGGGTGACACTCACGGAGACGGCGGTCGCCGCGATGTGGGCCGAGCTGCTGGGCGTCACGCCGAGCTCGGTGGACGACGACTTCTTCGAGCTGGGCGGGCAGTCGCTGACCATGGTGAGGTTCATCGCGCGCGTGCAGGAGACCTACGGGGTCGAGCTCCCGATCGACCGGCTGTTCGCGGGAGACTTCACCGTCGCCGAGGCCGCCAGGGCCATCGACCACGGCCGTCTGGAGGCCGCCGGCGACGACGAGATCGCCGCGCTCGTCGCGGAGCTGGAGAGCCTGTCCGATGAGGACGTGCTCGCCCTGTTCGCCGAGGACGAGTGACACCCCGCATGACCACCGCCTCCCCCACGGCGCCGACGGCGCTGCTGGTGACGCACGGCACCGACGGCGACGTCCTGCCGTTCGTCCGGCTCGGACGGGAGCTGCGCGCCTGCGGCCACCCGGTGACGCTGCTCACGCACGCCCACTACCGCGCGCACGCCGAGCGCGCCGGCCTGGACTTCGTCGCCATCGACACCCAGGCGGAGTTCGAGCGGACGCTGAGCGACACCCCCGAACTGCTCGACGGCCTCGGCTGGCCGGAGTTCTACGAGCGCAACGGCCTGTTCGAGCAGATGGTCCTGGAGTTCCGCGCGATGGCGGAGCGGCACCGGCCGGGCGAGACGGTGCTCGTCGGGCGGCATACCTCGGCGCTGTCGGTGCTCTTCGCCGCCGAGGCGCTCGGGGCCCCCGCCGCGTGGGTGGCCGTGGCTCCGATCCAGATCATGGCGGCCAAGGCCGCGATGCACGCCTACCGGCACCTGCTCGCGGACGGCGTCGCCCGGGTGCGGCGGGAGCTCGGCCTGGGCGCCGGCTGGGACGCCCGGTCCGCCTCGCCCCGGCTCGAACTGGGCCTGTGGCCGGGATGGTTCGACCGGGCGGGCGCGCGCTCCCCGGCGCGCGTGCGGCTCACCGGCTTCCCCCTCCCCGACGACGAGGACGAGGCGCTCCCCCCGGAGGCGGCCGCCCAGCTGGACGGGCCGGTGCGGCCGGTGCTGGTGACCGGCGGGACCGGCCGGATGCTGCACCGGGAGTTCTACGACGCCGCCATCGAGGGCGCCCGGATGTCCAGCCGTCCCGTGCTGCTCGTCGTCCGCCACCGCGACCTCGTGCCCGACCCGCTGCCCCCGGGAGTGAGCTGGCATCCACGCCTACCGTTCCGCGCCGTCATGCCCCGGGTCGCGGCCATCGTGCACCACGGCGGGATCGGCACCCTGAGCCGCGCGCTGCGGGCCGGAACCCCGCAGGTCATCCTCGCCCACGGGGTCGACCGGCCGGACAACGCCGAGCGTCTCGGACGCCACGGGCTGGCCTGCTGCCTCCCCGCGCCGCGCTGGACGCCCGGGGAGGTCGCCGCGCTGCTCGCCGCGGCGCTGGATCGAGGGCCGGTCGTCCCGCCGCCGGACACGACCCCGGCAGGGGAGCCGACCGGCCTCGCCGCGGCGGCCTCGCACATCGCGGCGCTGCGGGACGGGCCCGCCGCCGAGTCCCCTGCCGACGGGATACGCCGCCGACTCGACCACCTGTCCGCCGAGCAGCGGCGGATCGTCGCCGACCGGCTGCGCGGGCGGCTCGCGCGGCAGGGGCCGTGATGCGGATCCTGCTCGCCCAGAACATGTTCCACCTGCCGTCCCACGGCGGGGCCAACAAGTCCAACCGCATCCTGATGGAGCAGCTCGCCGCCCGGGGCCACGAGTGTCACGTCGTCGCCCCGCTCTCCGGCGCGCTCCGCCGCACCTCACCCGAACGGCATCTGGCCTACCTCCGGGACCTCGGCGCCGACATCCGCTCGGCGACCGGCGAGCTGGTGGTGTACGAGTACCGGGGCGTGGTGGCGCACGCCGTCGTGGAACCCTCGCGGCTGGCCAGGCGGGTCGGCGAGGTCGCCGCGACGCTCGACCCGACGTGGACGCTCGTGCCGTCCGACGATCCCGGGCTGATCATGCTGGGGGCGGCCTCGCGGGCGACGCCCGGCCGGGTGGTCTACCTGGCGCACACCTTGCAGCAGCTTCCGTTCGGCCCCGGCGCGTTCTACCCGAGCGCCGCCGGGACCCGCCTCGTCGGGGCCGCGGCGGGAGTCGTCTCCGTCAGCCGCGCGGCGCGGGAGTACCTGCGCACATGGGGGCCGATCGAGTCGGAGCTGATCCACCCGCCGGTCTACGGCCCGGGCCCGTTCACGGCCCTCCCCTCCGGCGGGGGCGCGGTGCCCACGGCCAGCACGGCCAGCACGGTCAGCATGGTCAGCATGGTCAACCCCTGCGCGTACAAGGGCCTGCCCGTCTTCCTCGCCCTGGCCGACGCCCGTCCCGAAGTCCCGTTCCTCGCCGTCCCCACCTGGGGCGCCACCGGGGACGACCTCGCCGCGCTGCGCGCCCGGCCCAACGTCACGCTGGTCGAGCCCTCCGACGACATCGGCACGATCCTCGCCCGGACCGGCGTCCTGCTCATGCCGTCCCTGTGGGACGAGACGTTCGGCTACACCTGCGTGGAGGCGATGCTGCGCGGCATCCCCGTGCTCGCCTCGGACGTCGGCGGGCTGTCGGAGGCCAAGCTGGGCGTGCCGTACCTGCTGCCGGTGCGGCGCATCACCGCCTACGAGGCGGGGGCGCACGCGCGCCCGGTGCCGGTCGTCCCCGAGCAGGACCCGGGGCCGTGGCTGGCCGCGCTCGACCGCCTGCTCGGCGACCCCGCCCATCGCCGGGAGCTCGGCGAACGGTCCCGGGACGCCGCCGCGGCGTTCGCCGCCTCGCTGGACGAGGGGGCGTTCGAGCGCTACCTGAGCGGCCTGCGGCCCGTCGCGCCACCTTCCCCGCCCGCGTCCCGCGCCAAGGCGCCGAGCCCGGAGCGGCGGGCGGCGCTCGCCGCCCTGCTCGCGGCCCGCGCCGCCGCCGCACGTGCGCCCGGAACCGTCCCCGACCAAGGAGCACCGTGATCGAAACCGCGCGGGCGTACCGGCCGCCCGTCGCCAAGGTCGCCGACGAGGACCTCGAACGGCTGCTGCTCATCCGCCACTTCGAGCTGACGCTGCTGAGACTGTTCGAGCAGGGCGCCCTCAACGGGACCACGCACACCTGCCTCGGCCAGGAGCACGTCCCCGTGGCGCTGAGCGTGCTGCTGCGCGAGGAGGACTTCGTCTTCAGCAACCACCGGGGCCATGGTCACTTCCTGGCCCGGCACGCCGAGCCGCACGGGCTGCTCGCGGAGATCATGGGCCGTGAGGGCGCGCTGTGCGGCGGGGTCGGTGGCAGCCAGCACGTCTACCACGAGCGGTTCCTGTCCACCGGGGTGCAGGGGGAGAGCCTGCCCGTGGCGGTGGGGGTCGCCCTGCGGCTGAAACGGACCGACCCCGGGGCCCTCGCCTGCGTCTACATCGGCGACGGCACCTTCGGCGAGGGCGCCGTGTACGAGGCGCTGAACATGGCGCAGCTCTGGCGGGTACCGCTGCTCGTCGTCGTGGAGAACAACGGCATCGCCCAGTCCACCCCGACATCGGCGCAGATGTCCGGCACGATCGCCGCGCGCGCGGAGGCGTTCGGCGTACGGCACCACCGGATCGCCACCATCGACATCGCGGACATCCGCGACGAGATGCGCCCGCTGATCGCCGCCGTCCGCCAGAACTCGTCGCCGCTGGTCGCCGAGTTCGTCACGCGCCGGATCGGCCCGCACAGCAAGGGGGACGACACCCGCCCCGAGCAGGAGCGCCTCCAGGCCGAGCTGACCGGCTGGCACCGGGTGTACGGCGAGGCGTTCCCCGAGCGGTTCGCCCGGATCGACGCCCGCCAGCGCGACCTGGTCGCCCGCGTCGCCGCCGAGGTCGCGGCCCGTCCCGCCGTCGCCCGGGGGCGCGCGTGAGCCGGCCGGAGCGGGTCGCCGACAACCTGAACCAGGCGCTGCACCAGGTGATGGAGGACGACCCGAGCGTCCACGTGCTCGGCGAGGACATCGTCGACCCGTACGGCGGGGCCTTCAAGATCACCAAGGGCCTCTCCACGCGGTACGGCACGCGGGTGATGTCGACCCCGCTGAGCGAGGGCGGCATCGTCGGCGTCGGCACGGGCCTCGCCCTGGCCGGGGACAAGGCCATCGTCGAGATCATGTTCGGCGACTTCGCGGGCCTGGCGTTCGACCAGCTCCTCAACTTCGCCGGCAAGTCCACGATGATGTACGGCAGGCGCGTGGAGATCCCCTTGGTGGTGCGCTGCCCGACGGGCGGCGGCCGGGGGTACGGGCCGACGCACAGCCAGAGCCTGCAGAAGCACTTCATCGGCATCCCCGGGCTGTCGGTGTTCGAGATGAGCCCGTTCCACGACGCCCGCGACCTGCTCCCCCACCTGCTGTCCCTGGGCGAGCCGTGCCTGCTGTTCGAGGACAAGGTGCTCTACACGCGGCGCGCGTTCCGGAACGGTGAGGTGGACGACCTGTTCGTCTTCGACCTCGTCGGCCCGCCGCCGTACACGGCCTGTGTCCGGCTGGACGACGGGACCCCGCCGGACTGCACCCTGATCGCGCCGGGCGGGGTGGCGCACCGGGCGCTGTCCGCCATGCGCTCCCTGCTGCTGGAGGACGAGATCAGCTGCCGGCTCCTCGTGCCCGCCCGGCTGTACCCGTTCGACCCGGGGCCGCTGCTTCCCCTGCTCGCCGGGACACGGCACGTGTGCGTGGCCGAGGAGAGCACCGCCGGGGGGACCTGGGGAGGCGAGGTGGCCCACGAGCTGCACCGCCACCTGTGGGGCTCGCTCTCCCGGCCGGTGAGCCTGGTCTGCTCCGCGCCGGACGTGGTGCCCACGGCGATCCACCTCGAACGCGACGTCCTGGTCCAGGACACCGCCATCCGCCAGGCCGTCCTGGAGGCCCTCGCATGATCGACGTACACGTCCCCAAGCTGAACAACAACGACGCCCGGTACGTGCTGGTGGAGTGGATCGCCGAGGACGGCGCGCACGTGCGCGCCGGCGACCCGCTGGCCGTGCTGGAGACCTCGAAGGCGACCGAGGAGATCGTCGCCGAGGGGGATGGCCTGCTCAGCCACGGGCTCCTCGTGGGCGCCGAGTGCGAGCCCGGCCAGGTGATCGCCCGGCTGTTCGGCAGCGAGCGGGAACGCGACCTGTTCGCCGGCCGCGATCACGGTCCGGCAGAGCCCGGCCCGGCCGCCGGCTCCCCGCCCGAGGCGGCCCCGGAGCCGGGCGACCAGGACGAGCCGGTCATCACGGCCCCCGCGCGGGCGCTGATGGATCGGCTGGGCATCGGCGCGGATCGGGTGCGCGGCCTCGGCAAGAAGATCATCCGGCGGTCCGACGTCGAGGCGCTCGCCGACGGCCCGGCCCCCGCCCCGGCGGAGCCGTACGAAGCACACGAGCCATACGAGGCG
Source organism: Sphaerisporangium sp. NPDC051011 (assembly GCF_040653595.1). Lineage (NCBI taxonomy): Bacteria > Bacillati > Actinomycetota > Actinomycetes > Streptosporangiales > Streptosporangiaceae > Sphaerisporangium > Sphaerisporangium sp. NPDC051011. The sequence goes on along the minus strand of NZ_JBFAGG010000004.1, from coordinate 211,181 downwards.
GGCGAGGCCGGCGACGCCGGGGAGATCATCACGCTGTCCCGTGCCCAGCAGCGCGCCTCCGCGGTCGTCGAGCTGTCACACCGGACCATACCTCCCGCCTTCACCGTGATGAAGATCGACGTCGGCGCGGCGCTGGCGGCGGGCCGCGCACTCACCAAGAGCCTGCGCACGCTCGTCGGGCTTCCCGAGCTGCTCGTCAAGGCGGTCGGGTCGGTCCACGAGCGGTTCCCCCTGTTCTTCGCCTCGCCCGTCGACGGCCGTACCGTCCGCGGGTCGCGGGCGCCGCACGTCGGGGTGACGTTCGACGTCGGCAAGGGGCTGGTCATCCCCGTCGTCAGGGACGCGGCGACGCGTTCGCTGGCGGACGTCTCCCGCGCGCTCATGGGGTTCCGGCTGAGCGCGATGCGCGGCGGCCTGCGCGAGCAGGACCTCCAGGGGGCCAACATCGTCGTGACCCTGCACAACGAGCCCGGGGTCGTGCTGGCGGTCCCGATCGTCTTCCCCGGCCACTCCTGCGCGCTGTCGCTGGCCGCGCCGCAGCGGGAGGTCGTGCCGGACGACGCGGGCGGCTTCACGGTCAAGGACGTGGTGTACCTGGGGGTGGCCTTCGACCACCGGGTCGTCAACGGCCGCGACGCCGTGCTGTTCCTCGACGCCCTGCGCGCGGCCCTGGCCTCCCCCGAGACCCTGGCCCCGCCGGAAGCCCTCCCCCCGCCCGGGGTCCCCGCACCGCCCCAGGCCGCCTCTCCCGAGGTCCCCCTCTCCCGCGCCCCGGCGGCGCTCGACGAGGACGGCGGGACGGCGTGAGCGGTGAGCGGGCCGTCCCGTCCCAGCGGCGGGAACTGGCCGCCCGGCTGCTCGCGGCCCGCAGGAAGCCGGGCGGCGACGCCATCCCCGCCGTCCCCCGCGACGCGGGCCTGCTCGAGTGCTCTCCCGAGCAGCGGCGGCTCTGGCTGGCCGCCCAGACCGACCGCCAGGTCGCCGCGCCGAACGTCACCCTCGGACTCGGCCTGTCCGGCCCGCTCGACCTCGGCGCCCTGGCCAAGGCCCTGACGGGCCTGGCCGAACGGCACGAGACGCTGCGCACGGTGTTCGTGAACTCCGGCGGCGAGCCCCGCCAGATGATCCTCGGCACGCCGGACGCGCCGCTCACGCTGGTCGACCTCACCGGCGACCCGCAGGCGGAGGAGACGGCGCTGCGGCTCGCGACGGCCGCCGCGGGCGAGCGGTTCGACCTCGCGTCCGGCCCGATGCTTCGCCTGACCGTCTACCGGACGGCGCCCGGCGAGCACCGGCTGCTGCTCGCCGTGAACCACCTCGTGTGCGACGGCGGTTCCCTCGGCGTCGTGGCCCGCGACCTCGCCGCCCTCTACAGCGGCCGGGAGCTTCCCCCGCCGCCGGCCGTGACGTACGCCGACTACGCCGCGTGGGCGCGGGCGCGCGTACGGGCCCACGCGGGCGGGCGGCTGGACCACTGGCGCGAGCGCCTCGCCGACGCGCCGCCTCTGCTCGGCGGCGAGCCCGGACTCGCCGGTGACACGCCACGGCATCCGGACGGCCGCCTGAGCGCGACGACCACCCTCCACGTCGGCACCGGCACGATGGACGCGCTGCGCGGCGGCCCGGCGACACCGTTCGTGGCCGTGCTGGCGGCCTTCTCCGTCCTGCTGCACCGGACCACGGGCGCGTCCGGCCTGACCGTCGGCACGGTGACCGGCACGCGGGCGCGCCGGGAGCTGGAGCCCCTGGTCGGGTGCTTCATCAACATGGTGCCGATCCCCCTGCGCGTCGAGGAGACGGAGGGCTTCCACGCGATCGTGGCGCGGACGCGCGCGGAGGTCGGGGCGGCGCTCGCGCACGAGGTCCCGTTCGACACGCTGACGTCGGCCGTCGGCGGTCGGCGGCGGCCGGGCGTGCATCCGGTCTTCCAGGTGGCGCTCATCCCGCAGGACGCCCCCGAGCCGCCGGGCGGATGGGACGGGCTGCAGGCCTTCTCGTGGAGCCCGGAGGTGGACGAGACGGCCTACGACCTGACCCTCGCCATGACCCCCACGGAGACGGGGCACCGGCTGGCCCTCACCCACCGGCGCGACAGGGTGCCCGAGCGGGTCGCCGGGGTGCTCGCCGCGGGGTTCGCGGAGCTGCTCGGCGCGCTCCCGTCCGCGCCGGACGTGCCGGTCGGAGACCTGGCGCTGCCGTCCCTGGACGCGCTCGCACGCCCGGATACCGTCGCCGCGCCCGGGGCCCCGGCAGGCGATCCCCGCGCCGGCGCCGCGCGGTCCGCCGGCCTCGCGGACGAGCCCGGCCCGGGATCCAAAGCCGCGCGGTCCGCAGAGCCCGTGGACGAGCCGGTGGACGAGGAGGTCTCGGCGGAGGTCAGGCGCATCTGGTCGGAGGTGCTCGGCGTGCCCGAGATCGGCGCGGACGCGGACCTGTTCGACCTCGGCGGCGACTCGCTGGCGATCACCCGCATCGCGGCCCGCGTGCAGGAGAGCCTCGGCGTCGAGGTCCCGGCGTGGATGTTCTTCGAGACGCCCACGATCGGCGGGTTCGTCGAGGCCCTGACGACGTTCGGGAGATCCTCGCCCGGACGGCGCTGACGTCTCCCGGCCGCGGGTCCGGCCGCCCGTGGCCGGCGGCGGGGACATGCGGCTTTCGCGCGATGGCATGGCCATGAAGTGCGCAAACTTTACAACTTCCGATAACTCCTTTCATTCACCGATATTTCCTGGCTTGTACGGTCTTACCAGGAATGGAAGGAGCACCTCGTGACTCATGCCATGTCGAGCCCCGTCACCCTTCCCCTCACCCGTACCGACCCCTTCGACCCGCCCGGCGACCTGCGCCTCTGGCGCGAGGAAGGACCGATCCGCCCGATGCTGTACGCCGACGGGCACGTCGGCTGGCTGGTGACCGGATACTCCATTGCGCGGGCGGTGCTGGCCGACCCGCGCTTCACCACCGACCCCGCGCTGCTGCACCCGCCGATAGGCCAGCGCGCGACCCAGCGGCTCCTGGAGGACCTCCCGGGGTTCTTCCTTCAGGAGGACCCGCCCGAGCACACCCGCCTGCGACGCCGGCTCACCGGCCACTTCACGGTCCACCGCATGCAGGCGCTGGAGCCCAGGGTCGAGGCGATCACCTCCGACCACCTGGACGCCATGGAGCGCACCGGCCCGCCCGCCGATCTGGTGCGGGAGTTCGCGCTGCCGATCCCCTCCCTGGTCATCTGCGAACTCCTCGGCGTGCCGTACGGCGATCACGAGATGTTCCAGCGCCGCTCGGCGGTGATACTGGACCTGGACTCCTCGCACGAGCAGGTGCGCCGGGCGCTGGACGACCTGATGAACTACCTGCGCGGGCTCGTGACGCGCAAGCGGACCGCCCCGGGCGACGACCTGATCAGCGAGCTGGCCACCGACCGCGGGCTCACGATCGACGAGGTCACCGGCGTGGCCGTGCTGCTGCTCGTCGCCGGGCACGAGACGACGGCCAACATGCTCGCGCTCGGCACCTTCACGCTGCTGCGCAACCCCGCGCAGCTCGCCGCCCTGCGCGAGGACCCGTCCCTGGCCGGCGGCGCGGTGGAGGAGCTGCTGCGCTACCTGACGATCGTCCACCTGGGGCCGGTGCGCGCGGCCCGCGAGGACGTCGAGATCGACGGTCACCGCATCAGGGCGGGCGACTCGGTGACGCTCTCGCTCCCCGCCGCCAACCGCGACCCGGCCCGTTTCGAGGATCCCGACGCTCTGGACATCACCCGGCACGCCGCCGGGCACCTGTCGTTCGGGCACGGCGTCCACCAGTGCCTCGGCCAGCAGCTCGCCCGCATGGAGATGCGCGTCGCCTATCCGGCGCTGCTGCGGCGGTTCCCCGGCCTGCGCCTCGCGGACCCGGACGAGCAGGTGCCGACGCGGACGCACATGGCGATCTACGGGGTGCACACGCTGCCCGTCGCCTGGTAGTCCCCGGGCGCGGTGGCCGGCCGGCCGCCGCGCCCGAGCCCAATTCGGTGGGAGCGCTCCCATTACTGGGCGTGATTTCACCCCCGAGTTGACGAGATCCGACGGGATGACCCCGGCCCACACAGGCTCCAAACCCCCTGGCACGGCGCCCAAAACCGCCGCCCCAACCGGAATGGGATGAGTCCATCGTCCGACGACCGGCGTGTCACGGCAGACCACGGTTCCGCCGACCTGCGATTTCCCGCCGACAGGCCCCAGATGCCCAAAATAGGGTCACACCCCCAGGTCGAACCGGAATCGGTTGACCGCCCCCTCGAAAGCGTTTAGCTTGTGACGCTATGGGAGCGCTCCCAAACGCTCTGCTCACAGCATGGGCAAATTTTGATCACTGCCCGGCAACGAGGATGATGGGACGTACCCGCCTCGGTTTCGCCCGATTCAGGGCGCTCGCCCGTCGACGAGAGGATTCCCCGTGCCTCAGTACGTTCTTCAGGGTGGTGGCTACCACGCCGAGATAAGCCCCATGGGCGCCGCCCTGCGGGTGCTCACGCACGGCGGCCGCGATCTCGTGGCGAGCTGGCCGGAAGGCGGGCCCGTCCCCTTCTTCAGCGGCACCCTGCTCGCGCCGTGGCCCAACCGCCTCGGTCACGGCCGCTACACCTTCCAGGGCGAGCGCCTCGAACTGCCCGTCAACGAGCCGGAGCGCGGCCACGCGCTGCACGGCCTTGTCGCCTTCGCCGACTGGGAGCCCGCGGGGCCGCCACCCGCCGGGGACGGGCTCTCGTCCGTGCGGCTCGCGCACACGATCGAGCCCTCCCCCGGCTACCCCTTCCGCCTGGCGCTGCAGGTGACCTACACCGTCGGCCACGAGGGCCTGACGACGACGCTCACCGCCGAGAACGTCGGCGACCGCCCGGCCCCGTACGGCTGCGGCCCGCATCCCTGGCTGATCGCCGACGAGGGCCCCGAGACGGGCTGGGAGTTCGACCTGCCCGCCGGGCACGTGCTGTTCACCGACGAGACCATGCTGCCCACCACGCTGGAGCGGGTCGAGGACACGACGCTCGACTTCCGCGTCCCCCGCCCGATCGGCGCCACCGTCGCCGACCACGCCTTCACCGGCCTGGAGGCGGACCACGACGGCGTCACCCGGGTGCGGCTGCGCGGCGCGGGCGGCGGCGTGCAGATCGCCTGGGAGGCGGCGGCCATGCCGTGGGTGCAGGTCTGCACCGGCACCGGATTCGGCCACCGGGGCATCGCCGTCGAGCCGATGACCTGCCCGCCCGATGCCTTCAACTCGGGCAGCGACCTGGTCGTGCTCGATCCCGGGACCAAGCACGAAGCCGGCTGGACGATCTCCGCCCTCTGATCGTCTCCCGGCTTCTCTCCCCCAGACACCCCTGCCCGGCTTCCACCGGCCGGGCGGCGGCCCGGCCGCCGGCTTCCGCATGGCCCGCAACGGGCGGCGGACCGGACCCCACGGCCGTCCCCTCATCGTCCCGACGACTCTAAGTGAAGTGACCGAATGGAGAGCAGGACCAAGCGCAGGCTGTCACCCGACGAACTGGACGCCCTCGCCGCCAGGGCGCTGGGGACGGGGGTGCGGTCGTCCGAGGAGCTCCTGGACGGGTTCGCCAACGCCGTGTGGCGCCTGACCCTCCAGGACGACCGCCAGGTCGTGCTGAAGGTCGGCCCGCCGCCCGGCCTGGAGATGCTGCGCTACGAACGCGACCTGCTGCGCACCGAGGCGCTGGTGTACCACCTGGCCACACCCACGGGGCTTCCTCTGCCCCGCCTGCTGCACTCGGGGTTCGACGATCCCGATCTTGGCGGCGACTATCTGATCATGGCGGCGCTGGACGGGGTGCCGTGGAACCAGGCGCCCACGCTGGGCGAGGCCGACGAGCGGGCCCTGCGGCACGAGCTCGGGCGTCACCTCGCCACGCTGCACACGATCCCCGGCGACGGCGTCTACGGCTATCCGTACGCCGGGCTGACCGGGACCACCTGGCGCGACGCGTTCCTGACCATGCAGGGCGCCCTGCTGGACGACGCCGTGCGGTACGCGACCCCGCTGCCCCGCACGCTGGTGGAGATCGCGGGCGCGGTCTACGCGAACGCCCACGCGCTGGACGAGGTCACGGCGCCCGCGCTGGTGCACTTCGACGTGTGGCCCGGCAACGTCTTCCTGACGCCGTCCGCGGGCGGGCCGCCGCGGATCCAGGCGCTCATCGATCACGAGCGGGCGTTCTGGGGCGATCCACTGGCCGACTTCGTCACCCCGACGATCTTCGGCGAGCTGTCCGACGACGATCCGCTGCTCGCGGGCTACCGGGAGGCGGGCGGGAAGGTGGAGCTCACCCCGGCGGCGCGGACGCGCGAGGCGCTGTACCGGCTGTACCTGTACCTGATCCTGCTGGTCGAGCACGGGCCCCGGCAGTACCCCGAGGAGTCCTACGCCCGCATCCGCGACCTGGCCACCGCCGGGCTGGTCAAGGTCCTGGACTTCCTCGGGAAGCGCTGATACCCGCACTCCGGACGGCGGGGGCGCGTGTGCCGCCGCAGCGGGGCACCGCGGCCATGACAGGCGGCGGCGCACCGGTTCCAGGACGGCCGGTTCCCGCACGTACTCGTCTCCACCACGACCTCAGCGGGGGCTCCCCTGCCGTCACGGCGTTTCCGTCGTGCCCGCGCACGGCCGGCCCGCCTTCACGATGATGGAGAGGTATGACATAATTTCAACGGGTGATGAAAATGTCGACGACATGTGCGATCGCCGGAGGCGGCCCCGCCGGGGCCGTGCTGGCGCTACTGCTCGCCCGCGCGGGCGTCGAGGTCACACTGCTGGAGAAGCACGCCGACTTCCTGCGTGACTTCCGCGGGGACACGATCCACCCCTCCACCATGGAGGTCCTGGACGAACTCGGCCTGTCGGAGCGGTTCCACACCATGATCCCCCGCACGATGACCGGCCTGGAGATGTGGCTGGACGACGGCGTGGTGGAGCTGGTCTCCCTCAAGGGGCTCGGCTCGCGGTACCCGTACATCGCGTTCGTGCCGCAGTGGGACTTCCTCAACATGATCACCGAGGCGGCCCGCCGCTACCCCACGTTCCGGCTGCTCATGGAGGCCGAGGTCGTGGGGCTGATCCGCGAGGGCGGCGCCGTGCGCGGGGTGCGCTACCGCGACCGCGACGGCGAGCACGAACTGCGCGCCACGCTGACCGTCGGGGCCGACGGGCGGCACTCCGACGTGCGCAGGGCCGCCGGGCTCGTCCCGGTCGAGCAGGGCGCCCCCATGGACGTGGTGTGGTTCCGGCTGCCCCGCGAGGAAGGCGACCCGGTCACGACGTTCGGCCGTATCACCACGGGCCGCATGATGGTGGCGATCAACCGCTCGGAGTACTGGCAGCTCGCCTACCTCATCCCCAAGGGCGGGTTCGACCACCTGCGGGCCGGGGGAATCGAGGCGCTGCGCTCCTCGGTCGGCGAACTGCTCCCCTTCCTCGCCGGCCGCACAGGTCGGCTCGCCTCGTTCGACCAGGTCAGCGAGCTTCGGGTCGCGATCAACCGCCTGCGCCGGTGGCACCGTCCCGGGCTGCTCCTCATCGGCGACGCCGCCCACGCCATGTCACCGATCTTCGGCGTCGGCATCAACCTCGCCATCCAGGACGCCGTGGCCGCCGCCAACCTGCTCGCCGGGCCCCTGCGCGCCGGGCGCCCCGTGCCCGAGTCGCTGCTCCACAGACTCCAGCGCCGCCGCACGCCGCCGACGGCGATCACGCAGTTCGCCCAGCAGATCTTCCAGGACCGGCTGGTGCGTCCGGCGCTGAAGGGCGTGCCGAGGCCGGTGCGGCTCCCCCGCGACCTCCCGAGCGTGCCGATCCTGGGGCCTCTCATGCGCCGGTTCATCGGCCTCGGCGTCCTGCCCGAGCACGTGCGAACCCCTGAAGCACCCCCTAAAGTCCCGGCCCGCCCGGCGTCCACCAGGCCGGGGGCCTGAGAACTTTCTCACCCTGTGGACACCTCCTCGGTTCAACCCGGCAAGGTGCAATAGCCTTCTAACGTGAACGCCGATCCGATCAACCTCGATAGCTGGCGGGACCTCCCCGCCGCTCAGCAGCCCGACTGGCCCGACCGCTCCGCGCTGGAGGCCGTCGTCGCCGAGCTGCAAGGCATGCCGCCGCTGGTGTTCGCCGGAGAGTGCGACGAGCTCAAGGACCGCCTCGCCGCCGTCGCGCGCGGTGAGGCGTTCGTCCTGCAGGGCGGCGACTGCGCCGAGACCTTCGCCGGCGCCACCGCCGACAACGTCCGCAACAAGCTGAAGACGCTGCTGCAGATGGCGATCGTGCTCACCTACGCGGGCCGGGTCCCGGTCGTCAAGATCGGCCGCGTGGCCGGGCAGTTCGCCAAGCCGCGTTCCAAGCCGACCGAGACGCGCGGCGAGCTGGCCCTCCCGGCCTACCGCGGCGACATGGTGAACGGCTTCGACTTCACCCCCGAGGCCCGCACGCCCGATCCCGGCCGGCTGCTGCGCGCGTACCACTCCTCGGCGGTGACGCTCAACCTCGCCCGCGCCTTCACCAAGGGCGGGTACGCCGACCTGCGCCAGGTGCACGCCTGGAACCAGGACTTCGTCGCCGAGTCCCCCGCAGGCCGCCGCTACGAGCAGCTCGCGCGCGAGATCGACCAAGCCCTGGCGTTCATGCACGCCTGCCGCGCCGATCCCGAAGAGTTCCACACGGTGGAGTTCTACTCCTCCCATGAGGCGCTGATCCTCGACTACGACCGCGCCCTGACCCGCGTCGACTCGCGCACGGGCCTGCCGTACGACGTGTCGGCGCACATGGTCTGGATCGGCGAGCGCACGCGTCAACTCGACGGCGCCCACATCGAGTTCTTCAGCCGCATCCGCAACCCGATCGGCGTCAAGCTCGGCCCGTCCACCACCCCCGAGGACGCCCTGGCGCTCATCGAGCGGCTCAACCCGGCCGACGAGCCCGGCCGTCTCACCTTCATCGCGCGCATGGGCGCCTCCCGGGTGCGCGACGCGCTGCCGCCGCTGGTCGAGAAGGTCCAGGCCAGCGGCGCCCAGGTCGTGTGGATCTGCGACCCGATGCACGGCAACACCTTCGAGGCACCGAGCGGCCACAAGACCCGCCACCTCGACGACGTGCTCGACGAGGTGGCGGGCTTCTTCGAGGTGCACCGCGCGCTCGGCACCCACCCGGGCGGCATCCACATCGAGTTCACCGGCGACGACGTCACCGAGTGCGTCGGCGGCGGGCACGCGATCGTCGAGGAGGACCTCGCGCTGCGGTACGAGACGGCCTGCGACCCGCGCCTCAACCGCGGCCAGTCGCTCGACCTCGCCTTCCGGGTGGCCGAGCTCTACCGCTCCAGCTGACCCCGACAGGACGCGCAAGAGCCGGCTCCCGCTCGCCACGGGGCCGGCTCCCTTCTTCTCACCGGGTGACCCGGCTCTCACACCCGGCTCAGCCACCGGGGCGGCCTGGGCTCCCGGAGGTCACGGACGGCGGCCGTCCTCGGGGCCCTCAGCGCGCCCGGAGTCGATGTCGCCGGCGATCTCCTTGCGGATGGCGTCCATGTCCAGGGCGCGGACCTGGCCGATCAGGTCCTCCAGGGCGGGCGCGGGCAGGGCGCCCGGCTGGGCGAAGACCACGATGCCGTCGCGGATCGCCATCACGGTCGGGATCGAGCTGATGTCGAACCCCTCCGCGAGGCCGCGCTCGACGTCGGTGTCAATCTTGCCGAAGGTGATGTCCTCGTGTTTCTGGGATGCCTTCTCGAAGATCGGCCCGAAGGTCCGGCAGGGCCCGCACCAGGCGGCCCAGAAGTCAAGGAGGACGATCCCCTCGTCGGCGATCTCGTTGAAGTTGGTCTCGGTCACCGCGATGGTCGCCACAGATGCTTCCTCGTCTCGTCTCTCGTCGTGTTGATCGGCATAACCACCTACCCCCTCCGCTCATTCCTCACGCCCCGCCGCTACGGGTATGCCCGGCGGTCTTAGGGGTGCGGACGGGGCCACAATCGCCGACAGGGTGCGTGTGGCCATAAGGATCACCAGGGGCTCGGCCTCGACGACACAGACGCGTACCTCGGCCCGGGCGTCCTGACGTGCCCGGGTGGTCAGACCTCGGCGAGACGACGACCGTGGGGTCGGAAAGAAGCTCACGACGTCGATGAGTTCCGCTACGGGCATCGGGAGACCTCCCGACCCGGGAGTGTCCAGGACGCTATGGCCGCCCGTTCCCCGTCAGCACGTTGGCCGATTTGTTGCCGGTCACCGATGAGCACCATATCGATCCGTCCGAGCGCGGCGCCCCGTCACCGACGTGGGCGCTTCCCGACCCCCCTCGGCACCGTCGTAGTGGTGTGCGAGGCAGTGGTCGCAGACGCAGCCCGAGTGGGCCGACCTGGAGGGTGCCTCCGGATCAGCAGCGCCGCTTACTCGCTCGTACTGCTCATGTCATACTCTGCTGGCGACTCAATGTCATAGCGCGGATACCGATGCTCCTCGGCAACGTCGACGCGGCACAACCGCGCCGGATGAACGGCGCGGATCAGGCCAGGAGGTTGCGCGCGTTGTCTCGGATGTAGTCGACGAGCACCGTGGTCGGAGTACCGGGACCGAACACCTCGTGCACCCCGTAGGTCTTCAGGGTGTCGGCGTCCTCCGGCGGAATCGTCCCGCCCACGACGAAGAGGACGTCGGCCCGATCGTTGTCCCGTAGCAGTTCGCCGAGTTCCTTCGCGTATTCCAGGTGCGCCCCGGACAGACTCGACAACCCGAGTACGTCCGCGTCTTCCTGGACGACCGCGCGCAGGATCGATTCCGGGGTCTGGTAGATCCCCGTGTAGACGACCTCCATCCCGGCATCGCGAAGCGCGCGAGCCACGATCTTGGCTCCGCGATCGTGTCCGTCGAGTCCGGGCTTGGCGACCACGACCTTGGTCGGCTTGGTCTTTTCCGGCAATGCCTGCATATCTGATTCTCCCTTTGCGCCTAGAAGACCGTTGACGGTTGATGCTGTCCCCACACGCCCCGCAGCACGTCCGAGATCTCGCCGATCCTTACGCCACGACTCGACCGCGTCGTCCCAGTCGAATTCAGTGCTCATCGGGCTCGTAGCTCCCAATTCTTCGCAGCACTGTCCAGGATTCGGCCGACAGCGTCGTGCATGTTGCCGCCGTCGGTCACCGCCACCGCCTCCGCGCATGCGGCGACCCATCCCTCGGCGACCAGGGCGGCGTCAGAGGCCCACTTCCGGCTGCGCAGGGTGCCGATGGCGTCGCTCTCGACGAGGTCGAGCCACCGCTTCTCGAGCGCGGCGCAAACCTCGGCCACTCCCTTGCCGTCGGTGGCGACGGTTTGCAGCACCTCCATGCCGCGTCTGGCCGCCAGGCGCAGGTGCCGCGCGCTCTCCGCGGCGCCGGGGCGATCGGCCATGTTGACGACGAACATGTCGGCGACCTCCATCAGGCCCGCCTTGATCGTCTGAACGGCGTCGCCGAGCCCGGGCACGGTCACGAGCAGGACGGTGTCGGCGATCTCGACGATCGCGATCTCGGTCTGGCCGGCCCCGACCGTCTCGATCAACACGACGTCGAACAGCTCGGACAGTTCGAGCAGCCGGGCGATGTTCCTGGTCGCGGCGGCCACTGCGCCGTGTGACCCCCGGCTGGCCAGGCTGCGGACGAAGACCTCGGGCCGACCGGCCAGGTGGGTCTCCATTCGAAGCCGGTCGCCCAGCACCGCGCCACCAGTGGCGGCGCTGGAGGGGTCGATCGCCAGCACGGCGACGCGCGATCCCGCATTCGCGTAGGCGTCGATCAAGCGTCCGGTCAGGGTGCTCTTCCCCGCGCCGGGCGGCCCGGTGATGCCGACGATGTGCGTACGCGAGCTGGACTGCGGGAGCTCCACGTCCCAGGCCGGCGCATTCTCGATGAGGGTCACCGCGCGGGCGAAGGGACCCCAGTACCCCGCCCGGGCCTTGGTGACGGCGTGGCGCAGCCGGTCAGGCGTGAACAAGTTCCAGCTCCCCGTTTTCGATCATCCGTTTGACGGTCACCTTGTCCACCTTCCCGATTCCCGCGATCGGCAGGTGCGGTACCAGCGCCGCGCCCGACGGCCGTTTGAAGCTCACGAGATTCCCGCGGCAGAACTGCAGGAGCTCGTCGGCCCGCAATCCACAGCCAGGCTTGGCGACCGCGACCACCACGGGCGTCTCGCCCCACCGGTCGCTCGGCACCCCCACGACGACCACCTCCTGCACGTCCTGGTGGGCCGCCGCGACCGCCTCGATCTCGGCCGGTACGACGTTCATGCCGCCGCTGATGATGACGTCCTTGAGACGGCCGGTGAGGAAGACGAGTCCGTCGTCGCTGATACGGCCCAGATCGCCGGTTCGAAGGGCACCGTCGTCGGTGAGGCTCGCCGTGGTCGTCTCCCGATCGTTGAAGTACTCCTTCATCCGGGCCGGCGTCACCGCGACGAGTTCCCCGGCGTCACTCGCCGGAGTCGCGCCGTCGCGGACCTGCAGCCCGGTCGTGGGAAACGGCCGGCCGACCGTCGTCGGCTCGGCCTTCAGCAGCCAATGCGGTGCGGCCGCCAGCGGAAGCGCCTCGGTCATCCCGTAGAACTGGTGCATCTGCAGGTCCGGCAATTCCGCCCACCAGCGGCGCAGGAGATCGGTGGGCATCACTTCCGATGCGAACAGCACCCACTTGAGCTTCGACAGCTTCTCGAGCGGAGCGAATTCGATCAGTCGCCTCAGGACGGTCGGGACGGCATCGAAGGTGGTCGCCCTGGTGCACGCGTCGGCGACCCGCTCGACGTCGAATCCGGGCAGGATTTCGAGCGCTCCGCCCGTGCACAGCGTCGGCAGGACCTGCTCGGGGATGCAGGCATACAGCGGCAGGAACACCACCCCGCGCTCCCCGGGACCGAACGGGAAGGCCGAGGCGACCTGCATGCTCCCGTGCAGCATGGACTCATGTGTGTGGACCACGCCCTTCGGCTGTCCCGTCGAGCCACTGGTCAGCATGATCGAACAGCCGGCACTCGGCCCGATGCTGGGCAGCCGGCCCTGCGCGGCCCCCGGCGCCGTCCGTAGATCACGCACGTCGTACGAGCCGTCGAGCGCCTCTCGGATCTCGGGCTTGACGCGGCCGACGAAGATCGTCTTGGCTCCGACGAACTCCATTTGCGGGCCGATCGCCGTCGGGCCGAGCAGGGCGTTAATCGGGACGGCGACGCCACCGGCCCGCAGAATCGCCAAGTAGGTGGAGACGTAGGCGGATTCGTTCTCGCCGACGATCGCCACGCGGTCACCGGGCTGAAGGCCGCCGGCGAGCAGATCCCGCGCCAGGTCGGCCGAACGTGACCACAGTTCCCGGTACGTCCACGTCTCGCCGTCGAATACGAGCGCCGGCTCGTTGGGGCGTGCCCGGACGACCGCTCCGATCCACGAGACGACCGTGTTGGTTCTGCTTCCCATCGCTAGGACGCCTGAGCCGGCCGGCTTCGCCCGACGACGATCGTCGCGGTCGCGGTCGCGGCCAGCACCGGGCCGTCCTGCTCGAGCCGACAACCGTTCTCGTCCACGCTCAGCACCCGGTAGACGCGAGCCTCCACCTTTCGGCTGCTGTTCCCCCGGGAGGTGACCCGAGCGACCCCTTCGACGTAGTCGCCCACCCGAAGCGGCGCGAGGAACTCGACCGAGTCGTAGGCGGCGCACAGCCCTTCGTCGCCGCCCTCCAGCAACGCGAGCTCCGTCTCGAGATCGGCGAAGATCTCCATCACCTTCGAGCCAGGCACCAACCCGCCGGCGTAACGAGCATCACTCGGCGCTAGGCGGAGGCGAATCCGGGCTTCATCCTGGCTGGGCGCAGACACGTCGTTCTCCCGTCGATGGCTGATCAGCGTCAGCAACTTTGCCCTAGTAGAATAGGTCAAAGATCTTACGGGTACAAGAGGCCGTGAGGTTGACATGGGAAGGTATGCAGAGCGGACACAGGGGTGGGGCAGAAGCCGGCCCGGCACCGATAGCATGTCGCGTGTGGTACTACATCTGCGCGGAATCTTCCTGCCCGACGAGACGCAGCGCGACGCCTGGATCGTCGAGGGCCGCCTGAGCTTCACGCCGCCGGCTCGCTGCTCCGACGTCGACACGATCGCCTCGTCGGGCTGGGTCATCCCCGGATTCGTCGACGCGCATTGCCATATCGGCATCGCCTCGACCGGGCACGTCCACGACCCGCGGGCCCAGGCGCGACAGGCGCTGCTCGACCGCGATGCGGGAGCCCTGCTGCTTCGCGAGGCCGGTTCGCCGGTGGACACGAGCTCGGTACGGCAACGCGACGATCTGCCACGCCTCATCCGGGCCGGCCGGCACATCGCCCGTACTCGCCGCTACATCCGTGATCAGGGTGTCGAGGTCGACCCCGACGCGTTGGCCGACGAGGTCGAGCGGCAGGCCGCGGCCGGCGACGGGTGGGTGAAGATCGTCGCGGACTGGATCGACCGGGCCAGTGGCGATCTCGCACCGGCCTTTCCCGAGGACGCACTCGAACGCGCGGTCGCGCGAGCCCATGCCCTGAACGTGCGCGTGGCCGTGCACGCCTTCGGGGAGGATGCAGTGGCCGCGGCCATCGCGGTCGGCGTCGACTCGATCGAGCACGGTACGGGACTCACCGGGCAGATGCTCGGAGATGCCGTGTCGAAGGGCATCGCCCTGGTGCCCACCCTGATCAACGTCGACAACTTCCACAAGTTCGCCGCGGCCGGCGAGCACAAGTTCCCGATCTACGCGCGGCACATGCGGGCTCTCTACGCGTCCTCGCGCGAGCGGGTTCGCGACGCCTACGAGGCCGGCGTGCCGATCTACACCGGCACCGACGCCGGATCCGACGTCCCGCACGGCACCATTCGCGGCGAGATACAGGCGCTGGTGGGCGCCGGGCTGCCGCTGCCGGAGGTCATCGCGCAGGCCTCATGGCGCGCCCGGCGATGGCTCGGCTGGCCCGGCCTGGACGAGGGCGCTCCCGCCGACCTGGTCGTCTTCGACGAGGATCCCCGCGTCGCGCTCGACACGATCTACTCCCCTCGGCGAACGGTGCTGCGCGGCGTGGTGGTCGGCTGAACCAGGCGACGTTCAGCCACCGCCCGGGAGGGACTCGAGCAGCTTGCGCGTGTACTCGTGCTGCGGATTGTCGAGTACTGCGTCGGTGGGCCCGGATTCGACCACGCGGCCGCGATACATGACGTACACGAACTCCGACACGTGCCGCACGATCGACAGGTCGTGGGAGATGAACAGGTAGCTGATCTCCTGTTCGGCGCGAAGCGTCGTGAGCAGGTTCAGGATCTGCGCTTGCACCGACATGTCGAGCGCGGACGTCGGCTCGTCGCAGATGAGCACCTTCGGGCGGACCGCGAGGGCCCGCGCGATGGCGACCCGCTGACGTTCACCACCCGACAGTGCCCTGGGCAGGCGCCGGGCGTAGGTCGCCGGCAGGCCGACCATTTCCAGCAGCTCACCGACCCGCTGTTTCGGGTTGGTCACACCCTTGTCGTGCGTGGTGATCGCCTCGCGCAAAGTCCAACCCACGGAGCGCATCGGGTTCAGGCTCGAGTAGGGATCCTGGAAGACGGTCTGCACGTTCGAGCGCAGTTCCCGGCGTTCCTCGTCGCGCACCTTCGCCCACTGGCGCGTCGTCGTATCCCCGATGACGATCTCGCCTTCGGTCGGCGTCTCCAGCCCGACCAGCACCCGGGCCAGCGTCGTCTTGCCCGACCCGGATTCCCCGACGATGCCGACGCTCTCGTTCACTCCGACCTGAATAGAGACGTCGTCGAGTGCCCTGACAGCGCGGGATCCGACCTGGAACGACTTGCCGACGTTGCGGACCTCCAAGATCGGCGAAGGCCGGTCGGTGCTCGGCGCGGCCGCGACCTGCTCGGCGAAGGTTTGCAGGCCGCGCATCTCCTCCCTGATCTCGGGCAGCCGGATGCAGGCGGAAAGCCGATCGGGTGTCACCTCGACCAGCGGTGGCGCGCCCTCGCGGCACGCCGGCCCGGCCCATCGGCACCGAGGCTCGAACGTGCACACCCCCTGGACCTCATCAGCGGTCGGCACGGCCCCCGGCATGGCGACGAGCTTGTGCACCCGCCGGCCGACGGGCGGCTCCGAGAGCAAGAGGCCCTGCGTGTACGGATGTAGCGGCTCGGCCTGCATGCGCTGCGAGTCGCCCACCTCGACCAACGAGCCGGCGTACAGCACGTAGATCCGGCTGCACGTCTCGAACGCGACCCGAAGATCGTGCGTTATCAGGATCAGGCCCATGCCGCGGGCCCGTTGGATTTGCTTGATCAGCTCGAGGACCTCGCGCTGCGTCGCGACATCCAACGCCGTGGACGGCTCGTCGGCGATGAGCACCTGCGGGTCGCGGCACAGCGCGGCGGCGATGGCGACCCGTTGCCGCATGCCCCCGGACAGTTGGAACGGGTAGCGGTCGATCACCGACTCGTCGGTGATGCCCACCTCGGCAAGACGACGGATCGCCTCCTCGCGGGCACTCCGGCCGCCGTGGATGTACTCGGGCAGCAGCGATTCCTCGAGGATGCGGCCGCACGGCATGACAGGGTTCAGCATCGTGAACGGGTCCTGGAGGATCATCCCGATCTCCAGGCCGCGGATCGTCTGCCACTTGCGCTCGTTCGCCGTCAGCAGGTTCTCGCCCTTGTACGAGAATTGCCCCGTTGCCGTCACCCCGGCCGGCAGCAATCCGATCAAGGACTTGGCCGTCATCGACTTGCCACTTCCCGACTCGCCGACGATGCCGATCGACTCGCCGCGCCGCACCGACAGCGACACCGACGACACGATCGTGCTCTCGCCGCCGCGCGACCGCTTGGCCACGATGCGCAGGTTCCGCAGGTCGGCTATCGGAGTGTCCACGCCCTGCGGCACGACCTCGGCCACGCCCGTCATCGGCTCGCTCCTCGGCTCGACAGCCGGTCGTAGCCCCAGTCGCCGATGATGTTCACCGCGGCCGCGACCAGCACGATCGCCGCGCCCGGCGCCAGCGACGCGACCGGATTCAAGAACAACGAGTTCTGCCCGTCGGACAGCATCTGACCCCAATCCGGCGAGCCGGGGGTTGCCCCGACGCCTAGAAACGACAGGCTCGCCAACCCGACCAGCGCGCCGGAATAGGCCAAGCAGGTATTCGCGACCACCACCGCCGAGATGTTCGGCCAGATGTGCAGGAAAATGATTCGACGGTTCGAGACGCCGAGCGTCCGCGCCGCCTCCACGTAGGGGCGCGGCACCTGCTCGAGGGTCGCGCCCCGCACGACCCGCGCGTCGAAAGGCATCAAGAGCAGCGTCAAGAGGCCGACCGCGACCCAGTAGCCACCTCCGATCGTGCCGGCCACGACGATGATGATCAGCAGTCCCGGCACGGCCATCAGCAGATCCGCGAGGCGCATGATGAAGGCGTCGATGATGCCACCGCGATAACCGGCCAGGAGTCCGAGAATGTTGCCGATGAGCATCGCGCCGCCCGCGACGATCAGCGGACCGAGGAACACCGCTTGGCTGCCGACGATCATCCTCGAGAACACGTCGCGTCCGAGCTCGTCGGTCCCGAGCCAGTGCGCGCCGCTCGGCTGCGCCAGCACGAGGCTCAGGTCCTGGGCGGATGGATCCTGCGGCGCGATCAGCTCCCCGAACACCGCCGTGACCGCGACCATCGCCATGATCAGGAAGGAGATCGTGACCGATCCGCGCACGCGGCGTAGCCCGTGCACCAGCCCGCGGCGAACGGTCCGGGCCGGGGTTTGCCTCTCCGCGAGGTCGAGCTCGATTGATGTCATGCTTCGTGTCTCCCGAGGCGGATACGTGGGTCGATGACGAGGTAGGTGATATCCGCCAGCAGGTTCATCACGATGATGACGGCGGCAACGACCAGTGCGACACCCTGGATCATCGGCACGTCCTTCGACTCGACGGACTGGATCAGCAGGGATCCGACACCGTTGAGTGAGAACGTCTGCTCGACGATGACCGCGCCGATGATGAGGCTCGCGAGCAGGGTGCCGCTGATCGTGACGACCGGCATCAACGCATTCCGCAGTGCGTACTTGACCATGACGCGGCGCGCCGCCAGACCGCGCGCCCACGCGAAGGTGACGTAGTCCTGGTCGAGAACGCCGATCATCGCGGCGCGGGTGTGCCGCACCAGGAAGGCCACCACGGACAACGCCAAGGCGATCGCCGGCAGGGTCAGGTGCCACAGCCCGTCGACGAAGCCTTCGCCTGATCCGGAGGCTGGGAAGATCGGTACGACGACCGCGAACAGGTAGAGGGCGTAGACGCCGGACACGAAAGCCGGCGTACTCAGCGCGATGATCGACCCGGCCACGGTCACACGGTCGAGGGCGCCACCTCGGCGCATCGCGGAGACCACGCCCGGAATGACCCCGAACGCGAACGCCAGGATGTACGCGTACACACCGAGGTACAGCGATGTGGGGAGCCGAGACGCGATCTGGTCGCTGACCGGCAGCGTCGCCTGGATCGAGTCGCCGAAGTCCAGGTGCGCGGCGCCCTTCACCCAGTACCAGTACTGGGTGAAGAACGGCTCGTTCAGGTGGTACTTCGCGGTCAGGGCCGCCACGGCCTGGGGTGTCCGCATGTTCGGGCCGAGCAGCACGTCCACCGGGCTGCCCGGCGTCAGGTAGGTCAGCGAGAAGATCACGAACGAGAGCAGAATGAGCAGTAGCACCATCGCGGCCAACCGCCGCGCGATGTACATCAGCAGGCTTGATCTGGTCATGTGCGTGCCGCCGGTCCCGTCATCGCGTCCTCCTGGTGACTGGTGATCGCGGCATCGGTCCGCAACCGAAAGCCGTGATCCACTACGTTGGCTGGGTCGTCCTCACCGGCTCGATGGCTAACGCGGCTTGATGTTCAGCGGCCAGCACGTGTGCGCCCAGAAGTCCCCGAAGTTCACCCACTCGAAGTTGTTGGATGCGTAGCTGGTTCCCTCGAGGAACAAGGGGATGTAGGGCAGATCCGTGGCGAGCTTGTCCAGGATCTGGGTGTAGATCTGCAGGCGCTTCGCCGGGTCCGTGGTGGCCAGACCGTCCGCGATGAGCGTGTCGACCTCCGCCGGGTGGTAGTTCGCCAAGTTGAGCCCGCCGTTCCCGAGGAAAATGTTGTCCCAGGACGGGTCCGGCGCGCAGCCGCCCGTCGAGATGAACAGCGGGGGGCGCTTGTCGGCCGGCCCGCGCAGAACCGCGTAGTACGCCGTGAGCGGCATCGGCTTGATCTCGAGGTTGATGCCGATCGTCTTCAACTGAGCGGCGATCGCCTGGTTGATCTTCAGAGTTGCCTGATCGTTGCTGGACGCCATCGTGGCGGAGAAGCCGTTCGGCCGGCTGGACTGCGCGATCTCCTGCTTCGCCTTGTCCATGTCGTGCGGGTACGTCGGAAGCGTCTTCAAAGCAGCGTCCGCCGCGCCGGCGTCGCCGAGGTTCTGCAGCAGCGACGGGGCGAGCACGGTGTCCAGCGTGTCGATGTTGGCACCGCCGGTCACCTTGAGCAGCTCCTGCTTGTCGAGCGCGTACGCGACCGCGCGCCTGACGTGAACGTCACTCCATGGCGCGGTCTGGGTCGGCATGCTGAACAGCGACGAACCACACGTCGTTCTCGTCACCACCTGCACGCCCGATGCCGACTTGAACGAGTCCGGCTCCCCGACGGTGGGCGCAAGATCGACTTCGCCGGCCCGCATCGCGAGCGCGAGGCTGGTTTCGCTTTGATAGAACTTGACGGTGATGTGCTTGATCGGCGGCTCACCACCCCAGTACGTCGGGTTGGCCGCGTACTCGGCCCCCTTCGTCGGGTCGAGGCTGTTGACCTTCCATGGCCCGGTGCCCATCACCAGCGTGCCGGGCTTGCCGAAGGTGTCCTGGTGCGCCTCGGTGAACGCCTTCTGGTAGATTTGCGCATAGGCCAGTCCCGGCGTGTTCTTCCAGGCCGCATTGGGATGCTTCAAGGTGACGACGACCGTGTGCGGATCGCGGGCCTGGATCTTGCTCACGCTTCCGTAGAATCCGGCTTTCCCCAACGCCGTTCCGGCGTTACGCGTCAGCGAGAAAACCACGTCGTCGGCCGTGAGTTCGTTGCCGTCCCAGAACTTGACGCCTTGGCGCAGGGTGTAGACGTACTCGGTCGGGCTGTTCTGTGTCCACGAGGTCGCCAGCCACGGCTGCAACTTGCCGTCGGGCGTGACCCGCAGGAGCGTTTCCAGGCTGAGCTGGCCCATGATGAAGTAGCCGGAACCGCCTGCGCCGCCGGTCGGGTCGAGCGAGGTGAACGGCCCCGAGTACCCGATCGTCAGCTTCTGGACGGGAGAGGTCGCGGCCGCCTTTCCCGGAGCGATGGAGACGACGGCCTCGCCGCTGGACTTGGATCCATCGTTTCGCGGACTCGGGTTACTCGGGTTACTCGCGCAGCCGGCCGCGACCATACAAACGGTTGCCACGCCTGCGCTGATCGCAAGCGTCCACCGCGCGCGAGGCCGGCCGACCCGCAGGCCGACGATGCCAGACATCAGAACCTCCGGTTCGGGTGAATATCTCATGCAGGACCTACAAGATCTCTCTGGACACGAGTGCTTGCTCGGCAAAGCCATGGCCACATCGCCGGCCAATCGGCCGACCAGGTCCTACGGGACCGATCCGCGTCGTCCGCATCGAGGCGCGCGACCGAGGAAGGGCCGGGCGCCGCGTCATAGATGGGCCTTAACCTGAACTCTCATCGGCGCACCTGCCGAGCGAGGATGCCATCGGGACGTACCTCCGATGTGTCGAGGCTGCCTCTGGACCGATGGCCTAGGGCACGCTGTACGCACCTGACGCACGAGCTAGGCTCATCATGTGGCGGTAGTTTGTCGCAGGCCATAATGACTGTCAAGGCCTAAGTGCCTAGGTCAGTAGTTGATTGTCGGGCCTGGTTCGCCGCCTCGGCCGAACCGCCGCCGTGGCCGCACATCCACCACGACGGCAGCAACCACGGGGGAAAGATCTGAGCTAGGCCATCTTGCCCTTGGGTTTCTCGGTAACTAGAGTCGTGGCCCATCGCACTATGACAATTACTGCGAGCAGACGGCATCTCTATAGGCGGAATCCATGTCGGTACTGCATGACGAGGCGACGGTCGTCGACCTGCACAACGATCTGATACTGCTGGTCGACCACTTCGACCATCGCGGTCGACCGGACTATTTCGCGGACTTCTGGCTGCCCGAACTGCGCACCGGCGGGGTGGACGTCCAGGTGCTCCCGATCTGCATCGAGGAGCAGTTCCAATCCGAGGGCGCGCTGCGCCGGACGCTGCTCCTCGTCGAGCGCATCCACGCGCTGGCGCAACAGCACCCCCAGGTCGCCGTCTGCCTCACCGGCGCAGAGGTCGCACAGGCGACGGCCGCCGGGCGGATCGCGCTGATCATCGCCCTCGAGGGTGCGCACGGGATCGGCCAGGACCCGGAACTGATCGGCACGATGCAGCGGGTGGGCGTGCGGATAGCGTCGTTGGCCCACCTGGGGCGGACCCACCTCGCCGACGGAAGCGGCCTCGACGACTCGTCCCGCGGCGGACTCACGCCCCAGGGGATAGAGGTCCTGACCGAGATGGAGCGCGCGGGAATCGTCTTCGACCTGAGCCACCTGGGCGTTGCCGGAGTCGACGACGTTCTCTCCCGGGCCACCCGGCCGCTGCTCGCGACCCACTCGGCCTGCCGGGCGGTCACCGACATCCATCGCAACCTGGCCGACCAGCAGATCAAGGCGATCGCCGACCTCGGCGGGGTGATCGGAGTGGCGGCGGCCATTCCCCCGTTCATCGACCCGGACCAACCTACGGCGGCCCGCGTGGTCGACCACATCGAGCACCTCGCGTCGATCGCAACGATCGACGCCGTCGCGCTCGGTCCTGACTTCGTCGACGACTACTACAACGAGGTCTTCGGCGGCTGGATGGTCATCCCCGGGGTCGATCAGCCGTCGCTCGACAGCGACATCCGCCGGCCCTCGGACCTGCCGAAGATCACTCACGAGCTGGCCGCACGCGGTTTCTCGGACGCCGACATCAGGAAGGTGCTCGGCGAGAACGCGCTGCGGGTGCTCGACCAGGTCATGGGGATCCCCGGCCGTTGAGGCCGTTCATCGAAATGGGAGGTCACTGCTATGCCCACCGAACCGACCGCGCCCGCTACCGGTAACGGCGACGGCTGGACGTACACGCTCGTGCCGCTGCCCGACGGGCGCACCTGCGAGGTGCTCCTACACGGCAGGCATGACCGCACGCTCGTCCACCAGCCCGGTACACCCAGCGGGGCGGCACCCGACCCACTGCTGGCCGAGGTGAGCGACTCCCTGGGTCTGCGGGTCGTCATCCCGCTGCGGCCGGGCTACGGACGGAGCACGCCGAACCCGGGCCGGCGCATGGCCGACGTGCCCGGCGACATCGAGGCGGTGCTCGCCCATCTGGGCGTAAGCGAGTTCGTCAGCGCCGGCTACTCCGGAGGCGGGCCGCACTCGCTGGCGACGGCCGCGCTCGCCTCGGCGTGCCGGGCGGCGGCGGTCGTCGTCAGCCCCGCGCCCCGGGACGCGGCCGGTCTCGACTACTACGCCGGTATGGCCGCGTCGAACTTCGAGGAGTGGGCGCTCGCCGATCAGGGTGAGCCGGCCGTCCGGCCGTGGCTGGAGAAGCAGGCCGCCGAGCTGCGCGAACGGCCGATCGACACGTACGTGGAGCTGTTCGGTGACGCGCTGCCCGCGCCCGACCGGGCCGTGGTCGATCGCGACGGGGCCACGCGGATCGGCGTCGGGCTCCGCAAGGCGCTGGAGAACGGGATCGAGGGCTGGCTGGAGGACGACATCGCCCTGACGACGCCGTGGGGCTTCGACCTGACCACCGTCACCACTCCCGTGACGTTCTGGTCTGGGCGGCAGGACGCGTTCATCTCCTACGCGCACACGCTCTGGATGGCTCAACAGGTGAGCGGCTCGGACCTGCATCTGCTGTCGGCCCACGGCCACCTGAGCCTGATGCGGGCGCTGCTGCCCGACCTGCTGGGCGACCTCGTGACCAAGGCCGGCTGGAGCTAGAAGGCCTCGCCTTGACCGAGCTGATCATCCACAACGCCTGCGCTGCCCGGGCCGCCCGGGCAGCGCAGGCGGCGTTCAGCTGAGCGTCGCGGCGGCCATGAACTCGGCGATCGCCGCCGTGAACGCCTTACGGCTCTCCTGCCAGGCGTAGAACATGTGCCCTCCACCGAAGTGGCGCACGGTCAACCGTTCGGCGACGCTCGGGTCGAGACGCATCAGGTTCCGGATGCGGTCCGTCGCGTAGTACGGCGTCATCAGGTCGTAGCGGCCGTGCGTGATGAATGCCTTCATGTGCGGGTTCATCGCCATGCCGTACCGGAAGTCGTCGACCGCGCCCTGCGTCTGCTGGACGTAGTGGATGGCTTCGTCGTTCTTCCACGCCAGGGTCACCTCGGTGCTGAGCAGCAAGTACTCGCGGTCGGTCTCGACACCGAGCTCGGAGCGCAATCGGCGGTTGATCGCGGTCGTGTAGACGGCGTTCGTCCCGGTGAGCGTCGGGTCGGCGCCATTGAAAAGGTCACGGTCGGCGAACGGGTCCGTTGCCGTGATCGTCGCATCGTACATGCCGATCACCTTCTGCTCGTCGCGGAGCAGCTCCCGGGCGAACTGACTGACCCGGACCCGGCCCTCGGCCCGAGCGACGAGTTCCCGGTCCAGTCCGGTCAGATCGGCGAAGCGGGTGAGTACGCGATCGCGCTCTTCGGCCGGCATCGACGCTCCGCGCGTGAGAAACGTGGCGTATTCGCCCGTCGCGAACGACTCCGCCTCCCGCTGGACGTCCTCGGCCGGCGCGCCGCGGTCGAACGCGCGCGACCGACCGTGATGCACGGCGGCCAGGGCCATGGTCGGCAGGATGTCGATCCACGGCACCACCTCGTAGTCGCCCCAGCCGAACACGGTGGACAGGTGCGCGGGCTCGAGCGCGGGCGAGATGAGGATCGCCCCGTTCAGCGCGACGCCCGCCTTCTCCTGCAGCATCCGTGTCAAGCGGCCCACCCGGTAACCGCCGTAACTCTCACCGGCGATGAAGACGGCCGAACCCCAGCGGCCGTTGTCCGACAGCCAGCGACCGATGAACTCGCACATCGACTCCAGGTCGCGGATGATGCTGAAGTACTCGTTCGGATCGGCGTCCGCACCGTTGCCGTTCTTCTTCGCGTCGTCGCTCTCGATGAGACGGCTGAACCCGGTACCCACCGGATCGATGAAGACGAGGTCAGTGAACGCCAGCCAGGACTCCTCGTTGTGCACGAGCCGCGGCGGCAACGGCGGAAACGTACCGTCGGCAGGAAACTCGACGCGCTGCGGACCGACCGCACCGATATGCAGGTAGGCCGAGGCCGCCCCCGGGCCGCCGTTGAAGACGAAGGTCACCGGCCGGTCGGGGCCGGGCGAGCCGTCGACGTAGGAGATCGAGAAGATCTCCGCCATCGGCTGCTCCTTCTTGCGGAGTACGAACCACTTCGCCGTTGCCGTGTAGTCGATGCCGTTCCACGTCCCGGTCGTCGAGGCACCCCGCGGCGGCTCGTGGTCGACCTTCGCCTGCTGCTCGTCGTCACTCACGCGTCATGCTCCTTTGCTCGGCCTGGCCCAACCGCGTGGACGGCACGCCGCACGGGCCGTCCGGCACGGGCGATGGGTCAGTGGCCAGCGTCCAGACGAGCCTGGAATGCGGCGAGCCGCACCTGGAGCGGCAACAGAATTGCGGCTCTCAGTGGTGCAATAATGATACACCGTAATAGGTCAAAAGAATGGGCGTCAAGGGCACCTCGGCGACGATGACCGTGCTATTGTGCCCTAGTAGCCTAGGCCAACCGGAGGCGGCGAGTGCAACGGGTCGGAGTTATCGGAGGCGGCCTGATGGGGGCCGGCATCGCCGAGGTCAGCGCCCGGGCGGGCCACGACGTGATCGTGGCGGAAGCGGGAAGCGCCTCGGCCCGGGCCGCGCTCGGCCGGTTGGAGAAGTCGCTTGCCCGCGCCGAGGCGAAGGGCAAGCTCGCGTCGGCCGCCGTGGTGCTCGATCGGATACGGGTCACCACCGACCTCGATGCCGTGGCCGACCGCGACGTCGTGATCGAGGCGATCGTCGAGGACGAGACGGCCAAGGCCGAGTTGTTCAAGCGGCTCGACACCGTCGTGACGTCGCCGGACGCGATCCTCGCCTCCAACACGTCCTCGATCCCGATCATGAAGCTCGGCGTCGTCACCTCACGGCCGCAGCAGGTGATCGGCATCCACTTCTTCAATCCCGTCCCGGTGCTGCAGCTCGTCGAGCTGGTGCCGTCCCTGCTCACGTCGCCGGATACGACCGAGCGCGCCCGCGCCTGGGTGGAGGGGCCGGTCGGGGACGGCGGCCTGGGCAAGCGGACCATCGACTGCCAGGACCGCGCGGGGTTCGTGGTGAACGCATTGCTGATTCCGTTCATCCTCTCCGCGATCCGGATGTACGAGTCCGGCTTCGCCTCCGCCGAGGACATCGACCGCGGCCTGGTGCTGGGAGCGGCGCACCCGCAGGGCCCGCTCTCACTGGGGGATCTGATCGGTCTCGACACGACCAAGGCCATCGCCGAGTCGCTCTACGAGGAGTTCAAGGAGCCGCTCTACGCTCCGCCGCCATTGCTGCAGCGGATGGTCGACGCCGGATTGCTGGGTCGCAAAACGCGACGCGGTTTCTACACCTACGAGTGACGCGCCTGGTGATCGGCCAAGCAAGGGCCGTGTCACAGCCGGTGCCTGTTGAAGGGAGCACAACGTGGCCGGAACGGTAAGGTGTCGCGACCTCGGGATCAAGATTGGCATCTTTCCTCCCGGGTCGCACAACGCGATCACCGATGTCCCGGGCGTCCGCGTCGGACATTGCACGATCGTCGAGGGCGAAGGACCGTTGGCCGTTGGGCGAGGTCCGGTGCGGACGGGCGTGACGATCGTGGAGCCGCGCCCGACGGTATGGCGATCACCGGTCTACGCCGGTTCGCATCGACTGAACGGCAACGGCGAGATGACCGGACTCGCCTGGGTCCGCGAGAACGGTCAGTTGACCACTCCGATCGGGCTCACCAACACCCATTCCGTGGGCACTGTGCGAGACGCGATCGTCGCGGAGATCCACCGTGAGCGAGGCGACGATGAGCTGTACTTCTGTCTTCCCGTGGTCGCCGAGACCTATGACGGCATTCTCAGTGACATCAACGGTCAGCACGTCCGCGCCGAGCACGTCGAGGCCGCCTTCCGCGCGCTCGACGATGGGCCGGTCGCCGAGGGCGGCGTGGGTAGTGGTACCGGCATGATCTGCCACGAGTTCAAGGGTGGCATCGGTACCTCGTCGCGCCTGGTCCCCACAGGAAAATCCGCAAGCCCCGCGTACACCGTTGGCGTGCTCGTCCAGGCGAATCACGGTCAGCGCCGACGCCTGCGCGTCAACGGCGTCCCGGTCGGCGAGCAGATATCGAACGACATCGTGTCGTCGCCGTACGAGGACCTTCGGCGGGTGATGGCCGGCAGTGGCTCGATCATCGTCCTGATCGCCACCGACGCGCCGCTGCTGCCGCATCAGTGTCAGCGGCTGGCGCAGCGCGGTGCTCTGGCGATCGGCCGGACCGGAGGGATGGGTGAGCACAGCAGTGGTGACCTGTTGCTCGCCTTCTCCACGGGCAACGACGCACTGCCGGCGGTCGGCCTGGAGGAGGCCTCCCTGGATGACATCGAGGTGCGCGCGGCCAGCGACGTGATGATCGAGCTGCTCTTCGAGGCAGTGATCGAGGCGACCGAGGAAGCCATCGTCAACGCGATGGTCTCCGCTACCACGACGGTCGGCCGAGACGGCATCACCGCGCACGCGCTGCCCCACGATCTGCTCCGCGCGGCATTGGCCGGCTCGTGACCCGACCGCAGGGCTCCCCCGAACCGACCCGGCAGCATGAAGGTAGGCGAATGAATTGGTCAACCTGACGCGCATCTACACCCGCACCGGTGACGGTGGGCGGACGCGGCTCGGCGACATGAGTTACACGAGCAAGACCGACCCGCGTCTCGTCGCGTACGCCGACGTCGACGAGGCCAACGCGCAGATCGGCCTGGCCGTCGCGCTGGGTGAGCTCGACGGCGAGATCCTCGAGGTGCTGACCGTCGTGCAGAACGACCTGTTCGATGTCGGAGCCGATCTGTGCGCGCCGATGGTCGAGGACCACGAGTCTCCGCGGCTGCGTGTCGAGCAGGGCTACGTCGATCGGCTCGAGACCTGGTGCGACCGGTACAACGCGGACCTGCCCGCGCTGCGGTCCTTCATCCTCAACGGCGGCACTCCGGGAGCCGCGCTGCTGCACGTTGCCCGGACCGTCGTGCGCCGGGCCGAGCGATCGGGTTGGGCCGCCTACGACCGGCACGGTGAGACGATGAACGTCCTCGCGATCACTTACCTCAATCGCCTGTCGGACCTGCTGTTCATCCTCGCCCGGTACACGAACCGGGCCGCCGGCGACGTGCTGTGGGTTCCCGGGAGTCACCGATGACGACGCACGAGCTGACGCCCGAGGACTTGGCCTCCATCCGGCGGGTCACGCACCCTCAGACCGCCGAGGACGGGACCGCGCACGCGTGCGTCGTGCACGATGCCGCCCCGACGCGCGGTGAGCCGCCGCGATCGGACATCTGGTACTCGCGCCGGGACGAGCCTCTGCGCGCGGTGACATCGGGTCCGGGCGAGGACACGCTGCCGCGCATCTCTCCCTCGGGACGGTGGCTGGCGTTCGCCTCGGACCGGGAGCGGGCCGGGCTCTGGCGGCTCTACGTGCTCCGCCTCGACGACGGGGCCGGTACGCCGCCGCGGTTGATCGACGAACTGCCCGGAATCGTCGAGGACATCGTGTGGGCGAGCGATGACTCGGGCCTGCTGGTCCTGGCCGCCGACGAGGGTTCCGATACCGGCAACGTCGGCGGTGGCAAGCGGTTCGTGCGGCCCGGCGAGGAGGACGCCGCGTTCGTCGTCCGGCGCCCGGCCACCGAGTGGCGGCGCCTGTACCGGGTCGTCCTGCCGTCGGGCGAGGTGTCGCCGGCGAGCCCGGACGGCCTGACGGTGTGGGAGATCGGCTGGGCCGGGCACGGCCCGGTCGCCGCGGTGGTGTCGGCCGACCCGAGCGAGAGCGGTTGGTACGACGCCCAGTTGGCGCTGATCGACGTTGTCGCGCGGACCGCGCGGTGCGTGTACACGCCCAAGTGGCAGCTGCAGTCACCGGCGCTGAGCGAGGACCTGCGACGTCTCGCCTTCGTCGAGGCGCCGCAAAGCGATCGGGCGCTGCTGGCCGGCGAGATCGCGATCATGGACCTGGACAGTGGAGCCGTCGTCCGGCCGCGGCACGAGGCGGACGTCACTCGCGTGCGCTGGACGAGCGACGGCCGCCTGTTCTGGGTCGGGGTCGCGTCGGTCGAGACGGCATGCGGCTTCCTGGTTCCCCACCCCGAGCCGGGTGGTCCTGCTTGGCAGGTGGACGAGTGGTGGCGCGGCCGTCGCACGCTCGGGCAGTTGCACCGGGTCAGCGCCGACTGCAGCCGGCGCGCCGACACGATCGTCGCCGCCGTGCAGTCGCACGATCGACCGGTCGAGCTGGGCATCCTCTCGCCGTCGGACGACGGCCGCCGCCGGTGGCGGGCGCTGACGAGCCTCAACGCCGACCTGGCCGGCCGCGCGCGGGCCCGCGAGACCGTACACCGCTGGACGGCCCCGGACGGCCTGGAGATTCACGGGTTGCTGCTGCTGCCCGACGAGGCCGGTGAGGGGCCACTGCCGCTCGTCGTCGTCGTTCACGGCGGGCCGACCAATGCCAGCACGTCGGTGTTCGCATCCGGTGGCCACCGCGGGGACGCGCTGCTGCTCACCCAGGCCGGGTGCGCCGTGCTCCTGCCGAATCCGCGTGGTTCCATCGGCCGCGGTGTCGAGTTCATGTCGGCGAACATCGGCGACATGGGTGGCGGCGACCTCGCCGACATCGAGTCCGGGGTGCGGTCCCTGGTGGCCGAGGGCCTGGTGGATCCCGGTCGTGTCGGGATCGTCGGCTTTTCCTACGGCGGCTTCATGGCGGCCTGGGCGGCGGTGCGCAGCGACGTGTTCGCCGCGTCGATCCCCATAGGCGGACTGATGAACTGGCTGAGCTTCCACAACACGTCGAACGTGGGCCGGTTCGACGAGATCTATCTCGACGGCGATCCGTACGATCCGGCCGGTCCTTACCTCCCTCGCTCGCCGATCATGTACGTGAACGGCTGCCGGACCCCGACGCTGCTCCTGCACGGTGACATCGACCTGGCCTGCCCCGTGGGCCAAGCCCAGGAGTTCTACCAGGGCCTGGCCCGGGCGGGATGCGAGACCGAGTTCGTGACCTACCGCGGCGCCGGGCACGGAATGACCGAGCGCGAGCACGTCATCGACGTCATCAATCGGATCCTGGCCTGGTTCACGCGACACCTGGGTCTGAGGCGGCCAGAGTTGGCAGACTATTGAGACAGACAATGCCCTAGGGCATTGACGCAATATTGGCTCTATTTCCGCGCTGCCAAGAGCCGGGTCACTGGCGGGCCGGCTCCTGGTACGGACTCGGCCACGTATGACCGGCCGGGGACCGAGACGCGCGTCGTCGTTCGAGGGAGGCACATGCAACGCGAGACCGCTCCGATACCGGCAATCGACTTGTTCACACCGGGACTGTCGTTCACCTGGATACGGCGCGACGGTGACGCTCTGCTCTGGATCGAGGTCCGGCCGTCCGAAGGAAGATCGGTCCTCGTCCGGTGGGAGCCGGGCCGCGAACCGCTCGACCTGACGCCCTCGGGACGCTCCTGCAGCAACATCGTCGGCTACGGAGGCATCCCGTACTGCGTCGCGCCACACGGCGAAATCCTCGCGTGCGACAGCGAGGACCAACGCGTCCACAGCCTCCGGCGCGGGATCCCGCTGACGCCGCCGTCGTCGAACAAGGCGACGCGCTGGGGCGATTTCGTGGCCGGCGCCGATCACCTCTTCGCGGTTCGCGAGGAGCACCACGACGACGGCCGAATCACCAACGAGATCGTGCGCGTCGCATTGGAGCCGCCGCACGACTGCGTGGTTCTGGTCAGCGATCACGACTTCGTCGGGGCACCCCGTCTGTCGCCCGACGGCTCGCGCTTGGCCTGGATCGCCTGGGACCACCCACAGATGCCGTGGGACGGCACCGAGCTGTGGCTGGCCGACGTCGGCCACGAGGGGTTGCGCAACGCGACGCGGGTCGCCGGCTCAGCGGACGAGTCCGTTGTGGAACCGACCTGGACCCCGGACGGCGAGCTGCTCTTTCTCAGTGACCGCAGCGGTTCGTGGAACCTCTATGCGGCCGGGGCACCCGAGCCCATCGTGGCCATGGATGCGGAGATGGGCGAACCGCTGTGGTTCCTCGGCCTGCGCAACCTCGACGTCTTCGACGACGGGCGCATCGTCTGCAAGTGGACGGTCGACGGCGTCGAGCACCTCGGCGTGCGCCACGCCGACGGGCGCATCGACGAGGTCCTGACCCCGTACACGCAATTCCGATCGCCCACCGTGGTCGGCGACCAGATCGCAGTCGTCGCCGCCGGACCACGCCATGCCCAGGCCGTCGTCGTACTGGACCCGGCCATCGGCGGCACGGGTGTGGTGTTGCGCGACTGCGGAGCCGTCGTGCCCGAGACGATCTCGGTGGCCGAACCGATCTCGTTTCCGACGACCGGTGGCGCCGTGGCCCACGGGTTCTGGCTCGCACCTACTGCGCCCACCGACGGGTTGCCGGCCCTCATCGTGAACTGTCATGGCGGTCCCACGTCGCATGTCGTGCCGACGTTGGACCTGCGGCAGCAGTACTGGACCAGTCGCGGCTACGGCTATCTGGAGCTCAACTTCCGGGGCAGCAGCGGCCGTGGACGGCCCTACCGGGACGCGCTCAAGGGGCAATGGGGTGTCGTGGACGTCGACGACGCCGTGGCGGGCGCCAAGTACCTCGTGGACAAGGGCCTGGTCGACGGCGACAAGCTCATCGTCCGCGGGCTCAGTGGCGGTGGCTGGTTGACCTTGTGCGCGATGGCCTTCCGCGACGTGTTCGCGGCGGGCGGCAGCATGAACGGCGTCGCCGACGCCGTCAACTTCTCGGAGGAAACGCACAAGTTCGAGTCCCACTACCTCGAGTCGCTCATCGGCCCGCTGCCGGAGGCGAGCGAGCGGTACGCCGAACGCTCGCCGATCACCGCCGCGGCGCAGATCACCGCGCCACTCATCCTGCTGCAGGGCGAGGTCGACGACGTCGTCCCGAAGAGGCAGGCCGACGCCATCGCGGCCGTGCTGCGCGAGCGCGGCGTCGAGCACGAGTACCACGTCTACGAGGGCGAAGGACACGTGTTCGCCAAGGCGGAGAACCTCGCCCATGCCCTCGACGCCGAATGCGCTTTCTACGCGCGGGTCGTGGCCCCGCGGACTCACTGATTGGAGCGCGGGATGACCCTGCCGACGCTGATCGACGTCGAGGAGTTCTTCGCCGATCCCGAGTTCTCCGGAGCGTCGATCTCGCCGGACGGAACGCGGATCGCCTACCTGGCGCCGGCGCACGGCCGGACCAACGTCTGGGTCCGCGGCATCGACGAGCAGCACGAACAAGCCGTCTGCGTCACCCACGACGCGCGGCGCGGCATCAAGACGTACTACTGGACCGACGATCCGCGGTGGTTGCTGTACCGGCAGGACACCGACGGCAACGAGGACTGGCACCTGTACCGGGTCGACCTCGAGGCACCGGACGAGCCGGCGGTCGACCTGACCCCGTTGGAGCCGGGATCGCGGGTGGTGGGCAGCGAGATCATGAGGTCGATGCCGGGCAGCGTGCTGGTGGCCATGAACAAGCGCCCGATGTTCTTCGACGTTTTCCGGATCGATGTCGCCACCGGCGAGACGACTCTGGTGCGGGAGCAATCCGAGTCGCTGGGCAATTTCGCCGGTCCCGACGGGGAGGCCCGCTTCTACGTAGCCGAGGCCGAGGACGGCACGCACGAGTTCTACGCCGTCGACGAGGCTACCGGCGACAAGCGTCTCATCGCGTGCGAGGCCGGTCCCGAGCACCCGGTGGGCGTCTACCCAATGTTGCCGACGCCGGACGGTAAGGCGTTGCTGCTCGGGGTGTATCAGGATTCCGACGACCTGCGGCTCATCCGCGTCGACCACGAGACCGGTGACCAGACGGTCGTCGCCGCAGTGCCGGGGCACAGCCTGTGCGACATGGGGAGCGTCGCCGAGGACTTCGGCCACCCCCCGTCGGTGTTCATCAGCCGGCGCACGGGCGAGGTGATCGCGGCGCGTTTCGTCGGCGACCGGCCGCGGATCGAGGTGCTGGACCCGCACTTCGCCGAGGTGTACGCGGAGTTGTCCAAGCTCTCGGACGGCGTACTCGGCTGGGTGTCCTCGGACAGCTCCGAGCAGCGGTGGGTCGTGACGTTCATTCACGATCGCGAGCCGGGGCAGACCTTCTTCTACGACCACGGCACAGGGGAGAGCCGGCTGCTGTTCCGGTCACACCCGAATCTGGACCCGGCCGACCTCGCACCGATGCGGGCGGTGCGCCTGACCGCACGTGACGGGCTGCCGCTGCACGCGTTCCTGACCTTGCCCGTCGGCGTCGAACCGAAGCACCTGCCGCTGGTGCTATTGGTGCACGGCGGGCCGTGGGCACACGACATGTGGGGTTACAACCGCAAGGTGCAGTGCCTGGCCAATCGGGGTTATGCGGTGCTGCAGGTGAACTTCCGTGGCTCATCGGGATACGGCAAGCGGCATATCACGGCCGCGATCGGCGAGTTCGCCGGCGCGATGCACGACGACCTGATCGACGCCGCGGACTGGGCGGTGGAGCAGGGTTACGCCGACCCGAAGCGCATCGGCATCTTCGGCGGTTCCTACGGCGGCTACGCGACGTTGGTCGGAGTCACGTTCACCCCGGACCACTTCGCCGCCGCCGTCGACTACGTCGGTGTATCGAGTCTGGTCAACTTCATCGGCAGCCTGCCCCCCTGGCTCCGGCCCCTGCTCAAGAACAGCTGGTTGACCTACGCCGGCGACCCGGACGATCCCGCGCAGGCGACGGACATGCTGGCCCGTTCACCCATCACCAAAGTGGACGAG
The DNA here is from genome assembly GCF_040653595.1 of Sphaerisporangium sp. NPDC051011. NCBI lineage: Bacteria > Bacillati > Actinomycetota > Actinomycetes > Streptosporangiales > Streptosporangiaceae > Sphaerisporangium > Sphaerisporangium sp. NPDC051011. The sequence continues at coordinate 177,851 of NZ_JBFAGG010000004.1, read as the reverse complement.
ATCCGTACGCCCTTGCTGGTCGTGCAGGGCGCCAACGACGTCCGGGTCGTCCAGGCGGAGTCGGACGGCATCGTCGAATCGCTGCGAGCCCGCGGGGTTCCCGTCGAGTACTTGGTCGCCGAGGACGAAGGCCATGGCTTCCAGAACCCCGAGAACCTCATCACGATGTTCCACGCGATCGAACGGCACTTCGCCGAACACCTCGGCGGCCGTTGCGGAGAGGCCGGTGTCCGATGACCCTTGCCAAGTTGATCGACGTCGAAGAGTTCTTCGCCGATCCGGAGTTCTCCGGAGCGTCGATCTCGCCGGACGGAACGCGGATCGCCTACCTGGCGCCGGCGCACGGCCGGCTGAACGTCTGGGTCCGTGGCCTCGACGAGGGGCACGAGGACGCCGTCTGCGTCACGCGCGACGCGCGGCGCGGCATCAAGATGTACTACTGGACCGACGATCCGCGGTGGTTGCTGTATCTGCAGGACACCGACGGCAACGAGGACTGGCACCTGTACCGGGTCGACCTGGAGGCGCCGGAGACACCGGCGGTCGACCTGACTCCACTGCCACTCGGTTCCGGTGTGCTCGGCGTGGAGCCGATGCGGTCAAGGCCGGGCACGGTGCTGGTGAGGATGAACCGCCGGCCCCGGTTCGTCGACGCGTTCCGGATCGACATCGCCACGGGTGAGACCACGCTGCATCGGGAAAGTCCCGTCATGACAAGCAGCTTCTTCTTCGGCCCGGACGGCGAAGTGTTCTTCATGGCGATGGCCGATGACGGGACATGGGAATTCTTCGCGATCGACGACGCGACCGGACAGCAGAAGTTGATCCGCCGCTGCCCCGGCCCGGAACACCCGCTGGGCGTGTTCCCCGTGGAGGTCACGGCGGACGGCAAGGGCCTGCTGCTGGGTGTCTACCACGATTCCGACGATCTGAGCCTGGTTCGGGTCGACGGCGAGACCGGTGCGGAGACGGTGGTCGCGGCGCTGCCCGGACACAGCCTGTGCACCGCCGCGATCGGCCCCCCCACACTGTTCCGGAGCCGCCGCACCGGTGAGGTGCTGGCCGCGCGTTTCGTAGGGGATCGACCGATCGTCCACGTCGTGGACCCGCACTTCGCCGAGGTGTACGCGGAGCTGTCGAAACTCTCGGACGGCGTGCTGGCGTCGGTGTCCTCGGACGAGTCGGAGCGGCGGTGGGTGGCGACGTTCTTCCACGACCGCGAGCCGGACCTCACCTACCTCTATGATCACGACACGAGGGAGAGCCGGCTGTTGTTCCGGCCCTACCCGCAGCTGGATCCGGCCGACCTGGCGCCGACGCGAGCGGTCAGCCTCACGGCGCGCGACGGGCTGCCGTTGCCCGCGTTCCTGACCCTGCCGGTCGGGGTCGATCCCGTCGGCCTGCCGTTGGTGCTGGTCGTACACGGCGGGCCCTGGGCGCACGACGCGTGGGCCAACTACGCCGCACTCAGGGTGCAGTTCATGGCCAACCGCGGTTACGCGGTGCTGCAGGTGAACTTCCGTGGCTCGTCGGGATACGGCAAGCGGCATACCACGGCCGCGATCGGCGAATTCGCCGGCGCGATGCACCACGACCTGATCGACGCCGCGGACTGGGCGGTCAAGCAGGGCATCGCGGATCCGGCCCGCATCGGGATCTACGGCGGCTCGTACGGCGGGTACTCGGCCCTGGTCGGGGTCACGGTGACCCCGGACTACTTCGCCGCCGCGGTCGACTACTGCGGCATCTCCAGCCTGCCGAACTTCATGCGGACCGTACCCGAGATCTGGTACTCGATGATCATGAAGAACAGCTTCCTCCTGTACTGCGGCGATCCCGACGACCCGGACCAGGAGGCCGATCTCCTTGCCCGGTCGCCGATCACGATGATCGACCGCATCCGCACGCCGCTGTTGGTGGTGCAGGGTGCCAACGACGTTCGCGTCGTCAAGGAGGAGTCCGACAACGTCGTCGACGCGCTCCGTGCGCGCGGGGTCCCCGTCGGGTACTTGGTGGCCGACGACGAGGGGCACGGCTTCCAGAACCCGGAGAACGTCGTCACCCTGTTCCGCACGATCGAACGGCACTTCGCCGAACATCTCGGCGGCCGGTCGACCTGACCGCTGCGGCATTCCACCATCAGAACACGAGGAGACACGACGTTGAGCACGGTCGACCTTGATGGCGTTCTCTCGGACATCGAGAAGGACGCCGAGGAGTACCTCGCTTCCCGGGACGACGGGACGCTCGTCATCGGGCTGTCCGTCAAGGGCGAGCGCCACATCCGGTGCCTGCGGTCGGCCCGGGCCGAGCACGCACCGCTACCCGACGCGGAGTCGGTCTATGAGATCGGATCGGTCTCGAAGGTCTTTTCCACGACGATCCTGGCCGTGCTGGAGGACCAAGGACTGATCGGGCTGGACGACCCGATCAGGAAGCACCTGCCGAAGCAGCTGCGGTTGCCCGACGAGATCGGATCCATCACCATCCGGCAGCTCGCCACGCACAGCTCCGGCCTCGGCTCGGTCGGAAAGCAGCACCAACGGTTCATCAACGAGGAAATGCGCGGCACCGAGCCGCCGTTCGGTGTCTACACGCACTATCTGCGGTACCGGAAAGAACACCTGTACGCCGACCTCGAAACCGCCGAATTGGAGTACCCGACCGGACAGGGCTGGCTGTACTCGGTCATCGGCATGGGAACGCTCGGCCACATCCTGGAGTTGGTGACCGGCCAGCCGTACGAGCGACTGCTCAAGGAGACGATCTGCGAGCCGCTGGGCCTCGCCGACACCTGCTACAGCTTGTCCGAGGAGCAGCAAGGCCGGCTCGTCTACGCCTATGACCGAGCCGGTCAGCCGTACCCGAACTGGTACCACGACGTATTGCTTCCGCAGGGCGGACTGCGTTCGACGATGAATGACCTGCTCACCTTCACCGAGGCGAACCTCAAGGCCGGCATCGACGGGGATGACTCCGTGCTGTCCAGGGCGATGCGCCGAACCCGCGAGGAGCACTTCGACGGGCCCGCGGCGTACCCGATGCCGGACGCCGAGGAGTCGCGCGACTTCATCCAGGGCCTGGGGTGGCGGGGCCTATCGCACCCCAGCGGCCGCGCCTGGTGGCACCCCGGCACGACGCTGTTCTACCTCGCCGGCGCCGGCGTCGATGAGCACGCCCAGGTCGGCTTCGCCATCGTCTCGTCGTACGGCAGGGGCCTCCTTGATCAAGCCGTCCTGCATCCGCTTCAGCAGGACTGGTTCCGCCGTGCCTGCCAGTAGGCCCCCCACACTCACCCTCACGGAAGGCGGCGATCGCCGCCTCTACCAGAGCTGATCGACGTCGAGGAGTTCTTCGCCGATCCGGCCGACCATCGCTGCTCGACAACGCGGCGTACTGGTATGCAAAGGAGGTGGACCAATAGCCACGATGACGCGTCGTCGGTCGAGCCCGACGCATGGGGCAATAGGAGTACGCTGGTTGCTGGACCTCGCGGATACGCCAGCGGCACAAGAGCAGAAATATGCTACACCGACCACCGTATAGCGACCAGGTTCCGACCAGCAGTTGGACCGCAGACCTAGGACAATCATCGTGCAGCGGATCGAGTTGAATCGAGCGTCGGGCGTTCCGGTGTTCCGGCAGGTGATCGACCAGGTCGTCTTCATGATCGAGGCCGGCGAACTCCGCGACGGTGATCGGCTGCCGAGCAGCCGGCTGCTCGCCGCGAATCTCGACGTGAACCGCAACACGACCGCGCGCGCATATGCCGAACTCGGCCGGCTCGGCTATCTCGCCTCGCAGGGCCGTGGCGGCATGGTGGTGAAGCGCCCTGATCGGGCCCGCGAGCACCTCGCCGCGCACGAGGCGGCAGTTGCCGCACTGGCCGGGCCGATCCGGGAATGCCTCGAATTGGGGCTGTCCGCCGACGAGATCGCGATGATCGCGTACCACCAGAGCCTGCACGCCCAGCAGAGCTCCATCCGGGTCGCGTTCGTCGAGTGCAACGAGGAGCGGGCCAAGTCATTCGCCACCGACCTGTCCGAGACGGTGGGCAGCGACGTGCTGGGGCTGGTGCTCAGCGACATCGAGGAAGCCGACGTCGCCGATTGCGACCTCGTCGTGACGACCTTCTTCCATCACGCCGAGCTAAGGCGCCAGATCCACGCCATGGCGCTGTCCCGTCCTCCCGAGATACTCGCGATCGTCGCTGCCCCGCACATCAAGACGCTCACCCGGTTGGCGGCGATCCCCAAGAACAAGCGGATCGGGATCCTCTACTCGACCGACGACCAGGCCGAGGCGATCCGCCAGTCGCTGTCGGATACCGGTCTGAAGAACGTGAAGGTCCTGCACGGTCCGAACGACGCCGAGTTCAAGAACTGCGACGTGGTCGTCGTGCCCAGCGAGGACCCTGCGCTGGCGGCGAAGGCGGCCGAGAAGGCGCGGGATGGCTCGAAGGTCATCGAGTTCGGTAACGTGCTCGACTCGGCGTCGCTGCGGATGGTCGCCGAGATCGTCGATGAGATTCGCGAGCGCAAGGATCGCATGCTGCTCGACCACGACCGGGCGACCCGCGAATAGCGGGCGTCGCGCCCGCATGACCCTCTGAACGTGCAGCGGCGCGGGTCGCCGGTGACGCCAATGGCGCCGGCGGGCGCGCCGTGGTAGCTGCGGTGCGGAAGCACCTTGTGCCGGCGGGTGTGCGGCCGGGCCATCCGGATGGCGTTCTCTTTCGCCTCGGCGCCGCCGCTGGTGAAGACCTGTATCAGCGGACCGGAAGCGAGTTCGGCGATGAGCCAGGCCGCCTCGCTGCGCACGTCGATGGCGCTCCCCCGCGAGTACGCCCGCCGTCGCCGGCCGGCCGTCGCGGGGCTACGTCGGCACGGAATCGACGTCCTGGACGGCGACGGCATCAATCTGTGGCTGCCGGTACGAGACGAGTCGGCCGCGTTCGTCTCGCCGGCCGGTCGCGGCATCGGCGCCGCCGGCTCCCCCTTCGAGGCCGCGCCGGCAGTCGGGCGACAACCTGCCGGCCGGCCGTGTAGGTCGCCGAGACGCCGGCCGGCCTGGCCCGGGCGAGTAGGCCGCATGCCCCGTTCACGGCGGAGGCGACGTTGCCCCACGCGGTCAGAGGTGACACACGGCAACGCTCGATGACCTGTTCGGTCGGTTGCCCGACCGGGCCATGAGCGGCCCAGCCGGTCAGCGTCGCCGCCCGACCATGGCGCGATCCGCTCGCCTTCCTAGAACACGGTCGACGGCTGGTGGTAACCCCACACGCCGCGCAACACGTCGCAGATCTCACCGACCGTGGCGCGCGCTCGCACGGCATCCTCGATGAGCGGCATCAGGTTGACGTGCAGGTTCGGTGCGGCCTTTTCGATCGCCCGGAGGCTCGCCGCCACCTGGCTCTGCTCCCGCGACCGCTTCACGTCGGCGAGCCGCTTCATCTGACGCTCCATCACGCCGGGCACCGGGCGGTCGATCTCGATGTTCTGGGTCTCGTTCTCGTCAACGTAGTCGTTCACGCCTACGATGATCGAGTCGTTGCTCTCGATCTTGATCTGCTGCTCCCAGGACGAGTCGGCGATCAACTGGACGGCGTAGCCGGACTGAACCGCCTCGATCATGCCGCCCATGCCGTCGATTCGTTCGATCAGGGCCCGGGCGTCTTCCTCGATCTGGTTGGTCAAGGACTCGACGTAGTACGAGCCGGCGAGCGGGTCGACCACGTCGGCCACCCCCGTCTCGTGCAGGATGATGGCCTGGGTCCGGACCGCGATCTTGATCGCGCTCTCCGACGGGATGGACAGCGCCTCGTCGAGCGAGTTGGTGTGCAGGGACTGGGTGCCGCCGAGCACGGCGGCCATCGCTTGGATGGCAGTCCGGGCCACGTTGTTGTAGGGCTGCTGCGCGGTGAGCGTGACGCCGGAGGTCTGGCAGTGCGCCCGCATCAGCCACGACCTCGGGTCCTTGCAGCCCAGCCGGTCGCGCGTGAGCCGTGCCCACAGGCGACGGGCCGCTCGGAGTTTGGCGGCCTCCTCGAAGAAGTTGTTGTGCACATCCCAGAAGAAGGACACCCGCGGGGCAAGCCGGTCGACATCAATGCCGCGCTCGATCGCGTGCTCCAGATAGCAGAGCGCATTGCTCAGGGTCAGTCCGACCTCTTCGACCGCGGTGGCACCGGCATCACGGATGTGATAGCCGCAGACGTTGAGGGGATTGAACCGGGGCATGACATCCGCCCCGTACTCCATGGTGTCGACCACCAGTTGCACGGAAGGTAGCGGAGGGAAGATGAACTCGTTCTGGGCGATGTATTCCTTGAGGATGTCGTTCTGCGTTGTCCCGGTGAGCACATGGCCCGGGTAGCCCCGCTCGTCAGCCACCACGCGGTACATCGCGAGCAGCACGGCCGCGGAGGGGTTGATCGTCATGGACGTGGAGATCTGGTCGAGCGGAATTCCGTCGAACAGGGCGTGCATGTCGACGACCGTGTCGACGGCCACGCCGATGCGGCCGACCTCGCGTCGGTACACCTCGTGATCGGAGTCGTAGCCCAGCAAGGTCGGGAGATCGAAGTCCGTGGACAGTCCCGTCTGGCCGGTCTTCAGCAGGTACTTGTACCGGTTGTTGGTGTCCTCTGCCTGGCCGAAGCCGGCCACCTGCCGGATGGTCCACGGGCGTCCGCGGTACATGGTCGAGTGAACGCCGCGCGTGAACGGAAACTCGCCGGGCAGACCGATGTCCTCGGCCGGATCGAGGTCGCGTAGGTCCGCGCTTGTGTAGACGTCCTTGACCGGAACTCCGGACATCGTCGTGTACTCGGCGCGGCGGGACGGGATCCGCTCATAGTCGGCGGCGACCCGCTCTCGTCGCCAGGCTTCGACGCGCTCGTCCCAGCGCTTCTGATCGTCGGTCACTGAGCCCATCGGGTCGACGCCTCCTTGAGGATCGGGCTTGCGGACGGCCGCGTGTCCGGTACGGTAGCGCATTATGGCCTAGCTCGCTAGGCTAACTTTGACTGACCAGACCGGCATTATTACCCACGATGCCACCTGGCCCCGATCAGAGAGGATGGCCGCGTGCGCCACGGCCCGACGCTGATCGCCCACGCCCCCTCGATGAGAGGACACACCGTGCCGCACCTCTCCGAAGCCTTCCTGGCCCGGCCGCGCACCGTCGCCCACGCGGTGGCCGCGTTCCTGGTGCAGGCCGGCGTCCGCCGCATCTACGGGCTCACCGGAAGCCACATCAAGCCGATCTGGGAAGAGGCCACGCACGCGGGACTACAGGTCGTCGACGTCCGTCACGAGGTCGCCGCCGTGCACATGGCCCAGGCCGAGGCCGACCTGACCGGGCGACTCGCGGTCGCCACGGTCACCACCGGTCCCGGGCTGACGAACGCCGTCACCGGCCTGGCGGCGGCCTTGTCTGCGCGCTCGCCCGTGCTCGTGCTGTCGGCCGTACCCCCTCGGGGCCAGCTCGGCCTCGGTGCCCTCGAAGAACTCGACCAGGCCGGTCTCGTCCGTCCCGTCACCCGCTTCGCGCGAACCGTCGGTCACGACCGGCAGCTGCTGCCGTTCCTGCACGCCGCCGTCGCGGCCGCGCTCGGCGAGGACGGGCCGTCCGGTCCGGCCTACCTGGACTTCCCCGTGGACGTCCTACGCGGCGTGGCCCGGTGGTACGACCCCGGCGCGATCGACGGCGTCCGGACGGCGGCGAGCCCGATGGACCCCGACGACGGAGCGCTCCAGGCCGCCGCGTCAGCGATCCGGCGAAGTCGCCGGCCCGTCGTTATCAGCGGCCGCGGTGCGGCCCCGCACCCGCAAGCGATCGTGGACTTCCTGGACGCGACCGGCGCTCTGTACCTCGACACCCCCGAGAGCCGGGGCCTGGTGCCCGCCACGCACGCCGGCTACGTCCCGGCCGTTCGTTCGGCGGCCATGAGCCAGGCCGACACGGTGATCACGATCGGCCGGCGGCTCGACTTCGCCCTCGGCTACGGCTCGCCGGCCGTGTTCGGATCCGCCCGCGCCTTCGTCCGCATCGGCCGCAGTTTCGAGGAGCTGGCCGAGAACCGCGCGCCCGAGGTCCAGGTCAAGGGGGACCCCTGCCGCGTGCTGTCGGCGCTGACCGAGCTCGACGTCGCGCCTCGCGACCCCGACACCGCCTGGCGCGAGCGGCTGTGCGGCGACGACCGGCGCCGCCGGCAGGACTGGGTCGTGAAGGCCCGAGCCACGCCCTACGGCCCGGACGGGCGCATTCATCCGAACGCGCTGATCGAGGTGCTCAACCGCACGCTCGACGACCCGCAGGCGCTGCTGATCGCCGACGGCGGCGACATCCTGTCCTTTGCCCGGATCGGCCTCCAGCCACCGGCCCGCCTGGACACGGGCACGTTCGGCTCGCTCGGCGTCGGGGTGCCCTTCGCGGTGGCCGCGTCGCTGATCCACCCCGACCGCCGCGTCGTCGCCGTGATCGGAGACGGAGCGTTCGGCTTCAACGCCATGGAGCTGGACACCGCCCGCCGGAGTGGCGCCCGACCCGTCTTCGTCATCAGCAACAACCAGGCGTGGAACATCGAGCGGCTCGACCACGTCGAGAACTATGCGGCGAACCCCCGCTTCAACACCGAACTGCCGGGCTGCCGCTACGACCGGATCGCGAGCGCTCTCGGGCTGCACGCCCAACGCGTCACCCGCATCGAGGAGCTCGAACCGGCCATACGGCTCGCGCTGACAGAGGCGCCGGCCCTGATCGACGTGCAGACCAGCGGTGCCGTGCCCTCCCCCGACTTCTCGGCTGGGCTGGCCGACCTGCCCGATCTCCACGTGCTGCGCGGCTGGGACGAGGCCGAGCGCGAGGCCCTCCGCTGATGGGAGCCACCGGGTCGGCTGATCGAGCAGACTCGGTGGCCGGTAGCAGCCGCTGGTGAGTGAGCTACTTTGCAGGCCGCTCGACACCGCGAGGTCATGGGCAACCCAAGAGCGACAGGGCCGACGCATGGTGGTGACGGCGGTGTTCTCCACGGTGCTCCCCCAGACCTTGTGGGTGTACGCGCGGCGTGATCTGGACGCAGAACAGCACCATTTTGACTTTTGCCGTTAGGCCATTAACTGTCCTAAGAGCATTGACTGGGCAGTGTACGCATTATTAGGGTTTGCACGGCACCGCCACCCAGCCGTCCCAGCGCCTTCGCGCTTCGTCTCGTGTCGCGTCGCCGGTCGGCCTCATCTTTAGGAGCGGTAATGACGACCGATCTGACTGCCCGCTACGCCAAGGCCGAGGCGCTGCTTCCGCACAACCTCAGGACACTGGTCGACGCGCCGCGCGTCACCCCGTACTGGATCCAGGACACGGAGACCTTCTGGTACCGCAACACTACGAACGGCGGCACCGAGTTCATCCTCGTCGACGCGGCGGCCGGCACCAGGCAGCCGGCGTTCGACCACGCGAAGCTCGCGGTGGCGCTGGGCGGCGTCGTCGGCCACGACGTCGACCCGGCCGCGCTGCCGTTCTTCGCCATCGAGTTCGTCGGGGACTCGGTGCGGGTCGTGGTCGGCAAGCAGCAGGTCGAGGTGTCGCTCGACACGTACCGGGCGCGGGTCGTCGGACCGGCGCCTACCGGTGAGGCGGAGTCTCCGGACGGTCGCTGGGCTGTCGGAGTTCGCGACCACAACCTCTACCTCCGCGACACGGCCACGAACGAGGAACGGCAACTGACGACGGATGGCACCGAGGCGTATTCATACGCCTGCTTCAGCGATGCCTGCTCGATGCTGGTGATGCAGGAGAACCTCGGCTTCACCATGCCGCCCGTGGTGCTCTGGTCGCCGGACTCGCGCCGGTTCATCACCCACCGGCTCGATCAGCGCGAGGTGGGGCTGATGCACCTGGTGCGCTCCTCGCCGTTCGACGGCGGCCGTCCGAAGGCGCTGAGCTACCGCTACGCCCTCGTGGGCGACGAGAAGGTGGCCACCTCGGAGTACTTCGTATTCAACGCCGCGACCGGCGAGAGCACCCAGGCCAAGTGCGAGCCGATCCTCAGCCCCTTCGTTCCGGCCATGGTCTACGACTTCGTCTGGTGGAGCGCCGACTCGACGAAGGTGTACTTCATCTCGAGCGATCGGGGCGACCACAACGTCTGGCTGAACGAGCTCGACCCCGACACCGGCGACGTGTCCGTGCTGCTCGAGGAGTCCAGCCCGTCGCACATCACGCACGGCTCGCAGCACCAGGAGCGCAACGCCCGGGTGCTGAGCACGGGCGAGGTGCTGTGGTGGTCGCAGCGCAGCGGCTGGGGGCACCTCTACCTGCACGGCAAGGACGGCACGGTCACCCCCGTCACCTCGGGCGACTGGCCGGTGCGCAGGATCGTCTCGGTCGACGAGCAGGCGCGTCGAGTGGTGTTCACAGCGTCCGGCCTCGAGCCCCGCACCGACGTCTACCTGCAGGAGCTGTACTCGGTCTCGCTCGACGGCGGCGAGATAACGGCGATCACCTCCGACGGCCTGGACCACGACCCGGTGCCGTCGCCGTCGGGCCGGTTCTTCGTCGACGTCACCTCTAGGTACGACGTCCCGACCGTGTCGGTGCTCCGCGACGAGACGGGCCAGGTCGTACTGGATCTGGAGCGGGCCGACGCCTCGGCGCTGTACGCGACTGGATGGACGCCGCCCGAGCGCGTGGTGGTGAAGTCGGCCGACGGGGTCACCGACATCTACTGCGCCGTCTACAAGCCGCACGATTTCGATCCAGACAAGAAGTATCCGGTGCTCGACGAGATCTACCCGGGCCCGCAGATCTCCTGCGCCCCGCTGCGCTTTCCACTGGCCGGCGGCGTGCTCACGGCGGAGCGGTCGGGGGCGATCTTCGCCGCGCTCGGGTTCGTGGTCGTGGCGGTCGACGGGCGCGGATCGGCCCTGCGCAGCAAGGCATTCCAGGACCACGCGCGCCGGGTCGGGGACGGCCAGTACGTCGACGATCACGTCGCGGCGATCAAGCAGCTCGCGCAGACCCGGCCCTGGATGGACCTCGACCGCGTCGGCATCTTCGGCCACTCATGCGGCGGCTACGCCTCGACGAGGGCGCTGCTGACCGCGCCCGACTTCTTCAAGGTCGCGGTGTCGTCCTCCGGCGACCACGACGACCGCATCAACCACTCGTGGTGGGGCGAGAAGTTCTACGGTCTGGTCGACGAGTTCGATTTCGCCTCGCACGCCAACGTCGCGCACGTCGACGGCCTCGAGGGCAAGCTGCTGCTGGTCCACGGGGAAATGGACGACAATGCCACGCCGCACGGGACGATGCGCCTGGTCGACGCGTTGATCGGCGCCAACAAGGACTTCGACCTGCTGATCATCCCGAACGCCGACCACAGGCTGTTCGTGCACAACGCGTACTGGCTCCGGCGCCGGTGGGACTACTTGGTGCGGCACCTGATGGGCGAGACGCCACCGGCTTACCGCATCGCCGACGTCCCGCTCGACCCCGAGCTGCTGGGCGGCTGACGAGCAACGACCGACTGAGGAGTGACCTGTGGCGATCCGATCCGCCACGCCGTAAAGGACTTCTTCTCCGATCCGGTACGTTCGGGCGCGTCGATCTCCCCGGACGGCACACGGATCGCCTACCTCGCACCGGAGCAGGGCCGGCTGAACGTCTGGATCGAACAGGTCGACGGCATCGACGGCGTCGACTGGGCGGTCAAGGAGGGCATCGCCGGCCTGGCCCGGGTCGCGATCTTCGGCGGCTCGTACGGCGGGTACAGCGCGCTGGTCGGCGCGACGTTCACGCCGGAGGTATTCGCGTCCGCGATCGACTACTGCGGCATCTCGAGCCTGGCGAACTTCATGCGCACGCTGCCGATCCAAGCGCGCTCGTTCCTGCGTTCCTGCAGCGCAACTGGTTCCTGTACGTCGGCGATCCAGCCGATCCGGCGCAGGAGGCGGACATGCCGACCCGGTCGCCGATCTCGCGGCTCGACGCGATCTGCCGTCCACTGCTGGTGATCCAGGGATCGAACGACGCCCAGGTCGAGCCTGAGGAGTCAGGTCGCTGCGACAACGCTCGCGTTCGCCCGAGTTGTCACACTGCACCACCGCGGCGTCGACGTCCTCACACCCACATGGTCGAACGACCTCCGTCGCTGGGCGCGCCGCGCTGCGAATTCGTCGAGTCGGCCTGCCGGACCGACATCACACGCATCGATATCGGCGCGGACCGCACGACCGCGTGCCGGCGTCATCACTTGCTCGGGCAGATGGCGGAGGCGACCCGTAACGACCCTTCGCTCACGCAGTGGTCACTGGAGAGCCGGACGATCGGGAAACCATCAAATCCGGTTCGGCGGGAGGCCGCGCGGAAGGACCAGCCGAGCGGCTGGCACCTCGCTGCGCGGCCCACCCATCCGCATCTCGCACGTGCGGCCATCGGGAAGCGACACGAGCTCGTAACGTCAGGCGCTGTGGGTCATGTGTCAGCTTCTCGGTCGTGAACGACCGAGCTTGCAGCTCCTCGCCGTCGATGGCGTCGACGGTCCGGGCCGCGTACGGCAGCGTGACTCACTGCCCGGCATGGCAAGCCATGCCGCGTGTCGCAGTGCCGATAACGGATCGGAGAGCCGTTCCCCAGCGAACCGGGTGCGTTCAATCCCGTCACTGCATCACCGAGAGTAACACCGAAACCACAAGTAGGAAAGCCATTCCTCTCGGGTGTTCACCCGAGAGGAATGGCTAGACAGCGCTTAACCCTTCCTGTGATCGGTCACATCTCGATCGCAAAGTCGTCGATGCGGTAGGCCGGAGGGGTTTCGCCCAGGAGGTGTTGGACGAAGTAGTCCCACCGCCGCCGGAGGAAGTAGGGCCTGTTCACCATCATGAAGTGGTCGGCGTTCGGGATGATGAGCAGGTCGAAGTCCTTGTTCGCCCCGATAAGGGCGTCGACCAGCCGCATCGTGTGGTGCGGGGTCGCGTTGTCGTCCATCTCCCCGTGGATCAGCAGCAGCTTGCCCGTGAGGTTGTCGACGAGCGAGACGTTCGCCTGCGCGCCGAAGTCGTAGTCGGCGGTGAGGCCGAAGAACTTCTCGCCCCACCAGGAGTGGTTGATGCGGTTGTCGTGGTTGCCGGCGGAGGACACCGCGACCTTGTAGAAGTCGGGCGCCTGCAGGATCGCCCGGGCGGAGGCGTAGCCACCTGCTGAGTAACCGTAGATCCCGACCCGGTCCAGATCCATCCAAGGGCGGCCCTCGGCAAGCTGCTCGATGGCGGCGACGTGGTCGTCCACGAAGACGGCGTTGCCGGACACGCGGGCATAGTCCTGGAAGGCTTGAGACCGCAGCGCGGCGCCCCGCCCGTCCACCACCACCACCACGAACCCGAGCGCCGCGTAGGCCTCGGGATAGTTGAACGCCATCGCCGCACCCGTGAACGTGCCGCCCGAGAGCGGGAATCGCAGAGGGGCGCAGGAGATCTGCGGCCCGGGGTAGATGCAATCGAGCACCGGGTACGTGTTCGCCGGGTCGAAGTCGAACGGCTTGTAGACCGCGCAGTAAATGTCCGTCACGCCGTCAGCCGCTTTCACCACGACCCGCTCGGGCGGGGCCCAGCCGGCGGCGTAGAGCGCGGTGGCGTCCGACCGCTCGAGCTCGAGCACCACTGCACCCGTTCGGTCGCGCAGCACCGAGTGCACCGGCGTGTCCCAGCGGGAGGTGACGTCGACGAAGAACCTGCCGGACGGCGACGGGGTGGTGGCGTGATCGAGGCCGTCGGCCGTGATCGCGGTGACCTCCCCGCCGTCCAGCGACACCGAGCACAGCTGCTGCAGGTACGGGTCGGCGTCCGGGTCGTGGCCGCCGGCCGTGAACACGACCCGACGCGTTTCCTCGTCAATGGTCACGACGTGCCGCACCATCCAGTCGCCCGAGGTCAGCGTGGTGACCGAACCGTCTGTGCGGTACAGGTAGAGGTGGCCCCACCCGGTGCGCTGGGACCACCACAGCACCTCACCGGTCGACAGGGTGCGCACGTTGCAGTTCTGCTGCTGCGGGCCGTAGAGGATGTGCGACGTGCTGCTCTCCTCGACCAGCACGGTGACCTCGCCGGTGTCGGCGTCGAGCTGGTGCAGGGCGACGTTGTGGTCGCCGCGGTCGTTGGACAGCCAGTACACCTTTGTCTGGTCCTGGCTCCACCACACCCAGCCGTAGGCGATGGCGGGCACGAAGGGCATGTTGATCGGCTCGCACTTGGCTTGGACCGACTCGCCGGTGACGGCGTCGAAGACGAAGAACTCGGCGCTTGCGACGTGCTCGTCACCGGGCAGCGCGTAGCGGTAGGACAGCAGCCGCGGCCGGCCTCCGTCGAACGGCGAGGAGCGCACCAGATGCATCAGCCCGACGGCACGCTGGTCGAGGCGGTGCGTCACGAAGCGCGTCGAGTCGGGTGACCACACCACCAACGGCGGCACGCTGATTCCGAGGTTCTCGCGCATTACGAAAGTCGCGACCTGGTCGTTCATCCCGCCGTAGGCGTGCCCGTCCACGCCGTCGGTGGTGAGCTGCCGCTCAACGTCGGTGGTCGTGTCACGCAGGTAGAGGTTGTGGTCGCGCTGCAGTACCGCCCAGCGACCGTCCGGTGACAGCGCCTCCTCCATGCGCACCTGACCGATGACCGTCGCGGTGTAGCTGTCGAGGGCCACCTCCAGCTGCACCAAGCCGAAGGTGAGCCGCACGGCATCGTCGCGCAGCTGAAGCTCATCCAGCGGCATGGCCGTCGGGTCGACCTCGGTCTCCAGCACAGCGGACAGGGCCGCGGCCAGCCGCACGTGGTCGAACGCCGGCCGCTTGGTGCCCGTCTCGGCGTCGACCACGACGAACTCATAGCCGGCGCTGGTGTGCTTGCGGTACCAGAACGTCTCACCCTCGCCGACCCAGCTCGGCACAACATTGAAAGACGTTATGAGCCTCTTCATCTTGTGCGGCAGCATCGACTCGGCCTTGGCGTAGCGGGTGGCGAGATCAGTCATGGGCGAACTCCTTCTTGTTGGCGGAGGTGGGCTGGGACGAGGCCCAGATGCTGCGGGTGTTCCGGAAGTGGTTGTGCATCAGGCCGGCGAGGTCGTCTCCACGGCCGGCTCTGAACAGCGCCACCATCTCGACGGTGGCCTCGGCCCACACCGGCGTGAAGTGGCTGCCGGTGAGACCGTAGATGCGACGCACGCCCGAGCGTGCGAGAAATTCGGCTGCGGTGCCGGCCACGGTACTCATCCGGCGACCTCCGCATCCCAGGTCGACGGGCCGACGCCCCGAAGGCGTAGCTCCGGCTTGGCGATCTTCTCTGTCGGGGTGCGCGGCAGCCGTTCGGTGCCGATGTCCAGGTAGCGCGGCACCATGAAGCGCGGCAGGTGCTTGCGGCAGTAGGCCATCAGCTCCGCGGGATCGAGCGACGTACCGTCGGCGACCACGACGTAGACCAGTACGTCGTCCTCGCTGAGCTCCGAGGGCACGGCGACCGCGGCGCACTCTTGCACCAGCGGGTGTGCGTCGATGACGGTCTCGAGCTCGAACGCCGAGATGTTCGAACCCCGCCGTCGGATCACGTCCTTGATCCGGTCGGAAAAGTAGAGCCAGCCGCCCTCGTCGAGATACCCGGCGTCCCCGCTGTGGAACCAGAGGTTGCGCCACGCACCGAGCGTTTCGTTCGGCATCGCATGGTACCCCGAGGACATCGACCAAGGCTGCTTCGGACGCACGACGATCTCGCCGATCGCGTGCGGCGGCAATGGCTGGTCGAGTTCGTCCACGATGCGCACCTCGAAGTGCTCATCCGCGACCTTGCCGCACGAGCCCGGACGCCACTGGTCGGGTGCGTCGTAGGAGACCCAGTTCGTCTCGGTCTGCCCATAACCCGTGACGAGGCGCAGGCCGAAGCGCTCCTCGAAGTCCTTCTTGAAGGGCACCATCGGCAGCGCCTGAGCGACGCGCAACGGATTGTCGGCGTCTCGGGCAGACGGCTCCTGCTTCCAGAGGATGTGACCCATGGAGCCGAGCATGTTCGTCGCCGTCGCGCCGCTCTCCCGCACTTGTTCCCAATAGCGGCTCGCACTGAAGCGCTCGACAAAGGTGCCCTTCGTGCCGAACACCAGCGGGAAGTAGACCCCCCACAACTGCCCATCGGCGTGGAAGAGCGGTAACGGGGTGAAATAGCTGTCGTCGCTCGTCAGCTGCAGACTGCGCGCGTAGAGCTCGACCCAGACGTAGTACTGATGGTGCGGCATGACCACGCCCTTGGCGGGGCCCGTGGTGCCGGATGTATACAGGATGGCCAGTGGATCGGTATAGCTCACGTCGACGTCGAGCGAGGTCGACGGCCCGGTGAACAGTTCCGGGTAGGTCAGGACGCAATCGGCCGTGATGCCCGCGGCGCGCGCGTCCTCGACGCCACCGGCTACGACGACGACGGTTCGGAGGGCTGCCTGCTGGTTCACCACAGGGGCGATGTCGGCCAGGAAATCGCGATGGCAAACGAGTACCTCCGCCCCTGAGTTGCCAAGAACGTGAGCCAGCAGCATGCCGCGCAACTCGACGTTGATGGGCACCTGGACTGCGCCGAGCTTGGCGAGGGCGAACCAGGTCGTCACGATCTCGACGCAGTTGGGCAGAATCATGGCGACGCGATGTCCGTGGCCCACGCCGAGGCTGCGAAGGCCGTGCGCGAGCTGATTCGTCCGCAGCTCGACCGCACCGAACGTCGTGGCGGCCGCCCGCCCGAACTGCAGGAACGCGTCGTCAGGACGCCGTTCGGCCTGCCACCTCAGGATGGCCGGCAAAGTGCGGGCCTGCAGGTCAAATGTTGTCACGCGGCGACGACCTCCATCGTCTTGTGCATCAACCCGTCGGCGAACGCCGGGAAGACGTGGATGTCGTCCAGATTCCTGTCACCCGACACGAACGCCACGAGGCCCGTTTGAGTCTGTTCGCATACGCCGAGATACGACTGGCTTGAACGGGTCGCACCGCCATGGGACGAGATAATGCCTCTCGGCCCTTCGTGTCTCCGCCAGCCGAGCGCTTGCCTGAACGGCGGGTTCCCGCCAGCCGGCTTTGGACGCTCGTCGCCCTCGGGCCACTCGAAGTGCGTTTCACGGGCGCGCCGCAGGTCGGTCGACAGCTGTGACCCGTCGTTCCTGAGGTTGGCTTCCGCGAAGGCGAGCATGTCGTCCAACGTGGAGCGAAGGCCGCCTTGCGGCACCATCACGTCCCAGTACCAAACCGGTGAGGGCCGGCCCGTTTCGTCGTCGCCCCGTACCCCCCGGGCCAGCTGCTCGTCCGTGAGCCTGTACGCGGTGTCATGGAGGCCCAGGGGCTCGCAGACGAACTCCCTAAGGAGGCGTTCGTACGACTGGCCGGCCTCTACGTCCAAGAGATGGCCGAGCACCGACATTCGAATGATCGAATATGCCCATCCGCTGCGGCGCGGACGAGCGAGTTCGGCGACGCGCCGCTGTTCGTAGAGGTCCTCCTTGCGGTATTGCAGGTAACTGGTGCGCACATCCTGATCGACCATCCTGGCGAGGATCTTGCCGATGCGATCGATGCCGGCCGTGGATGTGGTGTCGTCGAGGGAAATCATCCCCTTCGACTCCATGACGGCCAACAGCGCCGTGGTGAAGACATTTGAGAACGAGCCGATCTCGTAGACGGTCTTCTCGCCGGTGACAGGTTTGGCATCGGAAGACCGGAATGACCTGATATGACGCGTCCCGCCCTGCGTGATGCCGGCGATGACGGTCAGCTCGTGGTGCTCGGCGCAGTAGCCTTCGACCGCCTTCGCGATCTCGGACATGGCACGTTCGGCGGTGGCGTCGTTCATGAACACCTCGGTGGCCATGCCGGTCATTTCGACGGCCTTGCGCGCTCGAGCATGCGCAGGTAGGACTCGCCGCAGATCATGTCGACCTCGTCCTGGCTCAGCCCGCGTTCGGCCAGGCCGGTGGCGAGCTCGCTCAGCCGGCTCGGGTCCTCGAGGCCGTCCGGGCCGAAGCTGTAGAGCTCACGGGCCCGCCCTTTGATGCCGTGCGCACCCTCCGGATCGACCCAGTCCAGCACCGGGATCAGCATCTCGACCGGCGACTCGCAGTAGTCCGCGCCGATGCTGATGTGCTCCGGCCCGACCAGCTCGCACATGTGCATCGCATGATCGAGCAGATCCGACAGCGTCGCCTTCATCGGATCCGAGGACACATACCCCCGGAACGTGTTCAGGCCGATCACCCCGTTGCGCTCGGCCACCGCCTTGATCTGATCATCGGTCAGGTTGCGCGGATGCGGGCAGATCGCATCGGCGTTCGAATGCGACACGAACAGGTCACCGTCGTAGTAGCGCAGCGCATCCCAGAACGAGGCCCGAGACATGTGCACGAGATCGATCATCATCGGCACGTTCTCCAACTCCCTGAGCGTCTCCTTGCCCAAGTAGCTGAACCCACCCTCCATCGGCTCGTTGCTGCCGGTACACAGCAGGTTCTGCCGGTTGTGCGAGAACGTGAACGTGGTGACACCCAACTGGGAAAGCGTGTAGAGCGCCTCCAGATCACCGGCGAAGTCAACATGCCCCTCCAGCGAGAGGAAGATCCCGAACGAGCCCTCAGGACGGTTGTCGTAGTCCGCCCGCGTCGCGCAGTAGGTGATCTCACCCTCCGCACGCGAGAACTCCGCGAAGTACATGTTGATCGTGCGCCAGTCCGACACCTGCACCACCGCAGCCGTCAAGCCGCCGGCCCTCCACCGCGGAACGTAGGTATCTCGCAATACATTCGCCCGACTCCCCGGAACCCCGTGATGCGCCAACACGTCATATACCACCCCACCGACGTAGCTGTTGATCATTCGAATCTCCTCACGAGGTTGGGTTGAGTCCGCCGGCTGGATCACCGTCGAGGGCGTGTGCACACCCCAGACGTTTCGCAGGACATCGCAGACCCAGGTCACGCCGTGTAGACGTCCTCGACCGGATGCCCGGAGAGCGTCTCGTACGTCTCCAGCCGCGGCGCCAGCCGCTCGTAGTGCTTGGCCGGCCGGGTTCGCTGCCACGTCCTCGGCCGTGATGTCGTACACGCTAAGGACGTCTCGTGAAGCACGTCCATCACACATCTCTTGATCTGGTGTACGGCGATTACGAACAGCTAGAGTCGATGGCGTGCCCATCAACCCGTGGCGGCTGCGCCTGCTGTGCGAGCTCGAGACGCTGGGGACGGTGCGGGGGGTCGCCGAGGCCGTGCATCAGAGCGCATCGAGCGTGTCCCAGCAGTTGTCGCTGCTCGAGAGCGAGGTCGGCACGCGCCTGATCGAGCGGACGGGACGAAGCGTCCGGCTCACTCCGAACGGGCACCTGCTGGCCAAGCGTGGCCGCGCGATCCTGGACGCGATGACCGAGGCCAGGGCCGAACTCCACGCAGTGGACAACGAGCCCACCGGGATGGTTCGGGTGGCCTCGTTCCAGAGCGCCATCCACTCGCTCGTCGTGCCCACGGTGGCCGCCCTCCGCAAGAAGCACCCCGCCGTTGAGGTTCACATCGAGGAGCTCGAGCCGAATGAGAGCTCGAATGCGCTGCTACGTGGCCACGTCGATGCGATCATCACTACGGAAGACGTGTTCGAAGCGCCGCTGCGATCCGAGTTCGACGTCGTACCGCTGCTCACCGACTCCATCGTCCTGGTGCTGCCCCCGGGCCATCCCGCCGCTCGGCACGAGACCGTCAACCTCTCCACGCTGGCCGACGAGTCATGGACGTTCGAGCCCGAAGGCCTCTACATGTCGAGCCTTGCGATCCAGCTCTGCCGAGCGGCCGGCTTCGAGCCACGGATCATCTGCCGTTTCAACAGCTTCCTGATCGCGCTGCAACACATCGAGGCCGGCGGCTCCATCGCGCTGCTGCCCGAGCTTGCCGTCGACCGTCGCTACAATGTGGTCACGCGTGAACTCCGCTCGGCCTACCGCCGCCAGGTCGTCGGGGCGGTGCGTTCCACCTCCGCTACCCGCGCCGCCGTCCGCGTGGTGCTCGACCAGCTGCGCGAAGCGGCCGCCGGCTTGCCGGGGTCAGCCGACGAAGCGCGCGCCGCTGAAGAACTGCGCCCCTAGCCCCGATCCGAACTGGCCGATGCCGCTCACTCCCCAGACACTGGCGACGGGCGAGGAGTCCGGCGGTCCGTACGCCGAGTTGAGCCGCACCAGGCCGGCGCGCAGGCGGCGGCCCACCGTCCGGGCCAGGGCACGGTCCGCGCCGAAGACGTAACCGCTCAGGCCGTAGGGGTGATCGTTGGCGATCGCGACCGCCTCGTCGAGCGTCCGGTAGCTGCGCACTTGCAGGACGGGCCCGAAGACCTCCTCCCTCAGGTCAGCGGCCTTGTCGGCGAGCACCACGGTGGGCGCCAGGAAGTGGCCGGCCCCTCCGGGGAGCTTGCCGAACCGGCGCACCTCGCAGCCACGCGACTCGAATTCGGCGAGCTGGGCCTCAAGCCGGCGCAGGTGAGGTTCGTGGGACAGCGGCCCGAGCTGGGTCGCGGGATCGGTGGTGGCCCCGATCGTGACGGATTCGAGAACCGTCCCGAACGCGGTGAGGTAGTCCTCCACCTTGTCTTCGGGAACGATCAGCCGTCGCGGCCCGACGCAGTACTGGCCGTTGAGCGTGAGCATCGCCAAGACGACCTGCGTGGCGACCTCGGCGGGCTCCGCGTCCGGCAGCACGACGACCGGGTTGTTGCCCGACAGTTCGAGGTCGGCGGGCTTGAGCTGACGGCCGCATGCCTCGGCGACACCCTTGCCGCCAGGGACTCCGCCCGTGAACGAGACGACGGCGGTCCGCGCATCCTCGACGAGCGCCTCGCTCACCGCGCGATCTCCTTGGATGATCTGCACGACGCCCGGGGGCAACGCGGCTTGGACCGCCTCGGCGAACGGACCCGAGGAGTGCGGTGACCACTCCGACGGCTTGAGGATCACCGGGCAGCCGGCGACCAGCGCGTCGGCTGTTCTGACCATCGCCATGTGTGTCGGTGCGTTCCAGGGCAGGAGCACGACGGCCGGGCCCCACGGGAGGCGCCACTGGTCGCACGGTCCTGCGGACGTTTCCTGCTCGGCGTGTCCGAAGCCTTCCTCGAGCTGCGCCGCCCCAGCCTCCAGGATCTGCGCCACCGCCCCGATGAACGCGCTGGTCACCGCATAGGGGACGCCGCTGTCCAGGCTGTCCGCGCCGGCCAGTTGCTCCACGCGCGCGGTCAGTTCGGCCTGCAGCCTGCGTAACGCGGCGGCGCGCTCGCCGAGGGGCAGGCCTGTCCATATCTCCTGCTCGTGGACGGACGCGGCTGTCGCGAGCGCTCGCTCCACCGAATCGGGTGCGCTGGCTCGCTGTCCGTGCAACACCTCCCCGGTGTCCGGATCCGTCAACATAGGCGCGAGTTCTTGCGCGGGCACGGCGGCGTGGCCGTCGACCAGCTCGCGGATCGCGCATACGTGTTCGGTCATTGCGCATTCCGGAGGGTCGCCAGGTAGACAACCAGGTCTGCCTTCATGCGAGCGAGCGACGGCTCGTGGAGGTAGATCATGTGGCCGGACTCGTAGCGCTTCATGGTGACGTTGCGGGCCCGCTCGGGCTCGAGGTACAGGTGGTCGAAGGTCATCTCCGCCGGGAAGTAGGGCGTGCCGAGGTCGTAGTAGCCGCTCTGCAGGAGGACCTTGAGGTGGGGAGCACGGTTCATCGACGTGCGCAGCTGGGTGGCGGTCTCCAGCTGCGGGCTCCAGATGCCGTTCTGCTCCGTTTCGCGCGGCTTCCATTTGGGGAAGGGGATCATCATGCGGTAGGCCAGGCCCGGGTCGGCCTCGAAGCCGAGGTCCTCGCGCACATAACGGTTGAACGCCCTCGTCGCGGGCCCCCAGATCATCGTCATGCTGGGATCGTTCTCGAACGCCTCACCGACGATGTCGCTGTCGATGCCGGTCCAGCGGGTGTCGAGACGACCGACCGTGCGACGCCGGTCGCGCAGCAGCGCCTTGACGTAGCGCCACAATGTCACGCGTAGATTCGAGCCGCGGACGAGATCCGGCGACAGCCCGGTCAGCTCGGCCATCCGCTTGGCGATCCGGTCCTGCTCGCTGTCGGTGAGCCGCGACCCCTTCAACAGGGCCACGGAGTAGTCGTTGACCGCGAAGTCCTCGGCCTCGGCGATCAGCGGCTCCAGGTCGCCGGCCACGACACCGTGGTAGAGCGCGGTGGCCGCGTAGCTCGGCAGCATCCCGATCGCACCCAGCGCGGTGCCGACCCCGAAGCTCGCCCCGGCGACGTCCATCAGCGAGGAGACCAGCACGACGCCGTCGACGTAGAAGCCGGGCAGCCCTTGCAGGTAGTCGGTGACCGCCGGGGTCCGCAGCGTCCCGTAGCTCTCGCCCAGCAGCACGATCGGGCTGTCCCCGCGACGCTCGCGGTTGACGAACTCGACTACGAAGTCACCGACCACCGCCGCGTCGGCCTCCACCCCGTGGAACTGCTCGACGTCCTCGCCGGGTGCCACCCGGCTGAACCCCGTGCTCGGCGGGTCGACGAAGACCAGGTCGGCGACGTCCAGCAGCGAGTGCTCGTTCTCCCGCAACTCCCAACGCGAGGTGTCGAACAGCGGGTCGCCCTCGAACACGACCCGGCGCGGGCCCAGGCTGAACATGTGCAGCCAGATCGCCGACGAGCCCGGGCCGCCGTTCCACAGGAACACCAGCGGCCGGTCCCGCCGGGACTCCACCCCGTCGCGCAGGTAGGCCGTGTAGAACAGCGCGACCTTCGGCGTCGCCTGCTCCTCGCCATCGTGGAGCACCATCCGGCCGGCCTTGGCCGTGTAGTCGATGCGCTCACCACCGATCGTCACCGAATGCCGCGTGACGAACTGCTGGTCCTCCAGCGGCTTGGCATCCCCGGCCTTCTCGGCCGTCTTCTCGGTAATCGCATTCTCCGGCATCAGCTGACTCCTAGCTGGATAGAAGGGACGGTCGCGGCGGCCGGTCAGGGCCGGGCCCGCTCGAGCATGCGTAGATATGACCCCCCGGTGACCAGGTCGACCTCAGGCCGGCTGAGCCCGCGCTCGACCAGACCGGCGGCGAGCTTCCCCAGGTGACCGATGTCCTCGAGCCCGACCGGGCCCTGGGAGTAGACCGAAGTACCCGTGCCGTGCAGCCCGTGCGAGCCATCCGGGTCGACCGCGTCCATCACCGCGGCGAGTTGCTCCATCGGGCCTTCCCAGAAGTCGAGACCGAGCGCCATGTGCTCCGGGCCGACGAGGTCGTACACGTGCATCGCATGGTCGAGCAGATCCGACAGCGTCGCCTTGAAGGGATCCTGGTGGACGTAACCCCGGTAGCTGTTCAGCCCGACCACACCGTTGCGCTCGGCAACCGCCTTGATCTGGTCGTCGGTCAGGTTGCGCGGATGCGGATTCACCGCATCGGCGTTCGAGTGCGAGACGAACACCTCACCGGAGTACAGGTCGAGGGCGTCCCAGAACGACGCGCGCGACATGTGGACCAGGTCCACCATCACCGGCAGCTGCTCGAGCTCCGCGAGCGTGGCCTTACCCAAGTGCGTCAGGCCACCCTCGCCGAAGCGCTCGTTGGCGCCGGTACAAAGAACGTTCTGCACGTTGTGCGAAAACGTGAACGCGGTGATCCCCAGCTCGGACAGGGCGTAGAGAGCGTCGAAGTCACCGGCGAACGACAGGTAACCCTCCACCGAAATGAAGAGCCCGAACGACCCCGCGGGCCGGTTGTCGAACTCGGCCCGGTTGCGGACGAATACCAGCTCGCCCTCGGACTGGGCGACCTCAGAGAGGAGCATGGCGAGCGTGGCCCAGTCGCTGACCTGCATCACCGCACCGGTCAACCCGCCCGCCCGCCACCTCGGCAGGTGATGTGTGCGCAGGGCCTGCGCCTGGTGACCCTGGCTCCCGTGCAGCGCGATCACGTTGCCCACCGCCGGACCGACATAGCTGTTGATCATCGCTAGGCACACACCTTCTCTCGGGGTGTTGACGATGCTAGTTATGCAGACAAAAATTCGTCAATACATTGGGACATAATTTGGCCATCCCATCTGGCCCCTCCCGTGCTCGGCCTGCAGACGCCGCCTCGGCATGACATGGCAGTTTCAAGATCGTGATTTGAGTCCGAGGATGGTGAAGGATCTGGTCATGTGACGGCCGGCCCAGCGGGTGGCTTCGGTGATGTCGGGACGCCCGGCCAGGCGGAGAGCGCTGATGGCGAGGTTGCGCAGCGACGGCCAGGATGCGGGGTCCGGAACGGGTGCGCCCCCTGCTGTGGTCTTCGCGGTAGCAGGTGTCGCGTATTCAGTGCAGGGATTCGATGGCCCAGTGGTCTTGGACGTAGCCGGCGAGGGCGGCGGCTTGCGTGGGGGCGTGGCGACAAGATCCGTGAGAAGGCCTCGTCCTACCGGAGCTTCGCCCCTACTCCTGGCTTCGACACGCCGAAGCTCCACTCACGACGCGATCGTGATCTTGAAACGGCCGTGGCTGCCTTGGCGACGGACAATGCGACAAAGGAGACAGGCCGTGCCGAATGCGCGGTTCAGCCACACGCGCGATCAGGACCCGGAATCGGGCGAACGCTCCAGCACGCGCATCCGGGGTGCGGACAGGGGTGGGCGCTTGAGGACCTCCGCGATCGACCAGGCCCGAGATCAGCGGACGACGCCGACGCCGGTGAAGCCGTCCACGCCGGGAAGCCGCGGAAGCCTGGGCTCGTCCGGCTCGGGACGCCAGTCGTCGGTGGAGACGATGCCGGGCTCGACGATCTCGAAGCCGTCGAAGAAACGCTCGATCTGCGCGCGGGACCGGGGGGTGGCCGACCCGGCGGAGGTGCGGCTGTAGAGCTCGCGGCCCTCGCGCACCTTGTCCTCGTCGAGGTCGCCGAAGGACAGGTGGCTGATCGCCATCGCGCTGCCGGGGGCCAGCCGATCGCGCAGCGTCTTGACGATGCGCTCGGCGACGTCGTCCTCGGGGACGAAGTGGAGCACGGCGAGCAGCAGCAGGCCCACCGGCCGGTCGAAGTCGAGGTGCGCGGTGACGCGCGGGTCGGCGAGGATGGCCTCGGGGTCTCGCAGGTCGCCGTCGAGCACGATGGTCTGCCGGTTGTCCGCCAGCAGGGCCCGCCCGTGGGTGAGCACGATGGGGTCGTTGTCGATGTAGACGACCCGCGATTCGGGGGCCACGCCCAGTGCCACCTGGTGGACGTTCTCCTGCGTGGGCAGGCCGGCGCCGATGTCGAGGAACTGGCGGACGCCGGTCTCGGCCATGAAGCGGACCGCGCGGCGCAGGTATCGGCGGTTGGCCTGGACGCCCTCCTTGGCGTTGGGCGTCAGCTCGACGACCTTCTGCGCGGCCGCGCGATCGGCGGCGAAGTTGTCCTTGCCGCCGAGAAGGTAGTCGTAGATCCGGGCAACACTCGGAACCGTGGGGTCGATGCCCAGCGGCGCCTGCTCCATGTCCATCCCCGCTCGCCGTCAGGTCGTTTTGATCTTAACCTATCAGGCATTTTCGGCACAGACAGTGCACATAGCCCACCAGGGCCCTCGACCGTCTCCGGCGGTCGATCAGGGACGGCCCGCGTCGCCGTCGCCGAGTGGCTTCCGGCGCTTCATAAAGATTCCATCGCCGTCGAGCAGAACGCCGTCCCCCGCGCCGAGAAGCACGGCGGACGGCGCTCCGAGCTCAGGCGAGAAGACCCACATTCCCCCCAAGCGATCGCCCATGCTGGGCGCACAACGAAGAAAGCCCCCGGCTGGTCTCCAGTTCAAGCGTCTCTGATTGGCTTAGCGATCCTGTGCGTTACACAGAATCAAGGCACAACAAGCTGCCCGGTATTCACCGATCGTCTTCGTGTCCTGGTGCCGGCAACCGGAGCCGCCGGCCCGTTGAGCACGTCCCTCCGGACGCTGACCGGTCAGGCGTGCACAGCCGTGCACGGCCTGACCGGGGAGGGTGCCCGACGTCGCCTGGGCGTCGGGCGTGTCGGTAACAGTATGCCACGACCCAACTACGATTCGCTAATCGAATCGGAAAGCCTGGTGCCGGGGGCTTTCTATGCGTTCAGGGTCAGTCCTGCTTCAGGTCCAGGCCGAAGAGAAGGGGGTCGTGGTCGGAGGAGCGGAAGGCCTCGGGCGAGTAGAGGCCGGGCGGGTTGAACTCGGTGTTGTAGTCCATGAACCGGCCCTCGTCGGCGTTGATGTGCCAGATCGTGGCGCCGGTGACCATCTTCGCGAGCCGCTTGCTGACCAGCACGTGGTCGAGCTCACCCGACAGGCCGCTGAAGACGTAGCTGTAGCGGTCCTTCTTGGGGACGAACTTCTTGCTGACGCTGACCAGCTTGCCGTCCTCCAGCGTGTGGATCGGGTCCTCCTCGCCGTAGGCGTTGAGGTCGCCGAGCACGACCGGGTTGGGCAGGTTGTAGGTGTCGATCAGGCCCAGCGTGGCCTCGGCCTGGCGCACGCGCTCGGCGTTGAAGCAGCTCTGGCCGTCGCCCTGGTCCTTGTCCGCCCCGGTGGCGCCGTCACAGCCCTTGGACTTGTAGTGGTTGACGATCATCGTGAACGTCGTGGGGTCGTTGCCCTTGGCCCGCTTGAACTGCTGGATCAGCGGCGGGCGGCGGAACACCCGGTCGTTGGAGGAGGCCGGGAGGCCGACGGGCTTGACGACCGCGGGCTTGTAGATCAGCGCGACCTGGATCTCGTCGGTGCCGGTGTAGGGCGCGATGATGCCCTTGTAGGTGTCGGCGCCGACCTCGGCGTTGAGGGCGTCGATCAGCGTGTTCAGCGCCGTGTAGCCGTTGTTCTCGACCTCCATGAGGCCGGCGACGTCCGGGTTCAGGCCCCTGAGCGTGGAGACCAGCTTGGCGAGCTGGCGGTCGCGCTCCTCGGTGGTGTTGGCGCCGCGCTTGTTCAGCGTGGTGAACCAGTTGAGCGTGTTGAGGCTCGCCACCTTGACGTTGCCCGTGATCTTCTCGGGCTTGGCCGGGCGGGGGTTGTCCGCCTGGAAGGCGACCGGCTGGGTCGGCTCGATGCGGTAGGTGTTGAAGCCGTAGGTCAGGATGCCGGTGAGCGCCGTGGTGGTGTCACCCACGCGGACGGTGTTGGAGCCCGCGGTGTGGTACGGCAGCGCCGGCGGGTTCTGCACGTTGGAGCCGTCGTCCAGCAGGATCGAGCGGCGCGTGTTCAGGGCCGCGTCGACGCCCGGACGGTCGGTCGCCTGGAACAGGCGGCCCTCGGAGGACAGCGTGACCTCGCCGAAGCGGCCGAGGTTGTAGACCTCGGAGACGGTGAGCTTCTCGGGGATCGTGACGAGCACGCCCTCCAGCGGCTCGTAGGAGGCGCCCTCGGCGATCGGGAGCTTCACCTTCGTGGGCTTGATCGTGCCGGTGCCGCAGACGTCCACGGCCGAGACCGAGGTGAGCTCGGTGAGGCCGTTGAACTCGGCGACGGTGCCGCTGACCAGGACGCGGTCGCCGACCTTGGCCGGCTTGGTGGTGTACACGAACACCGCGTCGGAGGTCATGGGGTCGGCGTCGGGGGTCGGGTCCTGGATGTAGAAGCCGCCGAGCTGGCCGGTGCCCTGGAAGCCGCCGGTGACGACGCCCTCGACGCGCACGGCGGTGCCGGTGATCGGGCTGGCGTCGCCGCTGCCCTGGACCTCGGCGATCTCGTGGGTCGCCGGGAGCTCGCACGGGTCACCCGTGGGCGTCGGCGTGGGGGTCGGGGTCGGGGTCGGGGTGACCGTGGGCGTCACGGTCGGGGTCGGCGTGGGGGTCGGGGTGGGGGTGTCGGACGGCGTCGGCGTCGGGTCCCCGGCGCAGGGGGCCGGCGTGGTCGCCGAGTTGCGGGGCGCGGGGGCGCCGGTGGTGAAGTCGTCCGCGTTCACGTCGGTGTCGGCGCACCCGTGGTCGCCGCGCAGGGCGGCGGTGGCGTTGGTCAGCGCCGGGGCGGGCGTGCCCTCGAAGAAGTTGGCGTTGCCGTACCCGACCAGGTCGGCGATGAGCGCGAGCTGGTCGGCGGTGCAGACCGTCGAGCCGCCGTTGCAGGCCAGGCCGTCGGCCGAGCGGACCAGCGCGACCTTGCCGGCCGTGCCGCTCAGGTTGAGGGTGCCCGTGGCGTCGGGCGTGGGCAGGGAGCCGGACGGCGTCGTGCCGGCGGCGAGCTGCACCAGGTGGTACTGGCCGGGGGCCAGCGAGCCGGCGAGGTTGAGCTTGTTGGACGCGAAGTTTCCGGTGCCGGTGGCGCTGGCATATTGCAGCGACCAGCCGTCGAGGGAGACGGCGGAGCCGCTGCGGTTGAACAGTTCCACGAAGTCGTTGGTGAGCGGGGCGCCGGAGTTGCCGCCCCCTCCGTAGACCTGGCTGATCACGACGGTGCCCGGCTCCGCGGAGGCCGGGGAGGAGGCGAGGGTGGCGACACCGGCGATGGCCACGCCGGCGGCGGCTAGGGCGGCGATCGCCCGGGATAGAGCACGCATGTCCCGGAGCGTAAAGGCGCCAACCCCCGCCATCTTGTACTAGAGCTATACAGAAGGTGAAAAAGGTGAATCTTGACTCTAGATGTCGAGTGACCGGCAGTAAACTTGTCCGGCCTGACCTTGGCGGACCTGGGGTAACGATCATCGCCGCAACACTGTGTCACCTTTCCATCACGATTTAGCTACCCGTTGCCCGACATTGGGTATGACATTGCCATGACATCCCCGTTGAAGATCGTCCCGCTAGACGTGGGCTGGCGGACATGCGAGACCTCGCCCGAATGCGTGGGGATCGCCCGCGAGCCGTACGGGCGGTGCCTGGCCCACCTCGCCCCCGCCGAGCTGGACGGCGTCCTGCGCGGGCTGATCCCCGGCCAGGGTCTCGACGTGCGCGGCACGACCCTCGACGAGGACCTGCTGACGCGGATCCTCGACGGCGTCGGCCGCCGTCTCGGCCGGGCGCGCTTCGACCGCGCCCTCTTCACCGGCCCCGCGCGGTTCGGCGAGGTCGTCTTCGCCGGTGACGCGACGTTCGACCACGCGCGCTTCGACCGGCTCGCCTCCTTCTTCGACACCCGCTTCACGCGCAACGTCTCCTTCCGCGAGGTGCGGTTCTCCCGGGAGTTCTCGATGCACGGCGCGCGCGTGCGCGGGCACGGCGCGTTCGACCACGTCCGCGTCGGCAGCGACGCGCTGTTCGGCGACGCGCGGTTCGGCAGGGACGCCTCGTTCCGCGGCGCGGAGTTCCACGGGTTCGCCGCCTTCGACGGGGCCACGTTCGACGGCGACGCGATCTTCCGGGGGGCGCGCTTCCGCCGGGCCCTGTCGTTCCGCGCCGCGGCCTGCGCGGGCACCGCCGGGTTCGAGGGGGTGCGCTTCCACAGCACCGCCTACCTCGGGCCCATGCGGGTCGGGCGGCGGCTGTCGCTGCCGGAGGTCCGCGCCTCGGCGGCGCTCCACCTCGACACCGGGGGCTGCCGCGTCGACCTGCGCGCCGCCGGTCTCGCGGGCCGGTTCACCGCGCGCCTGTCGGACGCCGACGTCGACCTGCGGGACGCGACGCTGGCGGGCCCCGCGGACCTGACCCGGCACATGGGACGGATGCGGGTGGTCTCCCTGGACCGCCTGGACGCCGGCGCGCTCACGCTGACCGGCGCGGACCTGCGCGCGTGCGCGCTCGGCCGGCTGCGCAACCCGGAGGGCCTGCGCCTGTCGGACTGCCTGTTCGCCCGCACCCCGGCCGGCGTGCGCCTGGAACCGGGCTGGCCGCCGGTCCGCTGGTGGACGCGGCGCCGCGTCCTCGCCGACGAGCACGCCTGGCGCGGATGGTCGCCGCGCGCGGAGCAGCCGCTGGACCCCGGCCGCCTCGCCACCCTGTACGAGCGGCTGCGCCCGGCCGTGGACGACGAGCGGACCTCGGCCGACTTCGCGTTCGGGGCCATGGAGATGCGCCGGATGGGGAGCCCTCCGGGCCGCGTCAAGGTGGCGCTGTCGCTGTACTGGCTGGCCTGCGGGTACGGGCTGCGGCTCGGGCGCACGCTCGGGTGGATGGCGCTCGTGGCCGCGGTGACCGCCGTGGTGCTGTTCTGGAGCGCCGCCGCGCACACCGCGCGCCGCCCGGCCGGGCACCCGCAGCCGACCCCGGCCGCCCACCGCTCCACCGTCCCGGTGCCGGTGCCGGTGCCGGTCGTCCACCGCCTCACGACGGGCGCCGGCTGACCGTCCCCGGAACCCGTGTCCCACGAGAGGTCACCAGGGACGTGTCAGGGATTCCCCGGATTCCGGGCCGGACCCCCTCCAGGCGACAATAGGGGCGCATTTCATCACGGCCGTCCCTGGGGAGCACATGGCGAGCGCGAGTGTCATCGACGACTTCGTGACGACGCTCGCCCGCACGCTGCGCGGGCCGCTTCGGGTCCGGCGGGACATGATCGCGGAGGCGCGCGACAGCCTGACCGACACCGCCGACGCCTACCTGGCCGAGGGCATGGACCGGGACGAGGCGGAGCGCCTGGCGGTCGCCGAGTTCGGCATGGTGACCGAGATCGCCCCCGGCTACCAGGATGAGCTGGCCGCCTGCCAGGGCCGCAGGACGGCCGCGGTGCTGTTCGTGAGCGTCCCGTTGTCCACGGTCATCTGGAGCGTGATCTGGCGCATCTACCCGCAGAACCCGTGGACGCCGGTCAAGCCCGTGTGGTTCTCCCCGCTGGCCCAGTTCCTCGACTGGTTCCAGTTCGGCATGGGCGTCCTCGGCGCGCTGGCGCTGCTGACGCTGGCGCGCGGCCCGCTGCGGCACCGCAACCCCAAGATCGTCACCAGGGCCCTGGGCGTCCTGCTGTGGATCCAGGTCCCGCTGGTGATCGGCATGTCGGCCGCGCTGACGCTGGGGCGCGGGACCGGGCTGCGGGACGCGGACCTCTTCCCCGCGGGCCTCTTCGCCTGCCTCTTCAGCTACGCCGTCGCGGGCTCGCTGCTGTTCAGCGCGACGCGCTGCCTGCTCGTCTCCCGCCGGGCGACGCCGCCGAGGGGGCGGGAGGCCGTGAGCTGACCGCGGCCGGGCCCGTCACCGGGCGGGGCTCTCCGGGGAACGCGGGGCGAGGACGCCGCCGACGGCGTCGGTGAACCGCCGCCAGGCCGAACGCTCCCCCGCCAGCGCGGCGTGCCCGGCCCGCGTGAGGCGGTAGGTGCGGCGTTTGCGGCCGCCGACGGTCGCCCACTCGCTGGTGAGGTAGCCCAGGCGCTCCAGCCGGCGCAGCGCGGGATAGACGGTGCCGGTGGGCACGCTGAGCGCGCCCCCGCTGCGGACCTGCAACGCCTCGATGATCGCGTACCCGTGCAGCGGCTCGTGCTCCAGGACGGACAGGAGCAAGGCGTCCATGTGACCGCGCAGCGCGTCGGCGTTCATCCGGCAAGCCCATCCACGTGCTTCATGTAGGCAGTCTACATGTAGGCTCTCTATATGTAGACAGGCACAACTAGAGAAGAGTGACCATGAACGTGCTCGACCTGGCACGGACGCAGTTCGCGGTGACGGGAAGCCTGCACTTCCTGTTCGTCGTGCTGACGCTCGGCCTGGCCCCCCTCGTGGCGATCATGCAGACGCGCCACGTCGTCACCGGCAAGCCGGTGTTCGAGCGCATGACGCGGTTCTGGGGCCAGATCTACGTGATCAACTACGCGCTGGGCGTGTTCACCGGGCTGGTGATGGAGTTCCAGTTCGGCCTCACCTGGAGCCGGCTCTCCCACTACGCCGGGGACGTGTTCGGCGCCCCGCTGGCGATCGAGACCCTGGTCGCCTTCTTCCTGGAGTCCACCTTCCTCGGGCTGTGGATCTTCGGCTGGAACCGCCTGCCGAAGAAGCTGCACCTGGCCTGCATCTGGCTGGTGACGCTCACGGCCTACGCGAGCGCCTTCTGGATCATGGTGGCCAACTCCTTCCTCCAGCACCCGGCCGGCACCGTCCAGCGGGGCGACCACCTGGCCCTGGCCGACTTCGGCGCGCTGCTCACCAACCCCAGCCTGGTCATGGCGTTCCCGCACGTCATCGGCGCCGGGCTGTTCACGGGCAGCTTCGTGATCATTGGCGCCAGCGCCTACCACCTGTTCCGGCGCACCGCCGACCAGGAGTTCTTCCGCCGCTCGCTGCGCACCGGCGTGGTGTGGGGGTTCGTCGGCGCCACGCTCGCGGTCGGGTTCGGGTACGCCCAATTCGGCTTCGTCAACGACATCCAGCCGAACAAGTTCGAGACCCCCGTCACCGACGCCGCCCTCGTCACCATGATGACCATCGGCCAGCTCGTCCAATTCGTCGTGATGTTCGGCATGCTGCCGCTGCTGATCCGCGACGTGCTCGCCCGCACCCGCTGGCTGCACCCGCTGCTCATGCTCATGACGCCGCTGCCCTTCGTCGCCGCGATCATGGGCTGGCTCGCCCGCGAGATCGGCCGCCAGCCGTGGCTGGTGTTCGGCCGCCTGCGCGTGGCCGACGCCATCTCCCCCGGCCTGACCACGGGCATGGTCACGTTCTCGTTCATCGCCTTCGTGGGCGTGCTCGGGCTGCTCGCCGTGGTCGACTACCTGCTGATCGCGCGGGCCGTGCGCCGCGGCCCGGACCAGGTCTCCCTCGGCGCGGCCGAGCCCGCCGACCCCTCACCCGCGCCGGCGCTCGCCCTGTGACCGCCGCCTCCCCCTGACCATATTTCTAGGAGCTCCCCCCATGGAGATCATCTGGCTCGCGGTCCTGGCCGTGCTGCTGGTCGGCTATTTCGCGCTGGAAGGCTTCGACATCGGCGTCGGCATGACGCTCCCCTGGCTCGCCCGCGCGGGCGAGCACGCCGGCGAACCCGGCGGCCGCGCCCGGCACCGTGACCGCCTGGTGGCGGCGATGGCCCCGTACGTGCTCGCCAACGAGGTCTGGCTCGTGGCGCTGGCCGGGACGCTGTTCGGCGCCTTCCCCGCCCTGGAGGGCACCGTGCTCAGCGGCATGTACCCGGTCGTGGTCGCGCTGCTGGTGTCCTGGATCCTGCGGGACGCGGGCCTGTGGTTCCGCCGCAGGCTCGACGGCGACGCCTGGCGGGGCTTCTGGGACGCGGTGCTCTGCGCGGGCTCCTGGGGCCTCGCGCTGTCGTGGGGCGTCGCCCTGGCCTCACTGGTCAGAGAGCTGCCCTCCCAGCCGTTCGACCTGGTGGGCCTGCTGTCGGGGGCCGTGGTCGCCGCCGCGTTCGCCTTCCACGGCCGCTCGTTCGTGGCCTGGCGCCTGTCCGGCAGGGCCGAGGCGGCACGCACGGGACGGCGGCTGCTGCTGACCGCCGTCGTGGCCGCCCTGCCCGCCGCGGTCCCGCTGGCCGCGCTCGTCCCGTCACTGACCGACCACGTGGCGTCACCGGCGACGCTGAATGTGCTCAGTGTCATCGCCCTTCCGGTCACTCCCATCCTCGTGGGGGCGCAAGTATGGGTATGGAGGACGTTCGGCCCCCTCGGGTCCACCGGCGTCGCCGCCCGTATCCCCTCGTTCTTCTAGGGAACCGATGCACCGAGACCTTCTGCGCCTGGCGCGGGCCGAGCAGGCCGTCCGCGTCCACCTGTTCGCGTGCGTGGCGGCGGCCGTGCTCGCCGGGCTGCTGGTGCTGGCGCAGGCCGAGCTGCTGTCCGGCGTGCTGTCGGGGGCGTTCACGACCGCGGCGCTGATCCCGCTGGCGGGGGTGGTCGCGGCGCGGGCCCTGTTCGGCCTGGTCCAGGGCGCCGCCGCCGGGCGCACGGCCACGGCGCTGAAATCGGTGCTGCGCCACCGCCTGCTGGCGCGGCTCGGCGAGCTCGGTCCCGCGCGGCTCACCGCGCGCCGCTCCGGCGAGCTCGTCACGCTCGCCGGGCGCGGCCTGGACGCCCTGGACCCGTACGTCACCGGCTACCTGCCCGCGGTGGCCGTCGCGGGCGTGGTGCCCGTCGCCGTGCTGGTCCGGCTGTTCACGGCCGACCTCGGCACCGCGGTCATCGTCCTGCTGACGCTGCCGCTGATCCCCGTGTTCGGCGCGCTGGTCGGGTGGCGCACCAAGGAGGTCACCGACCGGCAGTGGCGGGCGCTGTCCCAGCTCGGGGGGCACTTCCTGGACGTGGTGCGCGGCCTTCCGACGCTGCGCGCCTTCGGGCGGGCCCGCTACCAGGCGACGGTGATCCGGCAGGTCGCCGACGCCCACCGGTCGGCGACCATGCGGACGCTGCGCGTCGCCTTCCTGTCCTCGCTGGTCCTGGAGCTGGTGGCCTCGCTGTCGCTGGCACTGGTGGCCGTGCCGGTCGGGCTGCGGCTGCTGTCCGGCTCGCTGGACCTGCGCGTCGCCCTGCTGGTCCTGCTGCTCGCCCCCGAGGCGTACATCCCGTTGCGCGCGATGGGCACCAGGTTCCACGCCGCCATGGAGGGCGTCGCCGCCGCCGACGACGCCTTCGCCGTCCTGTCCGGCGCCGGGGACGAGGACGAGGACGAGGACGGTCGTGGGAAGGTGACATCGTCCAGCCCGGCGGCGAAGGAGGACGGCGACCGCCCCGGACCGGCCGTGCGGGCTCGCGTGGCGGCGACGCCTCCCACCCTCGTGCCGCCCGGCGTGCCGGAGATCCGGCTGGAAGGGGTCACCGTCCGGTATCCCGGGCGGGAGGACGCCGCGCTGACGGACGTGTCGCTGGTGATCGCGCCGGGCGAGCGGGTCGCGCTGGCCGGGGAGAGCGGCGCGGGCAAGAGCACGCTGCTCCACCTGCTGCTCGGGTTCGTGACGCCGTCCGAGGGACGGGTGCTCGTCGGCGCCGCCGACCTCGCCGGCGTCGATCCGGACCGGTGGCGCGCGCGGCTGGCGTTCGTGCCGCAGCGTCCCCATCTGTTCGCCGACACGGTGTCCGCCAACATCGCGCTGGGCTCGGCGGCGTCCCCCGAGCAGGTGTGCGCGGCGGCCCTCGCGGCGCGGGCCGCCGAGTTCGTGGACGCCCTCCCCGACGGGTACGCGACCGTCATCGGCGAACGCGGGGCGGACCTGTCGGCGGGCCAGCGGCAGCGGCTGGCGCTCGCCCGCGCGTTCTGCCGTCCCGAGGCCGAGGTCCTGCTGCTGGACGAGCCCACCGCGCGCCTGGACGGCCGCAGCGAGGCGGCGATCGTCGAGGCCACGCGGACGCTCGCCGAGGGCCGGACCGCGATCATCGTCGCGCACCGCCCGGCGATGCTCGACCTGGCGGACCGCGTCGTCCGCGTCGAGGGCGGCAGGATCGTCTCCGACCGCGCCGTCACCCGCGTCCCCGCCGGCCTGGCGAGGCCGGGAGAGTGAGAAGGCACATGGACTCCACTCCGGCGACCCCGGGCCCCGCTCCCACCGGTGCCGCTCCGGCCGGCACCCCCACCGGCACGGCTCCCCCGCGCAGCGGACGCGGGCGGCTGGTGGCCGCGGCGGCGGCCGGGGCCGCGGCCGAGCTGGCGGCGCTCGGGCTGATCGGCGCGGCCGCGTGGCTGATCACGCGGGCGGCGCAGCAGCCGGAGCTCGCGGCCCTGAGCGTGGCGATCGTCGCCGTCCGCGCGTTCGCGACCAGCCGCGGCCTGTTCCGGTACGGCGAGCGCCTGGCCGGCCACGACGTCGCGCTGCGCGCCCAGGCCACCACCCGTGAGCGCCTGTACGAGGCGCTGATCCCCTCGGGGCCGCTCGGGCACCGGGGCGCCGACCTGCTGAGCCGCATGGTGGACGACACCGACGCCGTCCAGGACCTGCTCGTCCGCTGCCTGCTGCCCGCGATCGCCGGCGCGGTCACCGCGGCCGCCGCCGTGACGCTGGCCGCCTTCCTGCTGCCCGCCGCCGCGCTGGTGCTGGTCGCTGGGCTGGCCGTGGCGGGGGTGGCGCTGCCGGTCGTGACGAACGTGGCCGCACGGCACTGGTCGGCGCGGCTGGCCCCGGCGCGGGCCGAGCTCGCCGCCCGGGTGGCCGACCTGGTGCACGGCGCCGCCGACCTCGCCGCCTACGGTGCGGGCGAGCGCGCCCTGGCCGCCTCGGCGAAGGCCGGCGAGCGGCTCGCGGCGCTCGAACGCCGCCAGTCGCTGGCCGGCGCGGCGGCGCTCGCCCTCGGCACGCTGGTGCAGGGCCTGACCGTCGCGGCGATCGTGCTGACCGCCTCGCGCGCCGGCCTGGGCCAGGTGCCGACGGCCGTCCTGGCGCTCACCGCCCTGGTGTCGTTCGAGCCCGTCCTGCCGCTGCCCGCGGCGGGCGAGCGACTGGCCGGGGTCATGGCGGCGCTGCGCCGGTTGCGGGAGGTCCGTGCCACGCCGCCCGCCGTCGCCGAGCCCGCCGCGGCGGCGGCCCCGCCCGAGGGCCCGCTGACCGTCGAGGTGGAGGACCTGATCGTCCGGCACTCCGCGGACCGGCCTCCGGCGCTCGACGGCGTGTCCCTCACGCTGACCCCGGGCAAGCGGGTGGCCGTGGTCGGGCCGAGCGGCGCGGGCAAGAGCACGCTGCTCGCGGCCCTGATGCGCGTCGCCGACTTCTCCTCGGGACGGATCGCCCTCAACGGCGTGGACGTCCGCGACCTGTCCCCCGACGACGTCCGGGAGAGGATCACCGGCCTGACCCAGGACCCGTACGTCTTCCGCGCCTCGCTGCGCGACAACCTGCGCCTGGCCGGCCCGGAGGCGGGCGAGGACGAGCTCGCGCGGGCCGTGCTCCGCGCCCGCCTGGACGCCTTCGTCGAGCGGACCGGCTGGGACGTGACGCTCGGCGAGGACGGCCGCACGGTCTCGGGCGGCCAGCTCCAGCGGCTGGCGCTGGCCCGGGCGCTGCTGCGCGACCCCGAGGTGCTGCTGCTGGACGAGCCCGCCGAGTCCCTGGACGAGACGACGGCGGACGCACTGATGGCCGACCTGCTGGACGTGACGCACGGGCGCACGACGGTGCTGGTCACCCACCGCCTGCGCGGCCTGGAGGACGTGGACGAGATCGTCGTCCTGTCGGAGGGACGGGTGGCGCAGCGCGGGCGCCACGACGAGCTGGTGTCCGCCCCCGGCTACTACCGCGACCTGTGGGAGTCGGAGGCGCTGACCTCCGGCCGCCGCTGAGCGCCCCCCTCCGGACGCCGCGCCGGCCCTCTTCCGGCCCGCGGCCCCCGGCGGAGCCGCACGGCTCCGGCGAAGCCCCCTGCGTGGCCCCGGGAACGGCGGCGCCGCCGGGACCGTGGTGGTCCCGGCGGCGCGTTCCCCGCCCCTACCCCCTCCGAGGGGCCGGTGGTCAGCTCGCGACGGTCTTCTCGGTGAGCGTCACCGTCACGGTGCTGGTGGATCCGTTGCGCACGTAGGTCAGCGTCACCTTGGTGCCCGGACGGTAGCCGCGGACGGCGCCGACCACGGTCTCGGCCCCGGCGACCGGCTTGCCGTCCAGCTTGGTGATCAGGTCGCCGGCCTTGAGGCCCGCCTGCTCGGCGGGGCTGCCGGACTGCACCGAGCCGATGACCGCGCCCTGGGCGTCGCCGGTCGCGTCGGCGAGGTTGACGCCGAGGAAGGCGTGCGTCGCCTTGCCCGTCTTGATGATCTGGTCGGCGACCTGGGAGGCGGTGTTGATCGGGATCGCGAAGCCGACGCCGATGTTGCCGTCGCCGCCGTTGGTCGCGATGGCGCTGTTGATGCCGACGACCTGGCCCGAGGCGTTGACCAACGCGCCGCCGGAGTTGCCCGGGTTGATGGCCGCGTCGGTCTGGATGGCGCCGCCGATGGTCGTCCCGGTGTCCTGTGACTGCTGCTGCATCCCGCCGCCGGGGCCCCAGCCGGGGGGAAGCTGCGGCTGCTGCTGCGACTGCCCGCCGACGCGCAGCGTGCGGTCGAGCGCGCTGACGATGCCGGCCGTCACCGACCCCTCCAGGCCGAGGGGGCTGCCGATGGCGAGGACGGCGTCGCCGACGCGCAGCTTGTCGCTGTCGCCCAGGGTGGCCTTGGTCAGCCCGGAGACGTTCTGCGCCCGGACTACGGCGAGGTCGGTCGCCGGGTCGGTGCCGACGATCGTTGCGGCGGCGCTCTTGCCGTCGCTGAACTTCACCTGGACCCGGCTTCCCTGGCCGACGCCCGCCACCACGTGGTTGTTGGTGAGGATCAGGCCGTCCGCGGAGAGGATCACGCCCGAGCCCTCGGCCTGCCCGGCCTGGCCGGTCACCATGATCGATACCACCGAGGGCTGCACGGCCTTGGCGACGTCGGCCACGGTGGTCACGGTGGAGTCGGACGCCGGCCGGGTGATCGGGCTGGTGATCACGGGCTGGCCTCCCGAGGCGGACGCCGTGGCGACGAAGGCCCCCGCGGCCCCGCCTCCGACGGCCACGGCGGCCAGCGCGAGCCCGGCGATGGCCTTGCGCCCGGTGGTCCACCAGTCGGCGTCGCTCCGCACGGGAGCGGCAGGCATCGCGGCGGGGATCCAGGTCCGCTGGTAGCCGCCCGCCTCGGGCGGCGTGCTGCCGAACTGGCTCCACCCTCGCGAACCGGGCATCTCAACCGGAGTGGTGTTTTCACTCGTCTGCTCACGCGGGTCTTCGGTGCTCATCTCTTCCTCGCAGTCATCCGCACTCGCCGCCATTCGGCGGCGGCCGGCTTCGGACCGGTAATTCAAGGATGACAAACGGACGATAAGAGCTGCCTAAGCCGTAACTGGAAGTTGCCTGAAGGTCACCGGGGCCCGCGCCGAGGGGCGCGGAGGGCGGGGGTATCGACGCGGCGGGGCCTCGTGGCGCGGCCGTCGCGGTCTCCGGACCGGCCGGGCGCGGGAAATCCGGAAGGGCGTTCGCGGGCCGCCCCGCGCCGGGGAAATGGTGAAAAATCGCATTCGGCCGGGCCGTACAGGGAAAGGGAAACGGGACGACCGGCTCCCGTCACGGGGCGGTCATCGCGGAACGGGCGTCGGGAATTCCGGATGGCCGCCGGGTAGGTTCACCCGCGATCGCCCGTGAACCCATACGGGCGCCTTTCGGGGGGAAATTCATGCGAATAGTCGTGATATTGGCGATCGCACTGTCCGGCCTGACGGCGGGCGTCCCATCCGCGTCCGCCGAGGACGACCCGTTCGACTGGGTGTGGCAGCAGCAGACCGAACTTCCGCCGCTTTCCATCACCATTCCCGATATATCCGGCCGTCCGTACACGGTCGGGTACGTCGACATCGACGGGTACGCCGTCACCGAGGGCGACATCGTCATCGGGACGCCCGGCGAGGCCGCGTCCGGAAAGATCCGCCTCCCGGGGGTGTTCCCCCAGGTGATGGACGAGGTCACGGACACCGTCCCGCCCCCGCCCGGCAGGGTCGCCGCCCCCTTCGGCGAGGCCCCGGCACGGTCGCGCGGCTGCCGGGTGGGGGACGCCGGGACGGCCACCACCCAGGCGGGCGCCCTGTGGCCGGAGCGGACGGTGCCCTTCGTGTTGTCCCCGCAGCTCCCGGCCGCGGCCCGCACCGCGGTCGAGGAGGCGATGAAGGACTTCCACATCCAGACCTGCGTGCATTTCGTCCCGCGCACGACGGAGGAGAGCTATCTGAACATCGTCCAGGGCCACGGCTGCTATTCCTACGTGGGCCGGGTCGGGGGCGCGGGACAGGAACTCTCGATAGGCCCGGGATGTGAGCACAAGGGCATCGCCATTCACGAACTCATGCACGCGCTCGGCTTCTACCACGAGCATTCGCGGTCCGACCGCGACGGCGCGGTGACCGTTCACCTGGAGAACGTCATTCCCGGATACGAGTCGCAGTTCCGGAAACTCGACCTTCCACGCAACCGGCTCTTCGGAACGCTCGACTACGATTCCGTGATGCTCTACGGGAGGAAATTCTTCAGCAGCAACGGGCAGGACACGCTCGTGCCGGCGCTCCCCGTCGAGATCGGCCAGAGAAAGGGCTTCAGCAAGGTGGACCTGGCCGCCGTCCGCGGCCTTTACGGCTGCCCTTGACGCCTGCCCACCGGAGCCCGGCCGGGAGAACGCGTGGGGGCGGGCCCCCCTACGGGTGGTCCGCCCCACTGTGAGCCGTACTGTGAGCCGTACTGGGCCCCGCGCCGCGAGCCGCCGAACCGGCGGCTCGTCAGCGGATCGGTCAGACGCCGGCGCGCTCGGCCACCGTGGCCGGGGTCAGCGCGATCTCCAGCACCTCGCGCACGTCGCTGACCGCGTGGACGGTCAGCTCACCGCGCACGGCCTCGGGCACGTCGTCGAGGTCCGGCTCGTTGCGCGCCGGGATGAGCACCGTGGTGATGCCCGCCCGGTGGGCGGCGAGCAGCTTCTGCTTGACCCCGCCGATGGGGAGCACCCGGCCGGTGAGCGAGACCTCGCCGGTCATCGCGACGTCGGACCGCACGGGGCGGCCGGACAGCAGCGAGGCCAGGGCGGTGGTCATCGTGACGCCCGCGGACGGCCCGTCCTTGGGGATCGCGCCCGCCGGGACGTGGATGTGCACGGAGCGGTCCTTCAGGGACCCGACCGGCAGCTCCAGCTCGGCGCCGCGCGAGCGCAGGTAGGACAGCGCGATCTGGGCCGACTCCTTCATCACGTCGCCGAGCTGGCCGGTGAGCGTGACGGCGGTGGAACCGGTCTCCGGGTCGGCCAGCGACGCCTCGACGTACAGGACGTCGCCGCCCGCGCCGGTGACCGCGAGCCCGGTCGCGACGCCCGCGACGGCGGTGCGCTGCGCGGACTCCGGCAGCGACGACTCCGGCACGTGGCGCGGCCTGCCGAGGTAGCCGACCAGGTCGGCGGCGCTCACGTTGACCGGCAGCGCGGCCTCCTCCAGGGCGGCCTTCGCGGTGACCTTGCGCAGCACCCGGGCGATCGCCCGCTCCAGCGAGCGCACGCCGGCCTCGCGGGTGTACTCGCCGGCGAGCCTGCGCAGGGCGTCCTCCTCCACCGTCACGTCGGCGAAGGTCAGGCCGGCCTTGTCGAGCTGGCGCGGCAGCAGGTGGTCGCGGGCGATGGCGACCTTCTCGTCCTCGGTGTAGCCGTCGAGCGTCACGACCTCCATGCGGTCGAGCAGCGGGCCGGGGATCGCCTCCAGGACGTTGGCGGTCGCGAGGAAGAGCACGTCCGACAGGTCGAGCTCGACCTCCAGGTAGTGGTCGCGGAAGGTGTGGTTCTGCGCCGGGTCGAGGACCTCCAGCAGCGCGGCCGTCGGGTCGCCGCGGTAGTCGGCGCCGACCTTGTCGACCTCGTCCAGCAGGACGACCGGGTTCATGCTGCCGGCCTCGCGGATGGCCCGCACGACGCGGCCGGGCAGCGCGCCGACGTAGGTGCGCCGGTGGCCGCGGATCTCGGCCTCGTCGCGGACGCCGCCGAGGGCGACGCGGACGAACTTCCTGCCCATGGCGCGGGCCACGGACTCGCCGAGCGAGGTCTTGCCGACTCCGGGAGGACCGGCCAGCGCCAGGACGGCGCCGCTGCGGCGGCCCCCGACGATGCCGAGACCCTGGTCCGCGCGGCGCTTGCGCACGGCGAGGTACTCGATGATGCGGTTCTTCACGTCGTCGAGCCCGGTGTGGTCGGCATCGAGCACGGCGCGGGCGGCCGCGATGTCGTAGGCGTCCTCGGTGCGGGTGTTCCAGGGGATGTCGAGGACGGTGTCCAGCCAGGTGCGGATCCAGCCGCTCTCGGGCGACTGGTCGGAGGTGCGCTCGAGCTTGTCGACCTCCTTGAGGGCGGCCTCGCGGACCTTCTCGGGCAGGTCGGCGGCCTCGACGCGGGCGCGGTAGTCCTCCTCCTCGGAGG
This sequence comes from Sphaerisporangium sp. NPDC051011, assembly GCF_040653595.1. NCBI lineage: Bacteria > Bacillati > Actinomycetota > Actinomycetes > Streptosporangiales > Streptosporangiaceae > Sphaerisporangium > Sphaerisporangium sp. NPDC051011. Next base: position 136,059 of record NZ_JBFAGG010000004.1, on the reverse strand, counting down.
CGGCCTCGCCGTTGAGCTCGGCCAGTTCCTTGCGGACGGCGGCGAGCTGCTGACGCAGCAGGAACTCGCGCTGCTGCTTCTCCATGCCCTCCTGGACGTCCTTGCGGATCGTCTCGGCGACGTCCAGCTCGGCCAGGTGCTCGCGGGCCCAGCCGACGAGCTTGGCGAGGCGCTCGGTCGGGTCGGGGTTCTCCAGCAGCTCGACCTTCTGGGCCGTGGTCAGCCAGGGCGCGTAGCCGGAGCTGTCGGCGAGGACGGAGGCGTCCTCGATCTGGTTCACGGCGTCGACGACCTGCCACGCCCCGCGCTTCTGCAGGATCGTGGTGGCCAGCGCCTTGTACTCCTTGGCGGACTCTTCGGCGCGTCCGTCGGCGGGGATCGTCTCGACGCGGGTCGCCTCCACCCAGAGGGCGGCGCCCGGTCCGGTGGTGCCGGAGCCGACGCGCACGCGCTCCACACCGCGGACGACGGCGCCGGGCTCGCCGCCGGGAAGCCTTCCGATCTGCTCGACGACGGCGGTGACGCCCACGGCGCCGTACTTGCCGTCGATCCGGGGCACGAGGAGCACCCGCGGCTTGCTCGGGGACGTGGAGGACGCCCGGGCGGCGTCGATGGCGGCGCGCACCTCGGTGTCGGACAGGTCGAGCGGGACGACCATGCCGGGGAGGACGACCTCGTCGTCGAGCGGCAGAACCGGGAGGATCAAGCTCTGACTCATGCGAACTCCAAGGGTTGAGTTACATCGACTCAATTAATGAGAGCCCTGGATTGTTCCCGAGCCTGCGCGTGTTCGCTGCGAGCGATCGTAATCGTGTAATCAGCTCGTCGGGACACGCCTCGGCAGATTGCTCCTTCGTTCGGGTTCGCCCAGGTCGGCGGCCTGTCCGGCCGGGTCTGGAGACCGTTCCCGCTCGTGAGGCGGCTCTCTCCGGGGCCGGGACCGGCGGCGGCCCGACCGGCCGGACGTGCCGTCCGCGGCGGGCCACTGGGGGCGATCCCGGGTGGTGCGTCCCTCGTAACGCTCTGAGGCCCGGAGTTCATCCCGGCCGCTCGCGGGGCCGGGAGACCGGGCCTCGCGGGGCTGGGAGACCGGGCCTGGCGGGCGCCGGGAGGCCGGGCGTCGCCCAGGGCGACGGGTGCCCGCCTTGACGGAGAACACCTCGTCAGGACGACCGGATGACCAGAATCGCCTTTTTGTCCAGCATGATGGTCTGCATGGACAAAGGCGGCATCCGCATGAACTCCCCCCGCGGCCGGTGGGTCCTGCTCACCACCGTCCTCGGCTCCGGCATGGCCATGCTCGACAGCACCGTCGTCAACGTCGCCCTGCCCGCGCTGGGCAGGGATCTGGGCGCGTCGATGTCCGGGCTCCAGTGGACGGTGAACGCCTACACCCTCACGCTGGCCGGGCTGATCCTCCTCGGCGGCTCCCTCGGCGACCGGTACGGGCGGCGGAAGATCTTCGTCATCGGAGTCGTCTGGTTCGCCCTGGCCTCGGCGCTGTGCGGGATCGCGCCCAACATCGAGACGCTCGTCCTCGCCCGCGCCCTGCAGGGCATCGGCGGTGCGCTGCTCACCCCGGGCTCCTTGGCGATCATCCAGTCGTCCTTCGCCCGCGACGACCGGCCCCGCGCCGTGGGCGCCTGGTCCGGGCTCGGCGGGGTGGCGGGCGCGGTCGGCCCGCTGCTCGGCGGCTGGCTCGTGGAGACGGCGGGCTGGCGGTGGGTCTTCCTGATCAACCTGCCCCTGGCCGCGTTGGTCGTCCTGGTCGCCGTGCGCCACGTCCCCGAGACCCGGGACGAGACGGCCACCGGCCGCTTCGACGTGCTCGGCGCCGCCCTCGCCGCCCTGGCGCTGGCCGGGCTCACCTACGGGCTCATCGAGCGCGACGGGGCGGTGCCGCCGCTCGCCGCCGCGGCCGGTGTCGCGCTCGGCGTGGCGTTCGTGCTGGTGGAGCTGCGCCGCTCGCACGGCGGCACGGTGTCGGCCCTGGTGCCGGTGCGGGTCTTCGCCGACCGCGAGTTCACCGCGATCAACATCGTCACCCTGATCATGTACGCCGCGCTGGGCGTGGTCACCTTCCTGCTCATCGTGGAGCTCCAGGTCGCCGCCGGCTTCTCCCCCGTCGCCGCCGGAACCTCGATGCTCCCGGTGATGGTGCTGATGCTGCTGCTGTCGCCGAGGGCGGGCGAGCTCGCCAAGCGCATCGGCCCGCGCCTGCCGATGACCGTCGGCATCCTGCTGTGCTCGGCGGGGCTGCTGCTGATGAGCAGGGTCGGCCCGGGCGCGTCGTACGTGCGGGACGTGCTGCCCGCCGTGGCGCTGTTCGGCCTCGGGCTGGCCTCCGCGGTCGCCCCACTCACCGCGACGGTGCTGGCCACGGCCGACGAGCGGTACGCCGGGGTGGCCAGCGGGGTCAACAACGCGGTCGCCCGCACCGGCGGCCTGCTCGCCGTCGCCGCGATCCCGCCGCTGGTCGGGCTCACCGGCGCCGCCTACACCTCCGCCACCGCGTTCACCTCGGGATTCCACACGGCGATGCTGGTCAGCTCGGCAATGATGGTTCTGGCCGCGCTGCTGACGTTCGTGACGATCCGGTCGAACGTCCTGCGCGCCCCGGAGCGCGAACCCGAGCGCAAGGCGGCCTGCGAGCTGTGCGCCCCGCCCCTGGAGTCGGGCCGTCCCGTGGACGGTTCCCGGCAGCGGACCGGCGGGTGACCCGTCCGCGAGACGGCGGGCGACCCATCGCGGGCCGGTCGACGATTGCCGCCACCTATCGTCATATCAGCCGCGATCCGGTACTTTGACCTCGGAATCCGTCACCACGGCGGACCCACACGACGGTTTCTGAGGTGTCAGCCATGATCGACCGTGCCCGCCTGGCGGAACTCCTCGACCACGAGCGGCGCGCCTTCCGCGCGCGCAACCCCCTCTCGGCGGCCGCCTACGAGCGCGCACGCGCCCACCTGTTCGGCGGCGTGCCGATGACCTGGATGAACAAGACCGCCGCCGGATTCCCGCTCTATCTGGCCGAGGCGCGCGGCGCGCGGGTCACCGACCTGGACGGCCACGAGTACGTCGACCTGTGCCTCGGCGACACCGGCGCCATGGCCGGCCACTCGCCGAAGGCGACGGTGGACGCGGTCGCCGAGCGCTTCTCGCGGCTCGGCGGCGCCACCGTCATGATGCCCACCGAGGACGCCGCGTGGGTCGGCGCCGAGCTCGGCCGGCGCTTCGGCGTCCCGTACTGGAGCTTCTCGCTCACCGCCACCGACGCCAACCGCTGGGCCATCCGCCTGGCCCGGGCGGTCACCGGGCGGCCGAAGATCCTCGTCAACAGCTACTGCTACCACGGCAGCGTGGACGAGGTCCTGCTCGTGGTCGGCCCCGACGGCGCGCCCGTCTCGCGTGAGGGCAACGTCGGCGCCCCCGTCGACCCCACCGTGACCGGCCGGGTGGTGGAGTTCAACGACCTTCCCTCCCTGGAGCGCGAGCTGGCGTTCGGCGACGTCGCCGCCGTCCTGATGGAGCCCGCGCTGACCAACATCGGCATCGTGCTGCCCGAGCCCGGCTACCTCGACGGCGTGCGCGAGCTGACCCGGCGGCACGGCACCCTGCTGATCAACGACGAGACGCACACGTTCTCGGCCGGGCCCGGCGGCTGCACGGGCGCCTGGGGGCTCGACCCCGACATCGTGACGATCGGCAAGGCGATCGGCGGCGGCGTCCCGAGCGGCGGGTACGGGCTGTCGGCCGAGGTCGCGGCGCGCGTGGAGGGCATGAGCGGGCTCGACCTGGTCGACATGGGCGGCGTCGGCGGCACGCTCGCCGGCAACGCCCTGTCGGTCGCCGCCATGCGGGCCACGCTGGAGCACGTCCTCACCGACGACGCGTTCGCCGCGATGAGCGCGCTCGCCGTCCGCTTCACCGACGGCGTCCAGGAGGTCATCGACCGGCACGCGCTGCCGTGGTCGGTCACCCGGCTCGGGGCCCGCGCGGAGTACCGCTTCACGAGCCCGGCGCCGCGCACCGGCGGGGAGTCGAACGCGGCCGGCGACCCCGACCTGGACGACTACCTGCACGTCTACCTGGCCAACCGCGGCGTGCTGCTCACTCCCTTCCACAACATGGCGCTGATGTGCCCGGCCACGACCGAGGCCGACATCGCACGGCACCACGAGGTGTTCGCGACGGCCGTGGCCGAGCTGACGGGCTGACCTCCTGCGCGTGCGGCCGGCATGGGCCGGGGCCCAACTACCGATATAAGCGGATTTGAGCCACCCGGAACTCGCCGGCCACGGACCGCGAGGAAGGCGCACACCGGCTCAGGTCGTCGTGCGGCGGCGGCCGCCCTTGCGCGGGGGCAGCGGGGTCTTGGCGCGCAGGTGGGCGCGGCGCTCCTCGCCGTGTTCCTCCAGGTGCGTGACGATCCGGCGCAAGGTGTCGGCCAGGCGCGCCGGCTCCTCGCCGTCCAGCGCCTCGACGACGAACGACTCCTCCTCGTTGAAGGCGGGGAAGAGCCGCTCCATCAGCGCCAGCCCCTCGGGGGTCAGGCACAGCAGCGCGAGCCTGCCGTCGTCGGGATGCTGGCGGCGCCGTACCAGGCCACGCGACTCCAGGGTCTTGATGATGCCGGTCAGCGTGCCCTTGGAGATGCCCGCCTCGGCCGCGACGTGCCGGGTCTCGATCTCCTCCCAGATCCACACCACCCACAGCACGACGAACGCGCTCCAGGTGAGGTCGGCGACCCGCAGCGCGGAGTTCTCCAGGTGCTGGCGTACGGCCGCGGCGGCGCGGTGCAGGTTGGACACGGCGACCAGTGCCTCGCGGCTGATCGGCATAGACCCGAGCCGGCGGTTCACCGCGTCCTCGGTCTCCGTCAACGAGTAGTGCGCGGGCACTCGTGCTCCTTCGGGTGTCGGGCGCCGCGAAGCGCCCTGCCGGGTGGGAGCCCCCAGACCCCTGAACGAACCCGCCCAGACGCCCGCCGTGTGGACTCCCGCCCCCTTTCTACACGCATCACCCGGTTCGCACGGCTCCCGGCGCCCGGGGCGTGGCGACCGCGCCGGATGGCCGGGCGAAGATCGGGCGTAACATGAGCCTCCCCGGTTCCGGAGGCGGCCGCGGTACACGCCGACGGACGTCGACGGCGGGGCCCGGTGACCCCGGGGCCGTCCGGGACGCGGGTGACGCAGACGAGGAGGGGTGCGGCATGAGCGGTGTCAGAGAGGACTACCTGGCCACGGCGCGCTCGGCGGCGGGCCTGCTGCGGGAGCCCGCCGTCGCCGCCGCCTGGGACGGGCCGAGCGCACTGGCGGAGTTCCGCGTGAGCGGGCTCGCCGGGCATCTCGCCTATCAGGTGCTGGCCCTCCCGCCGATCCTCGCCGGGCCGGAGGCACGGGAGGAGACCATCTCCCTGCTGGAGCACTACGGCCGCGCGCAGTGGAACGGCGCGCCCGTGGACGACGAGTTCAACGTCCGGATCCGCGACGGCGGCGAGGAGGTCGCGGCGGAGGGCCCGGCGGCGATGGCCGCGCGGGTGGACCAGGTCATCGAGGAGCTGGCCGCGCGCCTGCCGGCGGTGGCGGCGGACCGGCCGGTGCGCATCCCACTGTGGGGGCCGTGGTCGCTGACGCTCGAAGACCTGCTGGTCACGCGGATGATGGAGCTGGCGGTGCACTCCGACGACCTGGCGGTCAGCGTGGGCATCCCGGCGCCGCCGCTGCCGCCGGGCGCCGTCGACGCCGTGGTCGTCCTGCTGTCGCGCCTGGCCGTACGCCGCCACGGGCCGACGAACGTGCTGCGGGCACTCAGCCGGGCCGAGCGCGCTCCGGCCCTCATCAACGCCATCTGAGATACGGCCTACAACACCGCGCCCGCCACGGCCCGGACCCCCCGTCCGGGACGCCGGGCCTTGAGACGCCGCGTGACCGCGGAGGGAGACTGCATGGACCACGAAGAGCTTCGGCGGCGGTTCGCGACGCTGACGACCGCGCATCTCGCCGACGCGTGCATCCGCGCACGCGTGCCGGTGCGCTGCGCGTCCCTGACCGCGGTGGTGCCGGGCGGGCGCCTGGTCGGCCGCGTGTCGCCCTCCGTGCACGCGGGCAGCGTCGACGTCTTCCTGGAGGCGTTCGAGCACGCCGCGCCCGGCGACGTGCTGGTGGTCGACAACGGCGGGCGCGCCGACGAGGCCTGCGTCGGCGACCTGGTGGTCCTGGAGGCCAAGGCCGCCGGGCTGGCGGGCATCGTCATCTGGGGCCTGCACCGCGACACCGCCGACATCCGGCAGATCGGGCTGCCCGTCTTCAGCCTGGGCGCGATCCCGACCGGCCCGCAGCGGCTGGACGACCGCCCGCCCGGCGCGCTGGAGGCCGCCACGGTGGCCGAGTGGACGGTGAGCCGCGAGGACGTGGTCCTGGCCGACGACGACGGCGTGCTGTTCATCCCGGCCGCCGCGGCCGGGGACCTGTTCATGCTGGCCGAGACGATCCGCGACACCGAACGGCGCCAGGCCGACCGGATCCGCCTGGGCGCCTCCCTGCGCGAGCAGGTGGGGTTCGCCGCGTACCTCGACGCGCGGTCGCGGCGACCGTCCCTGACCTTCCGCGACCACCTGCGCGCGGTGGGCGGGGCCATCGAGGAGTGAACCCCAGCCCGTACCGGTCTACAGGGCAGACCCGGCTCAGTCCTTGCGGCCGACCGCGCCGACGACCCACACCGGCCGGTACGGGCAGGACCGGTGCTTCAGGCGAGGATCCGCCGCAGGGCGTCGGCGAGGCGCTCGTAGTCGTGCTCGGTGTTGTAGACCTGCGCGGACACGCGCAGCAGGCCCGCGCCGGGCCACGGCCTCACCGCAGCCCTGACCTGGAACCGCCGGAAGATCTCGGCCGACAGCGCCTCCGCCCGGGGCTGGGTGGCGGCCACGCCGTCGGGCAGGCGCAGGACGCGCATGGACAGCTCCGGGTCCGCCCGCCACGGCCGCAGGCCCGTGCCTGCCGCGACGATCTCCTGCCCGCGTGCGACGAGCGCGGCGTTGCGGGAGCGCACGGCGTTCGCGCCGAGCTCCTCCAGCACCCGGATCCCGTGCGGGGCGGCGAGCCAGGCCGTGTAGTCGCGGGTGCCCTGGAACTCGACGCTCCGCGGGAAGCCGTCGCCCAGGTAGAACGAGGGGATGAGCGGCTCCACCCGCGCGCGCCACGCCGGGTCCACCGCCAGCACGCCCGACGATCGGGGGGCGAACGCCCATTTGTGCAGGTTGCCGGTCCAGAAGTCCGCGCCGATCGCGCTGACGTCCACGTCCAGCATGCCGGGCGCGTGCGCGGCGTCCACGATGGTGACGACGCCGAGGGCGCGCAGGGCCTCCACCAGGTGGCGCGCCGGCAGCAGCCGCGCGGTGTTGGAGGTGATGTGGTCGAAGACGGCGACCTTCGTCCGGGGGGTGACGGCGCCGAGGAAGGCGGCGGCCGCCTCCTCGGCCGTCCAGTCCCCGTCCGCCTCGCCGGGTAGCGTCACCTTGACCACCTCCGCGCCGGAGCGCACGGCCCTGTGCCGCGCGGCGATCTCGACGGCGGGGTAGACGTGGTCGCCGATGAGGATCTCGTCGCCCGGCGCGAGCGGCACGCTGTTCAGCGCGATCGCCACGCCCTCGGTGACGTTCCGCACGAAGGCCAGGCCCTCGGGGCCGGCGCCGAGGAACGCGGCGACCTCGTCCCTGGCCTTGGCGATGCGGTCCAGGACGGTGGCGAAGAACACGTCGGGGTTGTGCTCGACCTCGCGGCGCAGTTCCTCCTGCCGCCGGTGGACGACCTCCGGCGCCGCGCCGAACGAGCCGTGGTTGAGGTGCGCGACGGCCGGGTCCAGGCGAAAGTCTTCGATGTTCACCAAATGGACATTAGCCCGCCGGCCCGGCCCGCCGCGCGAGCGACCCCCGTGGCGCTAGAAGGTGAACCCCTGCGTGCGGACGCTGTTGTCGAAGTTGGACAGCAGCAGCTCGGGCTCGCCGACGGACCGGATGCCGGGCAGCCGGGTGAACAGCTCGCGGTACATGATCTTGATCTCCTGGCGCGCCAGGTTGGCGCCGAGGCAGAAGTGCGGCCCGGGGCCGCCGAACCCGACGTGCGGGTTGGGCTTGCGGGTGATGTCGAAGCGGCCGGCGTCCGGGAAGACCTCCTCGTCGCGGTTGGCCGAGCCGTAGAACAGCACCACCTTGCCGCCGGGCGCGAACCGCACGCCGCGCATCTCGTACGGCTCGGTGACCGTGCGGCGGAACTGCATGATGGGCGAGACGTACCGGACCGTCTCCTCGATGGCCCCGCCGATGTGGCCCTCGAAGTCCCCGGCGAGGCGCTCGCGCTCGCCGGGGTTGTCGGTGAGCAGCTTGAGCCCGTGCGCCATCGTGTTGCGCGCGGTCTCGTTGCCCGCGACCAGCAGCAGCGTGAAGAACGAGCCGAGCTCCCTCGGCGTCAGCCGCTCGCCGTCCACGTTGGCGTTGACCAGGGCCGAGACCAGGTCGTCGGCGGGCTCGCGGGCGCGCTCGCGGCCCAGCCGGATCACCAGCCGCTGGAGGGCGAACAGCGCCGCCATGTTGCGGCCCGCCATGGCCACCGTGCGCGGCAGGCTCATGCGCACCCCGGTGTAGGCGGTGGAAGTGTCCACGTGCGCGTGCACCCGGGCGCGGATGCCGTCGGGGATGCCCATCATGTCGCAGATGACGGTGATGGGCAGCCGGGCGGCGACCTGCGCGACGAAGTCCCGGGGCCCCCGCGCGACGACGTCGTCCACGATGCTCTCGGCGGCCCTGTGGATGCCCGCGTCCAGCCGGGCGAGCATCTTGGGCGAGAACGCGCGCGAGACGATGCGGCGCAGGCGCGCGTGCCGGGGGTCGTCCAGGTTGACCATCGAGTCGCCGAAGACGTGCTTCACCCAGCCCGGCGGCTCGGGGTTGGTCACGGCGGGCTCGCTGGAGAAGACCTTGGCGTTGCGGCTGGCCTCGACGACGTCGGCGTGGCGCACCAGTGCGTGGAAGCCCGCGCCCGAACGCAGCAGCGGCACCCGGCGCTCGGCGAAGAACACCGGGTGGTCCAGCGCGCGCAGCCGCGCGAAGTCGCGTTCGCGCTCGTGCGGCGGCCTGCGCCAGAACGCGAGGTCCGCGAGGTCGATGCCCGTCTCCACCGCCGTCGTCACGGTCTTATCCTGGCACGCCCGCAGGGGCGGGGGCCGCGCGTCGGCGCGAGACGCACGGCCGGATCGGGCTTCCTGGTCAGCTGTACGGCTGCCACCGGGCGGTCAGGTCACGGGCCTTGTAGGTCCGCATGCGGTGCTCCCACTGGGCGCGGACGGACGGGTTGCTGCGCAGGATGGGCAGCACGCTGGTGACCAGCTTCAGCTCCCGCAGCCGGCGCAGCACGGGAAAACCGTCCCACTCCATGACGTCGAGGCCGTAGTTCTTGGCCAGCAGGGCGTGGTCGTCGCCGGGGTAGTCCAGGCGCAGACGGCCCACCGCCACGGGCGTCAGGTCCCATTCGCGCGGCCCGACGGTGGTGCTGTCGAAGTCGCACAGCACCGGTCCCCGGCGCCCGGCGATGAGGTTGCCGAGGAAGGCGTCGCCGTGGATGACCCCCTGCGGCAGCATGAACCGCAGCCCGGCCAGCGCCTCCTCGATCTCGTCGCACTCGCGCGTGAGGAAGGCGTGGTCGGCGGCGTCGAGGTCCTCGGGCTCGGCGAGCCGCCGGCGGACCTCCTCCATCGGCGACCAGGGCGGCAGCCCGCCGGGTGGGCGGGGCAGCCGGTGCAGGCGGCGCAGCAGCGCGGCGAGGTCGGCGCCGTCGGGGCGGGGGCCGGCGTCCGGGACATGCGCCCACAGGGTGACCACCTGGCCGTACAGCCGGATGGGCTGCTTGATGTCCGGCAGCAGCCGCACCGCCGGGAAGCCGTGGCCCTCGAGCCACCGGGCGACCCGCACGACGGTGTCCACGCGCTCGCGAGCGGCGGTGGACCCGGCCACGCGGACGACCACCGGGTCCTCGCGCAGCCGGAACACGGCGTTGTTGGTGAACTTGATCAGCTCGGCGCCGGTGGGGTCCAGCCCCGCGTCCGCGCACACGGCCGCCAGCAGCGACCGCAGGTTCTGGTGGGTGAGACCCTCGGACGGGTCGATCGTCGCGACGCTCATAGGGCACGCACGTCCACGATGCGCCGGCACAGGTCGCGTACGTCGGAGTCGCGCGACAGGTCCCGTGACGCGGCCTGCAGGGGCTCCAGGCGGTCGACTGTCCTGATCGACCTGATCTGCGTGACGAGCGTGACGGCCTCGTTGCCGTTGTCCACGCCGTTCTCGACGTCGCCGAGGAGCAACTGGGCGGTGGCCAGCGCTATCAGCTCGAAGACCTTACTTCGCGCGTAGGTCTCGCTGCGCTCGCGCACGCTGCCGGACAGCAACACGGCGGCCTTGACCAAGTGCCCGGCGTGGTCGCGGGCCAGCGCCGAGTGCATCATGCCGGCGGCGGCCTTCAGATCGGCCTCCCCGAAGAACCTGACCCAGCTCGGGGCGTTGAGGCGGTCGGCGCGGTTGAACTCGTCGTAGGCGCGGTCGAGCGACTTCAGCGCGAGCTTGCGGTCCCCGAGCAGGGCGTACGCCCACGCCTCGTTCGCGCACAGCATGGCGACGGTGAGCTCGCAACTGGCGTCCTGGGCGCAGATCTGGCCGAGCTGGAAGAACCGCAGCGCGTCCTCGACGCGGCGCAGGTGCAGATGGACCCGGCCCATGCGGTACAGGATGTTCGCCGCGAGCGAGGGGTCGCCCGCGTGCTTGGCCTGTTCCAGCGCCCGGGACAGGTGACGGCGCGCGTGGCCGTGCAGGCCGACGTCGAAGGACGTCCACCCGGCCAGGTTGTGCTGGTCGGCGAGGGCCAGATGCAGCCGCCGCCCGACCTCCTCCGAGCAGGAGGCGCCGAGCAGGCGCTGCGACCAGGCGAGCTGCGCGACCACCGCGTCCCGGCAGACCCCGCCGCCGTAGCGGTAGTCGAGCACGCGCAGGGCCTGGGTGACCGACTCCACCTGCTCGACCTCGGTCTCGCCGATCCGCACGGGGACCGGGGTGTCGATGCGGGCCAGCGGCAGAGCCCAGTCGTCCGTACGTGCCACCGCCGCGCCGATGGTGACCTGCGCGGCGTGCGCCAGCAGGCGGCGTACCTGCTCGTCCTCGTCCGCGTCGTCCTCCTCTCCGGGGGACGCCACGGCGACCACGCCGAGCGAGGAGTCGTCGTAGGCGAGCCCCATGTAGCCGCGCGGGATGGACAGGCCGTCCGCGATGCGTACCAGGACGTCGTAGGCCATCACCTGACGCCCGTTGAGGATCTCGCTGATTTCGGACTGTGACTGCCCGGTCAGTGCGGCGATCCGGCGCTGGGAGACGCCGACGCGCTGCAATAAGAGGTAGACAGTGGCTATGTCACGGCTTGCCAGGGCTTGCCGCATTTGTGGCCGTTCCCAGACGGCGAAGCTGATCGCCTGCTCGCTCGCATGAGTGACGTTCATGCCGACCTTTCGACAGTCAATTGAGCTGGCCTCCCAATTAACCAGGTCGCGGAGGGTGCGGGAGGGGCGAATGAGAGGACCGATCGTGCGAGCTGATCGGTTCGGCCGATCGGGGTCAGATACGGGATGGGTATCGGTAGGACGGCTTACCACCGCGTGCAAGGTTCGCCCACCATGGGACGCATACCCCGGGGGGATCACCGCGCGCTTCCTCCGTCCGTCTCACACATCGAGATCACAGGGAGTGATCAGGTCATGCGCGCCGAGCAGTCCGTTCACAAGGAGGCTCTCCATCGCACCGGGGTCCTGGAGGACGAGCGGCGGGCCGGCGACGGCCTGCGGAACACCTGCCGCGACGCCTTCCGGGTCCTCGTGACGGCCCTGCGGCCGGGAACGGCCTCCCGCGCCGCGCGCCGGGCCGTCCGCGACACGCTGGCGTGCGCCGGCGTGGCCGAGGACGGGATCGGCGACGCCGAGATCATCGTCGCCGAGCTCGCGGCCAACTCGGAGAAACACTCGCAGGGCCCCTACGAGCTGCGCATCCACTGCCTGAGCGGCATCCCGGTGTGGTGCGAGGTGGTCGACGGCGGGCGCGAGATGGGTGAGATCCCGGACATCCTGGCCCGCCTGCACACGGCGCCGGCCGGGCCGGAGACCGGCCTGTCGTTCGCCGAGAACGGGCGCGGGCTGCTGCTGGCGCACAAGCTGTCCGACGGGCACTGCTACGCGTACCCGACCACGATGTCGTCGGGCGCGGGGGCCGGCAAGGCGGTCGCCTTCGCCCTGCCCGCGCCCGAGTGAGCCCCTCACCTCCCGGACGGGTGGCATTCGCCGGGATAGGCCCAGGTAGAGCGGGTCGCGCCGGGTAGGTCCGGGTGGTAGGACGCGTTCAGGTCCCCGACGCGGGAACTTCATACTGCGGTGGGACGGATGTCCGGATCGAGGGAGACGATCCGGAGTATGAGAGCCTCGCGCGCCTCCTGCCTCCTCGCCGCGGCCGCCCTCGCCGCCGCGGGCCTCCACGCCCCCGCCCCGGCCTCCGCCGCGTCCGCCGTGCCCACGACGACGGTGCCCACGAGGACGGTGCCCACGAGGACGGTGCCCGCGGTGCCGGCCGTGCCCTCCGCGCTCCTGTCCGCGCGTGCCAGGGCGGCGTGCGGTGCCCCTGACCTCGTCGTGGCCGCGCCGTACGACACGGTCGGCGGTCAGGCCCGGGCCGGCACGGTGACGCTCTACCGGAACGGCAGGAAGACCGCCGTGCTCTCCCAGGGCTCCGGCGGCCTGGGGGACGCGCCCGAGCGCGGCGACTCCTTCGGCTCGGCGGTCGTCACCGGGGACTTCGACGGCGACGGCTGCGCCGACCTCGCGATCGGGGCATCGGAGGAGTTCGCGGGCACCCCGGTCCCCGACGGGGCCGACGGCAACGGCATCGTGCACCTGCTGCGCGGCACCGCGCGCGGCCTCGTCTCCGCGGGGACGCTGGACGTGACCCGCCTCGGCCGCACCCGCGACACCGACCGCTTCGGCGCGGCCCTGGTCGCGGCGGACCTCGACGGCGACGGCGACGACGAGCTGGCCGTCGGCATCCCCGGCCTCGACGAGGGCGGCGGCGTCGGCGTGTTCGGCCTGAACGGACGCGCGGTGCGCGGCACGGGCACACTCATCACCCAGGCCACGCCCTGGGTCGCCCAGGAGCACACCGAGACCGACCAGTTCGGCGCCGCCCTCGCCGCCGGGGACTTCGACGGGAACGGCCGGGCGGAACTGGCCATCGGCGCGCCCGGGGCGAACATCGGCACCACCTCCGGCGCGGGCGCGGTGACGATCGCCGACCTGCGGGCCCGGCAGGCGGGCGTCTACACCCAGAACAGCCCCGGCATGCCCGGCGCGGCCGAGAAGTGGGACAACCTGGGCGCGGCGCTGGCCTCCGGCGACTTCAACCGAGACGGCCGCGACGACCTCGCCGTCGGCGTCCCCGGCGAGGGGCTGGACGACCTGCAGGACGGGCCGATGTACGGCAACGGGGCCGTCCACGTGCTGTACGGCACCCGGCGGGGGCTCACCGCGATCGGCAGCGAGTTCTGGACGCGCAAGACCAAGGGCATCAAGGGCAGGAGCCTGAACACCGACCGCTTCGGCTCCGCGCTGGCCGCGGGCGACCTCAACGGCGACGGCGACGCCGAGCTGGCCATCGGCCTGCCCGGCGCGGGCGAGGTGCTCGTCCTGGCCGGCACCCGCAGGGGCGGCCTCACCGCGAACCACCACGTCTTCGTCCACGGCCGGGCGAACCACCCGGGCGACCTGTTCGGCTCCTCGGTCGCCATCACCGGCTCCCGCCTGGTCGTCGGCTCCCCCGGCTCCGCCCGCGTCACCGTGATCCCCTCCTCGGTCCGCGTCGGCTCCTACACGGGCCTGCGCACCGGGAGCGCCCGCACGCTGACCGGCGGCGACGCGAAGGGCCTCTTCGGCTTCGCCATCTCCTAGAACGGCCTGCCGGACGGGAACGGGCCGCTCACCGCGAACGGTGAGCGGCCCGTGACGTCGTCCCCGCCCTCAGGTGAGGGTGCGCTCCCCGGCGGGGACCGTGAAGGTGGCGGCGGTCCTGGCCGGGGCGCCCTTGCGGCTGATGTAGTCCAGGGTCCTGAAGTCCGCGGTGAGCGCCTCGGGGGTGGCGGTGCACATGATGTAACCGCGCCGCTCGTTGAGGAACTTCAGGGACGGGTTCTCGTCCAGCAGGGCGGCGTCGCGGGCCGCGTCGTGGTAGCCGTCGCCGTCGCTGGAGATCGAGGTGCTGACCAGCTCGACGCCGACCCGCTCGGCGTCGGGGTCCTCGAAGTCGGCCGTGAGGTCGGAGGCGGACGCCACGTGGGCGTCACCGGTCAGCACGACCGGGTCGCCGGACGCCGCGGTGGCCAGGGTGCGCAGCAGGCGGTCCCGGTCGGCCGGGTAGCCGTCCCAGGCGTCGACGTTGAGCTCACGGCCCGGGCCGAGGTGGTAGTCGCGCTGCCCGACGACGACCTGCTGGGCGATCAGGTTCCACGTCGCCGGGGAGGCGCCGAGCCCGGAGGCGAGCCACTTCATCTGGTCCTCGCCCATCATGACCCGCTCCTGGCCGAGCCGCTCGTCGCAGCCCGACCGCATGCCGTCGCCGCACGGCTGGTCGTCGCGGAACTGACGGGTGTCGAGCAGGTGGAAGGTGGCCAGCGAGCCCCACGCGACCCGCCGGTTGATCTTCACGTGCCGGCCGCGCGCGACGGCCGAGGCCCGTAGCGGCATGTGCTCGTAGTACGCCTGGAACCCCGCCGCCTTGCGCGCCTCGAAGCCGGGCACCGGCGTGCCGGGGACGTCACCGGCCCAGTTGTTCTCGACCTCGTGGTCGTCGAAGATGACCATCCACGGGCTGCCCTGGTGGGCCAGTCGCAGGTCGGCGTCGGTCTTGTACTGGGCGTGCCGCACACGGTAGTCGGCCAGCGTCTGCAGCTTGCCGCCCACGTGACGGCGCACGTTGCCCTGCGCGGCCGTGTAGACGCCGCCGGAGTACTCGTAGATGTAGTCGCCGAGGTGCACCACCAGGTCGGGGTGCTGCTCGGCCATCCGGCGGTAGGCCGTGTAGTAGCCGTGCTCGTACTGGGCGCAGGACACCGCCGCGAAGGTGAACGACCCGGTCATGGTGGCCCGGTCCGGCGCGGTGCGGGTCCGGCCCACGGGCGAGAGGTGGCCGCCCGAGCGGAAGCGGTAGAAGTACTCGCGGCCGGGCCGCAGACCCTCGACCTCGACGTGCACGGCGTGCGCCGAGCCGGGACGCGCGGTCGCCGTGCCGCTGCGCACCACCCGGCGGAAGCGCTCGTCGTCGGCGACCTGCCAGGCGACCTCCGCGTCGCGGGACGGCATGCCGCCGTGGCCGTCGGGGGCGAGCGGGTCGGGGGCCAGCCGCGTCCACAGCACGAAGCCGTCCGGGGCCGGGTCGCCGGAGGCGATGCCGAGCGTGAACGGGTCCGGCGCGAGGCGGCCGGGCCGGGTGGAGGCGGTCCACGAGGCGGCCTGACGCGTACCGGACGCGGCGGCGGACGCGGGCGTCAGAAGGCCACCGGCCCCCACCGCCGCGGCGATCAGGAATACTCTTCGTGACGGGTTCTGCTCCACGCCCTAAGTGCAGACCCTACGCCCGACCTGCGGGCAAGTGTCCGATGTCGCTGACGTGAACACCTGCCGCACAGGCGGACGAGTTACCCACCGTGATTGAACGCCCGCCGACGCCGAGGCGACCACTTCCCGGATCCCGGGCGAAGTTTCCCTCGCGGGCGGGCGCCCGTCACGTCACTTTGCTGCGGCCCTTGCCGTACACGCTGCTGGCGAGCAGGACTCCGATGATGGCGAGGACGATCTGCAGGAGCAACTCCAGCCAGTGGATGCCCCTCGACGGGACGACGCCGATCGCGCCGGCGATGGCGGTGCCGATGAGCGCCGCGATGATACCGATCACGATCGTCAGCCAGATCGGGATGTTCTGCCGCCCTGGGATGAGAAGCCGCGCGATCGCACCGATCACCAGACCGATGATGATCGCGCTGAAGATACCGGTGATTGTCATGGGCCGCCTCCGTAGTTCCGGTCATCATCCATATGCCCAAGAAGGGGATGGCCGATACAGAGCCCATGGCCGAGCCTCCGGCACGGCGTGTTCGGGGCGCCCTTTGGGCGGCGTTCTTCCGTCGTCACTCGGAAGGGCTCGTTCCACGCCCTTCCTCCCTCCTCCTCCAGAACACCGCCGCGCCCCGAACAGTGCCCATGGCCGCGCCTCCGGCACGGCGGTTCGAGGCGCTCCTTTAGGCGGCGTTCTTCCGTCGTCACTCGGAAGGGGCTCGTCCCTCACCCTTCCTCCCTCCTCCTCCAGAACACCGCCGCGCCCCGAACAGGGGGTCAGGGGGTCTTGGGGGTGCCGTTCGTGGGTTTGAGGGCGTCGCGGAGTTGGGTCGCGCCGCGGAAGTGGATGGCGGACATGCCCGCCGACTCGGCGCCGGAGACGTTCACCAGGCGGTCGTCGACGAAGACGAAGTCCGACGGGCGCGCGCCGAGCTCCGCCGCCACGCGCAGGTAGATCTCGGCGTCCGGTTTCACCAGGCCCAGGTGGCCGCTGTAGAAGCGCGCGTTCATGGTCGAGGCCCAGGGCATCAGCTCGATGCGGTCGGCCAGGCACACGGGCGCGTTGGACAGCAGCGCGACGCGCGTGCCCGACGTACGCAGCTCCTCGATGATCGCCACGGTGTCCTCGTTGATGTGGCTCCAGCTCTCGACATCGAGCCGCACCAGGCGCTCGACCTCGGGGTCGCGCATCCGGCGGCCGAGGACCTCCGACCAGTACGCGCTGGGCGAGAGCACGCCCCGGTCGAACTCCAGCCGGTGCTCCCAGTACCCCCGCCAGAAACGGTCGGAGTCGACGCCCGCCGCCTCGGCCAGCCGCACGCGGTCGTCCTCGGGCTGAGCGTGGCTCAGCACTTCCCCGTAGTCGAAGAGCACCCATTTCATGATCGCGATATTA
Organism: Sphaerisporangium sp. NPDC051011; assembly: GCF_040653595.1. Lineage (NCBI taxonomy): Bacteria > Bacillati > Actinomycetota > Actinomycetes > Streptosporangiales > Streptosporangiaceae > Sphaerisporangium > Sphaerisporangium sp. NPDC051011. The sequence continues at coordinate 118,982 of NZ_JBFAGG010000004.1, read as the reverse complement.
CCGAACGTCAGCCCTTGAGGTACGGCTCCAGGTGCTCGTTCACCGCGCCGCAGCCGAGATAGTTGCGCACGGTGTGGAAGTCCGCCCAGTCGATGTTCACCCGTTCGTCCAGGGTGACGCCGTCGAACGTGCCCTTGAGCGCGCCAGGGATGGCGGCGATGTCGTCCTTGTCGGCGATGTTGACCCAGCGGCGCACACCCCGGGGGCACCGGCCGCGCCCGCCCTGCGGCAGGGGCTGGAGCCGCTCGAAGATCACCCCGCGCATGCCGAGCGGGCTGCCGAGCGTGATCAGGAGCTCGACGGAGAGGTCCGGGTGCGCCCACAGCGCCTCGTACGTCACGACGCTGCCCAGCGAGTGGGCGATGACCACCTTGGGGCGGTTCCGGCGGATCGTCTCGGCGACGGCGTCCCGCGCCCGCACCCGGGCGGCGGCGTCCGCGCTCGCGAGGTAGGCGGCGACCTCGGGGCAGAAGTCCTCGGCGAAGTCCTTCGCGTGGGGGCCGAGCCGCGCCAGCAGCCACTCGGCGAGACGGTGGATCAGCCCGGTCAGCTTCTCCCCCGCGAAATCACCGACCTGACCCATCTGCTTCATCCACGCGGCCAGCACGAGCTGGGACTCCGCGTCCATCTTCCGCAGGTCGCTCCTGGTGGCGGCCGGGGTCTCCTTGCGCAGCAGGTGCGCGTAGTAGGCGACCTCGCTGACGTAGGACTGCCCGGTGTAGGGGGCGCCGCCCGTCAGGCCGGTGTGCAGGTAGCGGTTCCATTTGGCGCGCATCGTGTCGGCCGCGCCCTTGGCCGTGCCCGCCGCCTGGAAGTACTTGTACTTGCCGATGCCGTGAACCCCCACGATCGCCGCCACCGCACGGTCCTCCCACGGTTGGTCGCCCGCCCTCGCCGGGTACGGCTGACGCCTGCTCAGGAACATGCACACTGTGCCCGACCGTCGTGATCACCACAAGCCGGTGCGCGACTTCGGCAGGACACAGTCGCCTGCAGGGAAGCCTCCGGCGCGTCCGGCAGCAGTCGCGGGGCGTCGCGGAGCTCGCGGAGCTCGCGGACAAATGGGTTGATCAGTGGCGGGAGTGTCCGGTTACGCTGGTGCAATGCCTGGTCCGCTCCTCGTCGGCAGCTCGGTCGCCATCCCGGAGGCCGAGCTCGGCTGGCGTTTCTCGCGTTCGTCCGGGCCCGGCGGCCAGGGCGTCAACACCACCGACAGCCGCGTCGAGCTGAGCTTCGACGTGGCGGCCACCACGGCCCTGCCCCCGCCGCTGAAGGCCCGCGCCCTGGAGCGGCTCGCGCCCCGGCTCGTCGGCGGGGTGCTCACGATCAGCGCCTCGGAGTACCGCTCGCAGCTGCGCAACCGCGAGGCGGCCAGGGCCCGCCTGGCGCACGTGATCGCCCAGGCCATAGCTCCCCCGCCGAAGACCCGCCGCGCCACCAAGCCATCCCGGGGCGCCGAGGAACGCCGCCTGACCGCCAAACGCCACCGCTCCGCCCTGAAACGCCTCCGCCGCACCGAAGATCCCTGATCCCGAACCCGCCGTGCCGGAAGCGCGGCCATAGGCACTGTTCGGGGCGCCCCGAACCGCCGAGCCGGAGGCTCGGCAATAGGCACAGCGCGGCCGTCAGACACGGTCTTCCATTTCCCAGAGGTGGTCGATCACGTGCCAGGCGATGCGGCGGGCGGCGTAGCGGGCGGGCCAGCCGCCGTCGACGATCGGGGAGCCGTCGGACGGCTTGCTCAGGACCTCGGCGATCTCGTCGCGCATCGCCGCCCGCGCGGCCCGGTCGAGGAGGCCGAACGGGCGGTGCCGGACGCCGATCTTCCGCGCGTACGCCCGCTCGGCCTCGACCACGTGGGATGCCATCTTGTCGCGGTCCCTGCCGCCGCCGCGGGGCCCCTTGCGCAGTTCCTCGGGCGAGCTCGCGGTGACCTCGTCGAAGAGCTCCCAGGACGCCCGGATCAGCGCCACGTCGCGCTCGGCCACCGCCGCGTCCACCGGCCGCCGGTCGATGCCCGAGATCGCCGCGGGGGCCCCGAAGTCGGTGGTCGTGTCGCCGGGCGTCCGTTCGATCACGACGAAGGAGTCGGGCTCGAACGGCATGCGGGCCCGCTCGGCGATCACCCGGTAGCGCGGCACGTACCGCGCCAGGACCTCCAGCGCCTCTTCCTCGCTCCTGCCGATGCGGCACCACCCCGGCCAGTCGTAGGAGCAGGCGAAGACCTTCTTGGGGCCGATTTCAAGATATAGGTCGGTCATATCGCCATGTTCCTCTCCGAACCTGTCAGGCCAGGTCAGTTATTCGACCAGATCGATGAGGTCGGCCACCGAGTCCACCACGCGCGAGGGCCGGAACGGGTAGCGGTCGACCTGCTCCTTGGAGGTCACCCCGGTCAGCACCAGGATCGTGTGCAGGCCGGCCTCCATGCCCGCGACGACGTCGGTGTCCATGCGGTCGCCGATCATCGCCGTCGTCTCGCTGTGCCCGTCGATCGCGTTCAGCGCGCTGCGCATCATCATCGGGTTCGGCTTGCCCACGAAATACGGCTCGACCCCCGTGGCCTTGGTGATCATCGCGGCGACGGCGCCGCAGGCCGGCAGCGATCCCTCGGCGGACGGCCCGATCGGGTCGGGGTTGGTCGCGATGAAGCGGGCGCCCGCGTCGATGAGCCGGATCGCCCGCGTGATCGCCGTGAAACTGTAGGTGCGGGTCTCACCGAGGACCACGTAGTCCGGGGTGGTGTCGGTGAGGACGTACCCGACCTCGTGCAGCGCCGTGGTCAGCCCCGCCTCGCCGATCACGTACGCCGAACCCCCCGGCCGCTGGTCGCCGATGAACTTCGCCGTGGCCAGCGCCGACGTCCAGATCGACTCCGGGGGCACCTCCAGCCCGGCGCTTCGCAGCCGCACCGAAAGGTCGCGGGGCGTGTAGATGGAGTTGTTCGTCAGGACGAGGAACCGCTTGCCGGAGTCGCGCAGCTTCCTGATGAACTCATCCGCGCCCGGTACCGGGTTTCCCTCATGGACGAGCACGCCGTCCATATCGGACAACCAGCTCTCTATCGGCCTGCGCTCGTTCACCGTTCTCCTGAGTGTCGGGGGCAACTTTCACCACTTTCCATGCGAATCCAGAATGACAGGTGCCCGGCCCGGTCCGTCACCCACGCCGCACCCTGCCGCGACCGTCGTGACCAGGGCGCACTGCCGGATTCCGGCCCCTGCGGCTAGAGTCCCTGAAGGTGGAGCGAATCGAGATCAACGGGGCCCCCGCCACCGTCGAGGATCTTCGGCATCCGGCCCTGCGCAATTACGGGCACTTCAGCGCCATGCAGGTGCGCGACCGCAGGGTCAGGGGCCTGGGCCTGCACCTGGACCGGCTGGACGCCGCCACCAAGGAGCTGTTCGGCCGCGAGCTCGACGGCGAGCTCGTGCGCGCCCGCGTCCGGCACGCGCTGAGGGGCGACGTCCACGACGCCTCCGTGCGCGTCTACATCTTCGGCCGCGACCAGCCAACCTGGGGCGAGGTCGAGCCGTGCGTCATGGTCACCGTCCGGCCGCCGCAGGACCCGCCGAACCCGCCGCGCAACGTCTGGCCCGCCCCCTACCAGCGCCCGGTGCCGCACATCAAGCACGTCGGCGGCTTCGGCCAGACGTACTACCTGCGCATGGCCGAGCGCGCCGGATACGACGAGGCCCTGCTGGTCGCGCCCGACGGCACCATCGCCGAGGGCGCGATCACCAACATCGGCTTCTCGGACGGCGAGTCGATCGTCTGGCCGGAGGCGCCCATGCTGCGCGGGATCACGATGGCGCTGGTCGAGCGGGGGCTGGCCGAGATGGGCGTCCCTGCCCGCCGCCAGGTCCTGCGCCTGGCGGACCTGCCCGCGCTGCGGTCGGCGTTCCTCACCAACTCCTGGGGCATCATGTCGGTCCAGCGAGTGGGCCGGCAGCGTCTCACCGTCGACTATCCGCTGATGAAGACCCTCCAGGACGCCTACGAGAGGAACCCCTGGGACCTGATCTGAACGCCGGGAAGCCCGTCCACGGCCGACGGCGGCCACGCCGCACCGAGCGGACCGGACGCTAGGGCGCCAGGGCCGTCAGGGCCTCCTCGGCGTGGCGCATGGACGCGTCGGGGTCTGTGTCGAGGGCGGAGATCTCGGGGTCGAAGTTGAGGTCGTGGAACAGCTCGGTGAGGCCCGTGGACGCCAGCGCCTCGACGTCCGCGCGGATCTCCTGCGGCGAGCCGGTCAGCCGCGGCCGGTCGGGCAGACCCGCCTCGCGCACCTTGGTGACGCCCCGGCAGATGAACCTCAGCGACTCCGGATCGCGCCCGGCCTTGCGAGCCGCGTCCTTTACAATGTAGATCTGCTCGTGGATGGTGGCCAGGTCGGCGCGGCTGGAGCTGATCCAGCCGTCTGCCAGCTCCCCCGCGCGGCGCAGCGCCACCTCGGCCGTCCCCCCGAGCAGCACCGGCGGCGGGCCGGGGCGCGGCTTCGGGTCCTGGTGGGACGGCGGGATCTCGTAGAACTCCCCCCTGTGCGAGATGACCTCGTCGGTCCAGAGCCGCCGCAGCACCTGCAGGTACTCCACCGCCCTGCGCCCCCGGCCCTCCATGGGGACGCCCGAGGCCGCGAACTCCTCCGGCAGCCACCCGAGCCCGAGCCCGGCGTCCAGGCGCCCTCCCGAGACGGTCTGCAACGTCGCGAGCTGCTTGGCGAGCAGGGCCGGCGAGTAGAACGGCAGGTTGACGATCGCGAGCCCGAGCCGGATGCCCTCGGTGACGCCCGCGAGGTACGACAGGGTGACGATCGGATCCTGCACGGCGCGGTAGACCGGGCCGATCGGGTGGCCCACCGGGTAGAGCAGTCGCTGGAACGTCCACAGCGAGGCGTAGCCCAGCTCCTGCGCCCGGTGCGCGACGCGGGCCATGTTCGCGGGCGTCGCCCACGGGCCCGACACGGGCACCCCGAAGCCGATCTCCATGAGATCACCTTACGACCCGGACGTCGCCGTAGATTGGACCGGTGACGGTGCGGGACGAGGACGCGTCGGCCTCCACTCTGGCGCGGCGCCTCGCGCGCGTCGCCGGCGAGGGGTCGTGGACATTGCTGAAGCACACCCGGGTGACGGTCGTCCGCGCCGGTGACGTCGTGGTCAAGGCGCACCCGCCCGGCACCGACGAGACGGCGCTGGCCGCGCGCCTGCGCGTGGCTGCCGGGCTCCCGGGCGTGCTGCTGCCCCCGGCGTCGCCGCGGGTCGAGCACGTCGGCGGCCGCCCGGTCACCGTGTGGCCGGCGGGCGAGCCCGTGGACCCGGGCGATCCCGGCGCCGCGCCCTGGGAGGCCGCCGCGGGGCTTCTCGCCCGCCTGCACGCCGTTCCCGTGGACGACCTGGCCCTGCCCCCGGCCGGCGGCCCCGCGCGGGTGGCCCGCGCCGTCGCGCTCCTGGACGGCCTGGACGGCGCGTACGCGGCGCCGGCGGCGGTGGTCCGCGAGGCCTTCCGCACGCTGCCCCCGGACGCGAGGCCGGTGCCCGAGGGTCCCGCGCGCCCGGCGGCCCCTCCCCCGATCGTCCCGAGCCCCCGGCCCCCGGACGGCGGCGTGCCGCCGCGGGCGCGGCTCACGCACGGCGACTGGCATCTCGGGCAGATCATCCGATACCAGGGCGAGTGGCTGCTGATCGACGTGGACGACCTCGGCGTGGGCGTCGCGGCGTGGGATCTGGCGCGGCCCGCCGCCTGGTACGCCACGGGCCTGCTGGACCCGGCCGCCTGGGACCGGTTCCGCGGCGCCTACCTCGCCGCGGGCGGATCGGCCGTGCCCGCCGGGGATCCGTGGCGGGAACTGGACGTGCCCGCCCGCGCGTTGACGGTGCAATTGGCGGCCACGGCTGTGGCTGCGGCGGGCGCGGAGGGCCGCCCCCTCGACGAGGTCGAGCGGGCCCTGGTCTCGTCCTGCGGACGGATCACGCGCACCGCCGCCGCGCAGCAGGGTCGCCTCAGGCCAGTTTGAAGGAGATCGCCTCGATGCGTTGCCCGAAGTGCAGCGGTAACATGCGGACCTTTGACCGCAACGGCGTCCACATCGAGCAGTGTGACAACTGCCGCGGCATCTTCCTGGACTACGGAGAGCTCGAGACCCTGTCCAGGATCGAGAACCAGTGGGCGCAGCAGCAGTACGCCCCGCCGCCCCCGGCGCACGGCGGCGGCCCGGCCTGGGGTGCCCCGCAGCACGGGCACCACCGGGGCCACCACCAGCGCAGCTGGGTCGGCATGCTCTTCTCGAGCTGACGTACGCCTGTGCCTATGGCCTCGCTCCGCTCGGCTGTTCGGGGCGCCTTGGAGTCGGTGTTCTTCCGCCGTCACGCGCAAGGGATCGTTCCTCGTCCTTGCGCGTGACGACTCCAGAACGTCGCCGCGCCCCGAACTGCGCTATGGCCGCGCCTCCGGCACGGCGGTTCGAGGCGCGGCGCCGGCGCGTCAGCGGGGGAACTCGTCCGGGTCCACCTCGGAGCTCGTCGCGTTCCCCCCGAGCACCGACTGCAGGCTGATCGTCCAGATCGTGCGCTGGATCACGGTCGCGCCGCGCACCGTCCGGAACGACAGGGACCTGTCGAACCGCTTGAACACGCAGTCGCGCGTGAAGAGGCGCGAGCCCTTCTCCCAGTCGGCGCCGCTGGTGTAGTAGATCTTGTAGGTGCCGTCCGGCACGCCGTTGATCGTGACGCTCTTCTTCTTGCGGATGTAGAAACGGGTCACCACGCTCTTGCCCCGCACCACGCTGAGCACGGTGTCGAACGACCCGCCGTTCTTCACGGTCAGGCGCCCGAGCCCGCCTCGCGGGCCTCTGCGGACGAACGCGCCGTTGGCCGGCCGCCGCGTCTGTTCCTTGGGCGTTCTGAGCTTGGCGACGTCGGCCGGGTAGTCGCCCTTGGCGGCGAGGTCCCGGCCCGCCGATCTGACCTCGCCGAACCCGTCGGCCTTGCCGAGCCGGGCGAGGACGGCCGAGGGCGCGCACAGGGAGTGCCCGGCGACGCCGTCGCGCAGGGTGCCGAGGTCGCCTTCCAGCCCGCGCAGCGCCGCGAGGTAGTCGGTGTGCTCGGCGGTGACGTCAGGGGGCGGCGTGGCCGCCGAGAGGCCTTCCACGGCGTCAATCGTGGCGTTCTGGGCGCGTTCGAGCCGCTGGTCCAGTGACTTCATCGAGCGCGACTTGGCGAGGCCGTCCAGGGCGGTCCGCAGCGGGCCGGCCGCGTCCGCGAGGGTCGTGCGGTAGGCCGCGGACACGTCCACCGTGGGACTGGCGGAGACGCCGCCCTCGGGGGCCGAAGAGCCGGAGGAGCCCGAGGAGTCCGGTGGGGCTGATGTCGCCGGTGTGGCGGGACCCGGCGTGCACGCGGCGAGCGAGGCCGCCGAGGCGAGGGATAACGTCAGGGCAAGCGCGGCGGGAGTCCGCCGGGAGGCGCGCATCCGGAAATGATCGATCACGCCCGGACGACGCGTCAAGGCGATATGCCGGGCGGACAGTACGACAAAACGGGCAGGCCATTCGATAGGGCAGAAAACCAGGAGGGAACGCGGCAGTCCCGGGACGGGCCCCTCGCGCACGTGGCCACCCCTCACCCGGACGGCCCAGAGCGGGCCGCCGGAGGGCGGTCAGGGAAGGGGGCGGCGGCCGGGGAAGCCCAGCTCGCTGCGGTGGTACCAGCCAAGCGCGGTCTCGCCCTCGATCCAGCACAGGCGCACCGACTCTCCGGACAGGACGGCCGGGAAGTCGACGAGCAGGGGCGCGACGCCCTTGACCTCGATGCCCTGGTCGCCGAACCAGCCGAGGATCTCGGCGACGCGCGCCTCCAGCGCCTTGGCCTCGGCGATGCCCCCGAGCCGCGAGCGCCCGGTGCTCGCCAGGTCGTGGCCGATCTCGGCCAGGTCGGCGCGGATCGCGATCAGGTCGTTCGCGTACCCGAGCAGGGCCGGCATGAGGGCACGGGCCTCCTCGACGGTGAAGATCCTGTTCACCACGGCGCCGCCGGTGATCCGCCCCGCGCCTTGATGGCCTTGGAGCAGCGTGCCAGCAGGGCGCGCAGCGTCTGGCGCTCCTCGGGGGTGAACTCGTCGAAGATGCGCCGCTCGATCGCCACCGCCCGCTCGTCGGCGACCCGCAGGGCGGCGCGGCCGGCGTCGGTGAGGTGGGTCTCCAGGACGTTACGGTGCCAGCGGTGGCGGATGCGCCGCACGAGGCCGCGTTCCTCGAGGTTCCTGATCACGACGGTCATCGCCTGGGGCGTGACCATGCAGGCGCGGCCCAGCGCGGCCGAGGAGATGCCTGGATTGTCGGCCAGGGCGAACAACGCGGCGTACTGCGGGACCGTCAGGCGGGCCGTCCTGACCGCCTCGTTCCTGGCCGCCATGAGCTCCTGCTCGACCCGCTTGATGTCGAACCCCAGCCGCTCTCCGGCGGGCATGCTCATGACCGACATGCTATATGACCTTGGACGACACCTCACGAGCCGCCGCTCCCCCCGCCTTCCCGCTCACGTCCGCGGGATGCGCCCGGGGCCGCTCGGAGCCATGGTCACACGCGCGGTCACGGTCACACGCGCGGGGCCACCGGCGCGCGGGAGACGGGCGCGTCGTCGTCGAGGGCGTCGCGGATCACCTCGTCCACGTCCAGTTCGACCACCCAGACGCACCGCTCGTCCCCCTCACGCCGCCGCGCCCCGCCCTCGTCGCGCCCGGCGTGGCCGCCGTTCACGGTGGCGCACGCCTCGTCCACGGGAGGCCGCGAGCGGCTGAAGGCCGCGCGGAAGACGCGCTCCTCGCCCACCAGACGGCACAGACCGATCACCCTGGTGTACACGAGAGGAGCCTCCCCGTGCCCGGGACGGCACCCCGCCGTCGCCAGGCCGCCGCCGAGCGCCCGGGCGACCGCCTCGGACAGCATCGGATCACTGCTCATGTGCACCTCCGGTAACCGAGTGTGTCGCCATGGTGACACCTTCGCGTCGGCCGGGTGGCCGGAAGGCCGGAGCCGGGGGAGTTTTCTTCACCTCGGGTGGCCGTATGTCCGCAGGTGAATAAGTCATGACGAGGCGGGCATCGCCCCGCCCGCCCGCCATGCGCCCCCCTAGGACGGCGGCCGTGAGAAGGCGGCGAGCAGGCGGTCGGCGGCGAGGGACGGCGTGAGGGTGCCCTCCAGCACCTCGCGCTCGACCTCGGCGCTCAGCGCCCTGACCCCGGGATGGTCCAGCAGGCGGCTGAGCAGGCGCTCGCGCACCAGCGTCCAGGTCCAGCCGACCTGCTGGCGGCGGCGCTTGGCCGCAAGGTCCCCGGAGGCCTCCAGCTGGTCCTGGTGGCGCACGATCGTGGCCCACAGCTCGGGCAGCCCGGCCTCCTCCAGGCCGCTGCAGGTGAGCACGGGCGTGTCCCAGGTGCCGCCGCCCCCCCGCAGCAGCCGCAGCGCGCCCGCGAGTTCCCTGGCGGCCTTGCGCGCGTCCATCTCGTGCGGGCCGTCGGCCTTGTTGACCGCGATCACGTCGGCCAGCTCCAGCACGCCCTTCTTGATGCCCTGGAGCTGGTCGCCGGTCCGCGCGAGCGTGAGCAGCAGGAAGGTGTCGACCATCTCGGCGACGGCGGTCTCGGACTGCCCGACGCCCACGGTCTCGACCAGGACGACGTCGAAGCCCGCCGCCTCGACGACCACCATCGCCTCGCGGGTGGCCTTGGTGACGCCGCCGAGCGTCCCGGAGGTGGGCGAGGGCCGGATGAACGCGTTCTGGTCGGCCGACAGGCGCGCCATGCGGGTCTTGTCGCCGAGGATGCTGCCGCCCGTGCGTGTCGAGGAGGGGTCCACGGCGAGCACGGCGACCCGCAGGCCCTGGCCGGTCAGGTGGACGCCGAGCGCGTCGATGAACGTCGACTTGCCGACGCCGGGCACGCCGGTGACGCCGACCCGCCTTGCCTTGCCGGACAGGGGGGTCAGCTCGACGAGCAGCCGCTGGGCCAGGTCCCTGTGGTCGGCGCGGGTCGACTCGACCAGGGTGATGGCCCGGGCGATCCAGCCGACGGACCCCTCGCGGACCCCCTGGACGTAGGACTCAAGCACCGGCATGGCCCAGCCGGGTGGACAGGTCGCGCAGCAGGTCCAGCGCCGCGTCGGCGATCACCGTGCCCGGCGGGAAGATCGCGGACGCCCCGGCCTCGCGCAGCGCCGCGAAGTCGCCCGGCGGGATGACCCCGCCCACGACGATCATGATGTCGTCGCGGCCGTGCTCGGCCAGCCGGTCGCGCAGCTCGGGCACCAGCGCCAGGTGCCCGGCCGCCAGAGACGAGACGCCGACGACGTGCACGTCCGCCTCGACGGCCTGGCGGGCGACCTCGGCGGGCGTCTGGAACAGCGGACCGACGTCGACGTCGAACCCGAGGTCGGCGAAGGCGGTGGCGATCACCTTCTGGCCGCGGTCGTGGCCGTCCTGACCGATCTTGGCGACGAGGATGCGAGGCCTGCGGCCCTCCTCGCGCGCGAACGCGGCGCTGGCCGCCCTGACCTTCTCGACCCCGGCGGCGTCGCCGGCCTCCTCGCGGTACACCCCCGAGATGGTACGGACCTGCCCGGCGTGCCGTCCGAAGACCTCCTCCAGGGCGTCGGATATCTCGCCGACGGTCGCCTTGGCGCGGGCGGCGTCCACGGCCAGGGCCAGCAGGTTGCCCCCGCCGGCGGCGCCCCGGGTGAGGGCGGCGAGCGCGTCCCGGCAGGCCCGCTCGTCGCGCTCCTCGCGCAGCCGGCGCAGCTTCTCGATCTGCTGGGCGCGCACCGCCGTGTTGTCGACCTTGAGCACCTCGATGTCCTCGTCGGACCCGGCGCGGTACTTGTTGACGCCGATCACCGGCTGCCTGCCGGAGTCGATGCGCGCCTGGGTACGCGCGGCGGCCTCCTCGATGCGCAGCTTGGGCAGCCCCGCGTCGATGGCCTTGGCCATGCCGCCCGCCGCCTCGACCTCCTGGATGTGCCCGTGGGCGCGGCGCGCGAGCTCGCAGGTCAGCCGCTCGACGTAGGCGCTGCCGCCCCACGGGTCGATCACGCGGGTCGTGCCCGACTCCTGCTGGAGCAGGAGCTGGGTGTTGCGGGCGATGCGCGCGGAGAAGTCGGTCGGCAGGGCCAGCGCCTCGTCCAGGGCGTTGGTGTGCAGCGACTGGGTGTGCCCCTGGGTGGCCGCCATCGCCTCCACGCAGGTGCGCACCACGTTGTTGAACACGTCCTGGGCGGTGAGCGACCAGCCGGACGTCTGGCAGTGGGTGCGCAGCGACAGCGACTTGGGGTTCTTCGCGCCGAAGCCCTTGACGAGCCCGGCCCACAGCAGGCGCGCGGCGCGCAGCTTGGCGACCTCCATGAAGAAGTTCATGCCGACGCACCAGAAGAACGACAGGCGCGGCGCGAACGCGTCGATGTCCAGCCCGGCGGCCACCCCGGCGCGCAGGTACTCGACGCCGTCGGCGAGCGTGTACGCCAGCTCCAGGTCGCAGGTCGCCCCGGCCTCCTGGATGTGGTAGCCGGAGATCGAGATGGAGTTGAACTTCGGCATCCGCTCGGAGGTGTAGGCGAAGATGTCCGAGATGATCCGCATGGACGGGCCGGGCGGGTAGATGTAGGTGTTGCGGACCATGAACTCTTTGAGGATGTCGTTCTGGATGGTCCCGGCGAGCTGCTCGGGCGCCACCCCCTGCTCCTCGGCCGCCACGATGTAGAGCGCCAGCACGGGCAGCACGGCGCCGTTCATGGTCATGGACACGCTCATGCGGTCGAGCGGGATGCCGTCGAAGAGCTGCCGCATGTCGTAGATCGAGTCGATCGCCACGCCCGCCATGCCGACGTCGCCGGCCACGCGCGGGTGGTCGGAGTCGTAGCCGCGGTGGGTGGCGAGGTCGAACGCCACCGACAGTCCCTTCTGCCCGGCGGCGAGGTTGCGCCGGTAGAAGGCGTTGGACTGCTCGGCGGTGGAGAATCCTGCGTACTGGCGGATCGTCCACGGCTGGGTGACGTACATCGTCGGGTACGGGCCGCGCAGGTAGGGGGCGACGCCGGGGTAGGTGGACAGGAAGTCCAGCCCGTCCAGGTCCTCGGCGGTGTAGAGCGGCTTGACGCCGATGCCCTCGGGCGTGTCCCACACCAGGTCGCCCGGGTCCTTGCCGGTCTGCTCCTGGACGGCGCGCGCCCACGCGGCCGGGTCGGCGGGGCCCGTGCCGCCGCCGGTCAGCGGGAGTCCCGTGAAGTCGGGGATCATGGGGCCACTCCCAGGTCGTCGAAGGCGGCGCGGAGTACGCCGAGGGCGTCGCATCCGGCGTACAGCAGGGCGTCCACGCCGTCGTACTCGCCCTTGCCCGCCAGCCAGATCTTCTTCGCGCCGGCCCGCCTGAGCGCGGCGGCGACGGGGGCGGCGTGCTCGGCGTAGAGCTTGTCGCCGGAGCACAGGCAGGCGACGGGCGTGCCGCTGCGGGCGAACGCCTCGGCGATGGCTTCGGGGTCGGTGCCCGGGCCGGCAGTGACGGTGGCGAGACCGCCTGCCTCGAAGAGGTTGGCGGCGAAGGACGCCCGCGCGGTATGCGCCGCGACCGGGCCGATGGTGGCCAGGAAGACCACGGGCCGGGGCCCGGCATCGGCGGCACGGTCGGCGCGGTCGCGCAGGTCCTCGTAGGCGCCCGCGTAGCGGACGCGGGGCAGCCCTCCCCCGGCGGGCTCGGGCGCGGGCGGCCTGACCGGGCGCCGCTCCCTCAGGTCGGGGAACTCGCTGACGCCGGTGACGGGGGACGCGCGGTGGGCGATGTCGCGGGACCGGCGCGCCCAGGTGGCGGCGAGCCGCTCGGGGATCAGCCGGTCCAGGGCCGCGGCGGCTCCGCCGGCGCGCTCGATGTCCTGGAACCACGCCCAGGCGGCCTCGGCGAGGTCGGCGGTGAGCCGCTCGACGTACCAGGAGCCGCCGGCCGGGTCCAGGACGTGGGCCACGCCGGCCTCCTCGACCAGCAGGGAGTGGGTGTTGCGCGCGATGCGCCGGGCGAAGGCGTCGGGCAGGCCGAGCCGCGCGTCGAAGGGCTGGACGGTGACGGCCTGCGCGCCGCCGGTGCCCGCTCCGAAGCAGGCGAGCGTCGTGCGCAGCATGTTCACCCAGGGGTCGCGGGCGGTCATCATCGCCGAGGAGGTGACCGCGTGCTGGACCTGCCCGCCGTGCCCGGGGACGCCGCAGGCCTCGGCGACCCTCGCCCACAGCCGCCGGGCCGCGCGGAACTTCGCGATCGTGAGGAACTGGTCGGCGGTGGCGGCGTACCGGAACTCGATCTGGCCGAACGCCTCCTCGATCGTGAGGCCGCCGTCGGTGAGCGCGCGCAGGTAGGCGACCCCGGTGGCGATCGAGCAGCCGAGTTCGTCGGCGTCGCCGCCGCCCGCGTCGTGATAAGGGGTGGCGTCGACGGTGATCGCGCGCAGCCCGGGGTACCCGGCGGCGCGGCGGGCCAGGGCGGCCAGCGCGGCGGGTTCGGCGAGCGGGGTCTGGACGCCGGTGCGGGCGCGCAGGCCGAGGGGGTCGGCGCCGAGGTTGCCGCCCGCGGGGCCGGCGCCGAGCCCGGCGGCCAGCCGCAGGTAGACGTCGGCGGCCTCCGCCGTGCGGGCTCCGGCGTCGAGCACGACGGGGGCGAGGTCGAGGTAGACGCCGTCCAGCGCCTGGGGCAGGGCGGCCGGGTCCAGGCCGCCGTCGCCGAGGACCAGCCACAGCGAGGTGACGCCGTTCTCCAGGTCCGCCAGCACGGCCTCGCGGGTGGCGGCCGGGTCGGGGTGGGCGTGGCGCTGGCGCACGTCCCAGCCCCCCGGCGCGGCGCCCGCGGCCCGGGCGCCCCTGACGTACGGCGCGAATCCGGGAAGCCCGGCGTCCCCCGGCAGGTCGGCGGCGTCGTACAGCGGCGCGACCGTCACGCCGTCGTAGGTGGTGAAGGACATGGAGGCCAGGGCCTCCTCGGGCGAGCCCACCTCCACGCCGGATTTGCGCAGCACGCCCACGGCGAGCCGCCCCCAGTCGTCCCGCGTGGCGGGAGTGAACCCGGCGGCCGGTCGGAACTCCTCAGGCTGCACCCTCATGTCCCGGATCGTAAGCGCTCGTCTCTCGGGCCGGGACGCCGGGGACCCCTCTGCGAGATCGGTGTCGCTCGGCGTGACCAGGAGGGCGGCGGCCGGGAGGACCGTCGAAGATCAGGTCTCCCGGCCAGGACCGGAGGGCGAGCGGTCTGGCAGCCCGTCAGGAGAGCGGGGCCTCCCAGGCGGCGTCCCAGGTGACCTTGCCGACGACGCCGTCGGGGTCGAGGCCCCGCTCGCGCTGGAAGGCGACGCACACCGCCTTGGAGGCGGGCCCGTAGGCACCGTCCGCGTCGATGTTCGCGCCGCGCTTCTTCATCTGGGCCTGCCAGGTGCGGACGTCGTCGCCGCGCATGACCGGCGGGTACTTGAGCAGGCGGCCGGGGAACTTCGGGTGGCCGCCGGGCTCGGGGTCGGGGGGCGTCTGCCCGCCGCCCGGCCGGGGCGCGCCCTTCTTGACCCAGGCGTACAGGGTGTCGCCGGGGCAGTCGGTGGAGTAGCCGTCGCGGTGGCCCTTGATCTCCGGGCCGGCGCCGCCGGTCTCGCGGAGGTAGTCGATGGCGTCCAGGACGCCGTGGAGCATCTCGTCGTTGGGCTGGATCAGGCCCGCGTTGCCGACGAGGGCGAGGACGGCGTAGTGGCCGCTGTTGAGGTCGGGGCCGTTGGCGGCGGGCAGATGCTTGGGGCCCCGGCCGACGAAGACCTTACGATGCGGACAACTGACCATACTGTATCCGATATCCAGCCAGCCGTTGCCGTCCATGTGGAAGTTCTGGATGGACCTGACCATGGCGACGCAGCGGTCGTGGTCGTCCAGGATCGCCGGTTCCACGCGGCCGCCCGTGTAGTGAACTTTGACGCCTTTCGTGGAGGTCAGCGTGGAATAGGAACCTCTGGGGGCACGGGCTCCCCAGTCTTTGCGCGACACGATGTCGATGGCCACCAACAACTCCAGGGGGAACGAGCGCTTTCCGGACCGGCCCGCGGACCCGCCTTGCCACCCCCGCGCCGAACCCCGGCTTCACGGCGCGCGGCGAGCGGAATCCGCATCTTGCCAACCTTATCCGCATGCTGATGCCCACATGGGCGGTTCGGCGATGCCGGTTTCTCGATGCCGACTTGTTTGCATCTTTGCGCGAAAATGCTTGGACTTCCCGCACAAACGGCTGAATCATGAATATATGTCCATTGTGGAGGAGGTCCGTTTCCCCGCCGCGGAAGCCCTGCCCATGCGGCTGTGGCTTGACGACGGCGACTCGCCGATCGATGTCATCGACGCGCTGGCCCTGTCCCCGTTCGCCAACGGGAACCAGCCCTACGCGCGTTCCGCCAGCCTGGAGCGGGTGCGTTCCGACGCGGCGCTGATGCCCGCCCAGGCCCGACTGACCCGCTCCGCGCGCGAGCAGGACGGCCGCGAATCGCGCCTGGCGTGCGGGGACGGCTGGACGCTCCGGGCCGTCCGGTACAGCAACCGCGCCGCCATGGTCACCGTGACGGCCGTCAGCGACGAGCTCGCCCGCTCGGTGCTGGAGGAGGCCACCAAGGACGCGGCCGAGCCGATGCCGCAGGACAGCGGCCACGTCGACATGGGGTTCTGGTGGACGGGCGCCCACGGGCCCCGCCGCACCGAGCGCCCCATCAGCGCCCCGCTGTGGCCGGCGATCCAGGCGAACTATTCCAAGGCGGCGCGCACGGGACTGGAGGGCCTGATGCGTGTGACACCGTCCGAGGTGGACGGGCGGCTGATCCTGTTGCACGGGCCGCCGGGCACGGGCAAGACCACCGCGCTGCGGGCCGTGGCCCGCGAATGGGCCGAATGGTGCCAGGTCGACTGCGTGCTCGACCCCGAGCGGCTGTTCGCCGAGCCCGGCTACCTGATGGAGGTCGCCGTCGGGTACGACTCCGACGACGACGGCCACCGCTGGCGCCTGCTGGTGCTGGAGGACTGCGACGAGCTCATCCGCGCCGAGGCGAAGGAGGCCACGGGGCAGGGGCTGTCGCGCCTGCTGAACCTCACCGACGGGCTGCTCGGGCAGGGCAGGGACGTGCTGGTGGCGGTGACCACCAACGAGGAGCTGTCCCGGCTGCATCCGGCGGTCGTACGCCCGGGCCGCTGCCTGGCGCAGGTCGAGGCGGGCCGCCTGCCGTACGACGAGGCCGTCCAGTGGCTGGGCTCCACCGAGGGGGTCGGCCGGGCGGGGGCGTCGCTGGCGGAGCTGTTCGCGCTGCGTTCCGGACGGGCCTCCTCCGTCCCCGCGGCGCCCGCGGAGACGACCGGCCTCTACCTCTGACGGCCCCTCCGCCCCGATCGCGGGGCCCGATCCGCTACCTCGGCACCGGTCCGGCTTCGGCCGCCCTCCGCGCGGCCGCCGCCGGGCCGGTCCGGGTCAGCAGGGCCGGCTCGGTGCGGGGCAGCCCCCGCCCGGCGGCCGGGACGGGGTCCGGCTCCGCCGCCTCGTTCCCCCAGAACGGGCCGGAAAGGCCCAGCTCCTGGAACAGCGCGCGGGCCTCGTCCGGGGTGCGCCTGCGGTACTCGCGGGTGAGGCGGCCGGCGTACCACCGGGTGGCCAGCAGCCACAGCGTGCGCATGCCGAGGATCACCCCGCGCGGGTTGCGGGTCTCGCGCAGCCACCGCCCGACGTGCTCCTCGGAGCAGAACAGCGACTGGTGCGCGCAAGCGTACACCACGTCGTCCCACATGCGCGGGATCGGTACCAGGAAGTGGGCCACCAGGTCGGCGGACGGCGGCTCGTCCGGGCAGACGTCCAGCGCCAGGGCCCGGCCGCAGCCGGGGCAGTGGGTGGCGACCAGGCACGGCTCGCCGACCAGCGCGGGGATCGCGAACGAGTCCCAGGCGCAGCCGCCCCACCACTTGACCCGCGGGCCGGCCACGACGAACCCCAGCGGCGCCGCCGACCAGGGGTGGGCCATGACGATCCGCCGCCTGTCGCCGTCCAGCACGAGCAGGTGGGCGTCGTGGAGCGCGCGGAGCGCCTCGATCGCATCGGGCGTCCCGATGCCGAGCTCGGCGGCGACCTCCTGGGCCGCGGCGGCTCGCCCCGCTCGGCGAAGCGCCGGTAGACGAGGACCCGCACGTCTGCGAGATCGTGCATGAAACTGACGATACCCATCCTGACCTGGGTCGATACCGGCAGTCCCGCGGGCACGCCGCGGCCGGGCCCGCCCGCGCGGGCTGGGCGGCGATACGTAAACCATCCGATGTGCCCGATGATCCCCGAAACCACAATCGGCAAGGTGGTCACCCCATCGCCCGCCGGACTCAGCCGCGTAACCCTCCACCGGTGGACCGCCGTGGTCCCCTCGGAGAGCGGCGTGACCGGCTACCTCGACCCGTTCGGCGGCGAGACCACCACCTGGCCGTACGCGCGGTGGACCTCCGAGGAGCGCGAGATCGGCTTCCCCGCCACCGAGCTGGTGCCCTCCTGGACGGCGGCGGCGCCCAAGGGCTCGTGGCTGCGCGTCGAGCTGCGGGCGCGCACGGTGACCGGCGGGCTGACCAAGTGGTACGACATGGGCCGCTGGGCTGAGGGCGCCGACGACATCCACCGCACCTCGCTGCCCGGCCAGGGCGACGAGGACGGCGACGTCGCGGTCGACACCTTCGTCGCGGCCCGTCCCGTCATCGCCTACCGGCTGCGGATCACCCTGTACGGCGCGGGCGCGCGGGTGCGCGCGGCCGGGGTGATGGCCTCGGCGCCGCCCCCGCGGGCCGGGGTGCCGGTCAGCGCGCCCGGCGAGGCCCGCGGCGCCGAGCTGGACGTGCCGCCGCGCTCGCAGTGGCTCCACGCCGGCCACTACCCCGAGTGGGGCGGCGGCGGGGACTCCTGGTGCAGCCCCGCCTCGGTGACCATGGTGCTGCGGTACTGGGGGGCCGGGCCGGACCCGGGCGAGCTGGCCTTCGTCGACCCCGCCGACCCGTGCCCGGCCGTGGACCACGCCGCCCGCGACATGTACGACCACAGCTACCAGGGCACGGGGAACTGGCCGTTCGCGGTGGCGTACGCCGGGCGGTACGGGATGGACGGGTTCGTCACCCGGCTGCGCTCGCTGGCCGAACTGGAACGCTTCATCCGCGCCGGCGTCCCGGTGATCACCTCGCAGTCGTTCAAGGATCGCGAACTGCCCGGGGCGGGGTACTCCACGGGCGGCCACCTGATGGTGGTCACCGGGTTCACCCCCGAAGGCGACGTGATCGCCAACGATCCGGCGGCGCCGTCCGACGACACGGTCAAGAGAACCTATCCGCGGGCCGCGTTCGAGCACGTCTGGTTACGCGCGGCCGGTAGCGGGGGAATCGTCCATGTCATCCACCCGCTTGATGTCCCGCTTCCGTTTCCGTTCGCATCCTCAGAGGGCACCTGGTGATCGAGTCTCCCATCACTGCAGCCGACGTCGCACGCGTGGACGACCGCCCGTTCTGGGCCGACATCGTGCCCGCCCCGGGCGGGGAGGAGGTCTGGTGGGACGAGCCGCGCCCGGCCGAGGGCGGGCGCCGGTGCGTGGTGCGGCGCACCCCGGACGGGCGGGTGAGCGACGTGCTGCCGCCGGGCTGGAACGCGCGCAACCGGGTGATCGAGTACGGCGGCCGGTCCTGGCGGGCGCTGCCCGGGGGCGGGCTGGTGTTCACGCACTGGGACGACCAGCGGCTGTACCGCCTCGACCCCGGCGGGGAGCCCGTGCCGCTCACTCCGAAGGGGCCGTCGCGGTACGCGGACCTGATCGTCCCCGGTGACCCCGCCGACGAGGTGTGGTGCGTGCGCGAGACCGAGGACCGGCGCGACCTCGTGGCGGTGCCGCTCGGCGGCGGCCCGGTCCGGGTGGTCGCGACGGCGCAGCACTTCCTGTTCAACCCCCGCGTGTCCCCGAACGGGCGGCAGGTCGCCTGGATCGGCTACGACCACCCCAACATGCCCTGGGACGGCACCTTCCTGTGCGTGGCCCCCCTGCGCGACGACGGTACCGCCGGGGCGTACCGCGTCGTCGCGGGCGGGCCCGAGGAGGCCGTGGCGCAGTTCGAGTGGCGCGACGACGACGCGCTGTACGCGGTCACCGACCCGACCGGCTGGTGGAACATCCACCTGGTGCCGGTGGACGGCGGCGAGCCGCGCAACCTCACCCCCATCCCGCAGGAGTTCGGCGACGCGGCCTGGAAGCTCGGCTACCGCTGGTTCGCCCTCGCCGGGGACAGGATCGTCGCCGCGTACGGCACGGCCGACGGCAAGCGGCTCGGGGTGCTCGACCCCGAGACCGGGGAGATGAGGGACGTCGCGGAGGAGTACACCTACTGGGCGCCCACCATCTCGGCCTCGCCGGACGGCGCGCGTGTGGTGGGCGTGGCGGCGACGCCGTACAAGCCGTTCGAGGTGGTCCGGGTGGACCTGGCGAGCGGGGCGTGCGAGGTGCTGTCCCCCGCCAAGGAGCTTCCCGGCCCCGAGGTGCTGCCCGTGCCGCTGCCCATGGAGTTCGGCGGCGTGCACGCGCACGTCTACCCGCCGCGGGGCGCGCGGGACGGCGTCCCCTCCCCGTATGTGATGTTCGTGCACGGCGGGCCGACCGGCGTCAGCCCGCTGGTGTTCGACCTGGAGATCGCCTACTTCACCAGCAGGGGCATCGGCGTCGCCGACGTCAACTACGGCGGCTCGACCGGGTACGGCCGGGAGTACCGGGAGCGGCTGCGCCACAACTGGGGCATCGTGGACGTCCGCGACAGCGAGACCGTCGCCCGGGGGCTGATCGAGGCCGGGCTCGCCGACCCCGAGCGCGTCGCCATCCGCGGGGGCAGCGCGGGCGGCTGGACGTCGGTCGCCGCGCTCGTGCACAGCGACGTGTTCCGCGGCTGCGTCGCCCACTACGCGATCACCGACCCCGAGGGGTGGGCGCGGGAGACCCACGACTTCGAGTCCCGGTACCTGGACGGCCTGATCGGCCCGCTGCCCGAGACCCGGCAGCGCTACCTGGACCGCTCCCCCACCCTGCACGCCCACCAGGCGTCCGGGCCCGCGCTTATGATGCATGGCCTGGAGGACGCCATCGTCGACCCCGGGCAGGCCGAGCGGTTCGTCGCCGCGTTGGATGCGCACGGCGGCCGGTGGGCGTACCTGACGTTCCCCGGGGAACAGCACGGCTGGAGACGAGAGGAAACCATCGTCGCGGCGCTTGAGGCCGAGCTCGCGTTCTACGGGCTCATCTTCGGCTTCCCCACCCCCGAGGTGCCGCCGTTGACGTTGAAAGGACCAAAGTGAAAGAGGTAGCGAGCATCTGCTCGGACCTGCTCAAGATGGACACGACCAACGACGGCACGCCGGACGGCTCGGGAGAGCGCGTGGCGGCCGAGTACGTCGCGGGGCTGCTCTCGGAGGCGGGCGTCGAGCCCGTCGTCTTCGAGTCGGCGCCCCGCCGCACGAGCGTGGTGGCCCGCGTCCCGGGGGACGACCCCGAGGCGCTGCTCGTCCACGGCCATCTGGACGTCGTCCCCGCCGACCCGTCCGAGTGGAGGCTGCACCCTTTCTCGGGTGAGGTCGAGGACGGGTGCGTCAACGGGCGCGGCGCGGTGGACATGAAGGGCACGCTGTCCATGACGCTGGCGCTGGTGCGCGAATGGGCGCGCACCGGGCGGCGGCCGAAGCGGGACATCGTGCTGGCGTTCCTCGCCGACGAGGAGGCCACCGGCGAGTACGGCGCGGGCTACGCCGTGACCCGCCACCGCGACCTGTTCGAGGGCTGCACCGAGGCCATCAGCGAGTCCGGCGGCTTCAGCGTCCAGGCCGGCTCCGGCGACGCCCGCGTCTACCCCGTCGCGGTGGGCGAGCGGGGCACCGCGTGGATGAAGGTGACGGCGCACGGCGTGGCCGGGCACGGGTCCAAGCCGCCGGTGGACAACCCGGTCGCCGAGCTGTGCCGGGCGCTGGCGCGGCTGGCCGACCACCGCTGGCCCGTACGGCTGACGCCCGCCGTGGCCGAGCTCATCGACAGGCTCGGCCGGGCGCTCGGGACGACGATCGACCTGGACCGGCTGGACGAGGAGGTCGAGCGGCTCGGCAGGGCGGGCACGCTGTTCAAGGGCGTGATCCGCAACTCGGCCAACCCGACGATGCTGGATGCCGGGTACAAGGTCAACGTCATCCCCGGCACGGCCGAGGGCCACGTGGACGGGCGGTTCCTGCCGGGCTTCCGGGACGAGTTCCTGGAGACGGTGGACAAGCTGCTCGGGCCGAAGATCACCCGCGAGTTCGTCAGCTTCGACGACGGTGTGGCCTCGCCGACGTCGGGACTGTTCGACGAGCTGTGCGCGGCCCTGCTCGCCGAGGACCCGACCGGCCGCCCGGTTCCGTACGTCATGACCGGGGGCACCGACGCCAAGTCCTTCGCCAAGATCGGCATCCGGGGGTACGGCTTCGCGCCGCTGCTGCTGGACCCCACGCTGGACTACTTCGGGATGTTCCACGGCGTGGACGAGCGCGTCCCGGTGGCCGGCCTGGAGTTCGGCGTCCGCGTCCTGGACCGGCTGCTGACCTCGCCGGCCGCCTGAGTTTCGAGGGCTTTCACCAATGGGGGTAGGAGCACTGGCGCGCCTACCCCCATTGGAGGTATAAGTATGAGGTAACCCTGTGATAACCCCATGCCCGGGAGAGGTTCCCTCATGCCGAAGATCAACGTGTACCTGCCCGACGAGCTGGCGGAGGCCGTCAAGGACGCCGGGGTCCCGGTGTCCGCGATCTGCCAGCGGGCCCTGGAACAGGCCGTGCGCCGGGTCACCGCCATCCGGCAGACCGCCCTCGGTGAGCTGTCGGCCGACGACCTGACCGAACGGCTGCCGCTGTTCACCGCGCGCACCCGGGCCGTGATCAAGCTGGCCATCGACCGGGCGCGGGCCGCCGGGTCGCCGAACGTCGGCACCGGGGACCTGCTCGCCGGCATGGTCGCCGAGGGGACCAACCTGGCGCTGCACGTGCTGCGAGCCGTCGAGATCGAGCCCGCGGACATCCTGCGCGACCTGGAACGGCACACCGAGGCCGAGGCGGGCTCCGGCATCGGCACTCGCTCCGGCACTGGCACCGGCACCGGCTCCGGCTCCGGCTCCGGCTCCGGCTCCGGCTCCGGCTCCGGGGAGAGCGCACCACAGCACTTCAGCACGCCCGCGGCGGGTGCGCTGGAGCTGGCGGTGACCGAGGCCACCTCGCTCGGGCACAACTACGTGGGCTGCGAGCACCTGCTGCTCGGACTGGTCACCGAACCGGACGGCGCCGCCGGGCAGGTGCTCCGGGCCCTCGGCGCCGAGCCCCGGCTGACGCGCCGCGCCGTGTCGGCGGCCCTGGCCGGGTACGTCCACCTGCGCGCCCAGTCCGCCGCCGCGGACCCCGCGCGGGCGCTGGCCGCGGCGGTCCGGGAGCAGATCCAGCCGCTGGTCGCGCGCATCGAACGGCTGGAGCGCGACCTCGGCGCGGCACGCGGGTGAGGCCGCCGGCCCCTGACGCGACCGCCGCCTCGCGACCGGCGGGAGCACGGCGAGCCCGCCCCCTCCGGGTCGCGCTCGCGACGGCGGCCGTCGCGGCCTTCTGGCTGCTGGTCCTGCTGCCGCTCGTCACCCGCGGGGCTTGAGCACCGCGTCGATGATGTAGAGGGTCGCGTTGCGGGTCTGGACGTTGCCGCAGAGGACGCCGGCGCCGTCGGCCTTGTAGGTGTCGCCGGAGACGCTCGTGGTCACCCTGCTGCCCTCCAGCGTGGTGAAGCCGCCGCTCTTGAAGTCGGCGGGCGACTTGCGTCCCTCGACGATGTGGTAGCCGAGCAGCCTGGCCAGCGCCCGCTTGTCCCCGACGATCTTGTCGAGCTGGTCCTTGGGGATCTTCGCGAAGGCCTCGTTGGTCGGCGCGAAGACCGTGATGTCCTTGGCCGAGTTCGCGGCGTCCTCCAGCCCGGCCTTCCTCACGGCGGCGACCAGCGTGGACAGCTCCGGAATGTGCGAGACGGCGGTGGCCAGCGGCTCTTTCGCGACCTCGGAGAGACTGCCGGGGCCGGACTTCGGCAACGACCCGCATCCGGACCCCACCGGCGAGGGCGACGGGGCGGCGTGCGCGGCGGCGCCGGAGGTGAGAACCGTGAACGACAGGGCGGCCACTGCCGGAAGGGCGGAAAGTCGGATTCGCATGCCGGTCCCCTTTGCGTCGGCGACCCTCTCAATTATCGCCGAGCGCCCGCCCCCGGCGCCCATGCCAGGGAAGACCTGCGACAAACGTCCCCCATCGCCGCCTGCCCGGACGGAATGCGCGGGCAGGCAGGGGGAGATCCTTATCCGGCCTCAGTGGCAGTGCTCGGCCGGGGCGCCGGTCTCGTAGGTGTCGTGGTGCGGGAACTCGTTGACGTACCGCTGCCGGCCGAGCGGCGTCAGGTCCAGGTAGTTGTACGTCGTCAGCAGCAGGTCCGGCCCGCGCCCGTACGTCGAGTACGTGTGGAAGACGCGGTTGCCGTCGCGCAGGAAGACGCTCAGCCCGTGGGCGTCCTGGCCCTTGCCGACGAAGAAGCCGATGCCCTTGGACTCCAGCGTCGCCTTGTCCATGTAGTTGTACTGGGAGGGCGCGACGATGTCCTCGTCCGCGGTGACGTGGAAGTCGTAGTTGAAGTCGTTGTCGTGCGAGGAGTAGAACGGCAGCGTCCACCCCATGCGCTGCCGGAACCGCTCGATGTTCGCGATCGGGGCGCGGGAGACCAGCGCCAGCGTGGTGTCGGCGCTGTTCAGGTGCCGGATGTCACCCACGTTGTCGACCAGGAACGAGCAGCTCGTGCAGCCGACGTCGCTGTCGTGCATCCACATGAAGTGGTAGGTCATGAGCTGGCGGCGCCCCTCGAACATGTCGATGAGGCGGGCCTTGCCGTCGGGGCCCTCGAACACGTAGTCCTTGTCGACCTCGACCATGGGCAGCGCGCGCCGCTGGGCGGTGACCGCGTCACGCGCGCGGGTCGCCTCCTTCTCTTTCGCCAGCAGCTCCTTGCGAGCGGCCAGCCACTCGTCGCGCGACACGATCGACGGTGTTTCCACCGGTCCTCCTTGTGATCCGAAGCGAACGGCCCCCGGCGTCATACCGACGTACGTCATGCTCGCGTACCCGCGCGCGGACTGCCAAACGACCCCAGAAAGCGCGCCGGGCGCTCTGGGGTTGACGAATCCCGGGTTTATCCGGTAGCCGAACTCGGCCGTCGTCGCGAATTAATCACCCGCATTCCTGCCGCGTTTCCGATATCCACGGCCGCCATGCCATTCGACGCTTTCCCCTCATTCACCGGCCCCTTGGACCCGGTTCAGACCCGGTTCGCCGGCACGACGAATCGCGGCGCTCGATCCCGCCGCCGACCGCGGCATCGGGTGGCTGCGCACGGCCGAGGAGCAGGGGGTCAGCGCCGAGCTGCTGACCCCGTTCAGGACCCTCATGGAGCGCCGCCTGGCCGGCGGCCAGGGCGGCGAGGGCACCACCGGCGTGATCGACCTGCTCCTCCGCCGAGGCGCCCCGCCGCTTTCCGGCCCGCGCCGGTCAGCCCTTGGGTGTGAGGACCGAGTCGATCAGGTAGAGGTTGGCGTTGCGGGTCGGGATGTCGCCGCAGAGGACCTTGGCGCCCTCGACCTTGATCTTGCCGCCGGACCCCTTGGTGGTGAGCTTGCCGCCTTCCAGCGTCGTGAAGTTGCCCTTCTTGAGGTCCGCAGGCGTCTTACGCCCCTGGACGACGTGGTAGGTGAGGATCTTGGTCAGCGCGGCCTTGTCCTTCTCGAGCTTGTTGAGCTTCCGCTTGCCGAGCTTGTCGAACGCCTCGTTGGTCGGCGCGAACACGGTGATGTCCTTGGCCGAGTTCAGCTTGCTCGTCAGCCCGGCCGCCACGAGGGCCGAATGGAACGTCGACAGGTCCGGCAGGTGCGCCGCCGCCGTGTCGACCCGGAGCCTCCCGAGGTCGGCGAGGCTCCCCCGTCCCGACGAGGGCAGCGATTTGCACGCCGGCCCCACCGGCGCGGCCATCGCCCCTCGGACGGACGAGAGCCGAGACGCCTGCACGGAGTCGGGGGTGACCAGGCCCCCGACGGACGCCGGTGCGACCGGTCCCCAGGCGGATGTCGGCGTGAGCGTGCCTCGGTCGTACCGGGGCGAAAGGTCCTGGACGGAGCCGCGCGCCGCCGTGGTGACGGTCGCCAGCGACAGAGCCGCCACGATCGGGAGGGCGAGAAGACGAGTGCGCATATGCCTGTCCCCCTGTTCCACGCGATTCTCGCGCTTGAGGGCGGCCGTCAGGCAGGGGTCGGCACACGGCCGACCGGCCGCAGGAAAGTGCCGCCCGGCGCTCGCGGACGACGGTGCCGCCCGGTGCTCGCGGACGACGGCCACGATCTCACCGTCGCACGACCAGGCGGTCCCGGACGCTCCTCCGCGAACGGAGCCCCGGCCCGCGGGCGACCCTTCAATTATCGCCGCGCGGCCGCCCCCGCCCCCCATGCCAAGCACCACAACCCCCCAAACCTCCCCCATCACCACCCCCTCCCCCTAGCCAAACCTCCTCCCAGGCACAGACACCCACAAGAAACCCCACGAACCCCCCGGTGGATGACAGGGCCGAGTGGAGGCGTGGGGGCGGGCGTCTTCACACCCGTGGTGGAGGCGATCTCCGCGCGGGTGTCAGGAGACCGCGCCGGCCGGTGGGGGCGGGTCGGAAGGATCAGGTACGTTCGCCCTGCCCGAACCCGGTATCGGACACCAGGTGGAGTTGAGTATCTGCGCCGTTCAGCCGCCCGGAGCTCGCTTGATAGGACGTTAAGGGAGCGGAAGGGGATGTCCGGCCATGGCAGAGGGCGGCACCGAGGAACCCCGCGCGACCCCGGGAACACGGCGGGTGGCGTGGTGGACGTGGATGGCGGGCGGGTCGGCGGTCGCGCGGATACGGCGGGCGGCCGAGCGGACGCCCGCGCGGCGTGATCGCTACGTCGACCTCGTCCGGGCCCTCGCGATCACGGCCGTCGTCACCGGTCACTGGCTGGTCGTCTCGATCACCCACGGCCCCGGAGGGTTCTCCGGGCGCGCCGTGCTGGAGACCGTACCCTGGACGCGCCCGCTGACGTGGGTGTTCCAGGTCATGCCCCTGTTCTTCCTGGTCGGCGGGTACGCCAACGCCGCGTCCCTGAGGTCCCACCTGCGGCGCGGCGGCGCCCCGGCCGCCTGGGTGCTCGGCAGGACGGCCCGGCTCACCGGCCCCACCACCATGCTGCTGTGCGCGCTCGCGGCGGTGGCACTGGCGGCGCGGCTCGCGGGCGTCGGCCCGTCCCTGATCGGCCTCGCGGTGTGGCTGGCCACGATCCCGCTGTGGTTCCTGGTCGTCTACATCGCCGTGGTCGTGCTCACCCCTCCCATGTACGCGCTGCACCGGCGCGCGGGCCTGGCCGTCCCGGTCGTCCTCGCGGCGCTCGTCGGCGTATGCGACCTGGCGCGGCTCGGCCTCGACGTCCCGTACGTGGGCCAGGCGAACTATCTGCTGGCGTGGCTGGCCGTCCACCAGCTCGGCTTCGCCTGGCAGGACGGGCGCCTGCCCGCCAGGCCCCGGGTCGCCGTGCCGCTGGCGGTGCTCGGCCTGGGCGCCCTGGCCGCGCTGACGGTGGCCGGGCCCTACCCGGTCAGCATGGTCGGATTCCCCGGCGAAGCGGTACAGAACACCGCGCCGCCCACCCTCGCCCTGCTCGCCCTCGCGACCGCGCAGACGGGGGTCGCGTTGTGGCTGCGGGACGCGGGGAACCGGTGGCTGCGGCGGCCAGGCCCGTGGACGGCGGTGGTCGGGGTGAACTCGGTCATCATGACACTGTTCCTCTGGCACATGACCGCCCTGATCATCGGCGCCCTGGCCCTGTACGGGACGGACGTGATGCCCCAGCCGGCCGCGGGGTCGCTCGCCTGGGTGCTGCTCCGGATCCCCTGGCTGCTGTGCCTGGGCGTGATCCTTGCGGCGCTGGTCGCGGTGTTCGGCCGCGCCGAGCGACGCGTGGAACCACCCGCCACCGCCTCCCCCGGCATGCGGAGGCCGGTTACCGCACCCGGCACGCGGGGACCGGTTACCGCCGCCTCCCCGGGCACGCGGGGGCCGGTTGCCACCGCTTCACGTGGCGCGCGGGGGTCGGTGACCGCCGCGCTGACCGTCCTCGGTGCGGCCGCCGTGGTCGCCGCCCTTCTCGCCATCGCCATGGCCGGGCCCGCCTATCACGGGCCGACCGGCCTGCCCCCGGCCGCCCTCGCCGTGTACCTGGCGGGCGCGTCCCTGCTGGCCCTGCTCCGGCGCCGCCACCGGGCCCGCCGACCCGAGACGGCCGATTCGTCCTCGTAAGCCCCGAGCCGCCTCTCACCACCCTCGACCACGACGGCCGGCGCATCCACCTCCGGCAACTGTCCTGACGCCGGGCCGCCACCGGGCCGTCACATGGTCCGCGTGACGGGCAGGGACGCGGAGCGTCGCGGGTCAGAGCCGGATGCGCGACCGCAGCCGGGCCAGAGCCGCGTCGGTCCACGACTCGGCCGCGAGTGCCGCCGGGCGGCCGGGGGCCATCGTCCCGAGCTGCATCCGCGCCGGAGGACGCCCGGCCCGCAAGCCGAGGACCGGGCCGTGTCAGCGGAAGCCGTAGGAGCCGACCTCGCGCAGGACGGTCATCGCGGGAGGCTCCTCGCACCGCTCGTCCAGCGTGGCGCGGTAGCGCTGGAAAGCCTCCAGGCCCCGGAGCACCTCGGGGCCGTCGTCCATCTCGGCGAAGGACACGAAGGTCACCTCGTCGTCGAGCTGGAAGCTCGCATACCGCAGACCGGCCGGCCCGAGTGTGCGCATCTCCTCGTACACCTCGCGGAGCAATTCCACATTGCGCTCCACCTGCTCCGGCTTGATCTTGCAACTGATCATCACCTGCATCGACGTCTCCTCACGTTCGATGGCGGCCGACGCGACGCCCCGTCCCGTGCGGTGCGGGATCATGCCGCCCGATTTCGCATGACAGCTTGTATTTCAAAATACGCTCTGTCAAGCGAAGGCTAGGATGATGGGCATGGCCACCCGGAAGTACGAGCAGCGCCTGCGGGCCGAGACCGCGCAGGAGACCCGGCGCCGCATTCTGGACGCGGTCTACGAGCGACTACGCGAGGCGCCTTCGGAATCGGTCAGCATCGACCGCATCGCGCGCATGGCGCGGGTCGCGCGCCCCACCGTCTACCTGGTCTTCGGCTCGCGCGCCGGGCTGTTCGACGCGGTCGGCGCGGATCTGCTGGAGCGCGGCGGTTTCGACCGCATGCTCCAGGCGTCCGCCCATTCCGACGCCCGCCAGGGCCTGCGCGGCGGCATCCGGGGAATCGTCGAGATGTACGCGGCCCATCGGGACGTGCTGCGCGTGCTGGCGTCGATGGCGCTGCTCGACGCGGCCGCGGTCGGCGGCGCGGTGCGGCGGATGGAGCAGGGGCGCGCGGCCGGAATGGCCCACCTGGCGCGGCGCCTGGCCGAGCAGGAGGCGCTGCGCCCGGACGTCACCCTTGAGCAGGCCACCGATGTGCTGTGGCTGCTGACCGGTTTCGACAGCTTCGACCTGCTGTACACCGGCCGCAGCCTGCCCATCGAAGAGACCGCGACGACACTGATCACGACCGCCGAACGCGGCCTGTGCCGCTGAACGTCCCGCCTGCCTGGACGGTGGAACTTTCACCGGCGGCCATGGTCGCCGGAACGCCCGGAACGACCGTCCGTCACGGCTGAACTGGACCCTCCTCACAAAGGCCGCTTCGGGGCTCGTCCTCATGGCCAACGACGGCATCACCGCCGATTCCACCAAGGCGGCGACGGCCGCCTCGTCGCCTACCTCCTCCAGTCCTCCGAACCCCTCGTGGCCACCCCGTGCCACCCCGCCCCCTCCCCTGCATGGCATGGCACTCCCCGGGGAGAAAGTGCCGACGGCGCGTCCATTAAATACTTATATGACAAACCGAAATTGCGAAATCGCGGAACCACGCAGGAAGTCCTGGAACACCATCTTGCTCACCTCGGGTTCTCACTCCTGACATTCCCAGTTAGGCGGAATCACGCAGGAGATCCTGGAATCTCCACCTTGCTCACCTCTGATTCTCACTCCTGACATTTCCAGTTAGTTGGCGAAAAGCGGAAGCCAACTGATGATGCCAGTGGTGTCGCGACGCCCCCGCCCCTGCTCAGGGGCAGACCGACGAATGCTCCCCACCCCCAGAGGATCGAGGATTCATGTCCACCGAAATTCACGAAAAGAAGAGCCGATTCCGCGGCATGGCCAAGCGCGTCGCCGCCGTCGCGGCCGTGTTCGCCTCCGCGAGCGTCTTCACGCTCCCGGCGTCGGCGGCGCTCCCCGACTTCGCTGACGGCAAGTTCAACTTCGTCATGACAGGCGTCGGGTCGGACACGACCTACTTCGCCATGCAGGACATGGACGACCTGTTCAACGAGTCGCCGGGCTGCAACCTGATCGTCCCGCCGGCGCTGCCGCAGTTCACCTGCGGTCCCGACACGGCCACCACCGTGCTGACGGAGAACTACGACCACGAGGTCGCCGCCGAGATGTTCCCGCAGGGCTCCTCGGCCGGTCTGCGCGTGCTGTGCCAGGAGAACGACGGCCTGGCGGGCACCGGGGTCTACGCCTATGCCCGTTCCTCCTCGGCGCCGGCCAGCGCTCCCAGCGAGTGCAAGAACGACCCCAACGACAAGCTGCGCTACGTCGGCTGGGCCAAGGACGCCGTGACCATCCCGCGGTGGACCGGCGGCCCCTCTAACGGCGTGGGCAACCTGACGCTGGACCAGCTCAAGCAGATCTTCCTCGGCACTCCCCCCGCCGGCAGCCCCCCCGGGACCATCGGCACCTGCAACCACAACTGGAACGAGTTCGGCGGCGGCAACGCGGCCATCCGCGTGAACGGCATCCAGACCAGCTCCGGCACCTACTCGACGTGGCAGGGCTTCCTCGGCGGCGACCCGAACACCTGTGTCGCGGCCACCGGCGGCCAGGTCCTGTTCGAGAACAACTGCACCCCGATCAACACCCTGCCCGCCGTCGACCGTCAGCGCTCGATCTGGGCCCTGTCCTTCGGCAAGTACACCACCGGTGAGGCCAACTGCACCACCGCCGCCGCCCCCACCGCGCTGATCAGCGTGAACAGCGTGGCTCCGACCGCCACCACCATCCAGAACGGCACCTACCAGTTCAACCGCACCCTGTTCAACGCCTACCGCCGCAGCGGCCCGGCGTGGATCCAGGGCTACGTGGGCGAGGCCGGCTGGATCTGCAAGCCGAACGCCCTGCACAGCAGGCCGGTCGGCGACCCGAACCCGGGCCAGGACAACGCCAACGTCGACCGTAACTGGGGCGTGGCGATCGACCAGGTCATCACCTCCAACGGCTTCGTGAAGGTCAACCCGTCCGGCAACAAGTGCGTCACGTTCGACGTGAACTGACGTAGTCACCGTTTAGGCACCCTCAACAGCGGCACCCATTCCGGGCCGGGCTCCCAGCGAGCCCGGCCCGGTTCTGCCGTCTTGACGCTCTCGTTACGGCTCCGCCCCTGACCGGCTCAACGGCTTCATGCGGGAGCTGGGCATGGGGCTGGACAAGCCGGAGGCCACGTGGGACGCCGCCTGGGACGACAACTACTACACCGCCGTGCCAAGGGGCTTCGCCCTGGCGGCGAAGGTCACCGGGGTGCCGTTCACGCCGGACATGCTCGGCCGCCCGATGCTCGTAGGACCCATCGTGGATCCGTGAGCGGGCTGTTCGCCTTCGCCCCGGGATCGGTCCCCCGCCCGTGCGGTGAGCGCCGGTTCCTCCTGCGCCGCCACCGGCGCCGCGGAGCCGAGGCCCGCGGTAAGCGCCGACACCGCGATGAAAACGGCCAGAACGTATTTCTTCTGACTGCCATGGAAGGCAGCTCACCAAGCGGATACCGGGGCGGGTGACAGCGAATGCTGTGATATGCGGGTGACGACAGGAATGCCACGTTTTGGCAGGACCAAACCGGTTGCGCGGTGCGCATGGCCCGATACATGCTGGTGAATATGACTCCATTCCGATCCGTGGTCGCCTTCGCGGGGCAGGACGTCACCGCCTTCTGAATCGGCCTGGTCAGCAAGGTCTTCGCCGACCATATTCCCGGGAGCGCCGAGTATGACCACGGGGGGCGAGCGGGAGCTGGTGACCTCGACAAGGTCATGTCCGAAATCGAGCCGGATCCGTTGCCCACGGACAAGGGCGGGTCAGGGCTCGATGACGACCTTGCCGAGGGCACCGGGTTCATTAGTCTGCCGGCGTCGATGTAGCCGGCCCCGACAGCCGGAGACGGCATCCGACGGATCCAGGGCAGGGATTGGGCTACCGTGGAGCTGAACACGTGTTCGAGCCATCGAGGCGGAACCGGCCGCCGTCCACATGACCAGATTGAGAGCCGCGCCGTGAACAGCGACGCCGTCGTCCCTTCCCCGCGAGCCCCGCAACGGCCCATGCGCCTGATCGTGACGGGAGGCGGGACGGGGGGCCACACCTACCCCGCGCTCACCGCGGTCCGCACGCTCCAGGCCCGGCTGGCGGCCACCGGCGGGAAGCTGGAGGTTCTGTGGATCGGGACGGCGGCCGGTCTAGAAGCCCGTGTCGCGGCCGCCGAGGGCATTCCGTTCGCCGAGGTCGCCACC
Source organism: Sphaerisporangium sp. NPDC051011 (assembly GCF_040653595.1). Taxonomy (NCBI): domain Bacteria; kingdom Bacillati; phylum Actinomycetota; class Actinomycetes; order Streptosporangiales; family Streptosporangiaceae; genus Sphaerisporangium; species Sphaerisporangium sp. NPDC051011. The sequence goes on along the minus strand of NZ_JBFAGG010000004.1, from coordinate 87,154 downwards.
GGCAAGATCCGCCGTTCCAGCAATCCCCTCGGCCTGCTGTCACCGGCCAACATCGCCGACATGGGCCGCGTCCCCCTCGGCGTCGCCCAAGCCCGCTCGCTCGTCGCCGACTACCGGCCCGATGTGGTGCTGGCGACCGGCGGCTACGTCGCCATCCCGGTGGGTCTAGGGGCCGCGCTGTGCCGCCGTCCTTTGGTGGTGCACGAGCAGACCGTACGGCTCGGCCTGGCCAACCGTGTGCTCGCGCGGGTCGCGGCCCGGGTCGCGGTATCGTCGGCGTCGACCGTGCCGCTCCTGCCCGAGTCGGTTCAGGCGGCCACCGTTGTCACCGGCAACCCGATCCGGCCCGAGATCCTGCACGGCTCCCCGGACAAGGCGGTACAGGCGCTCGGGCTGTACGGCTTCGACCCGGCGTTGCCCACGGTGTACGTCACCGGCGGGTCGCAGGGCTCGCTGCAGATCAACAACCTGGTGAGCGGCATCCTGCCATGGCTGCTGTCCCGGGCGAACGTCGTCCACCAATGTGGCCTTGCCAACGAGGAAGAAATGCGCGGCCGCGCCACCGCGCTCCCGGCCGCTCTGGCGGCCAGGTACCTGCTCACCGGCTACGTCGGACCCGAACTCCCCGACGTCCTCGCCTTGGCCGACGTGGTGATCTCTCGCAGCGGCGCCGGGACGATCGCGGAGCTGACTGCGCTCGGTAAGCCCGCGGTGTTCGTTCCCCTGGCTTCCTCCGCCGGTGACGAGCAGGCGCACAACGCGCGGTACCTGGTCGAGGCGGGCGCGGCGACGGCCCTGCTTGACGAGGTGTCCGCTGCGGCATTGCAGGACGCCGCGGCCCCGCTACTGGCCGACCCCCGCCGACGCGCCGCCATGGCCGACCGTGCCCGGGCGCAGGGCCGTCCCGACGCGGCCGAAAGACTCGCCGACGTCGTCCTGTCCGCCGCGCGCCGCTAGAACACGCCCCTCGGTCCCCTGATCGCGCAGCGTCGGCGTTGCGGCACCCGGCCTGTTCCCGGGTGAAGTCGTTGAGCGGCCAGCCGGAGTTCGCCTGGCGCGGAATAGAGGAGAGCCCTCGTTCATGGCGAGGGCTCTCCTCTTACGGCTGGTCACGGTGTGCGGCGGGCCGAAGGGCCGACCTAGATGCCTAGCCCTCCGGCCTTGACTGCGTTCACGAACGTCGACCACTCGCCCGGAGAGACGACGAGTACCGGTCCCGCGAGGTTCTTGCTGTCCCTGACTCCGACCACTTCTCGAAGATTCGACGCCACCTCAACGCAGTTGCCTCCGGTGTTGCCGCTGCGCGAGCTCTTCACCCATGCGGCCTTGGAGAGGTCCAGATTCAGGTCTCTTGCTTCCGCTGCCATTGGTCTCTTACTTCCTTAATCATTTGGAGGGATGGACCAGGGCGGTACGCCTCTGCTCGTATCCTGTCATATTGCCCCCAGACCGCGGCCACAAGTTCATGCGCGGCGGATACCTCACCTGTCCCCGCAGACTCTATGGACACGGCCGTCGGCGCGTCCGGCAATTCCGCGATCGTGAAGCTCGACAACAACCCGTCCGTACACGGACTGTCGAAAGGGACGATCTGAACTCTCACGGCGGAGCGGTCGGCGATGTCCACCAGGTAGTCGAGCTGTTCGGCCATCACCGCCGCGCCTCCGATGGGACGGTTGAGGACCGACTCCTCGATCAGAACCCACAATTCCGGCGGATTGTCGCGTTCGAGAATCAGCTTGCGCCGCATGCGGGTCGTCACCCGCTCCTGGATCTCCACCTCTGGGGCCGCGCGGCCACCTCGGAAGACGGCTCGCGCGTAGCTCTCGGTCTGAAGCAGGCCGGGAATGAGCAGCGGATCCCAGCTGCGCAGGATGCGGGCGCGGGGTTCGATCTCGTCGGCCCACTCGATGAACCAGCCAGGACCGCTGGACGGAGAAGTGACCGAGCGGCAGAGGCGGCGGAAGAGGTCACCCGTTCCGAACACTTCATCACACCGGGCCGCCAGGTCTGGCTTAGGAGTCCTGTCGCCGATCTCGATGTGTGCCACCAGCGACGACGAGCACCCCAGGCGTTTACCGAGCGCGACCTGAGTCAGATCCACCTCTTTGCGGGCACGGGCCAGTTCCCTGCCGAATCGCTGGAGCGGCGTTAGTCGGGGATCAAACGTATTCGCCATGTTCGTCCATGTTCATCTCGTCCCTTTCACTGACGGCCACTGACAGATTTATGACAATCCACCCCCAACAGTGGAGCTATTTGTGGCCCTATTGTCCAGCGATACCGCCCTTACTTCAAGCCACTCACAGGCACTCTAGAAGCGCAGGGGCGCTGCACACATGTCCACCTGACACAAAATGGACACCCCTGCCAGCGCGCTCGCCAATTACTGACAGCCGGGAGGCAATCTGTGAGCGGAACCAAATATGAAACGACATGAATCCGGCCATATGCATCCAGAAGAACGGGAAGAGATGGTCACGGCCAAGAAAGGAAGCCCTCGGACTACAGGGGAACAGCGGTTCTACCACCTCGTCCGGCTGGCCTGGGCTCTGAACAGGCGGGGGCTGCGGGCGGTGGTGGATCTTCCCCTTAAGAGCGAGCCGGTGCTGGTGGTACCTCGGGAAGGCGGGGCGCTGCGGGTCATGGCGTTCTCGCACAAGGGGGCCTGGGTTTACACCTGGGGCAGGGGTCAGGGGCAGCGGGTCCAGGCGTCGGACGACGCGGCGGACCGTATCTGGGAGGTCGCGCAGTGACGACGCTCGAACTCCTCGGGAAGGCCGACCTTCTCGGAACCCCCGGCTCGATCATGCTCGCGCGGATGTACGTGCGCGAGGTCCTGCTGAGGGCCGGGCATCCGGCTGTGGACGACATCGTGCTCCTCGCGGCCGAGCTCGTCGGGAACGCGATCAAGCACGCACGGTCGGGCAGCAGGCCCGGCGGCGTGGTCAACCTGATGGTGTACGCGGACGCCTGGACGGTACGGGTCGAGGTCGCCGACGAGGGCTCGTCCGACACGATCCCGCAGATCCCCGCCCAGACCGACCCCATGAGCGAGAGCGGCCGAGGCCTGTGGCTGGTCCGCGAACTGTCATCGTCCTGGGGCTGGCAGCAGAACGACACGGGCCACACCGTCTGGTTCGAGGTCCCCACGCCGAGCACTCCACCGGGAGACTCCGCCGGCAAGGCACGGGGCGGTACATGAGCCCGTACGTCGGCTAGCCGCGTACATCGGCCCCTGTGGCAGGCGCAGGGGTCGCGGACGGGGAGTCCGAGGGGTCTCCCTCGGGGCCGTAGGCCCTGGAAAACACAGTTCGAGCCCTGGCGAGGCCCATTTCCGGGAGGCGGCGACCAGTTCGTCTCATTCCGTGAGCCGTAGTCGGGTCGTGGGGGGGCGTTCGGCTCGTCAGTAGTGGGAACGAGTAAACGCCGGCGGGTGCGACGCCGGTCGCACGCCAGGATCCTCTGCGAGAAGGGCGAAAGGCGGATTCGCGATCCTTAGCCTTCGGGACATGGCAAAAGGCAGGCGGCGGTGGCCGCGTATCGTCCTCCGGTTCGTGTTGGCGCTCGCGCTGGTGGCGGCGGCGGGTTTCGGATACGAGACGATCGCACGATCCGGGGACGATGAGCGCCGGCCGCCGCCGGGACGGCTGATCGCGGTCGAGGGCCACCGCATGCATTTGTACTGCTCGGGACGGGGCGGGCCGACCGTCGTGCTGGAGGCGGGGCTCGGAGAGTCGAGCGCGAGCTGGGCCGGAATTCAACCTCGGCTAGCCCGGCACGGCCGGGTGTGCAGCTACGATCGGGCCGGCTACGCGTGGAGCGAGGACGGCCCGGCGCCGCGCACCGCCGGGCGCGCCGCACGGGAACTGCACGCGCTGCTCGCGGCGGCCGGGGAGGCCGGGCCGTACGTCCTGGTCGGGCACTCCTACGGCGGAGCGGTCGTGCGCCTGTTCGCCGCCGACCGGCCCAGGGAGACGGCCGGGCTGGTGCTCGTGGACGTCATGGACGAGACCGGCACCGCCGAGCTTGGCGCGGCCAAGCCCTTCCTCGCCGTGCAGTTCACGCTCTACCAAGCCGCCGCGCGCCTCGGCCTGGTCAGGCTGCTCGGCGATGCCCTCACGCCGTCGGGAGCGCCGGAGCCTGCCCGCAGGGCCGCCCCGATCGTCTACGGCGCGGGCACCATGGCGACCGCCCGCGCCGAAGGCCTGGCGTCTCTCGACAGCGCGGCCGAAGTGCGGGCGACCGTGCGCCCCGGGGCGTGGCGTGACATGCCGGTGGTCGTGATCGCCGCCGCCGGGCAGTCGGATCAGGTGCTGGGCCACTACCGCGACCTGGCCGCCCTCTCCACGCGGGGCCGGCTGGTGGTGGCGAACTCGCCCGAACACTACGTGCAGTACGCCGAGCCACGCCTGGTACTGGACTCGATCCAGGGGGTCGTCACAGCGGCACGACGAACCAAGTAGGTATATCCGCGGTGGACGCCCCGGCCCAAGCCCGGCACGAACGGTGACCAATCCGCCACCGGCTGCCTGGACGCCGTGCCGAGACCGGTAGGGCAGGGGATTGTGGTGTATCGGGTGCGCGGGTGCGTCCCCTGACTAAAACTCTTTGCGTGGCGGGCCCCGAGTGCCTAGCGTTGTGGCTCTCTATGTGCGCGGAGAATTTGCCCTGTCTGCGGCTTTGAGTCAAAAGATCGGAGGTGCGGAGCGGAATGACTTGTCACCTCCACGCACTCTGCCTCGATGCGAACGACCCGCTCCGTCTCGCGCGCTTCTGGGCCGGCGTCCTGGGCTGGGAGATGGCCGACAACCCCGAAGACGGCATCGCGCTCCTGCCGAGCGATGACACCGGGTTCCGGATCCGGTTTCTTCCGACTCAGGAGCAGAAGACCGGCCAGAACCAGATGCACTTCGATCTGACGAGCACGTCCCTCGAGGACCAGCAGCAGACGGTGGCGAAGGCGCTCGGACTCGGCGCCCGGCACATCGACATCGGTCAACGCCCGGAGGAGGGTCATGTCGTGCTCGCGGACCCCGAAGGCAACGAGTTCTGCGTCATCGAGCCGGGCAACAAATTCCTCGCCGACTGCGGATTCATCGGAGCGCTCGCGTGCGACGGTTCGCAGGAGGTCGGGTACTTCTGGAGCGAAGCGCTGGGCTGGCCGTTGGTCTGGGATCAGAACCAAGAGACCGCGATTCGCTCGCCGCACGGCGGTCCGAAGATCACCTGGGGCGGTCCGCCGCTGATGCCGAAGACCGGCAAGTACCGGCTGCATTTCGACCTCACTCCACCCGCCCACGGTGATCAGCAAGCGGAGGTCGACCGTCTCGTCTCCCTGGGGGCGACTCGCGTCGACATCGGCCAGGGCGAGGTCGGCTGGGTGGTGATGGCCGATCCCGATGGCCATGAGTTCTGTGTGCTGCCCCCGCGATAGCACGACCAGAGGCCGGGTAGCCCGTGACACGCACGAGCGCTCCGGGGAACGGCTCAGTCACGTTCGGGCTTGGGGGGCGAGCTGACGCAGCTCGACGCGACGTGGGGCGAGTTCATCGCGAACCGGTTCCAGGGCCTGGGAAGCCAGGCCTGACCCTTCCCGTCCTCTTCTCCCGTCACGCCACACGGCGCACCCTGCGCGGGGCCGGCGCGGGCACCCGGGATCCAGGACACCCGGATCGAGCCGCGCCGGGTTCCGCTCACACCGTGATGACGACCTTGCCCGCCGCATGGCCTTTCTCCTGATAGGCGACGGCCGTGGGGATGTCCTCGAAACCGTAGGTGCGGTCGATGACGGGGGTGATGTCGCCGTTCTCGATGAGGTCGGTGAGCGTTGTCAGGTTCTGCTTGATGGTCGTGCACCTGACGACGTCCGCGAGGACCGCCCGGCGGGACATGAGCGGCGACAGGGCGATCACGCCGAACATGTGGCCGACGGGCTGGAACCAGCGGCCGGCAGGGCCGCCGACCAGGACGTGCCTTCCCTCGCGGGTCAGCGCGCGGCGGCACGCCCACACCGGGTGGCCGCCCGCGATGTCCAGCAGGACGTCGTAGCGCCGCCCGTCGCGGGTGAAGTCGCTCGTCCGGTAGTCGATGACGTCCTTCGCGCCGAGCGAGCGGACCAACTCCAGGTTGCGCGGGCCGCACACGCCGGTGACCTCGGCGCCGAACGCCTTGGCGATCTGCACGGCGAACGTGCCCACGCCGCCTGAAGCCCCGTTGACCAGGACCTTCTGCCCCGGCTCGACGTGTCCCCCGTCGCGCAGGCCGATCAGGGCGGTGCCGGCCGCCAGCGGCACCGCCGCCGCCTGCTCGAACGAGAGGTTCTCGGGCTTGCGGGCCAGCTCGGCCTCCCGTACGCATACGTACTCGGCGAAACCGCCCTGCTTGGGCATCGCGAACACCTCGTCGCCGGGGCGGAACCCGGTCACGTACTTCCCGACCGCCACGACCTCCCCCGCCACGTCGGCGCCCAGGATCCTGATCTTCGGCCCGCGCAGCCCGGGCCCGCCGCCCATGAGGCGCGCGACGTACGGCTGCCCGCGCATGAGATGCCAGTCGTAGGGCTGGACGGAGGTCGCGCGCACCCGGACCAGCACCTCGTCCCCGCCGGGCGCGGGCGTGGCGACATCGGTGAGTTCGAGCGCGGCCGGTGAACCGTACGCGCGTAAGACGAAAGCCTTCATCGGGGTTCTCCTCGTCCACGAGGTGGGGATGAGGTGAAGTGTCCCGAAGACCCGTGCGCGGGACCACGGCCGGAAGTACGACACCGTGGTCGGCCTATGGGCCGGCCGCGCCGCGCCTTACCCGGCCGGCACGGGGACGGGCGACACGGCGTCCAGCCGGCCGGTGGCGGGGACCGTCCCGGTGCGGATGAACGCCGTCTGCAGCGCGATCACGCAGGACGCCGCGTTCCCGCCGCTCAGGGATGTGCCCGCTGTTGGGCACGACGACAATCCGCGAATGCCTCAAGTCAGCGCCCAGCGCCTGCACACCGCCATCGGCTGCGTCCCGCCCAACGAGTACGAAGCCGACTACTACACTGACACCAACCCCACCAGGCTGCTACAGCCAGGTGATCAGCCTCCATCAAAGTCGGCGCGCTTCACTCCTGGATTAATGGCCCAAGTCAACGAAAATGTATCCTCGTGTCTAATCAGCTGTTGGTGTACCGGCTTCGTCCAACTCGAAGGCAACTGTTCTGGGAACTGGTGACACCCCCTGTCGCCCTGCTTGCCGTTACCGGCCTGATCAGGCTGTTCGGTGTGCCGCTAGACACGAGCATCGCGATCCCGCTTAGCCTGGCCTACATCTCACCGTCGATGCTGCGTATCGCAGCACGTCGCCATGCGGCCCACCTCGCCGAACTCCACGAGGGGCATTTCGTCGTATCGGTCCGCGACAAGACATACGAAATCCCAGCCGGGACTCTGCGCTCCGTCCGGCTCAAGCGATTGACCCTTATGGCCGTGTTCGAGGGACCGGAGGGCAGCTTCCTCGTCGATTCATACTACGTGCAACTCGTCGAGCCGAAGGACCTGGGCAATGGCCCTCTCGGGACGGCTCGGCCATCACACGGTTTCATCGATCTAACTCGCAGACTGTGGGACCTTAACCGCGGCTTGAGTCCCGCCAACCGCCTAACCGACAAGACCCTTCGGCGTTACGGAGCGGAACTTGTCGAATTGAGCCCATAGAAATCACGGGCGGCGCTCCGCCCGCTCGGCGGCCGGACATGCGCCCTGGGGACCGGTCCCGGCCGCCGGTAACTCGGGCCGCTGTCATATCACGCGGCCCCACCTTGCCCGACGAGACGACTCGACTACCGCCCGTCGGTCGCTTCCGCATTCCGTCGAGCCTCGCGCTCCGCTGTCAGACGCTCATGCAGACTCGGCTCCCGTCGCCCCTCATGTCTGATCGCCAGCCGGACCGCCCAGTAAATGAGGAGGAAGAACACCACTCCAGGAACGCCCCAGATCACCAACACACTCAGGGCCTCAGCTGGGCTGACAAACATCTGATCCTCCATATGGGGGAGGACAAGTGTGCCCCAATCTGTCATTCAACGTCTACCAACCGCTCTGGCCAGGCATTCCTGCAGAGCTGAGCTAGGCAGTGGCGAAGGTGTTCGATGCCTCCGGCGGGGGCCTCGGCTTCGGGATGATGGCCGACCGTAAGGTCAGCGCCCTGTTCGACGCCCCCTGACCCGCGCGGACCGGGCATGCTCCCCCGCGCGGGGAACCGGGGAGAGCAGGACCGGCACGGGCCTGCCGGCGCGCTCCCCGCGCGCGGGAATCGTGCTCATTGGCCAGATGGACGAATAACCCGCCCGTCTTAGGTAGCGGCGGACGAATTGCCTGCCCCCTCCCTTGTCATACCGTTGCGGCAAACATCCCCGGAGGGTTGGTACGTGTCCGTTGATCTTCATCACTGCGCCGTGGTCGCCGACGACCCGCTGACCGAGGACGACCTCGTCGAGATCCTCGGCCGCGACGCGCTCCGGCCGTTCCGCGCGGAGCCGGGGCGGTCGCGGTGAACTTCGGCCTGATGCTCCAGGACCTTGAGGAGCTCGTCGTCTGCGAGTCGTTCTCCGCCGACCACCAGGCCGTGGCCCGCAGCGCCGACGTGGTCGCCGGCCAGGGGTTCAGACGGCTCGGCGCGCACCCGGAGACGATCGTGATCGACGGGGTCAGCCACCTGCGGTGGACCTTCGGCACGCCCCGGGTGCTGCTGCTCGGCCACCATGACACCGTCTGGCCGATCGGCTCGCTTCGCGAGCACCCCTGGTCGGTGGCGGACGGGGTCGCCCGCGGACCGGGCGTCTTCGACATGAAGGCCGGGCTGGTGCAGATATTCCACGCGCTGGCGGCTCTGCCCTCCCTTGACGGGGTGTGCGTGCTGGTCACCGGGGACGAGGAGCTCGGCGCCCCCACCTCCCGCGCGCTGATCGAGGGCGCGGCGCGCGGGTGCGCGGCGGCGTTCGTGACGGAGGCGTCCGCCGACGGCGGCGCGCTCAAGACGGCCCGCAAGGGCATGTCCGCCTACCAGATCACCGTCCACGGGAGGGCCGCGCACGCGGGCCTCGAACCACAGGCGGGCGCCAACGCCGCCGTCGAGCTGGCCCACCAGATCATCGCGCTCGGCGCGATGGGCGACGGCGCGACCACGGTCACCCCGACCGTGCTGTCCGGCGGGACGACGACCAACACCGTGCCCGCGCTGGCCTCGGTGTCGGTGGACGTGCGGGTCCCCACCTCCGAGAGGCAGAAGCTGGTGGACGAGCAGGTGCGGGCCCTGACCTCCCGCCTCGCGGGGACACGGCTGCTGGTGAGCGGAGGACCGAACCGGCCGCCGCTGGAGGCCGCCTCCTCGGCGCGCCTGTTCGAGCTGGCGTGCCGGATCGCCGAGGATCTTGGCATGCCGCCGTTGCGAGGCGTGGCCGTGGGAGGCGTCTCCGACGGCAACCTCACCGCGGGCGTCGGGTGTCCCACGCTCGACGGGCTGGGCGCCGTCGGCGGCGGCGCGCACGCGGCGCACGAGCACACGCTCGTCACGGAGATGCCCGGCCGTACGCGCCTGCTGACCGAACTGGTCCGGGCGGTGCTCGGATGAGCGGCGTCGTGCTGCGCGAGCTCCACTCCATCGAGGAGTTCGAAGCCGTCGTCCGGCTTTTCGACGACATCTGGCATCCCGATTCGGGCAACAGGCCCATCACCGTCGAGCTCTTGCGTGCGCTGTCGCACGCGGGCAACTACGTGGCCGCAGCCTACGAGGGCGACCGCCTGACCGGCGCCTCGGTCGGTTTCCTGGCGGCCCCGCCCGGGCGCGCGCTGCACTCCCACATCACCGGGGCGTCGAACGGCCGCGGGGTCGGCTTCGCGCTCAAGCTGCACCAGCGCGAGTGGGCGCTCAGCCGCGGCCTTGATCGGATCACCTGGACCTTCGACCCGCTGGTGCGCCGCAACGCCCACTTCAACCTGACCAAGCTCGGCGCGCGCCCCGAGGAGTACCTCCCGTCGTTCTACGGCGCCATGGAGGACGCGATCAACGCCGGGGACGAGTCGGACCGCATGCTCGCCATGTGGCGGCTGACCGAGCCGCACGTGCTGGCCGCCGTCCGGCGAGAGCCGTACACGCCGCGGGTTCCACCGGACGTTGCGGTCGGGCTGGCCGACCGCGACGGACGGCCGGTCCCCGGCCGCACCGACGCCGGGACGATCCTCGTGGCGGTGCCGGGCGACATCGAGACCCTGCGCCGCACCGACCTCGGCGCGGCCAGGGCGTGGCGGCTCGCCGTACGGGACGTGCTCGGCGGCCTCCTGGGAGAGGGCTGCCGGATCACCGGCTTCCACCGCAAGTCGTGCTACGTCGTGGAACGCGCGGTCTGATATCCCGGAGACAGGCGGACCGGCCCCGGCCGAACCGGCGGGAGGAGCCACGCGGACCGCACACAGTTCTGGAGCAGCCGCCCGGCCGGCGGCGTATCGGAGGGAGACGCGGCGAGAGGCCGCACACATCATGAAGATCACTGGAATCGAACTGCGGCGGATCGCGATGCCGCTGGTGGCGCCGTTCCGTACCTCGTTCGGCACCGAGACCGAACGCGACGTGCTGCTCGTGCGGGTCGTCACGCCCGACTCCGAGGGCTGGGGCGAGTGCGTGGCCATGTCGGAGCCGCTCTACTCCTCCGAGTACGTCGACGGCGCCGCCGAGGTGCTGCGCCGCTTCCTCATCCCCGCCCTGCCCGCCAACACCGACGCCTACGGAGCGAACCGGGCCATGGCGCCGTTCAAGGGCCACCGGATGGCCAAGGCCGCGCTGGAGACGGCCGTCCTGGACGCCCAGCTCCGCGCGGGCGGCCAGCCGCTCGCCTCCTTCCTCGGCGCAGCCAGGGACCGGGTCCCCTGCGGGGTGTCGGTGGGAATCATGAACTCCATCCCCGAACTGCTCGACGCCGTCGAGGGCTACCTGTCCGAGGGCTACATCCGGATCAAGCTGAAGATCGAGCCCGGCTGGGACCTCGAGCCCGTACGCGCCGTGCGCGAGCGCTTCGGGCCCGACGTGCCGCTCCAGGTCGACGCCAACGCCGCCTACACCCTGGCCGACGCCCCCCACCTGGCCAAGCTCGACGCCTTCGACCTGCTGCTCATCGAGCAGCCGCTGGCCAACGACGACATGGTCCAGCACGCCGCGCTCGCCCGTAAGATCACCACGCCGATCTGCCTGGACGAGTCGATCGAGTCGGCCGAGCACGCCGCCGCCGCGATCACCCTCGGCGCCTGCTCGATCATCAACGTCAAGCCCGGCCGCATCGGCGGCTACCTGGAGGCCCGCCGCATCCACGACCTGGCCCGCGCCCACGGCGTCGCCCTGTGGTGCGGCGGCATGCTGGAGACGGGCATCGGCCGCGCCGCCAACGTCGCCCTGGCCGCCCTGCCCGGTTTCACCCTGCCCGGCGACACCTCCGCCTCACGCCGCTACTACACCACCGACATCACCCCGCCGTTCGAGCTGAGCGACGGCCACCTCGACGTCCCCACGGGCCCTGGCATCGGCGTCGACCCCGTACCGGACATCCTCGAAGAGGTCACCACCTCCACCGAGTGGATCAGCACGTAGAAGCCGCCCCGGGCCGTCGTCGCACTCCCGGTCCGCCGAACCTCCGGCGGACCGCGGGGAACCTTCGGGCCGAACACCCCCGGCAGCCCGGCCTTGGGACTCCAGGACCGGCCGCCGGGGAACTCGCGAGCGGAGTGGCCTTTCGACGGCGCCTCAGCTTCGGCCGACCGAGGTGGTGGGCACGCCCAGGGACGGTGAGGGCCCGGACGAGAACGGGCCGCTCACCGGATCAGAACCGGTAGCGGACGATGCCGCCGATGCGGTGCAGGAAGTAGATGCGATTCATGACCGCCAGCGCCGCGCGGTAGCCGGCGGGGAGGCGGGACACCTCCGGGACGTCCGAGTAGAAGGTCTGATCCACCAGACGCAGCCGGGGGACGTCGGCGGTCAGGTCGCCGGGGTCGTCGATTCCCCAGCGCAGCGTGGCGCCGGTCGCGCGGATCGCCGGTTCCAGGCGGCCGAGCTTGACGGCGAGGCGGCTCAGCGCGTCGAACATGATCTCGCCGGAGGGGAACCTGGCGGTGACGCCGCGTAGCAGGTCGTACACCTCGCTCGCGGTGAGGTACATCGTCAGGCCCTCGGCGACGACGAGCACGGGGCCGTCCGCCGGGACCCGGTCGAGCCAGGCCGGGTCGGTGGCGGGCAGGCCGATCATCGTGTAGCCGGGCCGGGGCGGGAAGAGGTGCGCGCGCAGCTCGATGACGTCGGGGAAGTCGACGTCGAACCACCGGACGGTCGGCGCCGGGTCGAGGCGGTACACGCGGGTGTCCAGGCCGCAGGCCAGGTGGATCACGGTCGCGTCCGGCGTCTCGGCGAGGTGGGCTGCGACGAGGCGGTCGATGGTCCTGACGCGGATCGCCACGCTCAACGCGTCGATCGGGCGCATCCTGAGCTTGCGGAAGTCGTAGTCGATGCGCTCGACGGCCTGTTCGGCGAGCGGGTCGCGCAACACGGGATCGGCGGACCGGCTGTGCACCGCCCGCCCGTAGAGCGTCGCGAGCAGCGTCGCCTTGTCCCCCGTGAGATCGACCTTCTCACGCGTCACGACTTCAATCTATTGCCACCTTCGCGACCGCCGGACCTTCGTACCGGCGGGCCCCCGTCGGCGTGACGAACCGGAGTCTGGTGGCCGCGGCTCGTCCCATCTGCCGGGTCAGACCGCCGGAACGGGGGAAGGCAGGCCGGGCGGCGAGACGAAGGAGGTCAGCGACGCCGGAAGCCAGAGGCGGGGACCGCCGTGCCGCAGCCGCAGGAGGAAGGCGAGCACCCCGGAGAGACCGGTGTTGAAGTCGGCGACGACCTGGTTTCCGGTCTCGTCGGGTGCCAGCATGCGACCGTCCCTGAGCACCGAGCGCAGGTGGATGCTCACGGCCAGGTCCTCGGCCCACTCGCGATACCGCTCGTCCCCGAACGCGCCGGCCAGATCGAGCAGGAACTCGCCGTCGCCCGCCAGCCCGTGGCACTGGGCGGTCCCGGCGTGCCAGCGGGAGCGGTGGATCGCGAGCGCCGCCCGCGATACCGCCTCGCGCAACCGGTCGTCCCCGGTCTGCTCCCACATGCGCACCAGGAAGGTGCCCACGCCGGAGGAGCCGCTGCACCAGTGGGTCATCCCCGCGCCGTTGTCCTCCCCGCTGGGCCAGTAGGCGGCCCCCCCGCTGACCTGGACCACGGAAAGCAGGGTCTCGGCCGCCTGGGAGGCCAGGTCGAGGCAGCCCGTGTCGCCGGTGGCGCGGGCCGTGGCCAGCAGGAAGGCCCCGACTCCGGCGACGCCGTGGGCGAAGCCGTAGTGGACGAGGCCGGCGAGCTCGGAGGCGAAGTCCCGCTCGATCGGCCACAGGATGCGCCCGTCATGACGGCGGGCGGCGGCGGTGACCGCGCGTGCGGCCTGGCGGGCCCGATCCAGGAACGTCTCGTCCCGTGTGGCCTCCCAGAACCGGAGCTGGGTGAGCCCGGCCCCGGACGTGCCGTGGCAGACGTCGGGGTTCGGCCAGGCGAGCGGGACGCGCCGGGCCAGGTCCCCGGCCAGGCCGACGATGTCGTCGTCGCCCAGCGCCTGCCCGGCCTCCAGCAGCGCCCAGGCGGTGCCCGACCGGCCGAAGTGCAGTCCCGGCAGGGCTCGCGGCTCGCGCGGCAGGTGGCGGGCGAGCCAGGCGGCCGCCGTCGCCATCGCGTCCCGCAGGGCCGGGTCCGGACGGACGTCATGGGCGCGGGTGAGGACGCCGAGCACCCCCGCGGCTCCGTGCTGGACGTTGAGCGGATCGGTGTCCGCGCCGAACCCGGCCGTCGCCCAGAGCCGGCCGGAGTCGCCTGGATCCATGGTGGCCAGCAGGTGCCCGGTCGCGTCCGTGATCATCCGGTCGAGGTCCGCGGTACCGGGACGCGCGGCCGGCGCGGCGCCGTCGCCCGCGTCCGCACCCTCACGCCCGTCGAGGAGGGCGCGTACGGTCTCGAGCCGCGGGCGCCGCGCCGGGTCCGGGTGCAACAGCGGGACGATGACCGGCGCCAGCCACCGGGCGACGGGGTTGGCTACGGCGAGGTGACGGAGCAGGGCGGCGGCGCGCTCCTGGTCCGGCCGGGTCGAAGGCTCGTCCTTCGCGAACAGGGGATCCGTCCCGCCTGCGAGGTAGAACAGGGTGGCCCCCAGGCTGTAGAGGTCGGCGTCCTGCGCGGGGGCGGCGCAGATCGGCTCCACGGCGACCTGCTCGGGTGCGGCGTACCCCAGGGTGTACGCCCGGAGGACCCGATCCCCCGGTCTGGCCAGCGTCTCCAGGTCGATCAGGCGCAGGCCGGCGTCATCCGTCACCATGATGTTGTTGGGGGTGAAGTCCCGCAGCACCAGCCCCTCGGCGTGCACGAGTTCGACCAGGTCGACCAGGCCCCGGGCGATCCGCCGCGCGGTGTCCGCCGGCGGCCCCCACCCCTCGCCCTCGTCAGGCTCGATGGCGTCCGGCACCCACTGCCGGAGTGTGACGCCCTGGATCGCCTCCTGCGCCAGGAACAGGTCGCCCTGCTGCTCGAACACCTCGACCAGGCGTGCCGTCGCACCGGAGTGCTGGAAGAGCTCAAGCATGCGCGCTTCATGCCGCCGGGCGTCGCGGATGTCGCTGCCGTCCATACGGGCCCCCGCGTGCGGGCGAGCCTGCTTGAGCACGACCTGGCGGCCCGTGGGTTCGTCGGTGGCCAGGTAGACACCGCCGCTGAAGGCGTGCCGGATGACCTCCCGCACCAGGTACCGGCCGTTGAGGAGGACCGGCTGCGGCGTCCCGCCCTCGGTGCCGGGCGCCGGGGCGGGGAGCCGCCCGGTGAACGGGTCCCGCGGCGCCCACCGCGGCGGGGAGAACCAGGCCTTGCGCTGATCCAGCGCGAGGCTCCCGTCGGGGGCGATGAGCATCGCCTCGTGAGCACCGTCGTTGCCCAGCATCGGCACCCCGCCGAACACCCCGTACCGGTAGTGGACGAGGCTACCCGGCCGGTAGGGCCGGTCGGACAGGATGCCGGGACCGGGCAGACCCACGGTCGCCCGGTGGAGTTCTTCGGCCAGGTCCCGCAACCGGTCTTCGCCGCCGCAGGGGTAGACCGTGATGAACTTGCCGCCCCCGCCCCGGTCGTAGGTGCCGGACACGAGCTGCTCGACCAGATCGAGGCTCCGGGCGAACTTGAACGCGGTTCCGTGGCGCAGGAGGATCGCGGCGCATCTGGCCAGCACCACCGGCGCCGACAGGGGTGTCGCCGAGATATGGAGCTTCCACCCCTGCACCTGGGGACGCCCGCCGGGCGGCCGCACGTGGCACCAGAACTCCTTGGGCTCCACGTGCCAGTCGTGCGCCCCCCGGCGGTCCAGCGCCGCCCGGACGCCGTCCACCAGCAGGTTCTCGTCGCCGCGCGCGACCCTCGGCGCCCGGCCGGCGTCCGTGACCTCGACATCCATGATCTGCTCCCCGCGTTGAAACGTCCCACAGCGACCGGACGCTCCCGGTTCGGCCCGCCTGCCCAGGGTGAGCGGTGCGAGGGCGCGGCGTCTTAGGGGCGAACCCGAATCCGGTCCCCGAAGATTTCGGGCGGTCAGGGCTCAGGGACAGCGGATCCGGGGCCGGCCCGAACGCTCGGTACGGCGAATTGCCGGGGTGGTGGGTTCGGGAGCGCCCCGTGGTCAACCCGTACCGGAGGAGGCGAGCATCGACTCAGTGGAGGAACGCGCGGGCGCGCCCGGACTGGCGTGGCCGACCGGGATGGTGGGAGAAGATGGCGAGAGGGACCGGCGTGAGCGATCAGAAGGCATCCAGCGCGCCACCGCGCGATCGGGACGCGCCCGCGGCCGCCGCCGGGACCCGGTTCAGCTTCCGCTTCGCAGGCGACGCGAACCGCGCCGCCTGCCTGGTGGAGGACGACGGCGATCGCCTCACGGTCGAGGCCTGGACGTTCCACGGGCGGGCCTCGTCGCGTCGGCTGCCCACGCGAGGGGGCGAGTCGATCGACACCCAGCCGGTGCCGGCCGGGGACGGGCGCGTGGTGCTCGTCCGCAACGCCCCCCGCGCGCACGAGGTCGTGGTCCTCACTCCGCACGGCGACTGCGGCGCCGTGGAGCGGGCTGTGCGGACGTTCGGCACCCAGGGGCTGCGCGCCTTCCCCGCGGCAGACCCCGGCACCCTCGCATGGCTGGTGTCCTTCGACGAAGACCGCTCGGTGATCCACCGGGTGAGCGCGCGCGAGCCGCACTGCGAATCGGTGATCGAGATTCCTGGCATGATCCTGGGCGGCGGGTGGCTGACGGAGGCCGGCGACCGGCTGGCGGTCAATCAGGTCGTGGACGGTGAGCGGCGTATCGCGGTGATCGATCTTCGCCGGCGCGTCCTCACGTCGCCGGCCGTCCGCGGCGCGGATGTCCTGCTGACCAGCCCGCGGCGCGGCGAGATGCTCGTCGTGACGCGGCAGGGTGAGCAGGCTCGGCTGGGTCTGCTGTCGCCCTCGGGTGGCGGGGTCCGGATTTGCGGGGAGCTGGACGAGGTCACCGGCGCGGTCTCGCCGCTGGCGTTCGACCCCGCCGGGCGCCTTCTGGCGTTGCGGGTCGCCGAGGGCGCGCGGACCCGGCTGGCCGTCCATGACGTCGACTCCGGCACGGTCGCCGACGTACCGGGACCCGAAGGGATGATCAGGGCCGCCGGGTGGGGCCAGGCCGGGCTGCGGGTGGTCTTCTCCTCGCCGGGCCATCCGACGGCCGTGGCCACCGTGACACGGCCTCCGGGCTCGGCCTGGCGGGTGGACGCGCCCGCCGACACCGGCACGGGCCGGTGCCAGGGGCGGCTGGAGCGGTTCGAGGGGCCGGCCGGTCCGATCGAGGCGGTCGTGTACGGCGATTGGCTGCGCAGCCCGCGCGTGCTGGTCGCGTTGCACGGAGGGCCGCAGGCCGCCTGGACTCTGGACTTCGATCCGGTGTTCCAGCACGTGGCCGGGACCGGTATCGCGATCATCGCGCCCAACCAGCGTGGCAGCACCGGCTACGGCGCGGACCACCGCGACGCGATCAATGGCCGCTGGGGCGGGCCCGATCTGTGCGACATCCGGGGTCTGCGCGCCACCGTGGCGGCACAGCGCGGCGTGGGGGCCGGTAACCGATGTTGTACGGCACGAGTTACGGCGCTTTCCTGGCCATGCTGGCCGCGGCCGCCGACCCCGCTGGCTGGTCGCGCTGCGTGGCCGTGTCGCCGTTCGTGTCCGGTCCGAGGCTTCACGCCGATGGTTCCGCGCCGATCCGTTCCCTGCTGGAGCGGCTGGACGGGTGCGCGGAGGTCGTGGACGAGCTGGGGCCGCGGGATCTGCTCCTTCTCGCGCCGCGGATCCGGGTGCCGGTGCTACTCGCCCACGGGACACGCGACGAGGTGATCCCGGTGGGCCATTCCCGGCTTCTCGCCCGGCGGTTGTCGTCGGCGGGTTCGGTCTACCGGGAGGTGCCCGACGCCGGGCACAGCCCGCTGAACGAGCGGGGCGGCAGCGCGCTGCTGGCCGAGATGGCCGATTTCCTGCTGACCGGCGATCCGGCGGAGCCCGGCCACGATCGTCCGCACACCGATCCTCTCTGATCATCCGTTTCTCACCCGAGGGACCAGCAATGCCGACACACGCGGCCCTTCACCGTCCCGCACTCACACGCCTGGCGCCGGCCGCCACCGCGGTCGTCGCGGTGGCGGCGGTGGCCGACACCGCGATCGCGCTGCTCCTGCCGGCTGTGGCGGCCCACGTCATCGATCAGGTGGTCGCCGCTCCCGGCTCTTTCTGGCTCGTCCTCGCCCTGTCCGGGCTGCTGGTGGCCGGGACGCTGACCGAGATGGGAAGCAGAGTCGCCGAGGTCGCGGTGACCACCCGCGTCGCCGTGGCGCTGCGCGACCGCCTGACCCGGCACGTCTTCGCGCTCGGCGTCCCGGGCACGCGACGCCACCCCACCGGAGATCTGGTGACGCGCCTGACCGGGAACTCCGCGACCGCCGCGACCCTCGTCCCCGGCCAGGTCAACGCCGCGGTGGCCGGTGCGACCTCCCTAGGCGGGCTGGTCGCCCTGTGGCTGGTCGACTGGCGGATGGGCGCGGTCTTCGTCGTCATGGTGATCCCGCTGCTGCTGGTGCTTCGGCTCCTACTGCGACGCGTCACCGTCAGCTACGGCGAGTACCTCGAACGGCAGGGGGACATCGCGGCCCGTCTCACCGACGCGCTCTCGGGCAGCAGGACCATCCGCGCCTGCGGCACCACCTGGCGGGAGATCCACCGCGTGCTCGAGCCGCTGCCCGGCCTGGCCAAGGCGGGGCTGGCGACATGGCAGGCACAGCGCAACACCTTCTGGCAGGTCGATCTGGCGCTGACCGCGCTCCGGGTCGCCGTGCTGATCGCCGCCGGCCTCGGGGTCGCCGACGGGCGGCTTTCGGCGGGACGGTTCCTGGAGGCCGCCCTCTACCTGTCCTACGCTCTCGGTTTCCTGGAGCAGGTCGACGGCCTGGTGCATCTGGCCGACGCCCGGGCGAACGCCGGCCGCGTCTTCGATGTGCTGTCCGCGCGCCCGCACCCGCGTCCACGCGGCGGAGCCGCCGCGATTGCCGGGATCCTCCCGCCCGGACCGGGAGCGCTGTCCTTCCGGCGGGTCTCGGTGCGGTATGGCGAGCGGACCGTGCTGCGCGCGGTCGACCTCGACATCCCGCCCGGCGCCGCGGTCGCGCTGGTGGGGCGGTCCGGGGCGGGCAAGACCACCCTGGCCCTGCTGGCCGGCCGGCTCGCCGATCCCGACGAGGGAGAGATCGTCCTCGACGGGGTTCGCGTGGACGCGATCGAGCTGCGGGCTCTGCGGCGCGAGGTCGCCTACGCCTTCGACCGCCCCGTACTGCTCGGCCGGACCGTCCGCGACGCCCTGGCCTACGGGCTCGAGAACACGAGCGACGCGCGGATCCTGCCCGCGGTCACGGTCGCGCACGCCGACGGTTTCCTGCGCCTGCTGCCCGAGGGGATCGACACCCCACTCGCGGCCACGCACCTGTCCGGCGGAGAGTTACAACGTCTCGGCCTGGCCCGCGCGGTGGCGCACGGAGGCCGTGTCCTGGTGCTGGACGACGCCACGTCCAGCCTCGACACGGTCACCGAGGCCCAGGTCACGCAGGCGCTCACCGAGGGACTGGCCGGCCGTACCCGGCTCGTGGTCGCCCACCGGGCGGCCACCGCGGCGCGCGCCGACCTGGTGGCCTGGCTGGACGAGGGGAGGATCCGCGCGCTCGCCCCCCATGCGCGCCTGTGGATGGAGGAGCCGGACTACCGGGCGGTGTTCGCCGCCGAGCCGCGATCGCACGAGAATGACCTCAACGAGGACACGCCATGAGCGCCAGACCGCCGGCGCGTCGCGCCCGCCGCCTGAACCGTCCCGGCCGCGCCCTGCTCCTCCGGGAACTGCGCCGGCGCCGGGGAACCCTGGCGCGCATCGCCCTGTGGTCGCTCGCGGAGTCGGTGCCGGCCCTGCTGTCCGGCCTCCTGATCTCCGCCGCGCTGGACCGCTTCCTGGCCCGCGACGTCACCGCCGGGGTCGCCGCCCTCACCCTCCTGCTGGTGGCCGCGGCGGCGGGGGCGGTGGCCACCTACCGCGTGCTCCCCATGCTCGCGGCGATCGTCGAGCCGGTGCGCGACGCGTTCGTCACCGCGGTGGTCGAGGGCGCCATCGCCACGTCGGTCCGCTCGGCGGCCCGCCCCGACGCCGCGCGCGTCGCCCAGCTCACCGAGCAGGTGCACACGGTGCGGAACATTCTGTTCGCTCTGCTGCGTTCGGCGCGCCAGGTCGTCTTCACCTCGTTGGCGGCGCTGATCGGGCTCGCTCTGATCGCCCCTCTGGCCGCACTGGTCACCGGCGCGTTGATGGGCGTCTCCCTGACGCTGTTCGCGCTGCTGCTGCGCCGCCTGGTCGGCCGGCAGAGGGCGGTGCTGCTGGCCGAGGAGGAGGTCGCGCGCCGGGGAGGGGAGGTCTTCGGCGGCCTGCGCGACGCGATCGCCTGCGCCGCGGAGGACCGGGCCGCCGGCGAGGTGGGCCACGCGGTCCAGGCCGAGGCGGCGGTCACCCGCGAGCTGGCCCGGACCACCGTTCTGCGAAGCCCGCTGGTGTTCCTCGGGGGGCAATTGCCCCTCGTGGTGCTCCTGGCGGCCGCCCCGTGGCTGTTGCGCGGAGGTCACCTCACCGTCGCGGAACTGGTCGGCGCGGCCACCTACCTGACGGTCCGCATCGAACCGGCTCTGCGCGGCCTGTTCGGCACGATGGGCGCCTGGGGCATCGAGCTGGTGGTCACCCTCGACCGCCTGGGAGAGGGATTCGCCGAGCCCGATCCTCTCCCCGAGGAGACCACTTCGGAGCCCTCCCGGTACGACCTGCGGATACGCGACCTCACCTTCGCCCACGGACCGCACGCGGCCGCGATCTTCCGGAGCTTGGACCTCACCGTCCCCGAAGGGGAGCACATCGCCGTCGTCGGGCCCAGCGGGATCGGCAAGTCGACGCTCGCCAACCTCCTCATCGGGCTGCTGTCACCACAGCACGGATCGGTCCACCTGGGCGGTGCCGACATCCAGGGGGGCGCGCGCGACCTGCGCCGCGTCCTGGCCCTCATCCCGCAGGAGGCGTACGTCTTCGCGGGAACCCTGCGCGACAACCTCACCTACCTGGCGCCGGACGCCACCGACCGCGACGTGGCCCGGGCCGCGCAGGCCGTTGGGCTGGGCCACGTCATCGAACACCTCGGCGGGCTGGGCGCGCGGGTCGGCGCGGGAGGCGCCGACCTGTCCGCGGGGGAGAAACAGCTCATCGCCCTTACCCGCGTCCACCTGTCACCAGCCAGGATCGTCATCCTCGACGAGGCCACCTCCAGCCTCGACCCGACGGCGGAGGCCCGTGCGGAGACCGCGTTCGCCGAGCGCGGGGGAACGCTCATCGTCATCGCGCACCGCATCAGCTCCGCCCGCAGGGCGGGGCGCATCATGCTCCTCGACGGACACGGTGTCGTCGTGGGCGGTCATGAAGAGCTGCTGAGCGCCTCTGCGCTCTACGCCGACCTCGTCGGCCACTGGGAAGAGGCGCCTCGGGGCACCCCGCAACCGGACCGCGTCTGAACATCCCACGCCGAACCGGCCGTACGCCCCGATCCGCCGTACGGCCGGTTCGGTGCCGCCCGGAGCCGGCGCCGTGAGGTCCGGTGCGCCCCTTCGCCGGCTGAAGCCGTGCCGGAAAAAGTGCACCGCGTCCCCGGTCCCGCCCGGTCTCGGAATCCGAGGCCGGGTGTCCTTTCGCGCCGGCCCCGCGAGAAATCCTGCCCGTGGTGGACCGCTTTCCGCGTTTCACGCCGAAAGCGGGCAGGTCCCCATTGTGAGTCCGCCCTCCCCCACGGAACGAGAATTCTTAGGGTATGAAAAGCGGTTTTAAGTAGGGTATCCGGTTAGTGGTTCACCTAATGCCTGACGCCGGGGCGAGCCGCAGAATGAATGCGTTGACCGGCGCGACCGCCTGAACCGCCCGGATGCTCGGCTTGTCCCGGCGAGCGCCCGGACCGCCCCGGACCACTCCCGGTCAGAAGTCCGAGCGCCTCGTCCCCGGCCGTGAGGCGACCGCCCCGTGTCACCGTGCCCGCCACCGGGCCACGCGAAGGCTTCCGGCACATGCTCCGTGCCGGAACGAACCCCGACATATCGAAGGGAGGTGCACCACCCATGAGCATCGACGTCAACTCCCTGCAGCTCCTGCCCGAGACGACCCGGAGGCCGGCCTGCTCCCCTGCGGCGCGAAGAGCTGCTTCTTCACCTGCCTCGTCACCTGCGGCAAGACCTACTAGGCCGCCCCGATACCGATCGACCGGACGAAGGGAGGTGAATGATGGAAATCGAGCTCAGCGCGTTGCAGGTGCTCCCCTCACGGGAATCCGAGCCCGGGCTGAAGCCCAGCAGCTGCGCCCGCACCTGCTCGTCCACCTGCTGGGTCACCTGCATTCTCACCAGCGCGTGACGCGGGCGAGAGGACGTCTCCGCACGTTGTCACCGATATCACCGGTGAGGTGCGTGGACGTGCCCCTCGGATGACCCTGTGAGACCAGCGGCGAATCGCGGGGCCGACGCGACCACGCTGGATAACGATGGGGGGGGGCGACACATCCGGTCCGCCGTGCCTGGCAGATGCCAGGGACGGCGGACCGGATGCGCGGCGGAGTGGTCCTGGACATGGTCCAGGTCATCGAAGCCGACCGCAGCGTATTCCCCGCCATGTTTTTTCACTCGGATTCGTAACCCAGGTTTGTTCACTCCGGCCCGGCGAGAAACGTCAAGATGAACTCGCCGGTCCTTTCATGGCGTTCCGCCTCCAGCCGCAGGCGACGCCCCGACCACCGGGCCTCACGCCATCGCCCCGGTGAGCCGCCGGGAAGGACGCGCGCCGGACCAGGCGCGCGGAATCCGTCAAATGGTAGTAATCACTACTCTAGGTCTCACTGTCCCCGTAGCCCACACTTGTACCTGTCGTGAGTCCTCGCACAGGTAGGAGAGTGACGTGATCGACAAGGACGTGAGACTCGGTGTCGACCTGGATGTGGCCAGAACGCCGGCACAAGCCGGCGCGCCCCGGTCGACGCGATCGTGATGGACATAGCCGCGCTGGCGCATCCGGAGATGCTGGACGCCGTGGCCAAGGGAGCCATGGCCGGTCTCGCCGGTCACTTCACCATGACGGTCGGTGACCCGGAGGCGGGCATCCACGCCCATGACGCCGTGATCGCGGAGGCGCGCCGGCAGGGATCGGTGGCCACCTTGGGATTGTCGCTGACACTGCGGGCGATGGGCCGGCTGAGGCGGGGAGACCTGACCGAGGCCGAAAGGGACCTGCGCGAGGCGCTGCGGTCGCACGGGAGCCGGCCGACGGGGCACACGCCGACCCTCGCGCGGGGACTCCTCGCCGAGGTCCACGTCGAGCAGGGGCGGATCGACGATGCCTCGGCGGTCCTCCAGGAAGCCTGCCTTCCGGCACGGTTGCCGCAGGCGGGGATCCTCCACTTCTGCCTTCACGCGCAGGCCAGGATCCTGGCCGCGCGCGGCGATCATGACCAGGCCTTGGACGCCGCGCTCGCGGCGGGCGAGAGATTCGCCGGTCATTACGGCGTCAACCCCGGGATCGTCGCGTGGCGTTCTCAGGCGGCCTTGTGCCTTCACGCGATGGGCGAGTCCGGCAGGGCGCTGGCGTACGCGCGGGAGGAGCTGGAGTTCGCCGAGCGCTGGGGGGCGCCGTACGCGATCGGGCGAGCCCTGCGGGTGGCCGGGCTGGTCGGACCGGCGGACACCGGCGTGACGCTGCTGGAACGCGGCGTCGAGGTGCTTCGCCGGTCCGGCGCACGGCTGGAACTCGCGCGCGCCCTGGTGGATCTGGGCGCGTGGCGGCGCCGGAGCGGAAACCTGGCGGAGGCCCGTGCGCTGCTCTTCGAGGGAATGGAGATCGCCCAGCGCTGTCACGCGTCTCCTCTCGTGAAGGCGGCGCGCAGCGAACTCGTCGCCGCCGGGACTCGTCCCAGGCGTGCCTATCTCACCGGTCCCGAGTCGCTCACTCCGAGCGAGGTGCGGGTCGTCGGGCTGGCCGCGGAAGGCCTGACCAACAGCCAGATCGCTCAGCGCCTCTATGTCACGATCAAAACCGTCGAGGTCCACCTCTCGAACGCCTACCACAAGCTGGGTGTCAGGCGTCGCCACCAGCTGCGCGACAAGCTGGCCACGAGCAACGGCTGAGAGGCCGGGGCCGCGAGACTTCCGCGCTACGCGGTTTCCGTCGTGCGGGCGCTGTCGCGGAGCTGCGCCACCGCGCGGGCGATGAGGTCGCCGCGGCGCCGGTCCTCACCGGCGTGGACGACGATGCGCCGCAGGACGGTGGGCCGGATCACGGGCCTGGCGACGAGTCCGCCGGAGAGTTCCGCGACGGCCAGGCGCGGCAGGACGGTGACTCCGATGCCCGTCTCCACCAGTCGCAGCGCCGCCCGGTGATCGTCCAAGCGGGCGGCGTAGCGGGGTGTGAATCCGGCGGCCCTGCACGCGCTCAGGATGATCTGCCCGATCGGGCTGTCGTAGATGTCGTGATCCACCCAGGGTTCGCCTTCGAGGTCCCGGAGAGCGACTTCGCGGGCATTGGCGAGCGGGTGCGCGTGCGGGAGCACGGCGACGAGCTCCTCGACGGTGAGTTCGTGACGCCGGTAGCCGTCCAGGTGCACTTCGGCTCCGTCGGCGGGCTCGGTTCGGATGTCGAGGTCCGGTTGCCGGCGGCCGCGCCCGTCGAGGGGTTCGTTGAGGCTGATCTCGACGGTGAGGTTCGGCCGGTACCGGCGAACGGTCCGCACGACATCGGGTATCCACCGCTCGACCGCGGAAGCGAAGCAGGCGATCGCCAGATGCTGCGCCTGACCGCCCCGCAGATCGGCGACCACGCGTTCGAGGCGTTCGAAGTCGGCGAGGAGCGGCTGGGCCTGATCTGCCAGGTGCCGTGCGGCATCGGTGGGGTCGATGCCGCGTCCTCGCTTCTCGAAGAGGATCAGCCCGGTTTCCTTCGCCAGAGCGGCCATGTGCTGGCTGATCGTCGCGGGCGAGTAGCTGAGGTTCCGTGCCGCCTTGTTGATCGACCCGGCCGCCAGGACCGCGCGCAGGATCGCGAGACGTTGCGGGTTGAGCATGGCACCAACCGTAAGGCAGAGCCGAATGGTCAGGGGCATTTGTTTGCTTGTTATAACTCTTACCGCCGATCGAAGATGGCATCTGGGCAAGACATCCGGCGTCTCGGACGCGGGCAGAGAGGGTTGGCGATGGACACGACGTTTTGGGACGAGGCGGACCGCCTGCTGATCCGCTACGGATCGGGCTTCACCCCGCGGGTCATAGAACGCGCCTCTGGCGCGTATGTCTTCGATCGCCAGGGCGCACCGATTCTCGACTTCACCTCAGGGCAGATGAGTTCCATCCTCGGCCACGCGCACCCGGACATCGTGGCGACGGTCTCGTCCGCGGTCGCGTCGCTGGACCACCTCTACAGCGGCATGCTCAGCGCTCCGGTGGTGGAGTTCGCCGGCAGGCTCACCGCGACCCTGCCCCCCACGCTGGGCAAGACGTTGCTGCTCACCACGGGGGCCGAGGCGAACGAGGCCGCGATCAAGATGGCCAAGCTCTCCACCGGCCGCTATGAGATCGTCTCCTTCGACCGCTCCTGGCATGGAATGACGCAAGGGGCGGCCTCCGCGACCTTCTCGGCCGGGCGGCGCGGCTACGGTCCGCCCGCACCGGGGAACCTCGTCCTGCCCACGCCGAACGCCTACCGTTCGCCGTTCCGGTCCTCGGACGGGTCCCACGACTGGGAGGCCGAGCTCGCCTACGGCTTCGCTCTGGTCGACCAGCAGTCCGCCGGGAGTCTCGCCGCCTGCCTCATCGAGCCCATCCTGTCCTCGGGTGGGCTCATCGATCTGCCGCCCGGGTATCTACGTCGCCTCAAAGAGATGTGCGACGAGCGCGGGATGCTGCTCATCCTCGACGAGGCGCAGACCGGTCTCGGCCGTACCGGGACGATGTACGCGTTCGAGCG
The DNA here is from genome assembly GCF_040653595.1 of Sphaerisporangium sp. NPDC051011. Lineage (NCBI taxonomy): Bacteria > Bacillati > Actinomycetota > Actinomycetes > Streptosporangiales > Streptosporangiaceae > Sphaerisporangium > Sphaerisporangium sp. NPDC051011. Next base: position 61,440 of record NZ_JBFAGG010000004.1, on the reverse strand, counting down.
TGACGGGGTCACCCCGGACATCCTGACGTTGTCGAAGACCCTCGGAGCCGGGTTGCCCGTGGCGGCCGTCGTCACGACGGCCGAGATCGAGCAGGTCTGCCACGACCGGGGGTTCCTCTTCTACACCACGCACGTCTCCGACCCGCTGGCGGCCGCCGTCGCGCTGACGGTCCTTGACGTCATCCACCGCGAGAACCTGGTCGAGCGTGCCGCGAAGCTGGGCGATCAGCTCACCGAGCGACTGCTGGCGCTTCGCGACGGCTACGACGTCGTCGGTGACATCCGCGGCCGTGGCCTGCTCCAAGGTGTCGAGCTCGTGAGGGACAAGAAGAGCAAGGCGCCCGCCGACGCGCTGGGCAGCGCGGTCACCTCGGCCTGCCTCGAACGGGGCCTGCACATGAACATCGTCCAGCTACCGGGCATGGGCGGCATCTTCCGCATAGCCCCGCCTCTCACGATCAGCGACGACGAGCTGCACACCGGCGTGGACATCCTCGAGGCGTCTCTCAGGGCCGTGCTCGACGACGCCGCCCGATGACGTGAACGTCCGCGGTCGCGTGTGGGCGGCGGCTCCCTGGTCAGCGGAGTTTCGGGTCCAGGGCGTCGCGGACGACGTCGCCGAGCATCAGGAAGCTCAGGACGGTGGCGGTGAGGAACAGGGCCGGGAAGACCAGCAGGTGGGGGTACTCCGAGAAGAAGGTCTGGGCGACGTTGAGCTGGAGTCCCCAGGACACGTCGGGGTACTGGAGTCCGACGCCCAGGTAGTCGAGGGTGGCCTCGCCGGAGATGACGTTGCCGACGTTCAGCATCGCCACCACGAACACCGGGGCGATGGCGTTCGGCAGGATGTGCTTGACCATGATGCGCCGGTCGCTCGCGCCCAGGGCCCGAGCGGCCTGGACGTAGTCGGAGTCGCGCACGGCGATCACCTGGCCGCGCATCAGCCGGGTCATGGTCGTCCAGCCGAGCAGCACCAGCACGATCGTCATGGCCCAGATGCCGTGCCCGGGGAAGGCGACGAGCACCACCGTGGAGCCGAGGACGAAGGGGATGCCGAAGAACACGTCGGTCACCCGGGAGACGATCGCGTCCAGGACGCCGCCGTAGTAGCCGCCGAGCAGGCCGAGGACGACCGCGATGAGCAGGGCGAAGACCGTGACGGCGATGCCGATGACCACCGAGGCGCGGGTGCCGTGGACGATCTGCGACCAGTAGTCGCAGCCCTGCAGGTCGTACCCGAACAGGGCGGTCGCGTCCGGGCCCTTCTTGGACATGCGCAGCCGGCAGCCCTCGTTCGGGCCGAGCCGCGCGAACAGCGAGGGGAAGGCGGCCATGGCGCAGGCGAGCAGGAGGATGACCGCCGAGATCCAGAACAGGACGCGGCGCCGCAGGTCGAGCCAGGCGTCGTACCAGAGCGAGCCCCGCACCTCGCGCGCGGGGGCGGCGGCCTCGGCGGACTCCTTCAGGTCAACCATGGCGGATCCTCGGGTCGAGCACGCCGTACAGCAGGTCGACGAGCAGGTTGGCCAGGATGAAGATCATGACCAGGAGGGTGGTGACGCCCACCACGACGGGCCCCTCCTGGAGCTGGATGGACTGGAAGACCTGCTGGCCGATGCCGGGCAGGTTGAAGATGCCCTCGGTGACGACGGCGCCCGCCATGAGGTTGCCGAAGTCGACGCCGAGGTAGGTGACGACCGGGATGAGCGAGTTGCGCAGTGTGTGCCTGCCGATGACGCGCGACCGGCGCATGCCCTTGGCGGTGGCCGTGCGCACGTAGTCGGCGCGCAGGTTCTCGACGACGCTGGTCCGGGTGAGCCGGGCGACGTAGGCGAGGCCGAAGGAGCCGAGGACCATGCCGGGCAGCAGGTAGCTCACCGGCCAGCCCTGGTCGGTGCCGGCGGTGGGGAACAGGCCGAGGTTCAGCCCGAGGACGATCTGGGCGGTGTACCCGACGACGAAGACCGGCACGGCGATGACGAACGTCGTCCCGGCCAGCACGGCGGTGTCGGCGAGCTTCCCGCGGCGCAGCCCGGCGAGCACGCCGAGGCCGATGCCCACGACCAGCTCGAAGATCCACGCGGTGAGGGCGAGCTGCGCGGTCACGCCCCAGCGGTCCTGGAGGAGCTGGCTGACCGGCTGACCGGTGAACGTCTCGCCGAGGTCGCCGCGCAGGAACACCCCGGCCATGTAGAGGCCGTACTGGACGATCAGCGGGTCGTTCAGGTGGTAGTGGTCGCGCAGCGCCTGGAGGACGTTCTCGGGCAGCGGCTTGTCCCCGGCGAGCGCGAGGATCGGGTCGCCGGGCAGGGCCCACACCATCGTGTAGATGAGGAAGGTGGTGGCCACGAAGACGGGAACGGCCTGGAGCAGGCGGACGGCGGCGTACCTCACGTACCGGCTCCTCCGCTGGACGGCCGGGCCGTACCGCATGGCCCGGCGCCCCCGCCGCGAGCGGGAACCGTTGCGCCGTACGGCCCGCACGCCCCGCTGAGACGGGCGTGGGCATGGGAGGGCCCCGGCCGGCGCGGGGCCGGGCGCGGGGTCCTCGTCGCGCGCATTCCTACTTGACCGTGATCGTGTCGAGGTTGGGGCTGTAGGCGTCGATCCTCACGCCGTCGATCTTGCCCGAGTAGCCCGCCTGGTCCTGCCAGTTCCACAGCGGGATCATCGGCATCTCGCGCAGCGCGACGTCCTCGGCCTGCTGGTAGAGCGGGATGCTCGCCTCCATGCCGGACGCCGCGTTGGCCTTGGCGATCAGGTCGTTGAACTCCTTGCTCTGCCAGCCCATGCGGTTGCCCTCGCCCCACATGTTCTGCAGGTAGTTCTGCGGGCTCGGGTAGTCCATGACCCAGTTGTTGCGGTACGGCCCGTCCTCCTTCTTCTCGCGCAGCGTGGAGAGGTAGTCGGCGGCGGGGATCTTGCGGAACTGGATGTCGGCGATGCCGAGGTTCTCCTTGAGCTGGTTGGCCACGGCCTGCATCCACTGCTCGTAGCTCGGGTCGGCGTTGGAGAAGTAGAGGTTCAGCGTGCCGGTGAAGCCGCCCGCCTGGTCGTACAGCGCCTTGGCCTTGGCCGGGTCGTACACGCACGCCTCGCCGCAGGCCGTCTCGCGGTAGCCGGGGACGAGCGGGGGGACCAGCGAGGACATCGGCTTGAAGGCGCCGTTGTAGACGGCGTCCACGATCGCCTGCCGGTCGATGGCCATCGAGATGGCCTTGCGCAGCTCGGGCTTCTGGAACCGCTTGTCGAACACCGGGAAGCCGAGGTAGTCCATCGTGCCGCTCGCCGTCGGGACGTACCGGTCGCCGAGCAGCTTCTTGGCCTCGGCGGAACCGGCGGGCGGGATGGTCTGGAGCAGGTCGACGTTGCCGGCGCGCAGGTCGGTGTACGCGGTGTCGCGGCTGGCGTAGATCTTGAACTGGACGGCGTCCGACTTGGCGGGGCGCGCGCCCGCGTACCCGGCGAACTTCTTGACCTTGATCTGCCGGTTGTGCGCCCAGGCGCCGTCGAGGGCGAACGGACCGTTGCCGATCGGCGCCTGGTCGTAGGCCTTGAGGTCGGTGAACGCGGCCTTGGGCATCGGCGCGAAGCCGGTGTAGGCGAGCGTGATCGGGAACTGGCTGAAGGGCTCGGTCAGGTGGACTTCGAGCGTGTTCGGGTCGACGACCTTCAGGCCGCTCATCTTGTCGGTGGCGGGCTTGGCGCCCTCCGCCTCGGGGTTGAGGTCGGCGTAGCCCTCGATGTTGGTGAAGTAGTAGTTGTTGGTCCAGGCGTTGGGGCCGTACGCGACGGCGTTCCAGGCGTCGGCGAAGCTCTCGGCCGTGACCGGCTCGCCGTTGTGGAACTTCTGCCCCGGCTTGATCTTGATCGTCCAGGTCTTCTGGTCCTGGCTGGTCACCGACTCGGCGGCCCGCATCTGCGGCTGCCCGCCGGAGTCGATCACGACCAGCGTGTCGAACAGCGCCTGCAGGACCGTGATCGAGTAGCTGCTGGAGGTGTTGCCGGGCATGAGGTGGTCGGGCTCGTTGAGGGCGACGGAGAACTGCTTTCCTCCGTTGCCGCCCTGCCCGCTCTGACCGCCCTGTCCGCTCTGACCGCCCTGGTCACCGCTGGACCCGCCGCACGCGCTGAGGGCGAGCGCCGCCGCGAGCAGGACGGTGGCACCCCGCGCCTTGTTCAGGACCGTCACTGTTCTTCTGCCTCTCCGTCGCTCCGGCGTGATGCCGGAGAGGCTAAATAGGCGGGCAAGGCTCTACATCGGAAGGATTACGTATTCCCCGAACGATCTCTGTCCGGCAAGCTGATCGCGGAGGGTCAATGGATAGCATCACCCTGAGCGCACGCCACCTCCAGGCGTTCGCCGAGGTGGGATTCCAGGTTGCCGGCGGATCGGGGGCGCATGGCGCCATGACGGCGCTGCGCAAGATCATTCCGGTGGAGGCGTACGAGTTCGTCGCCTACGACCCCGCGACCGGGCGCCACCGCAGCCTGGTGTCCTCCGGGTACACCCGCGTCGACGAGGACGCCGCCGAGGAGTACGCCCGCCTGGACCCCTACCGCCAGGCCATGGCCTCGCGCGTCCCGCTGCCCATGGGCTCGCCCGGGACCGAGCTCTACTACCGCAGGCACCTGGAGCCCTACGGCTGGCGCTCGGGCCTGACCGCGCCGCTGTTCGTCGGCGACGTCACCGACGCCCGCTACAAGGCCCGCTACACCGGGCTGCTGCACGTGAACTCGCGCCGCGCGCTGCCGCCGGAGACCGGCACGGTGCTCGGCGCGGTGGCGAGCACGCTGGCGCACGTCACCGACCTGACCCGCTGCGTCATCGACCGGTTCGGTCTGCCGCCGGGCTTCCACGCCATCGCGTTCGAGCGGGGCGGGCGGCGGCGGGCGGTGGCCGGGTGGCCGGGGTCGGAGGCCGTCGAGCGCGAGCCGGCGATGGTGGACCTGGCCAGGGACTTCATCGACTCGCGCGAGCTGTCGCGGCGCGGGCTGTGGCTGGACTCGACCGGCCAGTGGCGGGAGGTGCGGGTCCACCGGGCCGGGGTGGGGTTCCACGGCGCGATCCATGGGGCGGTGATCGCCGAGCGGCCGTGCTCACTCCCCTACGACCTGACCGCCCGGGAGGTCGAGGTGCTCACCCGGGTCGCCCTCGGCGACTCCAACCCGCAGATCGCCGCGGCGCTGGTGCTCAGCGTCCGGACGGTGACCACGCACCTGGAGCACATCTTCGCCAAGCTCGGCTGCGACAGCCGTACCCGCCTGACGACGAAGGTGCTGGCCGAGGGGTTGTGCCGCCTCGACGTGCCGTGACCCCGCGACGCGTCACGACCCGGGGACGCCCCTGAGGGGCCGCGGTCAGCGGGCGACCCTCAGGGACGTGCCGGAGTTGCTCGGGGTGACGGATTCGGGGCTCAGCAGGTCGGCGTGCATCTCGAACCACACGTTGTTGATCCCCGCCTCCCGGATGAAGCCCCAGCGGTGCGCCAGGGCCTCCAGGAGCAGCAGTCCCCGTCCCCCGGTGTCGAGCGGCGAGGACGGGCGCCAGCCGAAGGGCGGGTCGATCGAGCCCGCGTCCTGGACGGCGATCCGCACCCACTCGGCGGAGTAGGACACGCTGAGCGTGAACGTCCCGCCGTCCCCCGACTCGGAGTGCACGACGGCGTTGGTGGCGATCTCGCTGGTCAGCAGCACGCAGTCGTCGTGGAGCGGATGTCCCGCGCCGAGCGCGGAGGACACCAGCCGCCGGGCGCGCGCCACGGCGTCCGGATCCCCCGCGAGGTGGAGCACACGGTCACTGTCCGATCCCGCCCTGCCGTACGGTGATGAAGTCATTCGACCCCCGATGAGTGATCTGCTCGCACCCTCGTGTTAAGGACGCCGCGATCATCGTCGGAGATGTCGCCAAAAGGTAGGAACCTGGTCTCCACGGGGTGGTCCTGCCTCACCCGCGCGGGACCTCAGGAGGACGACAGGGGCGGCAGGCCGAAGTGCCCGTCGTCGTCGGAGTCGGAGACGTCCTCCTCCACGATGTCCGACGCCGACCGGACGATCAGCGGGTCGGGGGTGCCCACCACGGTCTCGTCCTTGTTGTCGTAGTCGAACAGGCTGAGGACGTGGCGCATGGCCTCCACCCGGCCGCGCTTCTTGTCATTGCTCTTGATGACCGTCCAGGGCGCGTCTTCGGTGTCCGTGTTGAGGAACATGTCCTCTTTCGCCCGGGTGTAGTCGTTCCACTTGTCGAGGGACTGCAGGTCCATCGGGGACAGCTTCCACTGCCGCACCGGGTCCACCTGGCGGATGATGAACCGCGTGCGCTGCTCGCGCCTGGTGACCGAGAACCACAGCTTCACCAGGCGGATCCCGTCGCGGACGAGCATGCGCTCGAACAGCGGCGCCTGGAGCATGAACTCGTCGTACTCGTCCGGCGTGCAGAAGCCCATCACCCGCTCGACCCCGGCGCGGTTGTACCACGACCGGTCGAACAGGACGATCTCCCCGGCGGCCGGCAGGTGGGAGACGTACCGCTGGAAGTACCACTGCGTGCGCTCGCGTTCGCTGGGCTTCTCCAGCGCCACCACGGTCGCGCCCCGGGGGTTGAGGTGCTCCATGAACCGCTTGATCGTCCCGCCCTTGCCGGCGGCGTCGCGGCCCTCGAACAGGATGACCAGGCGCCCGCCGGTGTCCTTGAGCCAGTACTGGAGCTTCAGCAGCTCGATCTGGAGCAGCCGCTTGGTCTGGTCGTACTCGGGGCGCGACATCCGCTCGGTGTAGGGGTAGTGCTCGCGCCAGGTGTCCACCGGCCGCCCGTCGGCGTAGAACAGGACGGGATCGTCGTCGTCCCCCGCGTCGACCCACAGGCCCGGCGTCCGGTCGAGCAGCTCACTGGTCGCCAGGTGGTGCGCATGCGTGAAGTCCGACTGACCTAAGTCCATACCGTCAGCATTTCACACATTTGAGACGTATTCGGTACGTGATCGTGAACGATCCGGATCGCCGGGACGGCCGGCACCGAATATGGCCGCCGTCCCGGTGAAGGTCAGCGGAACACCCCCGTGTGGCCGAGCGAGTGGAGCCCCGGCTGCGGGTAGACCGCCAGCCCGTGCGGCCCGGCACCGACCTTGATCTTGCGCACGACGTGGCCGTCGCGGGTGTCGAAGACGTAGACCTCGCCGTTGTAGCGCCCGGCCAGCCACAGATGGCGGCCATCCGCCGAGACCCCGCCCATGTCCGGGGAGCCGCCGCCCGGGATGCGCCAGGTCTCGACGGGCTTTCGCGTGGCGAACGACACCACCGACACCGACCCCTCGCCGCGGTTGGAGACGTAGAGGCTGCGGGAGTCGCGGCTGACGTAGAGCCCGTGCGCGCCCGCGCCCGTCCTCACGAACCGGTCGACGCGGAACTTCCCGGCGTCGACCAGCCAGATGCCGCCCATGGCCATGTCGGCGATGTAGAACGTCCGCCCGTCGGGCGACAGCTTGACGTCCTGCGGCATGCTGCGGCGCGCCCCGAGGTGGTGGGCACCGTCGTGGTGGGCCCTGTCGTGGTGAGCACCGTCGTGGTGGGCCCTGTCGTGGTGGGCCCCGTCGTGGTGGGCTGGGAGGTCCACCACCTTGCGCACCTTGCGCGCCGCCCAGTCGACGGCCACGAGATGGCCGGAGAACTCGCAGCTCGCGAGGAAGATCGATCCGTCCACGGTGAAGTCGGCGTGGTTGATGCCCCGGCACGGCATGTCCATCGACCCGCGCAGTTTGAAGGTGCGCGGGTCGCGGAAGTCCAGGCGGTTCAGCCGCTCGGCCATCACCAGCGCCGTCGTGCCGTCCGGGGTGAAGTACAGGTTGTACGGGTCCTCGACGGGGACCGGCTTGCCCGGCCTGCCGGTCACCGGGTCGATCGGGGTGAGGGTGTTGCCGTCGTTGTTGTTCACCCAGAGCGTCTTCAGGTCCCAGGACGGGACGACGTGCTGGGGCCGCCGGCCCACGGGGAACTCCCGGATCACCTTGTAGGTCTTCGGATCGATCACGCTGACGGTGCCGCTCTCGCTGTTCGGCACGTACACGCGCGAGGGGAACTTCGCGACCTCGGGGCTGAGCATGCCGGGCCGGTCGTTGGCGTAGACGTCGGTGACGGCTTCCTTGGCGGCCTTCTCAGCCGCGTGCTCGTTCTCGGCCCTGCCCTGCGACTCGGCCGCGGCGCTCGCCGGGGCGCCCGGAGGCGTGGCGGCCGTCACCGCCTCACGGCCGCGGGCGTCACCGTCCGAGCAGCCGGAGGCCGCGACGGTGAGGGTGGCGGTGAGGGCGAGCGTGAGGACGGCGGCGGGCGTGCCGCCCGGTCGCCCCGTCGTCGCCGTCATCCGCGTTCCGCCGTTCGCCCCCGCATGACCTGCCCTTTCTGTCGTCCCGCCCCGGCTCCGGCCGGCTACGGAAACGCTAGGAGGAGTACGGTCACCGGTCACTCAACCCCGGGTTACGGCGTGTTCGCCTGTGCCCCGGCAAGGCACGCGGCCCAGGACGAAACCACACGAAGCGCGTGTCGTCCCCATGTCAGAGCCCTGCCCCGGACGGGTCCGGCGCGTGCGGAACCTCCCCCAGCGGCGAGGTGGCGAGGGGTAGGGTCGGGCGCGTGGCGCTTCCGGGGGGTATCGACGTGGCATCGCGGGGAAACCGCGGCGTGAACCTGCACGGGCTTTCAGACGCGGCCGTGCCGGTAATCGGCCGGCGGCGAGCTCGGTGGACGGGCCCGCCGTCGGCGGGTCCGCTGATGACCGGTCTGCTCGTGGCCGGCCTGCTGGTGACCGGCTGCGCGAGCCCGGTCACCGAGCCGGTGACGCCCGCGACACGACCGGCCGCGTCCCCCGCCCCGCCGTCCACGTCCTCCGAGCCCGGAGCGTCCGGAACCGCGGGCTCCGACGACGGCTCCCTTCCCCCGGGGACGCCGCGGCCGTCCGCGCACGGCGACGCCTTGCCCGCGCCGGACGCCGCCGTCCCCACCGGCCCGGAGCGCCTGGCGCGGGAGCTGGTGCGGACCGAGGCCGCGCTCGGGCGGGCCGTGGACGCCTGGCTCGGCGACGACGGGAAGGCCGAAGGCGAGCCGCCCGAGCCGGTCGTGCTGCTGTCGCTGTACCAGCAGCGCGTGTACCGCCTGATGGGGCACCGGCCCGAGCTGGCCCGCCGCGTCGTCGAACGCCTGCCCTCCCGCCTGGCGGCCCGCGCCGCGGACGACGCGGAGGCGGCCCGCAGCCTGTTCTCTCTCACCCGTCCGACGTCCACGCCCGGCAGGTTCCGCACGCAGGACCCGCCCGAGGCCGAGAAGCTGCGCGGCCACATGCGGGAGGCCGAGCGCAGGTTCGGGGTCGGCTGGGAGGTGCTGGCGGCGGTCATGCTCGTGGAGACCAAGTTCGGCCGCCTGAGGTCGCCGAGCTCGGCGGGGGCGCAGGGCCCGATGCAGTTCATGCCCGCGACCTGGAAGGCGTACGGCCTGGGCGGCGACGTGCGCGACCCTCGCGACGCCGTCCTCGGTGCGGCCAACTACCTGCGCGCGTCGGGCGCGCCCCGGGACTACCGGCGCGCGCTGTACGCCTACAACCACGACCAGCGGTACGTGGACGCCGTACAGCGCTACGCCCGGACGATGCGGCGCGACCCGCGCGCCTACTACACGTACTACAACTGGCAGGTCTTCGTGCTGACCACGCGCGGCGACCTGCGCATCACCGGGCCCCGGAGCTAGCCGCCAGGTCCTCCTCGGCCCGCGGCGCGTCCGTGTCCGATTCCGTTTCCGATTCCATGTCCGATTCCACCGGCGCGGGCGCCTCCACCGGCTCCGCGCCGGCCGGGGCGGGGCGGGTCATCCCGGCCAGGGCGGCGAGCACGGCGAAGACCGTGATGACTCCGGACCCCCACCAGACGCCGTCCGGCCACAGCGTCCACATCGTGACGCCGATCACCGGACCGGCGGCGTAGCCGATCTGCATGGGCATCGCCGCGGCGGCGATGTACCGCCCGCGCATCCCGGGAGGCGCGACCTGCCCGGGGTAGGCGGACACGGTCGGGGTGCCGACGATCTCGCCGAGCGTCCAGACGAGCGTCGCGACCACGAACATCGCGACCGCGGGCCCGGCGAGGTACAGGTTCATCCCGACGCCGACCAGCCCGACGCCGAGCGCCACGGCCAGCCTCGCGGGCATCCGCTGCACGAACTTGGTCAGCGGCAGCTCCAGCGCGATGACGACGACGGCGTTCAGCGACAGCAGCGCCGCGTACAGCTCCGGCCTGTGGCCGTCCGCGGTGACCTGCAGCGGCAGCACCGAGACGTGCTGGATGTAGACGACGGCGTTGAGGAACAGCGCCAGCATGAACAGGGTGAACCGGCGGTCGGCCAGCACCCCGCGGTACGACCTGCGGCCCGCGCCGTCCTCGCCCTTCGCGGAGTCCTTGCCCGCCACCGTGTGCGGGAGGCTGAGCGCGAAGACGGCGAACAGGACGGACGTCACCGCGTCGACGTAGAACATCAGGTCGTAGGAGTAGGTGATCAGCAGCGCGCCGAGCAGCGGACCGGCGGTGGTGCCGAGGTTGAACGCCAGCCGGTACACGGCGAAGACCATGACGTGCTGCCGCTCCGGGGTCAGCTCCACCAGCATCGCCGATGACGCCGGGCGGTACGCCTGCCCGAGCGCGCCGACGACCGCGGCCACCGCGACGATCAGCGGCAGGCTGGGCAGGACGACGATGAGCGTCGTCAGCGCGCCCGCGCCCGCCATGGAGGCCACGATCGTCCACCGGTAGCCGAACCGGTCGGAGACGGCGCCGCCTGCGAGCACGCCCAGCACCGAGCCGACGCCGTAGGCGCCGAGGGCGAGGCCCGCGCCGTACGTGGCGAACCCCTTGTTGGTCAGGTAGAGGACCAGGTAGATCTGCAGGAAGTTGCCCAGCCGGTTGACCAGCATGCCGGCGAGCAGCACCCAGGCCGGCCGCGAGATCTCGCGCACGGTCTGGATGACGGACGGGTGCTCCGCGCTCATCGGGCCGTGACCTCCGCGGCCGGGGCCGGAAGCGGGCGGCCGGTGATCTCGATGATGCCCGTGGTGTCCACCTGGGCCTCCTCGGGGGTGTCGGCCAGGGTGATGATCCGGCCATATCGGGCGATGTAGCCGCGCGGGGGCAGGCGCAGCACCGCGCCCGGGTCGGCGAGGACCTCGGCGCTGTGCACCGGCGGGGTGAGCCGGTCCTCGTTCACGGTCACGGTCTCGACCGTGAGGTCCCGCTCGGGGTAGAGGAAGGCGACCGTGGCCGCCTTGCGGTGCTTGACCGTGACATCGGGCTCACGGCCCGCGGCCACGTCGGCGGCGGCCAGGGCGATGTCCACGCCGGTGGCCAGGTGGCCGAGGTAGGGGATCATGTCGCCGCCGAGGCGGGCGTTGACCTCCAGCAGGCGCGGGCCGCGCGGGCCGAGCCGGAACTCGGTGTGCGTCACGCCGGTGTGGAAGCCCAGCGCATCGTGGGCGCGGCGCAGCGCGTCCACCAGCTCGGGGTCGGCGAGCAGGGGGTCGGCGGCGTCGACGAGGTGGCCGACCTCCTCGAAGAACGGCGCGAAGCCGACCCGCTTGCGCGCGAGGGCCAGCGGCACGCACGTGCCGTCGTAGAAGACCGCGTCGATGCTGATCTCCGGTCCGTCCACGTACTCCTCGACCAGGACGGACACCTCGTACACCGGCACCCCGGGGTAGGAGACGGCGGTGGCGGCGGCGTAGGCGGCGGCGACCTCCTCGGGGTCGGCGGCCAGCTTGACGCCCATGCTGCCCGCCAGGCCGCGCGGCTTGAGCACCACCGGGTAGCCGATCTTGTCGGCGGCGGCCAGCGCCTCGTCCAGGGACGCGACCCCGATGGACAGGGGCTGCGGCACGCCGGCCAGGTCCAGGGCGACGCGGGTGGCGTTCTTGTCACGGCAGGCCGCGATGACCTCAGGCGGGTTGCCGGGCAGGCCGAGGGCCTGGCTCACGAAGGCGGCGGGCCACACCAGGCCCTCGTCGTAGCAGAACACGCCCGCGACGTCGTGGCGGGCGGCGACCTCGCGGGCCGCCTCGACGAGCTCGTCCGCGCCGGTGTTGTCCACGACGGTGTTGCCGACGACGTACGGCGCCTCCCAGGACACCTCCGCCGGCTGCAGCAGCCACAGCCGGTAGCGCGGAGCGACCGACCGCAGGATGAACTCCCTGTTGCGCTTGGAGCTGCTGCCTATCAGTAAGAGCAACGGCTTCTCGCCGGACTCGGCGTCCAGTCCCATCTCCCGCTCCCTCGCCGGGCGGACCTCGTCCGTGCCGGTCGTCGCAGTGGTCGTCTTCGGGTCGTTCAGGTCTTCCGGTTCGTGCGTCGGTTCGTGCGTCAAGGGGAACACCGGTCCCTTCGGAAGGTGTGGTCGTCGGACGGAACGCGCGCGCACCTCATCGCCTCGCGGTCAGCTCCCGAGCGAGAGCCGTACCGCGAAGAAGGCGAGCACGGCGGCGGTGAGGCCGTCGGCGGCGCGCGCCACGGCCGGGGTGTGCGCGCGGCGGGCGAGCCGGTCGACCAGCGCCGTCCAGGTGAGCAGCCAGAGGAGGCCCAGGGCGAGGTACACGGCGCCGAGGACGGGCACGCCGCGCACCGGGTCCACCCCGGGCGGGACGAACTGCGGCAGGAAGGCCATCAGGAAGACGCCGACCTTCGGGTTCGTCCCGGTGCACAGCAGCCCTTGCAGGAACGCCCGCCCGTGGACGCCGCCCTGGCCGGACGGGTCGCGCGGGCCGTGCGCGGCTTGCAGGTCGTGCGCGTCCTGCGGGTCTCGCGGGCGCGGGGGCCGCAGGGCCGACCGCAGGGCGAGCGCGGCCATGACGGCGAGCACCGCCGCGCCCGTCCAGCGCAGCGCCGTGAACAGCGAGGGCTCGGCCGCCAGCAGCGCGGCCAGGCCCATCGTCCCGACGGCGAGCTGGACGGCCCCCGCCGTGATCATCCCGGCGGCGGCGGCCACCGCCGGGGCGGCGCGGCGCCGGGTGAGCCCCAGCCTGGTGATCAGGGCGAGGTCCGGCCCCGGCGTCATGATGACCACCAGGGACGCGGCGGCGAACGCGAGGGTGACCATGGTCAGGCGCCCGCCGGGTCGATCACCAGGCCGCGCTCCAGCTCCCGGATCACCTTGTAGTCCCGCTCGACCTGCTCGGCGTCGGGGTGGGACAGGATGGCGAAGCCGAAGTCCAGGCTGTCCACCAGGCTCTTGGTCTCCTCGACGTGGTCGCCCTCGGCCAGGTTCATCACCGAGAAGTGGTGGCTCGGCAGGTCCTTGACCGCCTCCAGCGCGGACACGTCGCGCACGGTCCCGGAGGCCCGCGCGATGTGGAACACGCACATCTGGTGGCGCGCCAGCCGGTACCCGGGCGGGACCTCGCCGCCCACCAGGGCGCGCACCGTGCGGTCGATCTGGCTGTCGCCGGTCGCGACCCGGTTGAACCGCGGCTGCCCGCCGCCGTGCGCCCGCGCGCCGAGTTCGATCAGCACCGGGCCGTCGGCGGTGTTCATGATCTCGATGTGCGCGGAGCCGAACCGCATCCCGACCGCGTCCAGCACCCCGCGCGCGTACTCGGCGAGCGCGGGGACGGCCGGGTCGTCCTCGGGCACCCAGCGCATGGCGTCGTAGACGGCCATGTGCGGCCCGTTGTCCACCTTCTGGTAGCGGCACACGTCCACCAGGCCGTGCCGTCCGCCGTCGGTGAAGGTGTCCACGACGTACTCGGTGCCGGTGAGGAACTTCTGCACCAGCAGCCGGTCGTCCACGTTGCCGAACTGGTTGACCCGGCCGATGCCCCGGGCGAACACCTCGGCCCAGCCCTCGCCGCCGGCGACCTTGACCACGCCGTCGGTGCTGGCGCTCATCGGCGGCTTGACGACCAGGTCCTGCCCCTCCAGGCCCTCCCGGGCGAGCCACTCGCGGACCTCGGCGGGGTCGTCGGTGCAGATCTGCGGGATCACCGCGAGCCCCGCCTTCGCCACCGCCTCGGCCATCCTCCACTTGTCCCGGCGGGCGGAGGCGAGCCCGGGCACGTTGGCCCGGCCGGGGGTGACCAGCGGCGCCAGGCGCTCGGCGAGCTCCACGCCGGACTCGCCGCCCGCGATCACGCACCGCGGGTTCAGCGCCCGCAGCTCGCCCGCCAGCGCGTCCAGGTCCCCGCCGAAGACGATCTTGCGTTCGTAGTCCTGGGGCCGGTACGACGCGGCGTACGCGTCCGGGGGGCGCTCGGCGGTGAGCACGGCGACCACCTCGACGCCGTGCTCGGCGAACCCGGCGGCGAACAGCGCGCCCGAGGAGTACGGGTCGACGACGACCACGGGGCCGGTCGTGTCGTGCGCGCCGGTCATCGGGACTCCCCCTCGTCCATCGCCAGGGCGTAGGCGGCCACGCAGAACCGGCGCACCATGTCCGCCGCGGGCTCGCTCATCCCGCGCGCCCGCACTGGGCCGTGCACCATACCGGCCTCCATCACGTACTTGGCCGGGGTGCCCTCCGCGCGCAGCAACTCGACGTACTTCTCGGCGTCGACGCGCAGCGAGTCCAGCTCGCACCCGACGACGTACGCCGGGGGCAGCTCGTGGAACTTGCCCTCCAGCAGCGGCGAGACGTACGGGTCGGCGGCCTGCTCGGGCTCGGGGCAGTAGCAGGCGGTGTAGAACTCCATCTCGCCGCCGGACAGCAGCGGCGCGTCCTCGCCGCCGTGCCGCCACCGGGTGAAGTCCAGCACCGGGCTGATCAGCGCCTGGCCGCGCAGCAGCGGGGTGCCGCGGTCGCGCGCCATCATCGACAGGATCACCGCCATGTTGGCGCCGGAGCTCTCGCCCGCGACCACGGCCTTGGCCGGGTCGATGGACAGCCCGAACCGGGACGGGTCGGCGAGCACCGCGCTCACCCCGGCGTAGCAGTCCTCGACCGGGCCGGGGAAGGGGTTCTCGGGGGCCATGCCGAAGTCCAGCGCGATCGTCACCAGGCCGGTCCGGTGGGCGATCTCGGCGACGAGGCTGTGGTGGCTGGTCAGCGAGCCGATGACGAAGCCGCCACCGCGGACGTAGAAGATGACGCCGTCGCCCTTCGTGCTCGCCGGCTCGTAGACGCGCAGCCGCACCTCGCGGCCGTCGTGCTCGGCGGTGGCGTCCCGCCAGGTGACGCCATCCGGCACCGGGATGGGCAGGGCCTCGGCGAGCGAGTCGTAGAGGGCGCGCTGCCGCTCCACGGGGTAGGTGTAGAAGTCCGGGGGCAGGGTGGCGTTCACCTTGTCGACGAACGCCTCGATGCCGGACGCGTAGGCCATGGGACGTCTCCTCGGGGGTCGTGGTTTTTCTCGGTTTGTCGCTGCGTGTCGCGGTTTGTCGCTGTTTGTCGCGGATGCGGGGCCCGCCCGGAGGGTCCGGTGCGCCAGGGCACCGGACCCTCCGGCGGCGGGGTCAGGCCGCCTTGCCGCCGCAGAACGTGGGCGACATCGGCCGGTGGGTGGTCGTCACCTCGGAGTCCGCGGGCACGGGGAGCACGGCGGTGACCGTGTTCCCGCGGCGCACGGCCGGGATGCCCTTCTTGCGCAGCCGGGTCATCGAGGTCGCGCGCTCGTGCCAGGGACACACGGCCCGGGCGCCCGTCGCGTCCAGTTCGGCCAGGTTGAGCGGGCCGCCCCGGTGGGGGCACAGCGCCGGCATCACGAAGGATCCCTTGGCCGTGCGCGCGTAGACGTAGGGCACGCCCGCGACCTCGACGCAGTTGTGCGCGCCTTCGACGTTGAAGTTCACGACAAGCATGCGCGGTAGTCCCCCACCGAGTGGATCTCGTACACGCACTCCTCGGAGTCGATGATCGCTCCGTGCAGGCGGTTCCTCCAGATCACGGTGCCCTCGCCGGCCTCCAGGATCTGGTGGGAGTCGTAGCCGCTGACGAACTTCATCGTGCCGGACACGATGTGACACAGTTCGTCGCCGTCGTGCTGGTGGGTGTTGGACAGCTCACCACGCGGCTCGACGATGTGCGCCACGGGCGCCTCGACCTCGCCGCTCTCGATCTTGGCCCAGACCGGCGCGTGCAGCACCTTGTTCCGCGGGCCCGCGTCCATCCAGCGCACCTGCTCGGCGAAGTCGTCGTCGGCGATCTGGGCGATGGCCTGGAACTCCTCGAACCCGCGCACGATCTCGGGGATGACCGACTCGCCGCACTGGTCGACGATCGGCATGATCAGCTTCTCCAGGGCCATCCGGCCGTGGTGGACGTCGATGTGGACGTGCTCGGTGAAGTACTTGACGTCCGCCTCGTCGCCGACGACGTCGGTGAGCAGGTCCGCGGCGCGGCGGCAGAAGTCGACCAGCGTGGTCTCGGTGTAGTACAGGGCGCCGAGGTAGCGGAAGAACAGCTCGTGGTTCTTGCCGAGGTAGTGGAAGTAGTTGCTCATCATGAGGCTGCTGGTCAGGTAGTACTGCCAGTAGCGGTGCAGGTCCGCGCTGAGCCCGACCGAGGCCAGCGTGTTCTCGAACAGCGTGCTGTGCTTGGTGCCGTGGACGCCGTAGCCGTACTCGTCGATCACGATCTTGAACCACTCCGACTGCACGGGCCCGTAGTAGCCCATGACGTTGCGGATCATCGGCGAGGCCTCGGACAGGAAGTCCGGCGCGAACTGGATGAGCCAGTTGCGGGCGGCGCGCTTGGGGTCGCTGGACTCGCGGATGGCCTTCTCGCCGGCCGAGGGCGTGGTGGGCAGGTCCTGGATGCGGCCGAGGTAGGCGGCCAGGCTCTCCTTGGTCCACTCGCCGGTGACCTCGATGTCGTCGAGGAAGCCGAAGACGTGCTTCTCCAGGTACGGGCGGATCATCTCGCCGCGCGCCCGGTTGGTGGAGCTGTAGAAGTTCTTGAAGCCGGCCCACGCCGACTCGCTCATGCCCTTCTTGGGCAGGAACATCAGGTCGGCCTCGTAGATCGTCGCGAGCAGGCGGTTGGCGGCCAGCGCCGAGTAGTCGAGGATCTCACTGGCGGGCAGCGGCTTGCTGAAGTCCAGGTACTTGATGATCTGCGGCCGGAGCTGCCGGTGGTAGGGGTTGTCCTCGTTCTCCCAGTCCTCGTTGTCGAGGTAGATGGGGTTGCTGGCGAAGTCCAGGGCGAGCTCGCGAAGCCGCGCCGGGTCCAGCTCGAACGGCGTGTGGTGGGGGGTGAAGCTCATTTCTGTCCCTTCATGGCGGTCGAGACGCTGATCTTGGAGGCGGAGAGCCGGCAGTCCTGCCAGGCCAGGCGAAGGTGGGCGCGGTCACCCTTGGTGAGCGCGACGGGCTCGGCGAACGGTACGCACGCCTGCATCCAGTGCGAGGCGAGGTTGTCCGGGGAGTTGCGGAGCCGGACGCCGCCGCCGAGCGAGAGGTCGAACCAGACAGCCAGGCCGTGCGCCTCGCCGGTCTCGGTGACGGGGAGGTCGACCTCGGTGGACCCGTCGGCCATCGAGCCGGAGGCGAAGTCGAACGCGTACAGCTCCACCTCGGGCGAGAGCAGCCTGTGCGGCCAGGTGGGCAGGCGGACGGGGAAGTGGCCGCGGGTGGAGAGGCCGTTGAGCAGGCTGACGTCGAAACCGGCGGCGTGGTCCACACGGTTGAGGCGGTCGACCGCGACGCTGTCCAGCAGCGCGCCGTGGATGCGCGCGGACTCGGGCAGCAGCAGGCCGCCGGGGGCCAGCAGGTGCTCGCGGGCGTGCTCGACGGTCGGCAGGACGCCCTCGCCGATCAGTCCGCAGTCGACGATCTCCGAGACGATGAGGTCGGCACGCCTCGGCATGTCCACGCCCACCACCAGGTCGGTGGAGCGCTTGGCCACGACGTTGATCCTGTCCGACAGGCCGTGCCGCGCGACGATCTGGCGGGTGATCTCGGCGAGCATCGGGTTCTGCTCGCAGGTGGTGACCCACGCGGCCCCGGCGCGCGCCACCATCATCGACAGCAGGCCCGTGCCGGCGCCGATGTCCAGCACGTGGGCGCCCGGGGGGAGCACGCGCTCGATCGCCACCTCGAAGGCGTCGTTGCGCTCCAGGTCGTTCAGCATGGCGAAGTGCCAGCGCGGCACGGTCCGGATCGCGGCGGCGAGGGCCGCCTCCTCGGAGGCGATGATCCCGCGTCCGGGCGAGAGCATCGCGCGGGCCGCGTCCATGGATTCCTGCGCCGCATCCAGAGTGGCCTGCACCGAGGCCATCAATAATGAGGCGTTGACGTCGACTTGCGTTGTACTCGGCATCTTTGTGTCTCCCGTTCACGGGCGCGGCGGAATTCACCGCCGTCCATGGCGTAAGGCGAAACCGGTGATGGGTCGGGAAAGGTCGGCGCGGCCAGGCGGTCCGCGTGCGCGGCCTTTCCTCGGCGCCGGTCGGGAGCCGTTCTCTTACGCCCCCGGAATGCTCTGCTCTCGTCCGCCTCATTCGATGGGCGGCGAGCGGCCGGATTCGTCCGGCCGTTGATCGACGCGGGCAGGCGGGCCCTGGACGGCTCCGCGGCCGCACACTCCTTACTTCGACTCGGGTGATCTGGAGGAACGCGGGGCTGGTCCGCGCCGGTCAACCGGCCCCGGCCCGGGTCAGGCGGGCGGGGACGGCGTTTCCGCAGGCGTCGACGAGGCTTTCACGAGCCCGCGGGGAGGGCTCGGCCGTTCCGCCGGCACCCGGTATTCCGCCGGGCGTCGCAGGCGTTCTGACGGGCAATTCGAATGCCTTTCGGCGATCCTCTTTGCCGGGCCTCGGATCCTTGCGTCTCGATGTGGCTTGAAACCTTGGGGGCCCTTCCGGTATTCCCGGCCGATTTCGCGGTCACATCGATGGTTCTCGGTGCCGTTCCCCGTTTGTCGGGCGGGGCGGCGATATCCCAGAACCAGGCGGCGGCCGATCCTATTCCACGCCCTCGGGCGGCTCGTTTCGGCGCCGTTTCCCGCCCATTCACGCAGGTAGAGGGCCTGCTTCCGCGGACGGGGACCGAATCACCGCGATCGGGCGGGACTTTAGGGCCATCACTCCGTCCCGCGCGCGGTGATTCAGTCGCCGTAATCACCGCGGAAGGCCCGTGACCTGCCCGGACGTCCAGCCTGGGCGCGAGGAGGTGGATGGCGGCGCGAGACCGTAATCCATTTATGTCACCCATCGGCGGGATATAGGCGACATAGCGGGCATTTCCCCCTGTCGCGCGTGAGACCACCGCCCGACACCCCTCAGCACCACCCCCGGACCGACCTCCGTGACGGAACGTGCACTTGTCACAACACGCGGGCCCACCCTGTGAGACCCTTGCCATCCCATAGAAACGGGTGTAAACACAGGACAACCAACACACAAACGGCGGTGAAGCAACATCATGTATGCCGAGGAGCGGCAGCAGGAGATCCTCCGCAGGGCGAGAATGGCGGGCAGGGTCGACGTGGTGACCCTCGCCGAGGAGTTCGACGTCACCACCGAGACGATCCGCCGCGACCTCACCGCACTGGAGCGCGCGGGCGTGCTGCGGCGGGTGTACGGCGGCGCGATCCCGGTGGAGCGGCTCGGGTTCGAACCCGCCCTCGCCACCCGCGACGAAGTACTGACCGCCGAGAAGGAGCGCATCGCCAAGGCCGCGCTCGCCGAACTGCCCGAGGACGGCTCGGTGATCATCGACGCGGGCTCCACCACCGGCCGCCTGGTCCCGATCCTCCCGGCCGACCGCGAGCTAACCGTCGTCGTGAACTCCCCCCCACTCGCGACGGTGCTGGCCTCGCGGCCGAACCTGCACGTCATCATGCTCGGCGGCCGGGTGCGCGGCCGTACGCTCGCCACCGTCGACGACTGGGCCCTGCAACCCCTGGCCCACCTGCACGTGGACGTGGCGTTCATGGCGGCGAACGGCTGCTCGGCCGCCAAGGGACTGACGACCCCCGACCCGGCCGAGGCGGCGATCAAGCGCGCGATGGTGAAGTCGTCCGAGCGGGTCGTGCTGCTGGCCGACCACACCAAGTTCGGCAACACCTACCTGGCCGGGTTCGCGTCCCTGTCGGAGATCGACCTGATCATCACCGACACCGGCCTCGACCCGATGACGGCCGCCGAGCTGTCCGCCGCCGGCCCCGAGGTGGTGCGCGCGTGATCCTCACCCTGACCCTCAACCCGAGCCTGGACCGCACGATCGAGATCGGCGCGCTGGCCAGAGGCGCCGTCATCCGGGCCGCAGCGGCGAGGCTCGACCCGGGCGGCAAGGGCGTCAACGTCTCGCGCGCGCTGCTGGCCAACGCGGTGACCTCGTGCGCGGTCGTCCCCTACGGCGGGGACGAGGGCAGGCAGCTCGTCCGCCTGCTCGCCCTGGAGGGCCTGGACATGGTGACCGTGGCCGTGGAGGGCCCGACACGGTCGAACGTCACCCTGGCCGAGCCCGACGGCACGATCACGAAGATCAACGAGCCGGGCGCCACGCTGTCGGCCGCCGAACTGGAGACGATCGCGGACGCGGTGCTCGGCGCGGCCGACTCGGCCGACTGGGTGGTCGCCTCGGGCAGCCTGCCCCCCGAGGTCCCCGCCGACGTGTACGCCCGGCTGTGCCGCAGGTTCGCGGCGGCGGGCATCAACGTCGCCGTCGACACCAGCGGCCCCGCGCTGGTCGAGTCCCTGAGCGCGGCCCCGGCCCTGATCAAGCCCAACCTGGAGGAGCTCGCCGAGGCCACGGGCATGGCCATCTCCTGCGTGGGCGACGCCATCGAGGCGGCCGGGAAGCTCCGCGCCGCCGGGGCGCGCACGGTGCTGGCGAGTCTCGGCGCCGACGGCGCGCTGCTGGTCGAGGACGACGGCGTCCGGTACGGCGAGGCGGAGGTCGCCGAGCCGCGCAGCGCGGTCGGCGCGGGGGACGCCCTGCTCGCGGGCTTTCTGGCCGCCGGTGCGCGCGGTGAACAAGCGCTTGTGGAGGGGCTGTCCTGGGCCGCCGCCGCGGTCGCGCTCCCCGGCAGCCGGATGCCCGGCCCCTCCGACATCGTCCGCGACGGCATCCGCCTCGGCCCGCCCGACCCCGCCCGCCGCCTCACCCCACACGCCTGACGCGCAGGCCCCCCATCCTTTCCTTTAGGAAGGAGCACGACCCATGGCCGACACCTATACCCCCCCGGTCTACGGCACCGGGGTCAAGGCCACCATCCAGCGACTGGGCGGCCATCTGGCCGGCATGATCATGCCGAACATCGGCGCGTTCATCGCCTGGGGCCTGATCACCGCGCTGTTCATCCCGACGGGCTGGCTGCCCAACAAGGCGCTGGCAGAGCTGGTGGGCCCGATCATCACCCACCTTCTGCCGATCCTGATCGGCTACACCGGCGGCCGGATGGTCCACGGCCAGCGCGGCGCGGTCGTCGGCGCCGTCGCGACGATGGGCGTGGCCGTCGGGGCGGACGTCCCGATGTTCCTCGGCGCGATGATCGTCGGCCCGCTCGCCGCGTTCATCCTCAAGCACGTCGACCGCTTCACCGAGGACCGCACCAGGTCCGGCTTCGAGATGCTGGTCGACAACTTCACCGCGGGCATCGTGGGCGCGGCGATGGCCATCGTGGGCGTGTGGGGCATCGGGCCGGTCGTCGAGGCGTTCACCAACGCGGCGGGCGACGGCGTGGAATGGCTGATCAACCACAGCCTGCTCCCCTTGGCCTCGCTGGTGGTCGAGCCGGCCAAGGTGCTGTTCCTGAACAACGCCATCAACCACGGCGTCCTCGGCCCGCTCGGCGTGGCGGAGGCGGTCAAGCAGGGCAAGTCCATCCTGTTCATGCTGGAGTCCAACCCCGGGCCCGGCCTCGGCCTGCTGCTCGCCTACTTCTTCTTCGGGCCGCGCGCGCTGCGCCCGACCTCCCCCGCCGCGATCATCATCCACTTCTTCGGCGGCATCCACGAGATCTACTTCCCGTACGTCCTGATGAAGCCGCGGCTGATCCTCGCCGTCATGGCGGGCGGCGCGGCGGGCGTGTTCACCTTCATGATCACCGGAGCGGGGCTGGTCGCCACGCCGTCGCCGGGCAGCATCTTCGCCTACCTCGCGGTCACCCCCAAGGGCGGCTGGTTCGGCGTCCTCGCCGGCATCATCATCGCCTCCGCCGCCTCCTTCGCGGTCGCCTCGGCCCTGCTCGGCTTCGGCCATGGCGAGAAGGAGCCCGAGGAGGTCGCGGAGGCGTCCACCGAGACCGCCCCCGAGTCCGGGGCGCGACCCGCCGTCGAGACCCAGACCCGCGCCGCCGGCGCCCCCACCGTTTCCAAGGAGGCATAGATGGCCGCCATCGACAGCAAGGACATCCACAAGCTCATCGTGGCCTGCGACGCGGGAATGGGGAGCAGCGTCATGCTCGCCACCCAGCTTCGCAAGCAGCTCAAGAGCACCGGGATCACGGTCGAGCACACGCCCGTGAACGAGATCCCCAAGGACACCGACCTGGTGGTCTGCCACATCGGGCTGGCCGCGCGGGCGAAGGCCGTGGCGCCGGGCGTCCCGCTGGTCACCTTCCAGATCTTCATCGGCGACCCCGCCGTGACCAAGCTCGTGGCCGCGATCAAGAACGGCGGCACGGTCGATGCCTGACGCCGCGTCGCTCCCGCTGGAGCCGCGCGCCGTGGTGCTCGACGCCCGCGCCGGCGACCGCGACGACGCGATCCGCCGGTGCGGGGAGCTGCTGCTGGCCGTGGGCGCGATCACCGAGCCGTACATCGAGTCCATGCTCGAACGCGAGCGCTCGATCTCCACCTACGTCGGGGAGGGCGTCGCCATCCCGCACGGCACCGCGAAGGGCAAGCAGGACGTGCTGCGCGACGCCGTGTGCGTGGTGCGCTTCCCCGAGGGCGTCGACTGGGACGGCGAGCGGGTCGGCCTGTGCGTCGGCATCGCCGCCAAAGGGAACGGCCACGTGGCGCTGCTCGCCGCGCTGGCCGAGATCCTGCTCGACCCCGACCGCGCCAGAACCCTCCGCGAAGCGACGGAGGTAGAAACCGTGATGAAGGAGCTTTTGTGAAGGTCGCCCGTTTCCACGCCCCCGGCGACATCCGCGTCGAGGACGCCCCCGAGCCCGAGGCCGGGCCCGGCGAGCTGAAGATCCGGGTGCGGAACTGCTCTACCTGCGGCACCGACGCCAAGATCTACAAGTTCGGCCACCACCACATCCGGCCGCCCCGGGTGATGGGCCACGAGATCGCCGGCGAGGTCGTGGGAACGGGCGAGCGCGTCCAGGTGATCGCCGCGATCCCCTGCGGGGCCTGCGAGGAGTGCCGCAGGGGCCGCATGACGGTGTGCCCCAACCAGGAGTCGATGGGCTACCACTACGACGGCGGCTTCGCCGAGTACATGATCGTCCCGGCCAAGGTGATCGCCGTGGACGGCGTCAACCGGATCCCCGACGGCGTGGGCTTCGCCGAGGCGTCGGTGGCCGAGCCGCTCGCGTGCGTACTCAACGGCCAGGAACTGGCCCGGGTCGGCGCGGGCGACGACGTCGTCGTCATGGGCGCGGGGCCGATCGGCTGCCTGCACGTCCGCCTGGCGCGGGCGCGCGGCGCGTCCCGGGTGTTCCTGGTCGACGTGAACCCCGAGCGGCTGGAGATGGCCGCCGGGCTCGTCCACCCCGACGAGGTGATCAGCGGCGACGCCGTCGACCAGGTCGTCAAGCTCACCGGCGGGCGCGGAGCCGACGTCGTCATCACGGCGGCCGCCTCGGGCGCCGCCCAGCAGCAGGCCGTCGAGATGGCGGCCCGGCAGGGGCGGATCAGCTTCTTCGGCGGCCTGCCCAAGGACGCCCCGATCATCCAGCTCGACTCCAACCTCGTGCACTACCGCGAGCTGACCATCGTCGGCGCCAACGGCTCCAGCCCCGCGCACAACGCCAACGCTCTCAGCCTGATCGCCGACGGGGCCGTGCCCGTCGCCGATCTGATCACCCACCGGCTCCCGCTGCCGGGCGTCCTCGACGCCATCGGCCTCGTCAGCCGCGGCGAGGCGATCAAGGTCACCATCGAACCCTGAGCAGGAAGGACGAACCATGCCCGAGAGGACAGTGGCCGTCGCCTCGTCGAGCGGGCTGCACGCCAGGCCCGCCAAGATCTTCGTCCAGGCCGCCGCCCGCCAGGGGGTGCCGGTGCGGATCCGGGTCGGCGAGGGCAAGCCGGTCCCCGCCTCCAGCATGCTCGGCGTGCTCAGCCTCGGCGCCGTGCACGGCACCCAGGTCACCCTGGACGCCGACGGGCCGGGCGCGGAGGCGGCCCTCGAGACGCTGGTGGCGCTCCTGGCCCGCGACCTGGACGCCGTCGATGGGTGAGGCGCTGCGCGGCCTGGGCGTCAGCCCCGGCCGCACCGCCGGCCCGGTGATCCGGATGGCCGGGCCGCCCGCGCTGCCCGACCCGCGCCCGGTCACCGACGCGGTCGCCGAGGCCGCAGTGGCCGCCCGCGCACTGGACGCGGTCGCCGAGGACCTCGAACGGCGCGCCGCCGCTGCGGGCGACCCCGAGGCGGCCGGCATCCTCGAAGCCCAGGCGATGATGGCCCGCGACCCGATGCTCGCGGACGGCTGCGCGGAGAACTGCGACGCCGGGATGGACGCCCCGCACGCGCTCGACGCCGCCTTCGCCGTGCACCGGCGGGCGCTGGTGGACGCGGGCGGGTACTTCGCCGAGCGGGCCGCCGACCTCGACGACCTGCGCAACCGCGCCGTGGCCGCGGCACTCGGCCTGCCCACGCCGGGCGTGCCCGCGCCCGGTCACCCGTTCGTGCTGGTCGCCGAGGACCTCTCCCCCGCCGACACGGCCGGGCTGGACGACACCGTCCTGGCCCTGGTCACCGAGAAGGGCGGGCCGACCGGCCACACCGCCATCCTCGCGCGCGGCCGCGGGCTGCCCGCCGTCGTCGGCTGCGCGGGCGCGCTGACGCTGGACGACGGCACGCTCGTCAGCGTCGACGGCGCCACCGGCGAGGTCGGCACCGGCCTGACCTCCTCCGACGCCGAGCGGGTCCGCACGGCCGGCGCGCGCGAGCGGGCCGAACGCGGGCGTGGCGAGGGGCCGGGCCGGACCGCCGACGGCCATCCGGTCAAGCTGCTGCTCAACATCGGGTCCGCGCGCGACCTCGCCGACGGCGCCGAGGGGGTCGGCCTGTTCCGCACCGAGTTCCTGTTCCTCGGCCGCAGGACGGAGCCGTCGCTGGAGGAGCAGGTCGCCGCCTACAGTGCGGTCTTCTCCCGCACGCCGCTGGTGGTCGTCAGGACGCTGGACGCGGGCACCGACAAGCCTCTGCCCTTCCTCGGCCTGCCGCAGGAGCCCAACCCCGCGCTCGGCGTACGGGGGCTGCGGGTCGCGCGGCTGCTGCCCGGCGTGCTGGACACCCAACTGGAGGCGATCGCCCGGGCCGCCGACGCGACCGGCGCCGAGCCGTGGGTGATGGCGCCCATGGTGACCACGGCGGGCGAGGCGGCCGAGTTCGCGTCCCGCGCCCGGGCCCGCGGCATCGCGCGCGTCGGCGTCATGGTCGAGGTGCCCGCCGCCGCGCTGCACGCCGACCGGCTGCTGCGCGAGGCCGACTTCCTCAGCATCGGCACCAACGACCTGAGCCAGTACACCCTGGCCGCCGACCGGCAGCACCCGGGCCTGGCCGACCTGCTGGACCCCTGGCAGCCCGCGCTGCTGGAGCTCATCGGACGCTGCGCCGAGGCCGGACGCGCGGCGGGCAAGCCGGTGGGCGTCTGCGGGGAGGCGGCCGGCGATCCGCGGCTCGCACCGGTCCTCGCGGGCCTCGGCGTGACGAGCCTGTCGATGGCGGCGGTGTGCGTGCCGGACGTCCGCGCCGCCCTCGCCGCCCGGACGCTGGCCGAGTGCCGCGAACTGGCCGCCGAGGCGCTCGCGGCCGATCCACGGCCACCGTCGTCCTGACGGTCTCGCCCCGCCTGAGGCTCGACCGTGCCTGACGACCGGCCTCCGGCTCCGCCCGACGGCCTCGGTTCCGCCTGAGGGGCCTTGACTCCGCCTCCCCCGCAGCTAGGCTCTCGCTTAGGAAACTTTCCTAAAAGAAAACCCCCCGCCGAGCGTCCGGCCCGGCGGGAGGCGGAGGAGTCACCGTGAAACCCAGGAACCGCGCGGCCGCCCTGGCCGCCACCGCCACCCTCACCACGGCCCTGCTGATCGGCACGGCGCCCGCGGCGCTCGCCGTCCCCACCAACTGCTCCACCAGCTCCACGCCGACGACGGTGTCCAGCTACTGCGCCGCCGGCACCGGCGAACACCAGGTCGCCGTGACCGTCCTGCACGTCAACCCGATGGTCGGCTACGTCTACAGCGTCGGCCCATGGGTGCCGGCCGGCCAAACCTCCACCGCCCAGCTCCCGCCGGGCCAGATCGTCTCCCTGCGCGTCAACACCCGCTGACCCGGCGGTCCCGGTCCGCCCCTCGCCCGACCAGCGGCGTACCGGGACCGCGACGAGGCGCACGCCCTGACGGATCCCGAGGTCGTCGAGCGCGCGCGTGTCGTCCGAGGTTATGCCGCGCCCAGTCCCGTCCCGCGTCGACGTACGACTTGTCGCCGGCAGAGCCCTGGAGCAGCCATTCCTTGCCGTAGGTGTAGATGCCCACGTGATCCGACAGGGCGAGGTACACCTGGTCGAGAAGGTCCTCGACGGTCGGCACCGACTCGTAGGGCACGCGGTACGGGTAGTCCTTGAGGAAGGGGTTGATCCTTCCCAGCTCGACCTCGATCCAGCGTTCCCGCATCTCGTGCCCGGCCACGTCCACCGCGCGGTCGGCGACGCTCAGCCGGTGGGCAACGCCGCGCTGACCGCCGAGCGGCTCGTCCGTTCAGGCCCCGAACGCCGAACTCGCCGAGGTCGTCAGGCCGACCACCACGACCCTCTACTCGGCGATCGACCCCGCCGGCCTCGCCACCGCACACAACGTCCTCGCGCAGGGCACCGAGCGCGTCAACCACCTGCGCGAAGAACTGCCTACGACGCGGACCACGGTGGGCACCGGCGCGCCGCCGAAACGGTCGCCGCCGCGCCGGGCTGGACGACGAGACCTCCACGGGGACGTAGGATCTGGCGCGGAATCCTGATCTACAGGGCGGAGAGTCGGGTGGCCTTGGCGAGGAGACGATCGCGGCTCGTCACCGTCGACGGGGCGGTGTATCGGTGGCGTGTGCGTCACCGATACACCTACGCCCAGGCGAACGGGGGGTCCGTTGACGTTCACGGTGGAGCGTGCCGAACGGCCGGGTCGTGTGCTCGTGGTGTCGGCGCCGTTCGCGCACCCGGGGAACTGGATGTCGCTGCCGAGCGCGGTCGTTCGCCCATCGACGGTGGCGGCGAGCGTGCGGACGGCCATCCGGGAAGGGTGGGCGCCCGGCGACAACGGGCGGCCGTTCCCGCTCAGCCTCGCGCCGGAGGATATTTCAGCATTCCGCCCTGATCCCAGCTGACCGTCCATCCAATTGAGGGCTTCGGACGCCCGACGCGTCCCGCCCGGCACGTTGACCATGACAGGGGGATCGAGAAGGTGACGGTGGAGACGCGGGCCGACTCGCCGGCCGTGACGGTGGGGCGTCGTCGGCGGCGGTGGGTGGGTGTGCTGGTCTGGGGGCTTGTCGCGCCGTTCGCGGTGTGGGCCGTGCTGCGGCTGCTTCCGGCGGACGTGCACTTTCGCTGGGTGCAGCTCGTCGCGTTCACGCCGTACGCCGCCCTGGCCTCGGCGGTCGCCCCGATCGCCGCGCTGGTGTCGCGCCGCTGGACGGCACTGGTCGTGAGCCTGGCGGTCAGTGTGTCACTCGCGGTGTGCGTCCTGCCTCGTGCGCTTCCGTCCGGCGAGGCGGCGCCCGATGGACCGTCACTGCGGGTCCTCTCCGCCAATCTGCTGATCGGCTCGGTTCCCGCGAGCGCTCTGGTGGACCTCGTTCGCAAGCTGCGCCCCGATGTCCTGACGGTTCAGGAGTTGACGCCTCAGGCCGCGTCCGCGCTGGACAAGGCCGGGCTGGCACGGTTGCTGCCGTACAGGACCGAGCGTCCCCGGCCCGGGGTCGGCGGCTCGGCGATCTACGCCCGGCATCCCGTCACCCCGGGGCAGGCCATCGAGGTCGGCGGCTTCGGCCAGGCGGAGGCCACCGTGGACGTGCCGGGCGCGGGCCCGGTCGGCGTCGTGTCCGTGCACCCGTGCGCGCCCGCCCGTCCGGACAGGCACCGGTGCTGGGCGGACGGCCTGGCTGCGCTCCCGCCTCCCGGCCGGACCCCGCGCGTCCTGGCGGGCGACTTCAACGCCACCTTGGATCACGCGCCGGTGCGCGAGCTGCTCGCCGAGGGGTACGCGGACGCCGCCGACGCGACGGGCGACGGGTTCGTGACCACCTGGCCGTACCGGCCATGGCACTTCAACGGCTTCGGCATCCCGCCCGTCACGATCGACCACGTTCTCACCGGTCCGGGGGTGGGCGTGCGCGCCTTCAGTGTGCACCCGGTGCCGGACACCGATCACCGGGCGGTGTTCGCGGAGCTGGTACTTCCCCGCGTCGGCTGATGTCCGGCATTTCATCCTTTATCCGGTCGCGGAGCCCGGGCCGCGGGCTGCCGCACACGGATCAGTTCCGTCGCGACGGCCCACAGCCGTTCGGCGTTGGCCGGGTCCAGGGCGAAGGGCGCGACGCCGCCGCCGAACATGACCGGCTCGCCCTGGAGCACCGCAGCCTCGTTGCAGTCCTCGAAATACCGCCTGGTCAAATCGCCGTCGCGCTCTGCCCGTTCTTCGCGCCCGGGGTCAACACGCTGCGCGCGGCGTTCCTGGAGCCGGAGATGCGCGCGTTCTACCGGGACTGGGAGGACATGACGGCCAAGTCCGTCGCCTACCTGCGGTCGGTCATCGGCGGCGCCGTCGACGAGCCCCGGCTGGTCGAGCTGATCGGGGAGCTCAGCCTGCGCAGCGAGCGCTTCCGGACGTTGTGGGCGCGTCAGGACGTGCGCCAGAAGACCAGCGGGGTCAGCCGCCTGCTCCACCCGCAGGTCGGCAAGCTGGACCTGAACTACGAGAAGCTCGCGCTCCCCGGCGCCCCCGGCCAGATGCTGGTCACCTACCACGCCGCTCCCGGCTCACCGTCCTGCGAGAAGCTGCAGCTCCTCGCCCACCTGACGACCCGGCCGTCCACCGGACGGGAGCGTTGGGTATGACGTCACCCATGCGAGAATTACGTCGAGGCGCGGACCCGCGGGGCGGGTACAACGGGGGCGCGATCGTGGCCGGCGCGCAGGGTGCGGTGCCGAGCGGCGCGTCCCTCGACTACTACCTGATCGCGGCCGAAGACGACGGCGGAACCGCGCCGCGGGCGGCCGGAATCCTGGTCGAGGAATTCGTGCTCGCCGACGACCATACCGCGACCGGCCTCGACAACGCCGGATGGACCACCGCGGACGGCGGCTGGTGGAGCTCCGCCGCCCTCGGCCGTGAGGTCCGTACGAACCCGGACCTACGCCGGCGGATCACCCCGATCGACCGCCACGGCGCCGAGACCGTGTACCGGCGCCTCAGTGGACGCCCCCTGCCCGCCGAGGCGACGCTGCGCACCTACTTCCGCGACACCGCGCCGCTGCCCCACTCCCCTCCCCTGGTGTTCACCCCTCCGGAGGTTCCCGCAGGCTTCCACGAGGAGCGTCTCTACCGTGTCCTCTTCGCCAACGACGTGGACGACGCCGCTCTGAGCCGCCTGCACACGGCCTGGACGGCGTCCGGCGACGACGGCTCACGGGCGCGCGTCTCCGGGGCGTCCCACCTGCACGTCCCCCCGGACTCCTTCAGCTGGCGGCTGCACCAGATCGGCCCGGGCATCGCCTGGTGCCTCGACGTGACGGCCCTGCTGGGCGGCCGATCCGCGGACGTCCTGGCCGCACTGCTCAGGGAGCTCACGAAGATGGTCCGCCTGGAAGGGCTGATCCCCGTGACGATCGAGCGCCTCTCCTGACTGAACGGCCGCCCGCGCGGCGCTCGCCGCGTTCGACGCGCCGGCGCGGCCGTTCACGGCGTTCCGCGGTTCCGGCCGCTGCCCCACGTGAGCCGGTACAGGACGATGGCGACGATCGCCCAGGCCGCGGTCCCGGCCGCCATCGCGGCGACGGCGGGGATCCGGGTGGCGAGCGTCCACACGCACAGGGCGTAGGCGATCATGCCGATCGCGCCGAGCACGGCGCCGCGCGCGTCCTGAGCGGCCAGGATCCGGTTGCGTTCCTCGGTCTCGATCAGCGTGAGGGTGGCGGCCAGGACCGCCGGGAAGGCGAGGAAGATTCCGCCCTCGAGCGGACCCCAGCGGCCGCCCACCCAGCCGGAGACCATGGAGACGACCGCCCCGAAGGCGAAGCGCAGCGCCATGGCCGCCGGTGCGATCTGGCGCAGCTTCGCGGGCTCGATCTGGATCTTGTCCGGGGGGCTCATCTGATCAGCAACCAGCCGATCGCGGCCACGGCCGCCCACACCGCCATGGCGACCACCGAGCCGGCGATCGCGCCCAGGCGTTCCTCCAGAGGCGCCGCCGTCGCGCAGTACGCCACCAGCGCGACCGCCCCGACGATCATCCCCAGCGCGGACTGCGCGACGTGCCGGCTCCCCATGAACACCAAGGTCACGCTCATCCCCGCCAGGGCGACGGCCGGGCCCGCGGCGAAGATGCCGGCGAAGCGCTTGGGGCTCACCATCTCGCCGATCAGGGCGAACACCGTGACGAGCAGGCCCCCGCACAGCCCGCGCAAAGCGATCGACCACGCCTCGCTCACATGCTCGCCCCCTCGGCCCCGAGTCGCCGCCGGAGCGGGTTCCCGCGTCGTCATCGCGCCGCCGGAGCCGCCTCGGCCTGCGGCGCGCGTCGCGTTTCCGGTATCAGTTCCCACCCGATCTCCCGGCAGCACCAGGCCGTTCCCAAATCTGGCCGTTCGTTGGGACGGGGCGGCCGGGCGGACCTCGGATCCTGACTCAAGGACATTGCCTTAGTAAGGCGACCGCCTTAGAGTGGGAGCGCCCGGTCTTCGAGCTGGAGGGACACGATGACTGCCGACGCGATCCCCGACTTCCCCTTCGACCGCGCAACGGCGTTGGAGCCGCCGCCCGAGCTGGCGGAACTTCGCGAGCGGTGTCCGGTCGCGCACGTACGGCTGCCCAGCGGCGACGTCGCCACGGTCGTCACGCGGTACGACGACGCCCGTACGGTGATCGCGGACCCGCGGTTCACCCGCGACCTCGCGCGGGAGGGCGCGGCGCGCATCTCCACCACCGAGGACGGCGGCCTGTTCAACCGTCCCAGGCCGGACGCCGAGAACATGACCGAAGGGGCGGGACACCAGCGGTGGCGGCGGCTGCTCAGCCGCTCCTTCACCATCCGGAAGATGGAGGCGTGGCGGCCCCGGGTCCAGCAGATGACCGACGAGCTGGTGGACGCCATGGTGGCCAAGGGCTCCCCCGCGAACCTCTCGTCCCAGCTGGCGCTCCCGCTGCCGGTGCGCGTCATCTGCGCGCTGGTCGGCGCGCCGAGCACGGACCAGGACAAATTCGCGCACTGGTCCCGTGTCATGCTCACCCTGACGCGCTACACCCAGAGTGACGTGGACGGGGCGTATCGGGACTTCGACGCGTACGTGTCCGATCTCGTCGACCGGAGGCGGGCCGACCCCGGAGACGACCTGCTCAGCGAGCTGATCGCGATCACCGACGCCGAGGACGGGCGGCTCAGCAAGGCTGAGCTCATCGTCACCGTCCGAGGCATCCTGCTCGCGGGCCACGAGACGACGTCCAACATGATCGCGATCATGGCGGCGATGCTGCTCTCCGAGCGGGAGCGGTTCGAGGCCGTCATCGACGATCCGGCGCTGATCCCGGGCACCGTGGAAGAGGTCCTGCGCCTGGACACCACTCTCGCCGCCATCGGCGGCATCCCGAGGTTCGCCACCGAGGACGTCCAGCTCGGCGAGACCCACGTGCCCTCGGGGACGACGCTGATCCCGAACCTGCCCTCCGCCAACCGGGACCCGCGCAAGTTCCCCGACCCGGACCGGTTCGACCCGCGCCGGGAGTACAACCAGCACCTCACCTTCGGCGCGGGGCCGCACTTCTGCCTCGGGCAGCCGCTGGCCAGGCTGGAGCTTCAGGTCGTGCTGGGCACTCTGGCGCGGCGGCTGCCGACCCTCAACCTGCGGGACGCTCCCCAGGATCTCCGGTTGCGCACCGGAGGGATGTCCGGCGGGCTGGAAGACGTGTGGGTGACGTGGTGAAAACCGCGGCACGGTGAGCGGCCGGCCGGGCGTGTCCCGCGCCGCGGCCGGCCCCTCTCGCGGCTCTCCGGTGAGCCACGCGCCGTCGCCTGCCTCGTGCGCTCAGGTAGGCCGCCCTTCACCCTCGTCACCCTCGTCGCCGGAACACCGCGCGTGGGCGGCCGACCGGTCGGTGATTAAGATGGACATCTAGGTCGTTCTGGGTACCCTGGCCCGACGACCGCCCGCATGACGATCTGCAGGCCACTCCGGCGGGCGGCCCTCCTGAACCGGAGCGAACGAGGACGAGACCAGGGAGCGGTCATGAAGGTCGGTGCGGAATGACACTGTCCGCGGCGGCGACCACACTGTCTCCCCGCTCGCTGATCGCCCGGGACAAGATCATGAACACGGCGGAGCGGCTGTACGCGGAACACGGGTTCGCGAACGTCTCCGTCAGGAAGATCGGCGAGGCGGCGGGCCAGCGCAACAAGTCCGCGGTGCAGTACCACTTCACGTCCCGCGACGAGCTCATCCAGGCGATCCTGGCGCGGCACGCGGCCGGGATCGAGAGGCACCGGATCCGGATGGTGGCCGCGCTCGACCCCTCGGGCCGGGTGACCCGCCGGGAATGGATCACATGTGTGATCGCGCCGGCCATCGAACACCACATCGAACTGGGCACACCGTCCTGGTACGGACGGTTCCTCGCGCAGGCCGTCGTGGACCCCAATCTGCGCGAGTACGCGATCCGGGCTCACCTGGACGCCCCGTCGTTCCGGCGCCTGGAAGAGATCCGGCGCCTGCAGGGCCGCAACGACGATCCCGAGCTGTCCGAGCAGTACGGGGCCATGATCCGCCAGCTCATCGTGCACATGTGCGCCGAATTGGAGGCCGACCTGGCGCACGGGCGGGTCGGCCCAGCCGCCGCCGAACGGTCCTGGCGGCGGCTGGGTGAGAACCTGATCATCGCGGTGTGCGGGCTCAGCACGGCCCTGCTCGGAGACCGCTGACCCGCTCGGCGCCGGGGAGCGCGGCGTCGTCTCGCCGCGCTCCCCGGCGGGGTCAGCGCACGAGGCGCACGAACCTGCGCAGTTCCTCCGTGAACAGTGCCGGCTGCTCGAAGGCGGCGAAGTGACCGCCGCGCTCGGGCTTGTTCCAGTACCGCAGGTCGCGGTACACGCGCTCGCCCCAGATCCTCGGGGGCCGGTACAGCTCCTTGGGGAACACGCTGACGCCGACGGGCAGGTCGAGCTCCTGGGTGATGTAGTCCGTGGCGAGGCCCTCCCAGTACAGCCGCGCGGCGGAGACGGCGTTGTCGGGCACCCAGTACATCATGATGGTGTCGAGAATCTGGTCGTAGCTCCAGATGCTCTCGGGATTCTTACCGCTGTCGCTCCAAATGGCGAGCTTCTCGTAGATCCAGCTCGCCTGACCGACCGGAGAGTCGGTCAGGCCGTAGGCGAACGTCTGCGGCTCGGTCCGCATGGCCTGGGAGAAGGCCGCTCCGTTGGCCCCGTGCTCCGCCATCTGCGCCAGGGCCTCCTGCTCCTCCGGTGTCGGCACGGGCGACACCGGGGCACCCATCAGCATCGGGAAGTTCAGGTGCACCGCGGCGAGTTCCCTCGGCCGGAGCTTGCCCATGAAGGTGGTGACCGTGCCACCCCAGTCACCGCCCTGCGCGATGTAGCGCTGGTAGCCGAGCCGCTGCATGAGGGTGATCCAGGCTGCGGCGATGCGGGCGGAGTTCCAGCCGGTCACCGTGGGCTTGCTGGAGAAGCCGAAACCGGGCATGGACGGCACGACGACGTGGAACGCGTCCTCGGGCCGCCCGCCGTAGCGGGTCGGGTCGGTGAGCGGTCCGATGACGTCCAGGAACTCGACGACGGAACCCGGCCAGCCGTGGGTGAGGATGATCGGCGTGGCGTCGCGGTGCGGGGAGCGCACGTGCAGGAAGTGGACGCTCACGCCGTCGATCAGCGTGCGGTACTGGCCGATGGAGTTGAGCCGGTTCTCCAGGCGCCGCCAGTCGTAGCGAGTGCGCCAGTACTCGACCAGCCTCTGCAAGCGGCGCAGCGGCGTACCCTGCGACCAGTCGGTCACCAGTTCTTCGACCGGCCAGCGGACGTTCGCCAGCCGGTAACGCAGGTCGGTGAGGACCGACGAGGGGACGTACAGGCGTAGCGGAGTGATCGCCTCGGTGGCGGGCGGCAGGTCCAGCCCTCCGGCCGTCACCGTGGCCGTCCCGGCGAACGCCGGTGAGGCGTTGGATAGCGCCAAGGCCGGCGGCGCGGCGACCGTCGCCGCCACAAGACCCTTCAGCACTCCACGCCGTGACGTGGCGTGCCCTTCTTTCGACATGTGCACTCCCTTGCGCGCGCCGGCCGCGACCGACGACGAGAAACCTTTGTTCGACGCGTCGACTAGGACGTTAGGAAGGCACACCTGAAGAATCAAGAATTGCTGTTCGTCTCTGGGGCACCCCCTACCACTGCGCCCACAGCACCGTGCCCCAGTGCGGCCAACGGGCGCGAGCCGCCACAGCCGCGCGGACATGGCGGCTTCGGATTCACGGGACCAATGACACGTCAAATTCGCCGTGAATTAGCGCAATTGAGGCCGCGAATACAGCCATCCGAGGCGGCGGGCATCGGTCGCGGCCGGTTCTGGCGGCCTGGTTCCGCGAGGCGGAACTGTCGGTGCCGTCCTCTACCTTCTGGAGCAGTGACCCCGATCGACGGCCTGGACCGATGGCCTCGATCGATGACGAGGGAGGCTCCAGTGTTCCGCCAGGGAGACATTCTGATCATGCCGGTCGCCGCCGAGTCGGTGCCCGCGCATCTCCAGGCCGCGCCCCGTGACGCGCGCGGCCGGTTGGTTCTGGCGCTCGGCGAGGCGACGGGGCACGCGCACGCGGTCCCGGGTCCGGGCACGTTACTGCTGAGCCGCGATTCCGGTTTTCCCGAGTTCCTCCACCTGCCCGACGGCGGGCGGTTGGTGCACGAGGAACATGCCGCCATCTCCCTGCCCAAGGGGTGGTTCCGGGTCGTACGGCAACGCGAATACGTGCCCGGCTCCTACCACCGCTACGTCGCCGACTAACGGCCACTCCCTTCCCTGTCGCCACAACCGGTCGGCCACGGCTCCCATCCCCGCAAATGCCGGACCGCCGGCTCCTGGCAACCGCCTGCCCCACCGCTCACCCGAGAGCCTTAGAGCCACCACCAGTCCCCCGGCAACCCCAGGGCCCACATGACCCCCTGATGACGGCCAGAGCCACCACTCACCTTGGCACCTTTCAGGCCGCCGCTCGTCCCCGAAACCCCCAGGCCCATCCCACGTCCTGAGGACCGCCCTGATGACCGCCAGGCCTACGACTCACCCCTGACAACCGAGGAAAGCCATGAGCACCCCTGCCCTCTCCCCTGAGCCGGCCGCGTATCTCGCCGACGCCGTGACCAGGTGGGATCTCGCCGCCCATGCCACCGGCCCGGCGGACCGCGCCGCCGCCGAGGACGGCGTCCGTGCCGCCTATCGCGCCGCCGGTCTGCCGGAACCGCAGCAGATCGTCTGGTTCCGCTCGCCGGCCCAGGCCGCGGTGGCGGCCGTCGCCCTCGCCGGCGACCCGGAAGCCCGCGGCGTCATGCGCGAGTTCGACGTCCTCCCCCCGGCACTCCTCGAGCTCGATACCGGGCCGCTCGTCCGCGACCGCGTCAGGACCGAACCGTGGGAACGCGTGCGCGCCCAGGCGGCCGCCGCTCTCACGCCCGCCGGCTGGGCGGCGGCCTGGGAGTTCGTCGGCACGGGCTTCTGGCCGAGGGTGAACCGGTTGGTGAGCGAGATCCGGCGAGGCGTCGGCCGCCTGGCCATCGCGCACGCGCAAGCCGGCACACCCGACGCGTCTTCCGGCCGACCTGAACCGGACGACCGGACCCGTCCGGCCGAAGCGGACGGCAAAATCGAGGCACTACTGCGGCGCGCCACCCTCGACGCCGTGCTCGGCCAGCACGACGCTCCCTGGCTCGCGTTCTTCGACGCCCTTGGGCGAGCCTCCGTGGTGGATCTCACTCCGCTGAGCGGCGTGATCCAGGTGTCCAGGGAGGCCGGCTGGTGGTGGCCCTTCGAACGCGTCGTGCTGATGTGCGAACGCCCGTCCGAGATACACCGCGACGACCTGGGCCGCCTGCACCGCGCCGAGGGGCCCGCTCTCGCGTTCCCCGATGGTTTCGCCCTGCACGCCTGGCACGGCATGCCCGTCCCCGCGGACTTCGGCGCCGCCATGGCCGACCTGTCCGCGCCGCGCATCCGGCAGGAGCCCAACGCCGAGCTACGCCGGGTGATGCTCGAACACTACGGGTTCGA
Organism: Sphaerisporangium sp. NPDC051011; assembly: GCF_040653595.1. Taxonomy (NCBI): domain Bacteria; kingdom Bacillati; phylum Actinomycetota; class Actinomycetes; order Streptosporangiales; family Streptosporangiaceae; genus Sphaerisporangium; species Sphaerisporangium sp. NPDC051011. The sequence continues at coordinate 24,837 of NZ_JBFAGG010000004.1, read as the reverse complement.
TCGGTACCTGCGTGAGTCCGGCGCCGCCTCCGTCCACAAGGACGACACCGGGGTGCTCTGGAGGGCGGAGTTGGGCGACGACGAGCCCCTCACCATGGTGGAGGTCGTCAACTCGACCCCCGAGCCCGACGGCACGTACCGCACCTACTTCCTCCGAGTACCGCCGTGGGTCACCACCGCCCGCCAAGGCGTCGCCTGGACCTTCAACCTCACCCCCGAGCAGTACACCCCACAACAACAAACCTGACCGCCACCCCCGCCTGGCCGGGCAGGAGTACGACCCGCTGCGGTATCCGGTCAGTGTGGCCAGGTGGCGGGGACGCGTTCGAGGAGGCCACCTGCGAAGGTGCTGTAGAGGTCGAGGGGTTCGAGATGCACGTATCCGATGTGGCAGTCGCATACGGGAAGGGGGCACGGCCGTGGCCGGAGGGCGCGCAGGGCCGAGCCGTCGTAGAGGTTGCCGATCGTCCGCGTGACGAAGTGGCACCGCCGCACCGTGCCCTCGCCGTCGACCGACACCACGCTCTCGCCGGTACGGCACGGCAGCCCGAGGCTGCGGTGCGGCCGCGTGCTGTAGCCGAACAACGGGTCGATGGCGTTCCAGAAGGCCGCCTCCTCGTCGGAGTAGACGTGCCCCTCGGCGGCGTTGATCCACAGGTACACCTCGGCGGGCAGGTCCTCCCGCAGCCGTCCGGCCGGTTCGGCATGCTCGGGCAGACCGACCACGCCGACACTGAAGCGCACCCCTCGCGCGAGCAACTCGCGGCACTTGGCCAGGAACCGCTCGTGCGTCACCTGGCTAGGGTGGTAGGTCACCCAGAGGGCGAGCGTGCGCGGGTCCGCGTCCGCGAGCCAGCTCAGCCGGGTACTCAGGTTGGTCTGGATCGCCACCCTGCGCACGTGCGTCAGATGGCTCAGGTCCACCATCGCCGTGCGGTACCACGACCTGACGAGCCCTTCGCCCCACGGCGTGAACAGCACCGAGATCGGGAAGTCCTGCGCCGCGACCCAGGCGGTGAAGCGGGCGAGCGCCTCACGGTCGGCCCGCAGCCGAGCGGGGCTGTCGCGACGCTTGGCGAAGGGGCAGTACGCGCAGTCGTAGTCACAGCTGGCCAGCGGGCCCCGGTAGAGGATGGTCAGTTCGGCCGGCCTGACGCTCGGGTCCGGTGGCCTGATGCTCAGGTCGCCGGACTTCGAGGCGTCTTCCACAGGCAGCGAATGCACGTGCCGCGGCGTGATGTCCCAGATAGACAGCTTTGGCGGGTCAGCGAAGGTCATAGGAGTTCATGAGGGCGCGGACCCGGGGCGAGAAGAGGGCGGGGCCGATGGCATCGGAATAGGTCAACCCCTCCGGGGTGAGGCGCACGCGGGCGGAGTCGTCCTCCACCCAGCCGCGCGCGGCGAACATGTCCAGGGAGAAGTCGTCGAGCGGGTCGGCGCCGAAGCGCTCCTTGTAGGCGGCGCGGTCGAGCCCTTCGGCCTGGAGCAGGGACTGGATGAGATGGCGGCGCCGCCGTTCGAGGTCGTCGAGCGCGAAGCCGACGTTGGCGACGGCGAAGGCGTCGCGCGGCAGGCGCACGAACTCGTCGATGATCGCGCGCACGTGCCGCACGCCCACGGCGTACTCGAAGGAGTAGTGCAGCCGCGACGTGTAGGACCGCGCGCCGCAGCCAAGGCCGACCATGCCGTCGCTCTGACACTGGTATTCGGTGGCGGCGGTAGTCGCCGGAACCCGGAACATCCGCATGGATACCTGTTCGTACCCGGCGGCCAGCAGGTGGTCCCGGCCCTGGCGGTAGAGGGTGAGCCGCTGGTCGTCCCAGTCACGCGCGAGCAGCCCGAGCCCGGTGAGCGGCCGGACGTACAGCGGGTAGAGGTAGATCTCTTCCGGACGCCAGGCGAGGGCTGCGTCGAGGGAGTGACGCCAGGTGGCCGGCGTCTGTCCGTCGATGCCGTAGATCAGATCGATGTTGAGCACGGGGAACGCGGCCTCGCGGATGGCGGCCAGCGCGGCCTCGACCTCGGCGCGGCGCTGCGGGCGCAGGGCGGATCTGGCTTCGGCGTCGATGAAGCTCTGCACGCCGATCGAGACCCGGGTGGTGCCGCGCTCGGCGAGGACGGCCAGGCGTTCCGGCGTGGCGGTGGCCGGGGAGGTCTCGATGCCGAGCGGGATGGCCGAGAAGTCGGCCCCCATGGACCGCTCGGCCAGGTCGAGCAGCCTGGCCAGCTCCTCCGCCTCAAGGTAGGTGGGCGTGCCGCCGCCGATGGCCGCGGTGGCGAAACGCGCGCCGGGCGGCAACGCCTGCCGGACGGCCTCCGCCTGATTCTGGAGCGCGTCGAGGTACGAGGCCACGAGGTCCGCCGGGGCTCCGGTCCTGGTGAACAAATTGCAGAAGCCGCAGCGCATCTCACAGAAGGGGACGTGCAGGTAGAGGAAGAGCGCGTCGGTGCGCTCGTCCGCCCAGACCTCCCGCAGCGGGGGCCGCGGGTCCAGCGGGCGGTAGGCCGTCTTGTGCGGATAGGCGTATACATACCCTTCGTAGGGCCTCACGTCCACTCCCCTCGCTGGAGCACGAATTCGCCGTAGGGCACCGTCCAGACGACCTCGTGGCCGATGCGATGACCGACATATCCGTCTTCGCCGTAGGCGGTGCCGTGATCGGAGCAGACGATGACCAGGCATGGCCGTCGCGCGCTCATCAGCGCGAAGAGGCGGCCGATGTGCCGGTCGACGTACTCCAGCGCGGCGGCGTGCGTCGCGCGCGAGTCGCCGGTCGCGCCGGGCAGGTAGAAGTGGTTCGGCTGGTGCAGCGCCGACACGTTGACGAGCAGGAACACCGGCTCCGCGCGGTCGCGCACCGACCGCGCGGCGCACGCGATCTGCTCCTCGAAGGAGGCAGGCGAGGTGACCCCGAAGGACGGCCGCCAGTGCGACTCGGCGAACAGCGACGGCAGCGCCGAGCCGAGCGGTGTCAGCTTGTTGAAGAAGCCGACCCCGCCGACGCACACCGTGTGATAGCCCGCCTTGGCCAGCCCGCCCGGCAGGTCGGCGGCGTCGAACACCCAGGTGCCCGCGGCGGTGGTCTCGCTTCCGGGGAAGGCCGCGGCGAAGAGCCGGGGGTGCGGGCCCGGACCGGCCGGGGTGGGCAGGAACCCGGCCAGGATCGCCGCGTGCGCGGCATAGGTGAAGCTGCCCGGCGTGTGCCGCCTTTCCCACACGCCGCCCGGCAGCACGCTCGCGAGCGTCGGAAGGCTGCCCCGGCCGAGCAGGTCGGCCGCGACGTCGTAGCGCAGGGTGTCCAGGGTGACCAGCAGCAGGTCGTGCGTGCCGATGATCGGGCCCATGTCCCTCATGCCGCGCTCCGGGCCGCGAGGATGTGGTCCACCTGCGCGGCGTAGCAGTCCAGACCGGCGGCGCCCGCGTCGGGCAGGCCGGTGAGCCGGGGCAGCAGGTCTCCGAAGGCGTTGACCTCGGCCACGGCGAAGCGGCGCCAGGTGACGCCCACCATGAGGTCGACCCCCACCATGAGCGAGCCGGGGAAGCAGGCGGCCGCCCGCGCGCAGACGCCCATGGCCCGCTCCCACCCGGCCGCCCCGAGCCGGGCCCGGACCCGCTCGATGTCGCCGCGAACGCCGCCGAGGTGGAGGTTCGTCATCGGCACGTGACTCGCACGCACGACGGCGTGCGTCGGCAGCCCGCCGATCACGACGACGCGAAGATCGAAGACGCGCCCGCCGGACGACGCCTTCGGGAACCACCGCTCCACGTGCAGCCCGTCGGGGGCGAGCCTGTCGATGATCGCCGCCAGGTCGGCCTCGTCGGTGTAGGTGCGCACGCGCAGCGAGTTGTGCAGTTCGAGGCCGTCAGGACGGGCGTCCCCTCGGCCGCGGACGAGCTCGACCGAACTGACCGCGCTGATCCCCTGCCCGCTGACCTGGAGCGCCAGGATTCCCGAGGCGGACGAGCCGTGGGCGGGCTTGACGAACACCCGGCTCCAACCGGCGCGCGCCATGCTCTCGCGCAGGCCGGAATAGCCGGTGATCGGCTCGGGCAGCGCGGGCGGCACGGGCACGCCCGCGGCCCCCAGGCGGGCGTGGGCGCGCCGCTTGTCGAACATCACGGCGATCTCACCGACGTCCCCGAGCAGCCGCGCGCCCGGCGTCCGCGCCACGGCCCGCCGCACACGTTCGAGGCCGCGCACGAACGCGGCATGCCAGGACGCCCCACCGCCGACCCGGGTCGGGTCGCCGGGGCCGCGGAGCAGCACGTCCGCCTCGGTGTCCTCGCCGGGTGAGTCGACGCGGACGTACGCCCGCTCGGGGATGCGGAGCTCGGCGCCGGCGAGCACGTCACGCCAGGGGACGACGAGCGGCCCGGGCAGGCCGCGCGTCCGCAGGGCCTCCGCGAACATGGTCACCCGCCGGTCGCCCGGCGTGCCGACGACCACGAACGGCGGCGCCGGGCCGGGCGGATCGGCCGACGCCGGGGCCGCCCCCGCCGTGTCGAGCACCGTCACTCGGACACCTCGATGAAGCGCCAATCGTCATCGGGATTCTGCCGGTCGGACAGGTCGACCTCGACTCCGCCGAACGCGCCCGCGAGCTTCGCGGTCATCTCTTCGCTCAGGAAGTGGTGACGCAGGTTGAGCCGCTTGAGATGAGTGAGCGGCTGGCCGGACAGCAGCGCCTCGGCGCCCTCGTCGGTCAGGGCGCCCATGGACAGGTCCAGCGACTCCAGCCGGGCCACGATCGGCGCGGTGGCGACGGCGACGGCCACCTCGTCCTGCCGCTCGCTGTCCTGGAGACCCAGGTGACGCAGCGCGGGCAGGCCACCGCCCGCGAGGATCGGCGCCCAGTCCTCCGGCCCGGAGTCGCCGAGGTAGTTCTCTTCGCCGAGCCACAGCTCCAGGTGGCGCAGCGCGGGCAGGGACGACGCGCCGATCGCGCGGACCACCGCCGCGGGCAGCCCGCCGGACTCGAAGCGGAGGGTCTCCAGCGACGTGTGGGTGACGGGCTGGAGCTCCAGGCCCTCGCTGCCGCGCACGTCCAGCCGCTTCAACCGGGGGTACGCGGTCAGCAGAGGTGTCACGTCGGCCTGGCCGATCCAGGAGATCTCGGACTCCTCGCTGACGTAGTCGCCGAGGAAGATCGCTTCCAGCGCGGGGAGCCGGTGTGCCGCCTCGACGAGCAGGCCCACCGGCACGGCGGCGGTGTCGCCGTCGTGGCTCCACCCCCACGAGCCCACGACGAGTGCGCGCACGACGCCGCAGTCGACCTCGTCGAACAACCGCTGGAAGCTGCCGGCGATGCCCTCGCCGTCCTCGTCGGGATCTCCGCCGACGCGCCACGCGACCTGCGAGGCGCCGCGCGCTTCCTCGTCGCCGGCGTCGCGGACGGGAAGGCCGTGGAATTCGGTGAGATGTTCGTGGATCACAAGGACTCCTCAACAAGGCGGGGGAGTCAAGTTCTAGCAGCCACCGCCGACAGTTCAGAATCTACGAGCCCGCCGGGCCGGGCCGCTCGAAATCCACGGAACCGCCGCTGCCCGCTCAGGCCCGCTAGAGATGAGCGACGAGCGCTTGACGCGCTCCCCGGGCTGAAGGCCCTGGGATTCCGCCTGTGCCGCGCATTCTCACGCGGCGGCACGTCGGTGGCTTCCTGCTTCCTCGACCGTGCCCTTCCCACCGCGCCGGGGCGCGGAGGTCCGGGTCTTACCAGTCTCCACAGGCGTTTTGGGTCTCCGCTTCCCGCCCATCTCAGGCACGGGTTTCCGTCCAGCGGCGACCTGCCGCCTCCCGGCGGCCAATATGTTACGCGCGGCGTTGACATCCCGGTCGTGAACCGCCCCGCACAGGCAGGTCCACTCCCGGACCTTCAGTGGCATCGACTCGGCGACGGCCCCGCAGTCCGAGCACAGCTTGGAGGAGGGGAACCACCGGTCGATCCGATGAAAGACCCGCCCGTAAAGGGCGGCCTTGTACTCCAGCATGCCGACGAACGCCGACCAGCCCGCGTCATGCACGGACTTGGCCAGCCGGGTGCGCCCCAGTCCCGCCACCGCCAGGTCTTCCACGTAGATCGCTTGGTTCTCGCGAACTATCCGAGTGGACTGCCGGTGGTGGAACTCGCGGCGCGCGTCGGCGACCTTCGCGTGCTGCCGGGCGACCTTCCGCCGGGCCTTGGCCCGGTTGTTCGACCCCTTCGCCTTGCGCGACAGCGCCCGCTGGAGCTTCTTGAGCTTCTTCTCCGCGCGGCGCAGGAAACGCGGGGCGTCGATCTTCCGCCCGTCGGACAGGACCGCGAAGTGCCCCAGCCCCAGATCGATCCCGGTCTCGGACTCGACCGGCGCAAGGGGCCGCTGTTCGACGTCGACGACGAACGAGGCGAAGTACCGTCCGGCCGCATCCTTGACCACCGTCACACTGGACGGTTCGGCGGGCAGGGAACGGGACCAGCGGACCTCCACATCCCCGATCTTCGGCAGGCGCAACCTCCCGCCGGGGGTGATCGAGAAGCGGGCGTTCCTGGTGAAGCGGACGGCCTGCCGGTTGTCCTTGCGGGACCGGAACCGGGGCGGACCCACCTTCGGCCCCTTCCGCTTCCCCGTGATCGAGTCGAAGAAGTTCCGGTACGCCTGGTTCAGATCCGCCAGCGCCTGCTGCAACACCACAGCCGACACCTCACCCAGCCAGCAGCGATCCGGCGTCTTCTTCGCCTCGGAAATGACCCGCTTGGACAGCTCCCCGTCGCTGATGTACGGCAGCCCAGCGTCGTGGGCGTCCTGCCGCATCCGCAGCCCGTGGTTGAACACCACCCGCGCGCACCCGAACGCCTTGGCCAGCTCGGCACGCTGACCAGCGGTCGGGTAGAGACGGAAGTTGTACCTGAGCTGCACGGCGCCAACGGTACCCCGGCACCCGACCGGACGAATGGGTGTTCGAGAACTCGCGACCACCTGGGGCGCCTACTTCTTCACCGATGAGCCGGCCATCGCCGAACGCCGCTGCGAACCGCGCACCGTCCTCGTCCGCCACGCCTGGCGGATCGAACGGCACAACCATCTCGACTCCGCCGGGTAACGCCGATCCGCCGTAGGCCGCGGGCGTCGTACCGACGGCGGGCCTCGGCGCCCGCACCGTCGTCGGCGCCCTGGTCGCGATCCCGCGCACCACGGTGTCGTATGGCTGGACGCCGTTCAGGGGCATATCGTCGTGCCGTCGGGTGTACGTGGTGGTCCGGGAGGTCTTGTGACGACGTACGACGTGGCGAAGGTACGGACGCGGTTCCCCGCGCTGGAGGAAGGCGCGGCGCACTTCGACGGGCCGGGCGGCTCCCAGGTGCCCGACGCCGTCGCGGACGCCGTGGCCGCCACGCTCAGGGCCGCCGTCGCCAACCGGGGATCACGCACCGCCGCCGAGCGCCGCGCCGACGAGATCGTCATCGCGGCGCGCACGGCGATGGCCGACCTGCTCGCCGGTACCCCCGCCGGCATCGTCTTCGGCCGCAGCATGACGCAGCTGACCTACGACCTGGCCCGCGCCCTCGCCAAGGAATGGGGGCCCGGCGACGAGGTCGTGGTCACCCGGCTCGACCACGACGCCAACATCCGGCCGTGGGTGCACGCCGCCGAGGCGCGCGGGGCCACCGTGCGCTGGGCGGACTTCGACCGCGAGAGCGGCGAGCTGCACGTCGAGGCGGTCGCCGGGCTGCTGGGCGACCGCACCAGGCTCGTCGCCGTCACCGGCGCCTCCAACCTGCTGGGAACCCGGCCGGACGTCCCGGCGATCGCCGAGCGCGTGCACGCCGCCGGAGCCCTGCTGTTCGTGGACGGGGTGCATCTGACCCCGCACAGCCTGGTCGACGTCGGAGCGCTGGGCGCCGACTTCTTCGCGTGCTCGCCGTACAAGTTCCTCGGCCCGCACCTCGGCGTGCTCGCCGCCGACCCTGGCCTGCTGGAGCGCGTCCACCCCGAAAAACTGCTGCCGGCGACCGACGCCGTGCCCGAGCGCTTCGAGCTGGGCACGCTGCCGTACGAACTGCTCGCCGGGACGACGGCGGCGGTCGACTTCCTGGCCGGCCTGGTACCCGGCGACGGGAGCCGCCGCGAGCGCCTGGTCCGCTCCATGGACGCGCTGGAGCGGCACGAGCAGGCCATGCTGGAACGGCTCGACGGTGGGCTGGCCCGTATTCCCGGCGTGCGGCGGTACGGCTCGCCCGGGCGCGGGCGCACGCCCACCACGCTGTTCTCGGTCGAGGGCGTGGACTCCGCCGAGATCTACGAGTTCCTCGCCGCGCGCGGGGTCAACGCGCCAGCCGGCAGCTTCTACGCCCTGGAGTGCAGCCGGTGGCTCGGCCTCGGCGACACCGGAGCCGTCCGCGCGGGAATCGCCCCGTACACGGACGAGTCCGACGTCGACCGCCTGCTCAAGGCCCTGGACGAGCTCACTTCCTGAACCCGCCCGCACCGCCGCCGGGCCGCAGTCCAGAGAGAGCGAAACCCCGCCGGACCCGGGCACGCCGACACGGGCATGTCCGCCTAGTCGCAGACGTGGCGGAGCCGGCAGAGCCTTCCGGCCATCGTGCGGGCGTCCTTCACCAGCGGGCGGAAGTGGGAGGGCAGGAGGCGCGAGGTCACCATGCCCGTCCCCGAGTAGAGGGCGAGCGCCCGCCCCTTCCTGACGACGACATAGCGCACGCGGGACTCGAAGAAGAAGCCGCCGACGCGCAGGGCGTCGTCGCCGATGGCGGTCTTCTTCCACTTGTAGGAGTAGCCGTCGTGCCCGGTTCCCTTGTGGGTCGCGCACCGCTCGAGGTCGGCGCGCAGCGAACTCATGGCCTTGCGCGCGGCTGACCTGTCACGGTAGATGATCACCTGCTCGGTCGTGTAATCGTTCTCGACGGTGTGGGTGATGCCGCGGGCCGCGGCGCGGCCCTTCGGGGCCGGGTCGTCGCCACAGGGGTTCACGGCCAGGCGCTGGCCCACGCGGTCGCTGACGTGCCACGTCTCCCATGGCTTGGACGGGCCCGCCGCCTCGGCCTCGTACAGCAGAAACCCCTTGGGCAGGACACCCCCGGCCACCGCCCCGGGCCTCGCGACGGCGCCGGCCGCCCCCATGGCCTCGCCTCCCGTGAGGCCGATCACCGCGGCCACACCCGCCACCAGCATCAGCGCTCTGCGCATTCGCCCTCCCCATCGATCGGCTGATGTCAGGTTGGACGCTGCTTTCCCGCCGTATGTTCGGGCCGTGTCCGGGGCCGGTCCTGTTCACGCGGGTCCCCTGAAGGGGAAGCCACCGCCCTGGCCATCGATGCCGCTGCGGTTCAGCCAATCGCAACGGCCAGGCCGGCGGCCGCCACGAACAGGGCTCTGCGTCTCATGCGCGAATTCCTTTCTGTACCGCCCGCCCCAAGGTCCGTTGACGTCGGGGTTTCTTCACGGCGCTCCTTACTCGGTTCTGGGCCCCGTCGACCGTCTTGTTCGTGACGTTAAGTCCCGGTTCCATTTCTTAATATCCGTATCCATATCCGTATTTGTACGGAAAACGGGTCCCGCTCGACCGCCGCCCGGGCTCCGGCCTCGTTGAACGCCGCGCGGACCTCGCTCCTCGGCGAGCAGGCCCCGCCGGTGGAGCGGGCGCCTCCGGGCGACGTTCGCCGGTCGCCGGGCCGGCGAAAATGGTTGGCTCCCACCGGCCACTCTGCGTCAACATGGCCTTAGCCGTGAGTATTCAGAGAGGCGGGGTGGCTGTGCTCGGATTACTCGAATCCCCCGAAGTTGAACCATCCGCGCGAAAGTCGGCCGTTCTGCTGGCGCTGCGGCACTACAACGGGGAGTTGCGGAATCAGTGGCGGTTCGCGCTGCCCGCGCTGATCTCACCGGCGCTGGGCAACATCTGCCTGTTCTACCTGGCGCCGCTGGCGGTGGGCGGGATCGTGGGGCACCTGTCCGGCGGCGGGGACGGCAGCGTCGCCGCGCTCATGCCGTACGTGCTCGGCTTCGGCGCGCTCCTGCTCACGGGCGAGGCGTTGTGGCGGCTGGGCCTGCACTTCGTGAACCGTACGGAGGCCCGGGGCATCGAGCACCTCGCCGCGACGGGCATGGGCGAACTGCTGGTCAAGGACGCCGCGTTCTTCCACGACAACTTCGCCGGCTCGCTCACCAAACGGGTGCTGAGTTTCTCCGGCGGGTTCGAGTCCTTCACCGACACGCTCACGTTCTCGATCATCGCCAAGGTGGTGCCGCTGGGGTTCGCCTCGGTCGTGCTGTGGCGGTACCACCCCCTGCTGGTCTTGGTGCTCGTGGGCCTCATCATCGTCACCGGCCTCCTCGTCGCCCCGCTCATCCGCCGCCGGCAGAGGCTGGTGGACCAGCGTGAGGCCGCGAGGGTACGGGTGTCCGGCCACGTCGCCGACGTGCTGGCCAACATGGACACGGTCCGCGCGTTCGCCGCGGAGGACCGCGAGGAGGCGGAGCACCGAGCCCGGATCGCCGAACAGCGCAGGCTGACGCTCCGTTCCTGGGACTACGGCAACCTCCGGGTGGACACCGTCGTGGCACCACTGTCGGTCCTCACCAGCAGCATCGGCCTGCTCCTCGCCGTCGCCCTGCACGGCGGCCTCGGCGTGGAGGCGATCGTGGTGACGTTCACCTACTACACGAACGCGATCAACATCATGTTCGAGTTCAACCAGATCTACCGTCGCATGGAGAGCGTGCTCACCGAGGCCGCCCAGTTCACCGAACTTCTCCTCACGCCGCCGGGTGTCGTCGACCCGGAGAACCCGCAGCCGCTGCGCCCGGCCGACGCGAGCGTCCGGTTCGAGCGGGTGGCGTTCGCGCACGCCGGCAACCCGCGCCTGTTCGACGGCCTGGACCTGTCCATCCCCACCGGTACCAAGATCGGCCTCGTGGGCCGCTCCGGCGGCGGCAAGACCACCCTCACCCGGCTGCTGCTCCGCCTCATGGACATCGACGGCGGCCGCATCCTGATCGGCGGCCAGGACATCACCCGGCTCCGCCAGGCCGACCTGCGCAGCCTGATCGCGTACGTCCCCCAGGAGCCCGCCATGTTCCACCGGTCGTTGCGCGACAACATCGCCTTCGCCCGGCCTGGCGCCACCGACGCCGAGATCTACCAGGCCGCGCGGGCGGCGCACGTCACAGAGTTCGCCGAAGCCCTGCCGGACGGCTTCGACACACTGGTCGGGGAGCGCGGTGTCAAACTCTCCGGCGGCCAGCGCCAGCGCGTCGCCCTGGCCCGCGCCGTCCTGCGCGACGCGCCGATCCTCCTGCTGGACGAGGCCACGAGCGCGCTGGACTCCGAAAGCGAGATCCTCGTCCAAGAAGCCCTGTGGACCCTGATGCGTGACCGTACCGCCCTCGTGGTCGCGCACCGGCTGAGCACCGTCGTCCGCATGGACCGCCTGATCGTGCTCGACCAGGGCCGCATCGTGGAACAGGGCAGTCACCGCGAACTCCTGCGGAACCAGGGGCCGTACGCCCGCCTGTGGCACCACCAGTCCGGCGGCTTCCTGATCGAAGAGGACACCTCGGACGCCGTCCCCCGCTGATCCGGTGACCGGTTCGCGGGCCGGCGTTCTCGTAGAATCGGCACCGCCGGATACCGGTCCCGGAGGACAGGACATCCGTGTTCCCTCAGGTGTATCAGCCACGGCCAGAAGGGCTTCGAGCGGGATGGGAAGCAGGCTTTTGATGTGGTGATCCGGGGTTACAGCCCCCGGCACCTGGATGCGCTCTGGGCGAGGGTCGAGGCGAACGAGATCACCTCTGACGAGGTACGTCAGGCCGAGTTCGGTCGTGATGCGCGGCTATGACCGGCATCAGGTGCATGCCGCCCTCGCCGACGTGGTCAAGAGCCTCGAAGAGAGATCGGAAGAATAGACGCTCCGTCGACGGCACCGGTCGCGGCGCTCCCGGATGAGGGCACGGGCGACCCCAGCGCCGTGCCACCGCCCCTGAAGACGCGACCCCGAGCACAACCGTGTGATGGTCACAGCGGTCGAAGCCACTGACGCGCTGCGTACGGCACTGGCCGAACGGTGCGGTTCGGACGCCGTCGCCCCGCAACTCGCCCACAAAGCGCTATTCCGGACGAATCCCCGATTTCCGCCAGGTACCGGTCATCCGCAACCCGTCGTTCATCGGGGTGTCTCCGGAGGCCTGCTTACTGGGTCGGTTAGAAAAACGACTTCGCTCACCTGGGTGCCGTCGGCGCGACGCCCGGGCGGAGAGGACCTGTACCTGTGTCACGCCTCTCAGGCGCCGCGATATCCGGCAGCACCATCACGCTCAGTTCCCCGACGGCCCCCACTCGGGGCGACAAGCTGAGCTTCGACTGGACGACGGACGCGCCCGACCCGAAGAACTGGATCGGCATCTACGACGGCGGCCGCAAGCCGGGCAACGGCAACTCGATCGTCTGGACGTACGTCACCGGAACGTCCGGGCGGACCACCCTCGACACCTCGGGCCTGAGCGGCGGCCCGTACACCGCGTATCTGCTGGCCAAGGACGGCTACGGCATCCTCGCCCAGACCACGCCGTTCACCTTCGAGGGGCCGCCGACCGGAGACTTCATCGTGCTTCGCTCTCCGGCGTCCCCGTATGAGGGCGACAAGCTCACCTTCCACTGGACGACGGATGCGCCCCACTCCAAGAACTGGGTCGGCGTCTACGACGGCGACCGCAAGCCGGGCAACGGCGGCTCCCTGGTGTGGCAGTACACCCCCGCCGCGTCCGGCGACATCACCCTCGACACCTCGGGCCTGAGCGGCGGCCCGTACACCGCGTATCTGCTGGCCAAGGACGGCTACGGCATCCTCGCCCGCACGGCTCCGTTCAGCTTCGCCGTGCGGCCCGTCATCCCGCGCCCGCACGCGGTGGTCGACGCGCTGACGACGGCCCCGCAGGACACCGGCGCGGACTTCAGCGTCCGCCTGGCCGGGTTGTGGATCAGGCCCGAGGGCAACGCGGCGGGCGGCCCCGCCTTCACGCGGGTCTCCGGCGACCCGTGGCTCTCGGTGAGCGCGAACGGCACCGTCAGCGGCACCGCGCCCGCCTCGCGGCCCAAGACCCCGGGCCGGTTGGTGGTCTCCGTCCAGGACAGCGCCGTGGGCGCCGACACCGTCACCGTCCAGGTGCCGGTACGGACGGCCAAGGACAAAATCCAGATCAAGATCGCGACTCTGAACCTCTGGGACGCCGGCGCGCACGTCGGCGGATCCCTGGAGAAGCAACTGCGACTGGTGCTCACCCAGGGCCTGGACGTCGTCGCGCTGCAGGAGACCGGTGACGCCGCTGCCACGGCGCTCGGCGAGGCGCTGGGCTGGCAGACCCACCAGACCGGCTCCGGCCTCGGCATCGTCAGCCGCTACCCGCTGAGCGACCTCCTCGCCCCCACCGCCGACCTGCCCGCCGCGGCCGCCACCGTCCAGTTGCCCGGCCGCCGCACGGTGCGGCTGTGGACGGCCCGGCTCGACGAGGCCGACTACGGGCCGTACGCGCTGGCGGCCGGGCAGACGGCCGCGCAGGTGGAGGCGGCCGAGAAGCTGACGCTCCGCTACCGCCAGGTCCAGGCGCTGGTGGCCGCGATGCGGAGCGATCTCGCCTCCGGCGTCCCCGTGATCCTCGCCGCCGGCCTCGCTTCTCCGTCCCATCTGGACTGGACGAACCGTACGGCTTCCGCGCACGCGGGAGTGGGCAAGCTTCGCTGGCCGGTCACCGACGCGCTCCAGCGGGCCGGTCTCACCGACGCCTTCCGCGAGGCCAACTCGAACCCGGTGAAGGACCCCGGCGTCACCTGGTCGCCCGTACGGCCCGAGCACGACGGCGGCGGCGCCGAACCCCAGGACCGCATCGACCAGGTCCAGTACGCCGGACCGCTGAAGGTCGTCGAGGCCCACAGCCTCTACACCGGCTGGCCGCGTCCCGTTCCCGACACCGCCGCCAACGGCTGGCCCTCCGACCACGCCGCGGCCGTCGTCACCTTCTCCCTTTCAGCCCGCGGCTGACCCCGAAAGACCAAAGGAACCTCCTCCCATGACCGAGATCAGCCGCCGCACGTTCATCGGCGCCACCGCGGCCACCGGGGCGGCGGCCGCCGTCGGACTCCCCGGCATCACGGGCACGGCCAACGCCTCCGACGACAAGCGCGACAAGCACGACGGCGCTCGCGGGGACATCCGCGACGTGAAGCACGTCGTCATCCTCATGCAGGAGAACCGCAGCTTCGACCACTACTTCGGCACGCTGAACGGCGTGCGGGGCTTCGGCGACCGGCAGGCGCTGGTCTTCCCCAACGGGGACTCCGTGTTCCGCCAGCCCGCCAGAGGGCGCGCCGATGGATACCTGCTGCCGTTCCGGATGGACTCCACCAAGTACAACGCGCAGAACGCGGGCGGTCTCCCCCACGACTGGGACACCGGTCACACGGCCGTCGCCGGCGGCGCCATGGACAAGTGGGTCTCCGCCAAGGGCGAGCGGACCATGGGCTATTTCACCCGCGAGGACATCCCCTACCAGTACGCGCTGGCCGACGCCTTCACCCTGTGCGACGGCTACTTCTGCTCGCTGAACGGGCCCACCGACCCCAACCGCCTCTACCTGTGGTCGGGCACCGCCGGCCCCGGCGTCGACGGCACCACCGGCCCCTTCACCGACAACTCGGTGGTCACGCAGAACCCGGTGGCCGACTGGACGACTTACGCCGAGCGGCTGGAGCAGGCCGGTGTCAGCTGGCGCGTCTACCACAACCCCGACGGCTCGGACGACCGGTACGGCGACTACGACGACAACGGGCTGTCGTACTTCAAGCAGTTCCACGCCTTCCCGAAGGACGACCCGCGCTACGTCAACGCGATGACGAAGTTCGACCTGACCGCGTTCGACCAGCACTGCAAGGACGGCACCCTCCCGACGGTCTCCTGGCTGGTGGCGCCCTATCTGTTCTGCGAGCACCCGGCGGCCAGCCCCGACTACGGCGCCCACTGGGTGAACACCGCGCTGCAGTCCCTGTTCTCCAACCCCGACGTGTGGAAGCACACCGTCTTCCTGCTGATGTACGACGAGAACGACGGGTACTTCGACCACGTCATCCCGCCGTTCCCCGAGCCGGGGACGAAGGACGAGTTCGCGGCGGGCAAGCCCATCGGGCTCGGCAGCCGGGTGCCGCTGTGGGCCATCTCGCCGTGGTCGCGCGGCGGCTGGGTCAACTCCCAGGTCTTCGACCACACGTCGGTGCTGCGCTTCCTCGAGCGGGTCACCGGCGTACAGGAGCCGAACATCTCGGACTGGCGGCGCACGGTCTGCGGCGACCTCACCAGCTGCTTCGACTTCCGCAGGCCGGACTACAGCATCCCGCGCCTGCCCGACACGGTGGCGCTCATGGCCAAGGCCGACGCCAACCGTTCGCTGCCGTCGGTGAAGCCGCCCACCCAGCAGGCCATGGCCGTCCCGGAGGAGGGGGACCGCCCGCACCGCCCGTTGCCGTACCGGCCGTGGGCCGACGTGTCGGTCGACCGGGCCACCGGCAAGGTGACCTGCACGCTGACCAACGACGGCACCGTCGGCTTCCACTTCACGGTGCTCCCCAACATCGTCAGCACCGCCGCGCCGTTCACCGGCACCCCGTTCACGGTCGCGCCGCGCTCGTCGCGGACCTACGTGTGGGACGCCGCGGCGACCGACGGCCGCTACGACTTCACCGTGCACGGCGCGGACGGCTTCGTACGCCGCTTCTCCGGCACGGTCGTACGGCACGACCAGGACGACGTGGCGGTCCCCTCGGCCGAGGCGAACCCGCGGCACGCCGGGCGGCCGGAGAACGCATCGATCGACCTGGAGCTGCGCAACGAGGGCGACACGGAAGTCGCCTTCACGATCACGCCGAACGCCTTCACCGACCAGCAGCAGACCGTCTGGGTCCGCCCCGGCGGCCGCACCACGGCGACGTGGCCGACCGACCACGGCCGCTACGACTTCACGATCACAGCGGGCACGGGCACCCGCTTCGCCCAACGCTACGCGGGCACCGTCCACCCGGCGTGACGCCCCCGGAAAGGCGCCGGGCACGCCAACAGCGTGCCCGGCCCCGCTCCCGCCCTTCGATACGCCGCTCTTCAGGGTCTGTGACCATGTGTCCCTTGGCCTATGCCCGGCCGGTCAAAGCGTCAGAGGATCCAAGGTGAGCGTGTCGCGCCAGGCGCCACAGTCGTCATACACAGGGCTTTCTGGTCAGCTCGTACCCTCCCGCCGCCTCGGCGCATCCCAGGGCACGCCCGGGCTTCACCGACCCCCTGCGGCAAGGGGCGGCGACGGAGCTCCCCCGCTCGATCTTCACTCGAGGTCGGAAGACTCCGCGGTCTCCCTCCCGGGCTCCTCCAAGGCCCGCAGCGCATCGTTCAGCACGGCCTCTATGTGGGACGCCCCCTCCGCCGGCCGCTCGTAGAACCCGTCCTCATAGCTGTAGCCCACGTCCAGACCGCTCTCGGCGAGCCTCCGTGCCCACCTGAGGGCCGTGTTGATCTTCGCCTGCGGGACGTGTCCGCCCTGGGCGACGGCCGACAGGTTCCGCAGGTTGGTCGCCGGCCCGGTCTGGTTGTGCGCCCGCTTCAGCTTCCACGGAATCGCCCGTCCATGATCGAGCATCGGCTTGGCGAGCCCCGCCGTCCGCTTCGCCTGCAGGATGCCCGACTCGGTCACCCCGAAGTGCGCGGCCAGCTCGGCGTTCGACCGCCCCGTGGCGACGAGCCGCCGCAACTCCTCACGATCTATGTGAGCCTTCCGCCCCATACGTCCATCCCGCCCTCTCCTCGCCCGTCACCTTCCCCCCGCCCCATGTTCCCGCGCCGGACACCCCGCGCGCCATCGGCATCCCCAGTCCCAGAAGCGATCCGAAGCCCCGCCTCCACCGCCTCGCGTACGCATGAGCCCTAGATCTGCGCTAAGGTTGTTCTCGCTCGGGAAACACGAGCAACGGGACGTAGCGCAGCTTGGTAGCGCACTTGACTGGGGGTCAAGGGGTCGCAGGTTCAAATCCTGTCGTCCCGACCGGGTAGCACCAGGTCGGCAAGGGTGTCACGAGACCACGTGGCACCCTTTCTCGTTCCTGGGTGACCAACTGGGTGACCAACTGGGTGACTACGCCCCTTCGCTCACCCTCGCCGACCACGTCCACCACGACCAGCGGCGATAACCCGGAAAACACCTCACTTACAAGATCAGCGACATCGCGCATGACTCACCGTGACACGGTGGGACGTTACGTCACCACCGAATCTGCGACAGAGCCCGCTCACGAACAAAACCACCGGCTTGAGGATCCGGGCGTTGAAATAGTCACGCCGAACGAGCAGACCGCGAGAGGTTCGGACGCCTTTCGACAGCGTTCACGTTCACTGTTACCGGACGGCTCTCGCTGGGACTACGCGATGTCGACACATGGGGGCAGACGAGACCGGAGGCCCCTGGTAGGTACAGCCCAAGGCGGAGCGAGGCCCATTTCCCGGACGGGCGGTGTGACCCGTTGTCACGCCGGTCTTCGGCGAGTTGACCTTGCGGCGTTCGCCGGGACACAGTCGTGCGCATGTCCTCCGAAGAGATTTTGGAGCAGCCCGGTGCGCGCTGGAGTCCCTGGGTCGTGGTGGTCATCGTGGTGGTGCTGCTCGGCGCGCTCGGTGTGGGGGTGTGGGTGCTGCGCCGCCCGCCGGAGGGGCCTCTGCCGCCGCCCGACGTCCCCTGGCCGGTGACGGGAAAGGCGAGGATCTTCCTGTGCGCGGACGACGGCGTGTACGAGAACTGCCGTAAGGGCGCGATCACGGCGGCGCAGCGCCTGGCGGTCGAACGGAGCCTCCGGGCCATCCCCGAGGTGTCCGCCGTGCGGTACGTGTCCCGTGCGGAGGCGCTCAAGAACTTCACGTTGGACCCGGACATGAACAGGCTTGCGCTCCAAGAATCCGATATGCCGGAGTCATTCGAGGCGGACCTGACCACGATGAGCGATTTCCAGCGGAAGGCGGAGACGCTGCCCGGAGTCTCGAACCTCTACCTGTCGGGGACGAGTTTCTGGGCGGGCAAGACTGATGTGGTCGTCCGGCTGTGCCCCCGGGAGCCTCTGGAGAGGGACACGCGGTGCAGAGGGCGCGGCGCGGCGAGCGCGGCCGAGAAGGAAGCCGTCTACCAGGCCCTTCGTACTCTGGAGGGTGTCGGCGCGATCTATCTGGAAGACCATGGGCACGCCGCCAAGGACATCTACTGGGCGTCGTTCGCCAAGTCCCCGGACAAGACGAAACCGTTCGCGTACATCCCCGATTCCTTCCATCTCGTCCTTGACGCTCCCTACGCCGACGCGCGCGTCAGGCGCGTGGTCGGCGAGTTCCCCGGTGTGAACACCGTTGACAAGGAGCTCTCCTGACAGGAGGCCGCGGACGGCGAGGACGTCCTCAGGTTTATGCGTGTCGACGTGGTCGGCCAGCGCATCAGCGAGCACCTTGGGCATCGGCACCTCCCGGATGGACGCCTTCGTCTTCGGCGTGGCCAAGGTGGGGCGCCGATCAGTGAGGACCACCTGTTGATTCACGATGATCACGCGTTCGATTGCGTGCCCGGCCTTATCCCGGGCGGGGGCGGCCGGGGCGAGGGCGGCGCCACGGCGTTGATTACGCGAAGGCGATGAGGAACGGCGACTCCGGCCCGTGCCGGTCCGCCCGCGCTTCATAGGTCCCGACGTGACGACCGTGCCGGTACACGTGTACCAGTCCGGCGTCCACAGTGCAGCGGTCGCCGGCCGCCAACAGCTCATGCAGAGCGTCGTCGACGACCACGTTGTACAGCGACTGCACCTGCCGGTACCTCACCGTCGCCGAGTCGATCAGTTCGCCCTGGAACCGGTAGATGCGTATCTCCGACAGGCACAGCACGGGACACCGCAGCGCCCGATCCATCTCCGCCGCGTACCCCGGTAGCTCGGCGGCTATCGCCGCACGCAGCCGGCCGGCGTAGGCCATCGTCGTCTTGCATGTGTACGAGCACGGCATGTGCGGGACGAGCCCGAAGACGGTGTGGCGTAGGAACGGATTGGCGAGCACCGACGGCGTTCCCACGGCCGCGTCCAAGGCCGCGGCGTAAGTGTTGTCGAGGTACCAGTTGTTCCGCTCCCGGAAGAACCGCCGACAGCACGGTGGGTAGCCGAGCGCCTCGCCAAAGGTGTCGTGGTCGGCCCGGTGCTTCTGCACGACCTGGCCGCCGATGAGCAGCGGATACCAGCCGGAGTGTGCCGCCGCGCGCAGGCGGTCCGGTTCGCGGGCCAGGAAGACGTGCGCCTCCGTACCGGCCCGGGGCACGCGCGAGAACCCGGCGCGGGTCGTGGTGAGCTGGGATGCGGGTACCCCGTCCAAGCCAGGCGCGTGCCGGTCGAAGTAGGCGTCGATGTGGTAGCTCAACCCAAGCGCTTCCACCATCTCCCGGAATATCGCCCATCCCTCCACGCGGACCCACACGTCCATCGCAGGCTTGAGCCCGTGGGCCACGGCCATGACGGACGGGAGCTGAGGCCCGCCGGACGATGCCCGCACATACGGCCAGAATCGGCTCTCCAGCAGCGACTCGAGAACCGATGGTGGCATCGTCACCGGGTTGGGAGGGCTCGTCGGGGCCGGCTCCGCCAGCGGCCATCCGTCGTCGGCAACGGCGACCGCCGCTGGATCCTGCGCTGCCGTGACGAGCTCGGCGGTGTGCGTCAGGATATGCAGGCTCGCCCCAAACTGGTCGCAGTGGCGCAACGCGAACGCGTGGCAATGCCACAGATAGGAGCTCGCAGGCTCGTGTCGCAGGCAGACCAGATACCTCTTCGCGGCGTCCCCGTAGTCACGGTCCAGATAGGACAGATGGGCGGCCGTGAGGTCCGCGAGGAACGAGTCGCCCGGCTTCAAACCGGCGACTGCTGCCCGGACCGGTGCCGGGTCGGGCAGAGCGCGGAGCGCGTCGAGGACCATGTCGGCCGGGTACCACCGGCGAAGCGCCCGGGCCGACCATTGAGGGGGGAGGTCGAGCAGTTCACGCAGCCGCCTGTCGCTGTCTGGCGCCGGTGACCGCATCGAGCCTGCAGACTCGGGATGCGGTCGCACCAGATCGCCGTGTGCGTTCTCCCAACGCTCACGATGTCTCCGCCGCTCGTCGTCGACGCGAGTGCGGACCTCCGCGGTCGGCGGCGATACGGCGTCCCGGTATAGCTCCAGACGCCTGGCGAGCGCGCCGTGCAGAGCCTCGCCGATTGGCGTGAACTCCGCGTGGCGGCTGAGCTCGCTCAGCAGTGTGTCAGCGTAACCGATGATGTGGTACGTGCGGCGCTCGAGCCGCTGCACCGGGGCAAGCTGCGGCGCCCGGACGTAGAAGCCCAGGATATTGATGAACGTGTACGCCGCGTGCAGCAGGCCGCTGAGCGGGCGGGGGTCGTCACGCAGCGGTGAGTAGTACAACGCCTCGTCGGTCGGGCCCGCGAGGAGCGGGTCGAGCTGGGCCAGCGCGTAGAGCTTCTGGTGCGCGTACTCGTGGACGAGCGCCTCCGTGAGCTGGAGATGGTCACCGAGTGAAAGCGCGACCAGCCCGGGCGCCTCACGGAAGCTGGCGCTGAAATGTTTGAGCGGATCAGGCGTCGCGAGCGGGACGATGGCGTTCACACCCAGCCGCATCTCGGCGCCGAGAACCGGATCGACGTTGTCCACTATGGACCATGCGGTCGCGAGGCGGTCGACCCACTCGACCCCCTCGGGCGGGATCGGTTCGGCGTACATGAAGCGCGTTCGCCCGCCGAGACGGAGATCCTGGTCAAGCCAGTTCACCTCGACCGCCGTCTCCGGCAGGCATGCCACGGTGAGTCTGTCGTATGGCACGGGCGTGCCGCTCGCGTCGGTGAGCTCCACCGTGTCGCCCGCCACCCGTACGGTAATCGGCGCGTACGGCTTTGCCGCCCGCGGTGCCAGGCAGAGCCCTGCGCCGGGGAACACGACACGTCCGGCGCTGTCACCGCGCACCGTGGCCACGAACGAGCCCTTGCCGACGAGATGGCATGCGGAGAGAGCGAAAGCCGAGGCCTTGGCGAGGTGGCGTGCGAAGTGGCCCCCCGGCCGCAGCTCGTGTGCCTGGCGCGAAATCAAGTCCCACGCCACCTCCACCCAGAAGGCGGCACTCGGGTGAGCCAGCACCCGACGCTGAGTCTCCGCCGGTCGGTTGAGCAGATCGGAGAACGCGGCAGTAAACCCGTACCGGTCGGCCCATTCCGGCGCCTGCGCCGCCAACCTTTGCTGGATCCGCCTCATACCGATCATCGTCGACTGAAGCCGGGCCAGGAACAACGCACGCACCAGCGGATCGTTGGCCCCGGTCGGCTCGGCGAGCGCCACGACCGTCGCAGGTTCAAGGCGTACGCTCATGCGAGCCTGGCCAGGTCCTGGTCCACCACCGTCGTGATCTCGCGGATGAGCTTCATGAGATCCGCGCAGTAGACCGACGGGTTGTTGAAGCCGGCTTCGTCCGAATACCGGTGCGGAAAGTACCCGCCTCCGCATACCCGGACGAGATCACAGGCCTGGCATATCGGGCTCAGCGTCGCCCAAGCGTCCTGACGCGCCCGCACTGACGGCGATCGCAGTGCGTCGTCGAAGCTGTGGTCGAAAACGTTAAGCCCCAATTCACAGGCGCCCTCGAAGGTTACCTTGAGCGTGTCCACCGCCTGCAGCTCACCGTTCGTCTCGACGACGATGAGATCGACGGGTTGCAGACCCCATTCCTCGGAACTGTTCTGCGCGCCGAGGTGCAGTGCGACGACATCCCGGAAGCGGCGAATCCGAATGGGCTGTGGGCGTTCGTCGTACCATTCGCGGAAGATCCGCAACAGCCAGTCCGCATACGGCGTGGTGCCGGGCGAATCCTTACCCGGCGGCCTCAGGTCGTGGTGCCCGAGGGGCAACAGGAAATCGATGTTCGGCGGCTCGAAGCCGCGCAGGAACCGGTACACGTCGAGCGGGTCGTGGCGCAGGTCGATCACTGCCAGGACACCGCCCCACACCGGTCGGCCCCAATCACCACTGAGCAGCGTCAAGGCCCGATGGGCGCCCGCGAAGGACGGTCGACCGGCATGGTCCACTCGATGCCGGTCATGTGCCTCCGCAGGCCCGTCGATGCTCAACCCGAACGACAGGTTCCGCTCACGACAGAACTCCAGCGTCGCCTCATCGTAGAGAACGCCGTTCGTCTGACCGTGCCATCTGATCGTGACATTCTTGGTCGGCTCGGTGATCGCGTCGCAAAGTTCGCGCAGATAGGGCAGCCCCAGCAACAGCGGCTCACCGCCGTGAAGGATGACGTTCACCTCGCGTAGGTGATGTGTCACTGCGTGCTCGTTGATCCGCCGACCGAGCTGCGCCGCCGTCCGCATCGACATCCGCTGCGGTTGACGACGCCAGCTCTGGTCAGCGTGGCGATAGACGTAGCAGTAGTCGCAGTCTAGATTGCACCGGGACGCGACCTTGCAGATGAATGTGGTCATGGGTGCAGTGGTCACCGCGGCCGCCGACGTCAACTCATCCCTGATCTTTGACCTCACCACGAGGTCGAGGAATGTTGCGAGAAGGAACTGTGCGAGCTGTGCATCACGCCGCCCGCCGCGCCCGCACCATCACGGGACGCGTAGACCTCAGTGAGAATGTTGCCGAGTGCGCTGCCCTCGAGGGCGTCGACGCTACCGAGCTCGAAGTCAGCAAGCGCGGTGCTGACATCGACAGGTGATGATTCGCGAGCCTGGTCCATGGATGTCTCCTTGGTGATTCGGATACAGGGACCGGAACCCACGAACATGGCGGGCCTGCACGCGGGTGTGTCCGGATCAACGCCGTATTGGTGACTTTGTTTTACACGCGTCGGCCGGGGTGTGAGACCCCCCTCATTCCAATAAGGAATCGGGTCTTGACAGGCGGAGACTTAAAGTAGCGAGCATTGATCGATGTCCATGACTCGGCGTCTTGGTCGCTCGGCTCATCCACCACGCAGGGGTGCGCATGGATCTGGATCTCGGTTTGGTCGCCGACTTCTTGGTGCTCGTGGAGGAGCGGCACTATGGGCGTGCGGCCGTGCAGCTGCACCTGACCTCATCGGCGTTGGCCAAGCGCATCCAACGTCTGGAACGACAACTCGGGGTCGCCCTCGTCGAGCGGGATCCTGCGGGTGTGCTCGCCGTGACCTCCGCGGGCCGGCGGTTCGCGACCGCCGCCGTACCCCTGATCGCTCAGGCCTGCGCCGCCCGCGAGAGTGCCCGGGCCGCACCCGCCCGGTACACGCTGCGGATCGGTGTCCCCGCCGGCACGGGCGGGATCCTTAAATACTTCGACATGAGCGGCATCGCGAGGGAGGTCCGCCGCAGCTTTCCCGAGACCCGGCTGGTGCGCCAGGATGTTCCCTTTCCCGTGCTCACCCGCTGCCTGCCCGACCATCAGGTGGACCTCTTGTGGACCTTCGCGCCCGTGCGGCATCCCATCGTGACCTCCTTCCCCCTGACCGCCGTCAGTGCGCGTATCGGCGTGGTCGCCGCCCGGCATACCCTCGCCGACTCCGATGCGGTGAACGTGGAGGACTTCAGTGAGGAACCGATCCTGTACAACCCGGCCATCTCCGAGGAGTGGATGAACCAGTTCTGGCTCGCGGACGTGCGGCCCCGCCGCGAGGCGCGCCTGGTCGAGACCGACGTAGGGACCTTCGCCCGCGTCCTGCGCCAAGTCGCCGACGGCACAGCCGTGATAGCCACCGTTGCGGAGATCGCCCCGTTCCTGGGCCCCGCCTTCCGCGCGGTGACGCTGACCGGCGCCGCCCCCGTGGCCTTCCATATCGCATGCCGACGCACTGACCGGCGGGGCGCCGTTCATGCCCTGGTGGAGGCCTTCCAGGCTCTCGGTCCACGCAGCCTGCTCGGCGGGGGGCCTCACTAGGCTTTCGCGTTACTGAGTGACTACGCACCCGAACGCACACACCCATCAGCGGATTAAACGCCCTATAAGCGCTCCCCACCGATGGCGGCAGACTGACGTCGGCGCCTGTCAAGTCGCATCGAGCGGTCAGGTGGCTGGCATCGGCTCGCCCTTGATCGACCGGATGAGGAGCTGGGCGACGTCCACGACCTCCAGCGTCTCCTTGGCCTGGCCGTTGTTCTTCTTCTCGTTGATCGCGTCTCCCAGCATGACCAGGCAGAACGGGCACGCGGTGGACACGGTGTCGGGGTCGGTGGTCAGCGCCTCATCCACCCGCTCGGTGTTGATGCGCTTGCCGATACGCTCCTCCATCCACATGCGCGCGCCACCCGCGCCGCAGCAGAAACCGCGCTCCTTGCAGCGGTGCATCTCCTGGGCCTGGACGCCGGGCACCTTGGCCATGATGTCGCGCGGCTGGGCGTACACCTTGTTGTGCCGGCCCAGGAAACACGGATCGTGGTAGGTGATCTTCTCCTCGATCGGGGTGATAGGGGTGAGCCTGCCCTCCTCCACCAGCCGGGCCAGCAACTGGGTGTGATGCACCACCTCGAACGTGCCACCCAGCTGCGGGTACTCGTTGGCCAGGGTGTTGAAGCAGTGCGGGCACGTCGCCACGATCTTCTTGACGCCGGCCTCGTTCAGCGTCTCGATGTTCTGCCGGGCCAGCATGTCGAACAGGAACTCCATGCCCAGCCGGCGGGCCGGGTCGCCGGTGCACGCCTCCATCGGCCCGAGCACGCCGAACTTGACCCCGGCGATGTGCAGCAGCTCGGCCACGGCCTTGGTGGTCTTCTTCGCCCGGTC